>JAJYHT010000074.1 GCA_021784595.1 Bacillota bacterium | reverse complement strand
CCGGGAGGTGGGCGGTCCCTGCGTGCGTTGTGACGAAACCCGCTGATGGCGAAGAAAAGAGTATGAAGCGGGCCATAAAGTTCCACTCGGGGATCTTACGGGCCTGCGCCTCACGACTGCGTTGTGACAAAACCTGCTTATGCCCAAGAAAATATCGTGGAAACACCGAAACCTTTAGGAGGTGTATTTTGATGTACCCCAAATACGATGACACCCACGCACCCTTATTGTGCGAGATTGCCCGACGGGGTGGACGTTGCCGACCGTCAGAACGCGTCAATGGCCTGACGGTTTACGAGGTTTTAGCGCATCACTTTCAGTTATCGCCCGAAGCCCAGCAGCGGCAATTCACTGTAATCTCGGGACCCAACCAGCATCGCGCGCAATGGCTCTGGCCGTACCGCGTCCGGTGGGCCAAAGATCAGTTGCAACGATTGGGCTTGATCGAAAGTCCTGCCCGGGGTATTTGGGCCTTAACCGACCGTGGGTGGCAGGCAGTGCGCCGTCTTAACGGCGAGAACGCACGGTAGAAGGAAAGAAAAGGGGGCATGTTCTGTGTATCATGTGACGGTGGATGTTCTTTCATTAGAAGATTTTGGACGGTTAATCGGATTCCCGGATTGG
This sequence comes from Bacillota bacterium, assembly GCA_021784595.1. GTDB lineage: Bacteria > Bacillota > Sulfobacillia > Sulfobacillales > Sulfobacillaceae > Sulfobacillus_C. The sequence continues at coordinate 39,519 of JAJYHT010000074.1, read as the reverse complement.
TGGGGTGCGGTGGATGGTGCGACGGTCTTGGGCCCCTGGCGTTTGTTGCCACGGAGTGGCGGGATCGTGGCATTCGAACTCAGGGCTTCAGAATGGATCGCTTCTGTGCGTTTTATGAACACGGCAGACGCTATTGATTACTTCCTGACCCATTACTTTGATGTGCCGTCGTTGTGGCCAGACGCGGAATTGCTGGACAGTGCTAGCGGGGATAGCGCCGTGGAGTGCCAGCGCCGCGCAGAGTGGGCGGAATTTTGGCATCTCATCCAATTACTCGATGGCGAACCCCATCTCTGGCAGGATGATTATGAATCAGTGGCGCAATTGCGGTCGCGTCACGGCCTCTCCTAGAGCATGTGGGCTTGATCGGTTCTCTCTAATCGGGCTCATTCGAGAAGGTTGCGCATAAAGGACCCTTTGATGCATGACTCCGACGGATTTCCGATGGCTGGATGTGGTGTCGATAGTGCGGTAGGTCCTGCCTTGCCTTGCGGTGGGGATAGGCTATGGGGGATGGACACTCAAAGGCCCTAGACCCACCGGAGGAAGTGGATAATCGATATCCCTTTAGGTTAAATGTCGTGCACGAGATCCAAACGTATCACGGCAAGGCGAAAATCGGAAGCGACAATTTTTTCCGACGTAGGCCTCTATGATGCGCTCTATCTCTCGACCGTTGAACATGCGTTGACCCCGAACCTTACTTTATCGTCTTCCGCCAAGAACAGACCATTCAGGTTCGCGATCGCTCCGGTCTCTGAGTCTGGCATCTTGGGATTGCGGGGCTCCTCACCTCCGGGAGCTTTGCGTTGGCTTGTGTGCCGAGTCCCATGTGCAAGCTGTCCTCGGCCCACACATGTGGCAATAGGCGGGTGTTAAAGCCATCGTCGGGCATCGCTCACAGCGTGTCGCTTGGTACAAATGGTCCATCCGCTGACGAACGAATAGGCGAAAACACTTCTACCGGAAGACGATTATTTGAGAAATGTCCCCCAGGTTCTGAAGCTGTCCGTAGTCTCTCTTGTATTTCCTGCGGCGGCACTGCGGTAAGGCCTCTTTCTAGTTCGACGCCTGTTTTTTGTGTCACTTATATCATCATGCGGTATAAATACATTCATTCTACGTTATAATTAGACGGGGGGATGAAGGTGAACCGTTACTTTCCGGTAGGTGGTCCCGTGTCGGAAGATGACATCATTGATCGCGAATTATTTCTGGAAGGACTCACGCGGCGATTAAGTGATGGCCAGAACATTTTACTCGCAGGACCGAGGCGCATCGGAAAAACGTCATTGGCCTTAGAGGTGTTGCGACGCTTGCGTCGCGAGGGGCATGATGTGGCGCTGGTGGACATGTTCGGCATTACCTCGGTGCGGGAATTGGCAGAACGCCTGGCCAACACCCTCTTAGAAAATCGGACCGGAGTACAGCGCACGGTGGAAAAACTCCGGGACATGGTTCGCAGCGCCGCACAAACCGAGGTGCGTCTTTCGGTACAGGGCATTGAGTTGGGCATGTCATTTGCTCGACGCCAAGGGTCCGACATGGAATTGCTCGAAGAATCGTTAGGGATTACGGATAAACTGATCCGCGCTTCGAACAGCCGAGTCATTCTGGTCTTCGATGAATTTCAAGAACTGTCCCGGATTGACACCAATCTTCACAAGATTCTCCGGAGCCATCTTCAGGAAAAGCCGCATATCAGTTGTCTTTTTCTTGGATCGAAACCGACCTTGCTAGCTCGATTGTTTTCCCAGGGAAATGAGGCGTTTTTTCGCTATGCGGTGTCTCTTCCCGTCCCGGAAATCCCTCCCGATGCATGGTCCGACTACTTGGTCCGAAAATTCTCGGAGCGGGGGATCTCGATTACACCGGCGGAGGTAGGAGTCCTTTTGAAACTCACCGGGGCGCACCCCCAAGATACCATGTTAGTGGCCTCCGAAGTTTATTATGTGCTCATGGAGATGGAGAGTCAGGTGGTGAGCCTGACGGTGCTGGAAATCGCGTACCAGCGGGCTCTCCAGAGCCTCATGCGGGCCTTTGAGGAGCTGTGGGGGAGCCTTAGTGAACATCAAGGAGCTCAACAGCTTATTAAAAAAGTAGCACACGGGGAACGTCCCTATGGTCAAAACGCCTCGCCGGCGCGCGTTGGTCGGATCTTAACCTATGTCATGAGCCAAGGTATTCTCGTAAAGGTGGGACGCGGGCAATATGAATTTTTTGAGCCCATGTTCCGCGATTACGTCACGCAACTGTAATCGGGAGTGCGGGTATGGGGCAGCGAGATCCTTGATAAGACCGTATTTTGTGGTGCGTTAGTCAAACCAGGTGGCGGCAATCGACGAAGCCGGCTGCGAGCCGCGCCGTTCTTTTGTCCGGTCATTTCGCAAGGCGTGCTGGCCGAATTTATCCACTTCGCCACCGTGCGCGGCTTTGGCTATGGCCGAAACGGCCGCCTCAACCGGGACGAGGATGTCCGCAAATTTCTGGCGGCGCTCGCCCCACTTTGGATCATGCAGCGCCCGTTTGACTTCGCGCTGTTCTGCCCCCATGCAGAGGTGCGCCCGTTTATACGAAAACTATGCCTTGCAAAACCTGGCGTCTATAGCCGGCGGCTTTTGGACAAGACGGTGGCAGAGATTGATTCCAAGGATACCGATGTGATGTGGGTGGCGCAAGAACACGCCGTGGCCACCCAGCCTTGAACGGAATCGGACGAGCACAATGGAGTGTGATGCCGGAACATGATTCGGTCGGCGATGCTTTGAGGTATGACGTTGATCCACCGCAGGATCAAACTCTACCAAACCTTTCGCGAACTCGTCGCGCGGTCCGAACGGAACTTCCCTTGCGCCACCTCTGCGCGACCATTCAAGCGGCGACGAATAAGAGCGAAGCATTTAGCGGGCTTGCCAGATGGATGTTCTTCGGTGGGGAAGGGACAATTCCCGCCGACTTAGAAGCGCAAGATCATCAAATATAATCACCTCGTGGCCAACTACCTCATCTCTTTTAATGTCTTTCGGATGACCCATGGGTTGCATACGCTGCAACAAGGCGGCCAGACCTTGAGTTCCGAGTCCGGGCATTAAGTCCTTATGGGACGGCCACTGTGAATCACTTCGGCCGCTATGAGTTGGGCCGGAAACGGCAACCGTCACCGGTGGAGTACGTTTGGCGGACTTGACCAATCCGGGTGTATCATGACTGGGGAAACTGGCTTGAGGAAAGAATGGTCGCCATACCCCCAGCCGGAGAATTTCCTTTCCAGCTTCACCACCTTTGTGCTGAGAAAGTTGCATCCAAATGCTTACTATTATATAGTTTTAGGGAACGATCGGCGCTGCAAGAAGGCCGTCCGTTCTCGCGAAAGCCCATGAGCAGGTGGCAAACTAAAAGCGGGACGCGGTCAGGCACTTGGTCAGTGCCTGTGTTCCCAGCACTTTTGCGGATTGGAAGGCCCAAGGGTTCTTGTAAAACTCCCATTTAGCCAAGAGTGTCGCGGAGGCGGGATGGCATCACCTCGTGCAGGCCACGACGTACTAGGGAACTAGAGGGAGTCGCCGGGGTGCGCCCACGTTACGAGTCAAGATCGTGCGACGCCGCAGGGTTCGGACCGTAAAACGGATTTAACCCTGGCGGACCGAACATGGCAATGCCCCGACTGGGAGACCTGGCATGGTCGCGATCGCAATGTATCGGACAACATCGTGCAACGGGCTTTGGTGGGCTAACACAAGACTTTTCGGACTTGGAGGGAGCCTTCGGGGAGCGGATGAGGCATACACCGCCGCAATGAACCAAGAAACCTCCGGCTTTAGAAGTAGGGAGTCTTCACAAAGGTCGGGACAGCTGAATGACAACCCCCACCACGATGGCTACGGGTCAAAAAGTCTTGGTCGCGAAAGTGACGCGCCTATGGCATCCACCATCAAGGACAGCCTAAAACACGCCCGTTGATCTTGATCTGATTGCTGGCTCGAGGCTCCCAAATAGTCGTTGTCTCACTCTTGTTTTTTAATGGGAGGTATTTTTCAGACGAAAGAAGTGCAGGAGGACCTACAGAGCGTGGAGACTAGCAGACAGAAAAAAACCCCCAACGGTCCAAAGTATCCAGTCCCCTCGCGATCGTTGATTATGGTGGGATTAATGCTGACGATGGCACTGGCTGCCATGGATGGAACGATTGTCGCGACCGCCATTCCGACAATAGTGCGTGATTTGGGAGGATTTTCGCTTTTCCCTTGGGTGTTTTCCATTTATTTGCTGGTTCAAGCTGTCATGGTGCCGATTTATGGAAAATTAGCCGATTTATACGGGCGAAAACCGATATTGCTTTTCGGCATTATCGTGTTTCTGGTCGGTTCGGCGCTATCCGGCCTTTCCCAGAGCATGATCGAACTTATCGTGTTCAGGGGTATTCAAGGCATTGGTGCCGCAGCCATCGTTCCTATGTCCACCACCGTCATCAGCGACTTATATACCATGCAGGAGCGCGCAAAAATGCAAGGTTATTTATCGAGTGCCTGGGGCATTGCATCCATGATGGGGCCAGCCCTCGGGGGAATCCTGGTGCAGTATGCGTCATGGCACTGGATCTTCTATATCAATATCCCCATCGGCATCGGCGCATTCTGGGTGATTGGACGCTATCTGCAGGAGCGCGTAACACTCCAAGCCCACTCCATTGACATCGGAGGCGCGGTGTTGCTATTAGTGGGCACTGGAGCCCTGATTGTGGGATTATTGGAAGGAGGCGTCGCCTGGTCGTGGAGTGCTTGGCCCAGCCTGGTCATTTTTACTCTCAGCCTAAGTGCGCTTGTCATGTTTTATGTTTATGAAGCCCGCACGAGCGAACCCATTCTGCCAGTCTGGGTGTTTCGTAGACGCTTTATCGGATTGGCCAATCTCGTTAGTTTGATTGTAGGTGTCATTTCGTTAGGACTCAGTTCTTATCTCCCAACGTTTGTTCAAAGAGGATTGGGTAGCACACCATTAGTGGCAGGATTCGCTCTGGGTGCCATGTCCGTCGGATGGCCACTCGCCTCAGCACTATCCGGTAAATTGTATCTCACCAGAGGATTTCGCACGACGGCGTTAATCGGTTCGGGATTGATGATTAGCGCCAGCCTGGTGTTTTTGGCGCTGTCCGTGCACGCGGCTCCCTGGCAAGCCGCAGCAGCTTCATTGTGGATGGGCGCGGGGCTAGGCTTGACTTCAACACCTCTCTTAATCGCCGTCCAATCGTCCGTGCCGTGGAACCAACGCGGAGTGGTAACGGGCAGCAATCTCTTCACTCGCACGGTCGGGAGTGCAGTGGGCGTCGCGGTATTTGGGACGCTGGTTAATGGATTTCTCCTCGGTTGGCTTCGCCATCCTCCGAGGTCCTTATCCCACCAGTGGCCACGGCACCTCACCGCATCCGAACTCGTTTCTGGCACTCGTTTGCACTCGTTGTCCAACCATGCGGCACAGTATGTGCGACAAGGATTATATCTAAGCATTCACCATGTTTTTTGGGTGTTGCTTGCCGTCAGCCTGTTTGCCGCGCTAGTCGAATGGGCTCTGCCTGCCATGAGTATCACGTCAGAGTAAGGGGGCCTCGCTCCCTTGACCGCCATAAGTTTTGGGTACGCCAGCGGGATGTTTCCCATGGTTATCCGCCGTGGAGTATTTACGAACGGGCTTTCGGGGGGAACGAGTCGTGTACCAAAAACACCTACCGCCCATTGTCGAGATGCGGACCAAAAAATATTACAGAGCTCTGAAAGCGGTAGTCACTAGAGGGGCGATCTGGAGTTGGTCCCCGTTTTCATTTCCAAATGCCGGGATCGCATGGGGGTTGCCATCCATGAGGGCTTGCTTTGGAGGGCTTCACGATAGAGTGTGACATACCGTTGGGCTTCGTGCTCCGAGCGATGCTGCGAGACAATTCGCTGACGCGCATGGTGGCGCAATTGTTCCACTTCTATGGGATGGGAAAATACCCAACCGACGGCCTGCACGAAATCTCGATCACTCTCAAACACTAACCCGGTCTTTTGTGGATCAATTAGATAGCGATTTCCCGGAATGTTTGTCGCTAGAATGAGGGAGCCGCACGCCATGGCCTCCATCAAAGCATTGGACACACCTTCAATGTGACTGGTGTTGAGCACGATGCCGGCCTGCCGATACCAGTCAGCCATGCCTGTTTTAGGCACTTCCCCAACCACTTGCACCCAGGGCCTATCTTGGGTACTGTTCAGCACCCGGCGCCATTCGTCCTCCTGGCGAACGGGACCCAATAGCGCAAGACGCAGATTCAGTCCCAGGGCCTGACGAGCCTGCTCGACCAAAGTGATCGCCCAGGCGTTGCGTTTAACCGACCGAATGCCCCCCGCCATGACAATCAACAAATTGTCGCGCGACGTCTTCCCTGCGGAAGGGAAAAACAGGGTTTCATCCACCGAAGGCGGAATCACCTGTACCCGAGGGGCCCATTCGGGGGCGTCCTGCAGAAGGCGCCTTTGGATGATAGGAGTAAACACGACGTGATGTTCAATGGCGTGCAAATGTTGGCGAATCGCCACACTGTCATCGACCCAGTCTCCCCAGACATCCGTACCGGTCCACGTGATCAGAATTTTTTGGGGGTTAATGCCCTGTTGTATCAATGCCTGCCCGGTTTGTACGGCATTCCATGCATGATAGATATCATAGGGGGGAAGAGGCGAGTGTAAACTTTCAATCGTCGAGGATATGCCCAGTTGGGTCAGACCTGCCTGTAGCCGTTGGGCCGAGATGAGATTGCCTCCAGTCGGAGGGGTGTGCATGGGAACGATTAACCCTACTCGCATGGGGATTCCCTCCTTTCATTCTATGGAAACCGAGTGACCTACCCGCGTTCCCATGTCGCGAAGGCAAGTTGGGAGCACAAGTCGCCGACGGCTCAAAAAATTAGCCAATTCCCATTCATGGGTGTTTATTGCACTCAGGCCACGGGATGCGCTACCCGAACAGCATGCGCCCCACTAGGTTGTTCGAAAGAATTTTCGCGGGGGCGGCTTTAATCAATTGAGGTGTTTCCTTCGGCCGGATCCCATCTAAGTGCTCTTCCGTATTGCGCCAGGACAATTTAGTCCTTCAAGCCCAAACGGGCCATCAAATGGGTTTTTGGATAGACCCCTACGACACGGTGGGTCTCTTTCCCTTCATCGAATCGAATCAAGGTGGGAATGCTTTGGATACCAAAGCGGCGGGCCAATTCCGGTTCCTCATCCACATTGACTTTAGCTACCGTTAACGCGTCGGTGCGTTCTTGGGCCAGTGCCTCGAGGAGAGGGCTAACGCGAAGACAGGGCTGGCACCACGCCGCCCAAAAATCCACGATCACCGGATGGGTGGCCTTGTGAATCATGGTCTCGAATGTCGTGTCCGTTGCGGTCACCACAAAAGTGTTCATTACTAATAGATACCTCCTGGTCTTGTTGGTTACCGATTTTCATCCGCGATTGATGGGTGAACAGTAATAATATACATTGTATAGTATTATAGTGTCAAGCGTCACGATGAACAGGAAAGACCTAGGAGGAGCCATCGAAATGACCCGATACGACGAGGGGAACGGCCTCAGGCTTCCCGATGGACAGTACGCGGGCGGATCATTCTGGCTGAACTGTTGGCTATGAGTGTCTGGTTTAGTGCCTCGGCAGTCACTGATGCGCTTGAGCATCAATGGCATCTATCCGGTTCAGCGGTCACCTGGCTTACCGCATTGGTCCAGTTGGGGTTTGTAGCGGGGGCGCCGCACTAGGGTTGGCAGATCGCTTTCGCCTACGCTCGTTGATGAGCTGGGACGCGTTCATTATTTGCGCGATTCAGCGGGCGGCATCCCTGGTGACCGATGTCACTGTTAAGGTGATTTTACAGGAGTTGCGGATGGGTCCGCGACGGTTTGGGGAACTGCTGTAGCCATGGTTGAACCCTCGGACGCTCTCGGACCGATTACAGCGGCTAACCCAGGAATGCATGTTAGAATTAGATCGACCGCGGTACGCTGAATTTTTCCGGCGGGTTGAATGCCATTTGATCTCCAAAGGACGGGCTGTAATACTGGATTTGTAGGCTTAGCAGCGTTTTTGATGAGCTGCGGTTGCCCGTCATCTCGGCCGTTTCGAATGTTACGAATACGGGTGCGTCGGATTCCGCTGAGACCATGTGCCGACAAATGATCTGGCCGACGCATTTCTACACGCCTTCAAATGACCACCGCGTGATGTGTCCCGGTCGAAGGGAACTGAGATGATGGCCCAGGAGCCGTCCGACTAAGAAGGCACGGTGCAATCCAGATCACTAGCGTACTTTGCCCATTACTTCCCTATAAGGAGAGATATATTTTGTCCCAACACATTGTCGTCGGCGGGGGCTATGTCCCCGGAATGAGCGCGGTGTTCCAGGCGAGCTGTCGCTCGTGCTGATCGGTTTTGACTAGTCCGGTAGTTTTGCGTGTAGCATCCCATATATTGGAGTTCGTTCCAGTCTTCATAGGATTACATGGTTTTATGTAATTTTCTTAAAACCCAGAGTAAAGAACTCTGAAATCCGAACATGTGGTTACGTGGGCGGTCCGTCTTGTCATTAGTGATGCAGATTTTTGTGGAAGCCACCGCATCCATAGGAGTGTGATTGAGAAATTTCCCGTGAATTGATGGCTTCATGGGGTGGATGTTCGGCAAAATCTTGGAGGTCACCCCCTTTTTCGCATAGGATACTTGTTGAAGCTCCCCACCAGGTCACGCCGAGGAGTTCTAAAAGCTTTGTGTGGGGGCCCCGCACTTGTCTGGGGACGGTTTCGTTCCCTCACCGGGGTCTTTGACCACTAGCAACAGGACTTGCAAGCCGCTGGGTTTCTCTCCGTCAGGTCGGGATTTTCTCCAGATTTTATCTGAATCTATATGGAACATGAGCTATTCTAAAGTATCTTGTTTGAGGAATTTCAGTTGACCTTGACACGCTCGTTGCTCTCACTTCTGTGAATTGCATCGGAGAAATTTCTGGCGTCTGGTGGATGGGTGTCTTGGTGCAATGGTGGCGCAATCGCTGCTTGCTCCCAAAAAGGTAAGGCGCTGGTTCGTTGGACACCTCCACTCAATCGCCCTATCATAGATTGTGGATGGGGGAGACTCTGGGTCTGAGATGTCCATTTCTCATTGTGCTTTACCAGATAAGTGTTGAAGGTCCATTGCCGTTACTGCGATGCCCCCTAGTCAGTGTTAGCCCAATCGTCTAGAGTAGTGTCCTTATCCCGCCGATTTTCAGAGATGTCTCGCATCTTAAGCATTGGGGAAACGGAATACCCTGCTCCCGGTGCGGTGTATTCCGTAGGTGTTCCTAAGGCCCGTGCACGGAAGGGGATAGGCGGCATCAAACAGTCCCCGTGCAAAAGTAGTTGCGACTCGTGCGGTTTTCGAACACCTTGGTCGACGGTTTCGTAAAGACGATCAAGAATGTGCCAACACGACTGGTGTAAAGTGGTCAGACAAGATATGTGCTGCAAATCCAGGTCGTCGCTCGTTCTAAGCCGAATGCCACTCCAAACTTTTGGGCTCTTGTTCGGTACTCCACGAACTTGGGCGGCTGTTAAGTTCGGATGGGAGGGGCGGAACGGAAAGCCTCTGTTTTGCATGAATTAATGTAGCAGCATGGAGGGTCCGACAACCAATAGCAACACGCCAGTTCCTCTTATCTGATACCGTTCGCGAATTCGCTGAGCGTAGTGGGACACGCCGTATCCCGTCAGTACTGCAGTCCCTCCAATCAGGAGAAATCCAAGGTCGTCCACTTCGTGGTGCCTTCCATAACCCATCGCACCACTTAAGGTCTAGGGGCTCATAGCCACCGTCCTGGTGCCAACGGCGGTACATAGGGAATAGTGAAGGCCATACAATGACGCCATTAAAAATTAAATACCGCCCGACGCACCAATGAAACCGGAAATGTTTCCGATTAGAAACCCCAGCAATTCGATTCCAACGACGATTCTCCATGAAGGCTGTCGCTGAATTTGACCGGGAGAAGGGAGTGCCACGAGGTGCAAATTACGCCAACTATCGGCATAGCGCCGAGGGAGGAAAAAAGGTGCGGGGGACATCGAGTCACGCAAAGAACACCAGAGATAATCGTAACCCCAGCCACCACTCCCACGGGTGAACGGTTCCTATTCTTCATCGCCATTGAACTATGAATCCTATAGCGGTTTGCTAAACGTATGAAATCGGCGAACGGTTTGAAATCCGGCGCGTCGGTATAGTTGTGCCGCCGGGCTTGCTTCACTCGTTGATTTAAACCACACAGTCCGCAATCCTTGGGCCTGCATCGTTTCCATACAGCGGTACAAGAGAACCTTGCCCACGTTGCGCCTTCGTTGGTCAGCTCGGACCCCAAAGGGCCCGAACCGCTCTAGATTGCCATCATATAGGCCATACATGCAATAGCCGATTACGGCGCGGTTTTCCCGCGCAATAAAAATCTGACTCATGCGTCCGCCGTTTCGTAGCGTATTCTGAATCACCTGTGCCGCATCAGCCTGAAAATTCCGTCGAATGAAGTTTAACAGGTCCAGCAAGAAATCTGCCGTTAGCGCCTCAAATTGCACTCCCGCCTCTAAGAGGCGCGACTGCACTGTCTCAACATCTGGGGGAACCGTGAAATGTAACAAACTTGCCTGCATGGAAACGAGTTCCGATTCGCGTTGGAATCCTAGCGCCAGGAGAAACTCACCAGCTGCGGGATAGGCTTCAAGATCCACACCGGGCGCAATATAGTACGGAACAAATGCGCCCACCCGGATCGTGTGACAACCCTTTAGGCGAAGGTAAGCGAAGGCGGCTTCCATGCACTGAGCACCCAAACCCTGTCTTCTTCGAACTGGATGAACGCCAAACGCGTTAATCCACCCGACATGGCGCTCGGCGGCACCTTCCTCTGGGAAAGTTCGGCGCCGAACTGAGGCATAAGCAAAGGCTGCAATTCCACCAGCCTCCGGTATTACAGAAAAACCCTCGGCTTCCATATTTGGGTCGCACAAAATGCTGGCGGCAAACCTCTCCTGATTCACCGGATCATGCACTAAGATCTGGTTCCAAGTCGTGACCAGGGCGGCTATATCTCCTGATTGATATGAACGTACTGCGGTCATCTGGTCCGCCTCCCGTTATTTAAATCCGATCCGCGCTTAAAGACAGCTGCAGCACCTGTCGTGCCATTGCCCGGTTTCCACAAACCTTAATGAAAAGGGACATTCCCTCAAATAATTCCTCGTCCACCGGATCGCCTATCGCCACTAACGCTTCAAGCCGAGGCCCGATGGCCGCTTTAATCCTGTCCACCAGGAGAGGCAATTTCCACAAGTTTTCGGTGTAGAGGATAACCGATCCATGCATGGCATTGATGGTCTGGAACACCTCGTCCCATCGTTGCATGGTTCCCGTGTTCAACCAAAAGATGTCCGACGGCTGTTCTTGAGCATCTTCTTCCACTTCTGTAGGCGGACTGCCAGAGGCCCACACTTCAATGAGCGGTTTCGTGACATGGCGCGCATATCCGGAATGCCTTACACGCATATTTATCGCGATTTTTTGATATATTGCTTCAAGCTTCTCGCCATCAGGCCACAATGGCCAGTCTTTGGGCGGTGCAAGCCTCTGCTTGGCGTGCGCAATCCGGCTTTCAATCTCCGACACGGTGGTCTCCGGCAATACGCGGCCAGTCGCTTCATAAATCGCATCAAATATGCTGAGCGCTTGTTCAAAGGTCCCCCCGCAGTCAATCACATCGGCGCCCGCCGAAACGGCTAGCACCGAGGCCTCTATCGGATCCATATAATGCGCGATGCCTTTCATGGATAACGCGTCCGTCACAACAAGGCCCGAAAACCCCAATTCTTGACGAAGCACCTCAGTTAACCAAAACGATGATAATGTGGCGGGGAGACTATCAAACCTTGGGTATACGATGTGAGCGGTCATTACCGCCCCTGTGCCAGCCTCAAATGCCGCACGATAGGGGATGAGATGGCGCGCCATCTCATCCCATCCTATATTGACCACCGGGCGTTCGATGTGGGAATCGCGATCTGTCATTCCATGCCCTGGGAAATGCTTCACCGTCGACAACACCCCTTGGGCTTGCTGACCCAACAACCAGGGGATGGCGAGTGAGGAAACCTTTTCTTCATCGGTGCCAAAAGATCGGGTGCCGATGATGTGGCTATATTTTTGCGTGAGCACATCGACCGATGGGGCGAAATTCCAGTTGATGCCACTCGCCCGGAGAAACTGTCCAACCAGAGCACCGACCTCGCCGCTTAACTGAGAATTGTCCAAGAGGCCGAGGGACATGGCTGACGGCGGATTGAACCAACGGCGGAACCGTTGGACAATTCCCCCTTCTTCTGTCACCGCAAGCCACGGCGGATCCCAACCTTGCTTTTGGTACAAGGTCCATAATTCTTCGGCGATGTCCCGTAGCCACTCTGGCGACTTGATATCATTGCTGTGAAACACATAGCCACCCAGAGGACGATCCGCCAACGCTTCTCTTACCTTTGGCATGCCCTCTGCTGGCCAATTTGCCAGCACCATTTGCCCCACGACGTATTTTCGATGTTGCTGAGTCACCCTATCGCCTCCTGCGTTCTTGCGCATTGAAATTCTCTCTTAAGATGTCATGGCACTGAGAAAGATGATGAAAAACAGGTTGGAGCGCTAGCCCATTGGCTCCATTGCCTAGTAAGTCCCCTAAATCCGATGGACAAAGCGAGTCTGGTGCTGGCGCCATTAGCCCCCGGGCAGTTGGATTGCTTACTGCACCGGCGTAGCCACCACACGTCGGGGTTCGGGATAGAAACAGGCGTGATAGTGGGTCTCGGTCGATTCCATCCCGTGCCAGGAGATCAATGGCGGATGGCGGGTGCGGCATTGCTCCGTGGCCCATCGGCAACGGGGAGAAAATGAGCAACTAGGCTCGGCAGCCGCGTCTTCGTCCATGCCTTCCGGCGGTATATAGCGGTCCGGTCCTGGTTCCTCTAATCCCCGCAGAACTGGCATGGCGCTCAGCATGGCCTGTGTGTAGGGATGAACGGGGTGGACAATCAGGTCATCGGTACGCCCATACTCCACGATCTCGCCTTGATACAGTACGCATAATGCCCCATCCGCGGCAATATACCGGGCGGACGCCACATCGTGCGTGATAAATACTATAGCGATTCCCAGCCGTGACCGAAGATCCCTCAGGAGGTTGAGGATGTCAAGACGCATGGACACATCTATCATTGAGACCGCTTCATCAGCTACCAGCACGCTGGGTTCGACCGTTAACGCCCGGGCAATCACTATCCGCTGCCGTTGTCCGCCTGACAATTGGTGGGGATATTTATAAAACGTGCCCCGGGGATCCAGCCCCACCAAGCCCATCAGCTCCTGAGCCCGTTTCTCAATCCAGGAGGCATCTCTTCCGTGTTTTTTCGCTTGCAGCATTAATGGTGACGTGAGTGTTCGCACAATCGTATGCGCTGGGTTCAAGGCGGTATATGGATCTTGATGGATCAATTGCACTTTTCTAAAATAGGGTTGGCGCACCGCTACGGGCAGCTTATTTAGGTTAACCCCGTCAAATATCAAGTCGCCACCGGTATGAGGCTCCAATCCCGCCAAAATGCGTCCGATCGTGGTTTTCCCACACCCCGACTCGCCAATCACGGAAATCGCCCCCGCATCATCGAGACGGAAACTAACCCCGCGAACCGCATGGACTTCTCCATGGGACAGCATGCCCTTTGTAGCGGGAAACGTTTTATTTAAGTTTCGTATTTCAATCATCGCTTTGTCCTTCCCAATGGCAGGCCGTCAGGTGTCCGTCCTCTAATTGCTTTAAAGAGGGGCTTTCGTTGTCGCACAGCGCCATGCGGTATCGGCACCGCTGGCGAAAGACGCATCCTTGGCGGGGAATCATTGTGAGATCTGGAGGTGATCCTTCTAATGGTCGAGCCTGATCGAGACTTCCCGTCAATCGCGGAATTGCTTTGATCAGCGCCCGGGTGTAGGGGTGTCCGGGATGCCGCAAGACAGCCGCCGTGCGCCCTTCTTCCATCACACGGCCCGCATAGAGAACCACCACTGTGTCGGCCACTTCCGCAACCACTCCCATATCATGCGTTATCAGCAAGGTGGTCAACTGTCGTTCACGATGAATGGACTGGATGATTTGCAAAACCGCCGACTGAGTCAGCAAGTCGAGCGCGGTGGTGGGCTCATCCAACAGCAGGATCTCGGGATGCAGCACCAGAGCCATAATAATGCCAAGGCGCTGCCGCATGCCTCCGGAGAGTTGGTGCGGATACGCCGTGAGCACCCGGTCCGGGTCCATGGACATTTTCTTCGCTAATAACTGAGCTTCACGCAACAGTATGCGCGGGTCTTTATAGCCATGGGAGCGCCCCAAGTCTAAAATTTGCTTGCCAATGCGGCGCAGCGGATTCATCGCGTTTTGCGACGCCTGAAAAACTGTGCCGACAACCGGACCCCGAAGCCGTCGGAGTGCCTTTCCCCGCAATGCCAGCACATCGCCATGCTGGGACAGTGAAATGGTTCCACCGGTCACTCTTCCTGGCAATGCAATGCCATTTAACATCGCCAGGGCCAGGGTTGATTTGCCCGACCCGGACTCACCGATAACCGCCGTAATTTGGTTCTGCTGAATATCCAAATTCACATTGTGAAGAGCCGGAAAATCACCGGCGTCTGTTTGATAGGTGACCGTTAGGTTGCGGACGCTGCAGACAATATGGGAAGATTTCATGGCTTCAGAAGTGGTGCTGAGGTCGGCGCTCACACTCATACCCTCCTTAACCGAGGATTCAACATTTCATCCACAGCCCCTAAAAACAGGACGATCCCAAAAGTCAAGGACATGATGCAAAACAACGGCGATAAGAGATAAGGCAGTGCGCGGGTGCTATACATAGCTCCCGCCTGCGAAAAGGCCAAATTCAACATAACGCCCCAGTTGTTTGTAGAAAATGGCACCACTCCCAAAAAGAAGAGGCCGACTTCTAAGTAGATACTGCCGGTGATAGCCAAAAGAAAGTGCATCGCCACATAAGGCGCCGTATTGGGAAAAATTTCACTCCAAATAATTTCCGCCCGCGAAAGGCCTAGTCCCCGCGCCGCTTCGACAAATCCTCTTTCACGCAAAGACAGCGTTTGCGACCGTACAGCTCGCGCCAAGGGTGCCCATCCCGTCAAGCCCAGCACGAGTCCCATTGAGACGGGGTTGCCGAAGTCCCAAACCGTTGATAAGACCACTAACAGAGGGAAGCCCGGAACCGTTAGGAAAAAGTCAGCGATCCGCATGACCACCGTTTCGGGCCAGCCTCTAAAATATCCTGACACGAGTCCGAGCAGGGCGCCAATGCTTACCGTAAAAAAGGCCGCCAATCCTGCGGAATATAATACATAGCGAGACCCCGTAAGAATGAGTGCCAAAACATCGGTCCCTTCAAAGTCGGTCCCTAGGGGATGGGCCCAACTAGGGGGCGCATAAATGTTGGCAGGATTCACAGGAAGATTGGCGGGATAAAGCATCGGCCCAAAAATAGCCATCAGAATATAGAATAGCAGAATCCCTAGACCCACCATGCGGCCTGGCTTGCGAGTAAGCGCTTTCCAGGCAATCGTCGAGAACGACGGCGGACGCCACGAAACCGAGGGTTGATTCGGCAGAGGAGAATTTGCCATTGCCATCAAAGAGCCTCCTTATATGTGTAGTCGCATACATTCATGCGTCGGGTGCAGGTCGGCTATATCCGTTGAATCCTGGGATCCAACACGGTGTATAGCAAGTCAGCCACAATGTTGGCAATAATCACCGCCAGCGTTATCATCAAAAACGCCCCGTCCATCAAGGGATAGTCGCGAGCCGCCAATGCCGAATTGATCATATAGCCCAGGCCTGGGTAATCAAAAATCGTCTCGATAAAAATGGAACCGCCAAACATAAAGCCAACGGAAAGAGTGAGAATTGTAAAGAGGGGAAGGATTGCGTTGCGTGCAATGTAGCGCAGACGGATGGCCGGTGTTACGCCCCTCAATTCCGCTGCCAAAATGTAATCGTCGCCTAGTACCGAACTCACGCTAGCGCGCATGGCCAAAGCCCAACCGCCAAAACCCGATATCGCATAGGCCGCAATCGGCAGCACGGCATGGCGAGCCAACGAAGCGAGGAATGCCGCCGACCATCCGGGAGTTATTGCCGCATTGTATGGAGCCCCAAACGGAAACACCCGGAACACTGTGGTAAATAGATAGGCTAATCCCAATGCCAAAATAAACTGCGGAATGCCATGCAAAAATGTAGACAGCATGGTCAACCCGTCGCCCATGCGCGAGTTGCGATTTACTGAAGCGACCACGCCCGCCGCAATGCCGATGATGAAACTGATAAAGAGTCCGGTCAGCACCATGATCACGGTCCAGGGCATGGCCTTCAGCAGCAAATGCAGCACCGGCACCCCCGCATAAGAAATCGACTGTCCTAAATTCAGGTGCAGAATCTGCCAAATGTAATGAAAGTACTGAACATAAAGAGGTGTATGGGGAACGAATCCATACATCGACCGCACCTGGGCTTCTGCCTGCAGAGGAGGGGTCCCCGATTCCAATAAGGTGTTCAGTTTCGTCTGCACGGGATTTCCCGGCATAAAATGCACTAAAAAGAAGGTGAACGAGGAGACCGCCAAGACCATAATCAGGCCTCCGGCGAGTCGCCGCACCAACCGTATCCAGAACCCCTTCATCCCCACTTGCCTCCCTTAGAACAAATTCGCATCCCGCGCCGACCAGCACCAGGGCCATCGAGGTGGCCGACCACATCGGAGCATTTCTCCTAGTCGGTTGGCAGGATCACACGTAATTAAGTCCTCCCGCATACGGCCAGGGCAATGCCATACCTTGTGCAGAAAATACCCACTGGGCAAACTCGCCAGGCTTGGCCGCAAACTGATTGATTTGCTGCCAAATGTCTGCAGTCCGGTGTTCGACACCCCACCGCTGCGCAATCCATGGTTCAAGGGTCCGAATTAAAGCGCTGCGGTCGACCACGGCCATCGTCCCCAGGTTGAGGGTCGGTTCCGTCACCAACCCTGCCGCTGCTGCCATCTTCCTCATCGGGTAGTCGCTTGGGCCAATCACAAGTTCCACCGATGGAACCCCATAGTGGGAGGCTGCATATTGCAAAATTGATAACACTGCTGACCGAGATCCCGCCCACTCCATGGTCCGGGCGCCCTCCCAGCGGTCTGACACCCCAACCACCGCATAGGCAACGAGACGCCTGCCCTGCTGGGCCACAAAGAGTGAATGGCGCGTATTGCGGCGGGGATAGGAAAGCCCCGCCAAGAGCTGGCGCATGTCATCTCGCGTCCGCTCGTACCTCACCGCTTCGGAACGATAAATCTTTGCCAATTCCTCTACCACACTGTCTCCATTCGTCAATTTTTTCACTGGCCACGCGGCTTGAGCTTGGATATGGCCCCGCGCGCGAAGAAAATCCCCTACCGGTTCGGCGCCGAGGCGATGATACAAGTCGCGGTTTCCAGAAATTTGCACCACCGGCACCCCTTGATGCATCAGCTGCGTCCAAATATGCTGTAGGATGCGCGATGCTAACCCTTGACCACGAAATTCTTTTAGGGTGGCAACCGATCCAATGGAGGCGACTGGAATCACGAGACCGCTCGTTGCCACTTCTCCGCGCCAGACCGCGGCCATGCTGACCGGAATGCCTTGTTTCGCAATATAAAAGAGATTGTGAGCATTGTTCTCTTGGAAGAGAAGTGGAAACCGTTTGGCCATACCTTCCCCGGCCAGTGTATAGGGACGCATCACTCGGTCCACCAGTTGCGCCAGCAGAGGGATAGCCTCAGGAACACCTCGCAATACCCTCATATTGGAAGACACATCCATCCCTCCTTGACCTGCTGGTCTGTCGTCATCGCGATTGCCACCTTTTAAAAGAGGCTCAATTCGTCAAGACATGAAAGCGAAAACGGATTCCCGGCCCCAGATTGTCCAACATGCCAAGATCTTCGTCCACAACCCACCCCACCACGTTGGTGCGGATGTCGGGTGCTAAGTCCGTTCGAGCAATTTGCAGCTCCCCGGCAAATCTCGGGTATAAGGCGTTGTCCACGGTAACGGTCCCCCTCCTTCGCGCCAGTGCAACTCTTTGGGGCAGAATGGTGGGGCGGCCAGGCCGCTGGCGATCTCCCCGAGCTCGATGGACCAACTCAAATTCCTGGGGCAAATGTGTGTGCACAGCGTTAAGCGCCACCATTTTCTCTGCCATTCCCGCATTCGGATTAAGGCGTAGCGTGAGCACCAGGCACGGATCTTTTGCGGCTTCCAACATCGCCTTAAGCTCTTCTTCGTCATCGGTCTGATCCCCGATATACACCTGGTCACACCACGCCAAGGTTAGGAGTTCCTGAGCCGCCAAGCCCGGATCGGCTTGGCGGTGACACTCGAGTGTGGGGAGCCCTTCGTAGGTCATATATCGACGGTGGCTCCGCGATGCCACAAATCCCATCACGACACAGCCATATTCGTGGAGCCGCCGAGCCTGTTCGGCTACGAACGCGCGCGAGAGCCCACTCTCAATCCTGGGATAGTAGTTATGGCATGCCACCGCCCCCTTCAACGGCACCCCAAGCGCCTTCAGGCGGTCTAGACTCGCGTCGGTCACGGGACTGGCATTGAGTACCACACTCATGCCGAAGCGCTCTGCGGTGGGTAGCAATGTGCTTACCTCTTCATCGGAGAAACCTGCATCAAGGCGAATCGCAGAGATGCCAATGTCGCGAAACGGGCCGAGATCTTCCAAATTGCCACCAACCCTGCGAAAAGCGATAGGATGTACATCCGCCATGATGTTAAGACCCATTCGGTCCGCGAGTCTGCCAATCTCTTGAAATTCGGCGATGCTGGAGGGAATATCGGCCTCAGGCATTTGCAGCGACGTGAAGAACTGGGTGATGCCGAGGTCGGCCGCCATCGCCACACAATCATAGGCAGATGTCTGCGTGCTGGCTGGAATTCCGCAGTAAAATGAGGTACCGACAACGGCTGGATTTAATGGAGCCATGAAGAAAGCACCTTCCTTTGCTGGTCTGGATAAGACGTGGCTGGACTCAGGACTTGGGTCTAATGTAATTGAGCATCATCCAGATGCCGACGGGCGGTTCAAAGTCGTAGGTCGCCACCATAAGCGTCTTGTTGCTCAGAGGATAGTCGGTGAAGTCTTTGGTATTGACCCATCCCGTGCGTGCGACGTTCCACATCGTAATTTGCGGCACGTAGCGATTGGTGACCATAGACAAGATCTGGGTATCACGGCGAACCAGCGCCGGATTGTGAGTCTGATCCAGTTGTTGGGTTAATTGACCTGGGTTGACGGTGCCGTATCCTGGCAACGAGACGGTCGTCGGAAAGTCAACCCAATTGCCCCCCGTCGGATCCGAAGCGGCGTTGTGAACCAGCCTTCCGCCTTTGACCAGATAACCGTCAGGCGCGCCATAGATGCGGCTGAAGGCAAAATACGGATTGGGCCCCATTCCGTCATCGTAGAATGATAACGCGAGCTTCCCCTGCGATTGGCCCTGCAGTTCCTCGGGAAATGTCATGCCAACGATCTGGGTGGGAACACCAAACTGAACCAGCGCGGTGCGAACGACCTGCGCCATCGCCATCCAGGAACTAAATTGGCTGACTGTGGTCAGGGTGACGGTCCATGGCTTGCCGTTGGGCAGCATCCACTGCTGTCCAACTTTTTTAAATCCGGCACTCGTAAGAAGGCTTGTGGCCTTGACCAAATTGACACGATACTGCTTCAGTGCAGCAATTTGTGACGGGGTGAGCCACTGCCGCGTTGCCGAGTCCACCATCCCGTCGCTCCACCGCGAGGCCGATGCGGATACCGGGTTGGCGACATGCTGCACCGCTTGCCGATTGATAATGTACGCCAGCGCTTGCCTCACTGGCAAGAGATTGTATGGGTAGATATGCTCATTAAACATTAACGTGGTCATTAAGTAAGCCGGTACTTTGTAAAAGATATTGCCCGCGGTTTTTTTCGCTTGGTTGTAAATGTTTACGGGAACATTTCCCGTAAGCTCGTCCACCTGGCCGGAAATCGCGTAATTCCACACCTCCTGGCTTCCCGCGTAGTTTCGCTGTATCACCTCATTGACCCGCACATGGGCCGCGTCAAAAAAGTCGGGGTTTTTTCGTAAAATCATCTCCCCAGGATTCACGGCTTGAATCACGAACGGCCCCGATGACACATCGTGGGTGGGCGCATACGCCGTGATTTTGTCGGCCAAGGCAGTCAATTGAGTCGTGGCGGTTTGGGCACTCTTGACCAGTGTTGGGTTCGTTCCCTTATATTGGGTGGCATGAATCAAGGTCCAGATGTCGTGGGGTAACAAGGGGCCAAAGACACTGGTAGGAACAATGTTGGTGGTTAAGACATCTAAGAGAAAGGTATTGGATGTGATGCCCGGCGCCAAGGTCATCTGCACTTCCTTGGGGCCCAGGACCTTCACCGAACCCAGTCCGTCCGCCTGCATCGTCCCCACCGCATAGGAACAGGCCATAGTGGTCATCACATCCTGCGCGGTCACTGGTTGCCCATTGGACCAGCGGGCGTTGGTGCGGATCCAGACCGTAACCGTGCGGTCATTGTTGGAGAGTTGCCAATGACTCGCCAAAGCGGGATAAAAGGCACTGAGATTGGCGCTGTTCTGCGACACGGCCAGCGGCATAATGTCCATGCCAGGTTCCTCTAAGGTATTGCTGGAAAAAATATTCATCGGAGCGCCGGGAGCCAAAATATTGCCAATGGTAACAAATGGAGTTTGAGCGGCAGTGGATGTTTTGCTCGTGGTTCCACAGCCTGCCACCGCAGACAGCAACAAGACGGAGGCGGATGCTGTCCAGAAAATGCGTTTCATCAATGAGTTCCCCCTTATGGTTTGAAGAGTCAACGTTAGGAACGAGAGCGTATATAATGAAGCATCATCCAAATACCAATGGGAGGATAGTATCCTTCCGTGGCTAGCATCAGAGCATGGTTGCTCAAAGGATAGTCCGTGAAGTGCTTGGTATTGACCCATCCGGTCAAATTGACGTTCCACATGGTAATTTGGGGCACATAGCGATTCGTGACCATGGCGAGGATTTGGGTGTCCCGACGAATCACCGCAGGATTGGTCACCTGATCCAACTGCCGTGTTAACTGCCCTGGATTGACAGTGCCATAGCCTGACAGGGGAACTGTTGTCGGAAAGTCCACCCAGTTCGTGGCCGCTGGAGTGGCGGCGGAGCTATGAACAAGTTGCCCTGCTGGAATGTGAACCAGCCGTCCCGCTTTCATTACATATCCGTCGGGCGCGCCATAGATGCGATTATAAGCAAAATAAGGATTCGGCCCCTGCCCGTCAATCCAGAACGACAAGGGAAGACTCCCCGCCGACTGTGCCTGAAGCTCCTGAGCAAACGTCATTCCGACCGCCTTGGTGGGTATCCCAAACTTAACCATCGCGCTGCGCACAATCTGCGCCATGGCCATCCATGAGCTAAACTGACTAACCGTCGTCAGGGTCGCTGTCCATGGCTTGCCATCGGGCAGCATCCACTGCTGTCCGACTTTCTTAAACCCCGCATGCGAAAGAAGACTCGTTGCCTTGGCCACATTGAGCGAGTATTTTTTCAGTGCTGCGATTTGCGTTGATGTTAGCCACTGCCGCGTCGCGGCATCCACCATGCCGTCAGTCCACTGCGACGGCGATGCTGACACCGGATTGGCAACATGCTGTACGGCCTGGCGATTGATGATATAGGCCAGTGCTTGCCTGACCGCCAACAGATTGTACGGGTAAACATGCTCGTTGAAAATTAAACTGGTCATGGTATAGGCTGGCACTTTGTAAAACACATTGCCAGGGGTTTTTTTGGCCTGGTTGTAAATGTTTACCGGAAGATTACCAGTCAGTTCATCTACCTGTCCGGAGATCGCGTAGTTCCATACCTCCTCGCTTCCGGTATAATTGCGCACCACCACTTCATTAACCGGCACATTTTGAGCCGCAAAGAAATCGGGATTTTTGCGCATTATCACTTCCCCGGGATTGACGGCCTGAATCACGAACGGTCCAGAAGACAGGTCATGAGCCGGGGCAAAAGCGGTTATTTTGTCGGCAATACTGGTCAATTGGGTGGTTGCAGTTTGTGCCTGCTTGGACAATGACGGATTTGTCCCCGTATACTGGGTGGCATGGATCAACGACCAGATGTTGGCTGGCAATAATGCGCCAAAGACCTGCTTGGGAACAATGTCACTGCTCAAGACATCCAGCAAAAAGGTGGTGGATGTGCGTTCCGGAGTCAATGTCATTTGCACTTCCTTGGGTCCTAATACCCGAACCGAGCCTAGACCGTCTGCCTGCATGACGCCCACCGCGTCGTCGCACGCACTGGTGGTGACCACATCGGCCGAGGTCACAGGTTGTCCGTTGGACCAGCGGGCATTCGGTCGGAGCCACACGGTGACCGTGCGCCCATTGTTGGAGAGTTTCCAGCGGCTTGCCAAGGCTGGATAAAAGGCACTTAAGTCTGCGCTATTCTTTGACACGGCCAAGGGCATAATGTCCATTCCAGGCCGCTCCAGACTACTCGCACTGAAGATGTTCATAGGAGCTCCCGGCGGCATGATGGTGCCAATCGTCACAAATGGCGGGCCTGCGGTTGTCGAGGTTTTGGCTGTGGTTCCACAGCCAGCTACCGCAGACAGTAGCAAGACCGAGGCGGACGCAGCCAAGACGACGCGTTTCATGGTGATTCCCTCCTTCTTATTTTAAAGTGGACTGCAAAAAGTCCCGAGGGACCGCTCCTCGGCAGTCTATGGGAGGAACGATCCCCAGGAGATGGGAGATTAGGGGTGTTATATCTGTTAGGGAAACGTAGCCCAAGTCTTCTGCCCGCCGCTCATATCCCGACCGAATACTAGGGCCCAACGCCATTAAGGTCGCCATGTTGGCGGTGCGTTCAGTCGTTGTAGTCGGCAATTGGGCCCCGTGATTGGACGAGCCATCAGACGGGCCCACACTCATGTTGTGTTGTGGAGTCCCCCAAGAATATCCCGAATTATACAAGAACATCACATCTCCCACTCGGCTTCCGAAATACCCTAGGATCTGCTGATGTGATCTTTCCAAAGCATAGGCTACTAAACGTTTTCCTGTCTCGGGGTCTTTCCAGTCGAGCAGAGCGTCGAGCGCTGCCTCTGCGACCACTTGATATTCTGTTTGTGGTACAATGCCTCCGTCATTACGACCTTCAAGATTGACAACAATTTCATGCGGGGACAGTAAATAGACTTTCGAGCGCGTACGGTCAATGACTTGAGAGGGCAAACGTTTTTCGTCAAAAACGGCCAAACCCGTTTCCACCAAACGTCGGGTTACGCTGGCAATGCGTCGATTGGGCACATGACCGTGGTCGGAAACCACCATGAGATGATCCATTGGCTTCATCTGACCTAAAAATCCGCCTAAAAGTCGGTCGCCGAGTTGGTAGGACTTGCGAATAATCGATACCGCCCGCTCGTCGGGATCGACTCCGGGCTCGGGATCTAACCCCGTCAAAAAGTTGTGCTGCGCGGTATCAATCCAGTGCCAATGGGTCATGAATAAATCCCACGGACGATTTTCCGCGCTATGCTTGGCCACTCCAATGTACCAGTCCACTTGGTCCTGAAGTTCCTCCAACAGGGCATTCACCGCTTCCTCGCTTTCGCGATTAATTGCTGCCGGATGCTCAAAAAACGGCCCCACGGCGCGGTATATCTCGTCTGCGTAGCTCGGTGGGTCGGTAAAGCCCTGAATAGGATATATTTCGGACCGAATCAAATGGACCTTGTGATCGGTCATGTTCAGCAAGCGAAATCTGACTGAAGCTTGTCCCCCATGCCCATCGGGGATAGTAGTCCACGCGCTCCAGGTGTTTTCCGCCAACACAACCAAAGGGGCATCGTGCCAGTAGATGGCGATGGTCTGGTTATCGCGGCTGATCTCGAAGCCGGAAAAATGCTCTAGTCCCTCAGGATAGAGTTCTTGATGACCATCTTCGGTCGGTAGAAGCAATGGTCCTGAAGACTGGCTTTTGACCGGCAATTTAATCCGTTGTCCAGAACTAAGATCGATATCATATTCTCCACCCGATGCCAGGACGTGTCCCGTCAAACCCCGGTATAGCGGAGCAACGATCGTTACGCCTGCGAACTTAGTCGGATAGGATCCAGGATAGGTCACCAGCATGGTGTGCAAGCCTGCGCGCGAGGCGGCATTCCACACAGTATCTGCGTGCAGGGCACGCGCATCAAAGGTTGACCGCGCCTTTCTACCAATAGGGTCGGATACGGTCACGTCCGTCCAATTGCCTGCTCCGTGACGTCCCGGCAGGGCACCGGACGCAATGGTCGCCCAATTCGTTGGCGTGTAGGGAGGTAACACCGATAGCGCATAGGAGTATGATCCGTCGTTCAATAACCGTTGAAAGTTTGGTAGTGCGCCCTCCGCAACAAAACGTTTAATTAATGGCAAAACCAACGCATCCATCCCGAGCACAATAACACGTCCGGACATTCTCAGCGCTCCTCTTTGTCAACGGGTAAGCTTTCTTCAATTAACGCGTGCTTCGTAAATCTTTTGTGGCATGGAATTTTGTAGTAGTTAAAATCTTAGTGCTGATCGACGAAAAACCCTCGGGCTGCGATTCTTGCAACAGTCATTTAATTCATATTTTTAATTTACTTGGTTCATATGGTAATGTCAACCCACAACGTCTCAACTTTCGCAATTGGCGAGTAACGGTCAAAAATTCAATGCGGTGGGATACATTCTGCCGCGGCACCGCCACGCCAATAATATCAGGTGTACCCACCCCAACACTTCTTGACACCAGGCACCTTGGCCTGCACAGTGAACACGACAACGGCGGGTCATCGCGCTACCCGAAGAAGTCTAGGACAGGTTTTCCGCCTTGTCCCTCCTCGGTTAATGCGAAGTTGTGGCAGGGTGGCAAGACAGGTCAACTCTTCGAAAGCTTGCGCAATATAACCGATGGCCGTATAATCCTGCGCTTGAGCACTAAGGGCCAGATTTCTTGCTTGTCAAAGAAGCCCGTCTGCTAAAACCTCCTTTTCCGGGTGGAAATAGCAGGAGACGGCTCCATTGCGGAACTTTTACCATCGAGGAGTAGACGAGAAAGGAGAAACGGACTACAATAATCATTGATTAAACTAATTAAGAATATGGAGGTAATCTCGTTGGAACAATCTTTACTAGTCGCTCGGCCCGAATGGTTGAATACCGGAGAGGAATTTGTGGTGCGCACCAGCCCCGCTGATGAGGAAGGTTATTGGGTGGGGGCCCCCGGTGTGTATTATGATGCGGAGTCCCGGACGGTGTATTTATATTATCGCCTGCGACGGCCTCGGGGATCCGGGCGAGGGTATGAAGCCCGGATTGCCAAAAGTGCGGATGGCGTGACATTCCACGATGTCTGGCGCGTCACCCAAGAGCAACTAGACTCTCCCTCGATCGAACGTGGAGCGCTGACGCACCATCACGGTCTATGGACGCTGTATCTCAGTTACGTCAATGGTGACACCCATCAATGGCAGATTGACCGTCTCGTCGGCGACCAGGTGGAAACGCTAAATGTGCAAGCCCGGTGTACGGAATTGGATACCTCCATGATTGGCGGACATGCCGTTAAAGATCCGCTCCTCGTGCCGATGGGCCCCTTGAGTTTTCTCTATGTGAGTTATGCGCCAACTGATTTGGTAGATCTCGGCGACTCTCTGGGCGATTTGCACGCGAGCAATGATGTGTTTACGACCGGTCGCGTGCATTCGCATACCGGATTGGCGATATCGGTGGGTGGGGAACCCCACAACTGGGTCGGCGAGGTGTTGGGATCATCGCCGACGGGATGGGACTCCTTGGTTTCGCGGATCTCGGGTTTGGTCAAAATGGGCTCGCTCTATTTGGCGTTTTATGACGGCGCGGCCGATGTGGAGGAAAATTATGAGGAACGGGTCGGCCTAGCTCTGACCGCGGACCTGAAAACTTTTTACAAGATCCCGGCAGAGGGTCCATGGATTCAGTCCCAATACGGGTCGCTACGTTACGTGGCGCCAGTGCATACCGAAGAGGGGTTGATCTTATATTATGAAGCACGAACGGCGTCTGGCGCGCACATTCTCTGCGGACGGAAACTAGGAGGGATCGCGTGATATCGTCGGGCCTGGCACTCTGGGGAACGGCTGCGGAACACGCGCACCATTCAATTGACTACGCGGGACCGACCATTGTCGTGGTGACAGATTTCTTTACGGCGGATCACGCGCTCATTCGGCAGGTGCGGGACCGATTCCCCCTCGCGGAAGTATGGGTTGCCGAGGAGGGATTGCGAGTCTGGTCAAATGACGGTCTGCTTTGGCCAACTGCGGCCTTGGCAGCGGCTTCGGACTCGTTGGATCAGATGGATCGGGTGGCGTTATGGTATGGGTCGCGGTTGCGCGAAATGGGCGTCCGCGGGGTATTTGGCAGTGTTGATGGCACTCTCAGCGATGTCGCATTGCCTTGGATGGGGGATGCCGTGCGGAGAATGGTCCAAGCTGGGTTCCAGCAAGCTGGACTAGGAAGGGCGTGGGTGACCTCAGCCAATGCGGACGACCTCCACTGGTGGCTCGATGGGGTTGGGACCGTCGCGCCGTGGCCAGGTGTCTTATCGGATGCGCCGTGGCATTGGGTGGAGGTGACGCGGTATACCCCGGGGCATGTTGTCGCAGGACCTTCCCCAATGATACCGGACCGTGATGCAGTAGGCACCATTTTGACCCGCATGCGAAGCTCGAGCATTCATTTAATCGATGATCCGAAGCGGTTGCCCTGTGACCCCCAGACACGGTTTCGGGTCACCTGTGAAGATCAGGAACTTAAGCGACGTGTTGAACGGGCGCTCAACCCAACCCCCGACAACGACGGACCTGTTGTGGCGGTGGGCATCGACGCGCTCCCCTCTGCGGCCTTGGGTCAGGATAGCCTCGTGGTGGCCTATAAAAATTCAACCGTCATTGGTCTTGCGCCGGATCAGGCAATTACAGTGCAGGTTTTCGATGACCATCCCGTAGTGTGGTCCGCTCTGAGGCATCGCCTGCTAGGGAAGGCCGAATGGTGGGGACGGACCCCGTTTCGTCTGGACCAGGATCAGCTTTCGACCCATAGTGGCCATTTTGGAACCGAACAACCGCATCCGGATCCGCGTTTGCGCTGGTTGGACCGCCAACCTCTGCCCCATCTGATGACCCGATGGATTACTGAAGAACAACAAGCGCTGGAACGCATACGCCCAACCATTGCCCAATTGGAACACCTTGTGATACGAATGGTTGAGGCGTATCGGTCCGGATCTCACATTTTTTACGTGGGAGCAGGTTCGGCAGGGCGCGCGGGCGTAATGGATGCGGTTGAACTCCCGCCGACCTTTGGCATCGGCCCAGAGCGGATTCGCGCGATCTTGGCTGGCGGCCTGGCCGCTTTTGAAAAAGCGCGCGAAGGTGTGGAAGATAATTTTGATGAGGGACGAAAACAGGTGATGGCAGTTGATGTGCAACCGCAGGATGTGGTGATTGGAATAACCGCGCACGGCAATACGCCATTTGTTTTAGGGGCGCTTACAGAGGCGCATCAGCGCGGTTGTTTTACGGCTGCGGTGGTGAATAACCGCGGAACCAAGGTGGGTGGCATGGTGGACGAAGAGATATTTGTGGACAGCGGACCGGAACTGCTGCTGGGATCAACGCGATTGAAAGCGGGTACCGTCGAAAAAGTGATCTTAAATCTGCTGTCCTCCTTAACGATGGTGACGCTGGGGCGCAGTTACGATAATCTCATGATAGATTTTGTGGCCACGAATGACAAGTTGCGCGAACGCGCGGTGCGTGTGTTTATGATCGCTACGGGGCAACCTCGCGGCGTGGCGCTGGCAAAGCTGTCAGAAGCCCGAGGCCATCTGGCGATTGCCATGCTCATGCACTGGAGCGGGTGTTCGGCGTTCGACGCACAAGCGGCTCTGGAGTTGGAAGGCAGTGTGACGGCCGTGTTGGAACGGCTGCGGGGGAAGGAGGCGTTGATTTATGGGGCGCGGTCTTAACATCTCGGTGGCCCACCGACAAAATCGCGGTCTCCTGTTGCGGATGATTTTGCAAAATCCGCGCATTTCCCGGGCCAAACTGGCGGAAATGACGCACTTGACACCGGCCTCGGTGTCCAATATTACCGGGGCGTTGATCAAAGAGCGATACATTCAGGAAATTGGGACACTCGATGAAATTCGGTCAATCGGACGGCGGTCGATTGGTCTCGCTATCCGCAATGGGCATTATCTTACAGTGGCGGTGCATATGCAGCGGCACCAGATAACCATTGGTCTGGGGCATTTGGACGGGTCGGTAACGCATCTTACGCACCTGGCGGTGTCTGACCATCCGTTTCCTGAGGAACTGGCGCAGAATATCGGCGCCGTCATCAAGGACCTCGTGCGCGAGCGCCGGGAATCGCACATCGTAGGCATCGGGGTGGGGGCATCCGGGATCGTGGATACCGCTGCGGGGACCATTTATGCGTCGCTGGCGTACGACTGGCAACACGTGGCGTGGGCCGCACTCTTGTCCCGGGAGACAGGACTGTCGGTGGTCATGGATAACAACGCCCGGGGCATGGCGTTGGCGGAAATGTTGTTTGGCGGGAGCACGCAGTCCTCGTGGTTGGTCTTTTTATTTGCGGGTCAAGGGATTGGTTTGGGAGTGCTGGCGGATGGCCAGGTGTTCGGTGGGGGCAACGGCATTGGCGGTGAATTGGGGCATATCACCATTAACTGGAAAGGCGAAGCCTGTTGGTGCGGCAACGTCGGATGTCTGGAGACCTATTTAAATCAGGCGCACATCGAGTCACTGTTGCATGTCGGTGATGGGGAAACCATCAAGACCGCACTTCAACGGTCCTATCAGCGGGGGACCTATTATGACATTATTGATGTGGTGGCCACGGCTTTGGTGGCCGTGGTGAATATGTATAATCCCCAGGTGATAGTGCTGGGCGGCTGGATTGCAGACGTCTGGCCTCTTATGGAAGATGAAGTGCAGCAGCAAGTCAAGCGCCGCACACGGTTTTGGAACGAACCCGCACTGGAGATCCGGTCCTCATCCTTTGGATCGGAGGTAGGAATTCACGGGGCCAATGCGGTCGCACTGGGGAAATGGGTGTACGGTTTAGGCGGACGATGGGAACAAACACCTGCGGATGATGGCTTAGACGCACCCGAGGAGACCTTCTGATGGAGGTGGCGATCGCAGAAGCCGCGGATTATGCTGCCGTTTTGAGGGTGTGGGCGTCTGCGTTATCGGTCGACTGGATGGCTCTGTGATCCGATCTTCGCCCGGGCGCCTCTTTGGGCAGCAAAGGATAACACACATTGTGGGATTTGATCTGGTCTCCGCAAGGACCGATGGCGTGAGAAAGTCTTGGTGCGATGGCAGTTGATTCGCGGTCCCGATCCATTGGCGTGGGAACGCGTTTATGGAGTGAGCTCTGCTCCACCACCAAAATTCATGACCGTGTCACGCTCGACGTTGTCTGCCCCTACGTGTTAATTCTCGGAGTGGACCGCCAAACCTACCCCGGGGCCTGGCAATGGTTTCTCAATAAGGGATGCCAGCCCACTCGTCCAGGGGTATCCATGGTGCGAAACATGGCAGATAACCGGCCATTGCCGACCGTGAGCCGTCCCAAAGCTGGATTCGCAGTTATAGGTGGGGGTTTGCCGAAAATCTTTCGATTCCATTCGTTGGTGGTTGCTCGCGTATTCGGTGTTGGATGGGAACGAGCGTTGCGCCAGACATGGATACAAGACCGTCGGCTCGAGAGAGTGCTGAGGTTGTACACGTGTACCCAAGTGTGGGGGGAGGCGTTGTTGGGCTTTATCCTTCAATACATCCGGACAGGCGGCGTAAATACGGCTTATTTACTGCCCTGTACCGAGGGCACCGCTACATTCCCGCTGTATCGCAAACAGGGATTTCACGTCATTCGCACTTTTGTTTCTATGGTCAAACAGTTTAGATCATCATGACAGTATGGTCCCGATTGACTGCGATTGGAGCTTTCGAAATGAGCTCTCATTGGCACCTAGAGTAGAGACTGGGCAAAAAGACTGGAAAAAAAGGGGGGAGCGAATTGGATGCATTTAGTGCGGCGCGCGATCTTTTAGAAGATGCAGTTGCATCCGATCGCATTCCGGGCGCGGTGGCGATCTGTGGTCGAAAGTCCGAGATTTTATTTCAGTTTCATTGTGGATTTGCACAAGTGTATCCCGTGGCGCGCCAAATGCAATACGATACACTCTTTGATGTGGCTTCATTGACCAAAGTTATGGCCACACTCCCTGCACTGTTGATTTTGGTTGAACGAGGACAGATATCATTGGACACCCCGCTTTCCGACTATTTTCCCGCTTTTGCGGAAGTCAGCAAACGTGCGGTGCGGGTAAAGCATCTTATTACCCACACATCGGGACTTGTCGCAAAAAAACCGTTCTTGTGGGAGCGTTTTGAAGGCACGGACGCCATTATTGCCGCGGCCCTGGCAGAGCCTCTAGATACTGAACCGGGAGCTCGCGTGGCATATAGTGATTATGGGTACATCATTGCCGGGGCTCTTGTGGAGCAAGTTTCCCGCAGGCCATTGGCCGAGTTTTTGCAGGACACTGTATTCGGCCCGTTGCAGATGCATGACACGACTTTTAACCCAACAGGCGCGAAAAATATTGCCGCGACGGAAGTGGAACGGGGCGTAGCCAAGTTAGGAGTGGTGCATGACAAAACCGCAGCCGCCATGGGGGGGATCGCAGGACACGCAGGACTGTTTTCGTCGGCACGAGATATGGCGCGATACCTTGGCATGTGGGTGGGCGGCCCCGGACCATTGGCCCAGAATACCTGCGAGCACGCGGTAGGATTACAGACGCCTGGGTTGACGGGGCGTAGGGGCTGGGGATGGGTGCTCCGGGGCGATAGCCAAGACATCAGCGGGGATTTGTGGCCCGACACGGTGGCTAGCCATACAGGATTTACTGGGACTTCGACGATCTTCGACCGTCCCAGTGGCGCATGGGCAGTGCTTTTGACAAATCGGGTGCATTTCGGACGGCACATAGACATTGGGAGCCTTCGCCGCCAGTTTCATAACGCGGTGGCTTACGCCCTGTTCCCGTGAAGGTATAACCAGATATTTCCTGAGTCACCCAATCTTTTAAGGCATGGCAACCTGGCTTTCAGGTAGGCAACGCTTCATTGCCGCATTTCAGCTGACCTGCGGGATCGGTTTTAGTCTGAGCCGTGACGAAACAGGGGAAGCGAGCCGGATCAGGGAGATTACAACGCTGTCGCAGCGAAAAGCTGGTGGCAGAGCAAGAACAGAACCATTATACCTTTTTCAGAGGAGCGCGAGTCGATGAAACAGAATGTTGTACTGATCGTGACAGATCAACAACAGGCACAAGCATTGGGGTGCGTGAATTCTTCTTATAAAACGCCTAACCTGGATAAACTGGCCGCGCGGGGTGTGCGGTTTTCTCATAACTATTGCGCATCCGGGCAGTGCACCCCATCGCGGGCGGCGATGATGACGGGATGCTACCCCCACGAGGTAGGGGTACTTCAAATCGGTCACGCGCTGTCCCAGCAGTATCGCACCATAGGAAAGCACTTTAGGGAAGCTGGGTATCACACCGCCTATTTTGGCAAGTGGCATTTATTTGCCGATATTAAAGACCATGGGTTTGACACTATAGATTATCGCGAAGATGGTGTCGATCATGGTACGATTGACCCTAGTGAACAAACGCAGCAGGGATTGGACGCACGGGCGACGGCAAAAGCGCTTAATTTCCTATCCGAAGTGTCAGACCAGCAACCCTTTTTTCTCGTCATCTCGTGGTATGCTCCCCATCCCCCGTTTCGGGCGATCGATCCGTATGTGGATCAGTTTTCACTCGAAGATATGCCCGTACCAGTCAGCTTTTATCAGGATGATTTGTCGAGTAAACCTTCCTGGCAAAAAATCCGTGCTGCCTATGGAGAATCCTTGTTAACTGAGGAACAAGTACGTGAAGATGCAAGAAATTACCGATCTCAAGTTTCCTACCTCGACTGGAATGTCGGGAGGGTGTTGGACATCCTTGAGCAACGAAGGATTATTGACCGCACAGTAGTGGTGTTTACCACGGATCACGGCGATATGCAAGGCAGCCATCGCCTTCGCTACAAAGGAGTTCTGTCCTACGAGGAATTATATCGAATTCCTCTAATCATTTATGATCCGAACCGTAATCCAGCTCGTAAGGTGATTTCGGATCTGGTATCCAATGTGTCGTTACCAGCAACTTTGGCGGAATTAGCGGGATTGCCTGTGCCGGAAAAATTCCATGGAGCATCGCTGGTGGACAAACTCACCGCCCAGGAAATTAGCGGGGAACAAATGATATATATTGAACATTGGAAGGCCTATTGGGGGTTTCATCCATTGCGAGGCCTGATCACCCCGCACTGGAAGTATGTATATTATTTCGAGGATAAGGCGGAAGAATTGTACGACCGGGAAGACGATCCACACGAACTGGTTAACCAGGCGGACAATCCGTCCTATCAAGACATTAAAACAGATTTACGTGTCCAGGTAGACGATTGGTGGAGCCGAACGGGGGGGCTAACTGTCAAGCCGATAGAAGTAAAGACAGCAGGGTGGATTGATCCTAGTCGCTAACCGAACATGGTCGCGATTCCCCTCTCACCGCATATTTCGCAGGCTTCGGGGTGAGGCAGGTAAGTGTGGAGTAAGGGCCATATAGTGCTGTATGCTGGCGGGGGGTAGGTGCTCCCCCGCAACGTTAGCACCACGGTCGAGGTCTTCCAATGCGGCAGGCGTGTACGCTTATGCACTTCGTGATCCCGGGGGAGGACGGGGCACCCCTGGACAAGAAATGTCCGTACTCTCCAGACGATGCTGCCTCATTGACGGTCGAGAAGAAGGGGGTTCGAGCTCTTTGGCTTATAGACCAGAATAAAAAGTGGGTCAACACCAAATTCTTCGGACGGGTCCATGGGAGGCACCAACTGGAAACGGCCCCGGATATAGCGGACATACGATACTAATGCATAAATCTCACCTGTCTATTAGAATGGCGGAATTTCCGAGCTTCATGCATCGAGCAGGGGACTAGGTTGGGCGGGTCGGAACCTTAACATCGGATGTACCAATTTCCCCAAGTAAAGTGGGTGCAAAAACCTACTATCATAAATAGGAAGAGGAGTGAGCTATGCGTTATAACGTGGTGTTTGTCTGCTTAGACACCTTTCGCTGGGATCTCTTGAATCATCGGGCACCGTGGACCGTGAGTTTGCCCCATTTGGACGCCCTTCGGCGAAATAGCGTGGAGTTTATGCAAGCCTTTGGCGAAGGACAACCGACGATTCCGATGCGCCGAGCCTATTTTACCGGGGAGCGATCCTTCCCCTGGCGGTTTGACTATGATACCGAGGGGCTGTGGCCTACGGGCCGCGGGTGGCACAAGATTCCGCCCACCCAACCGACGTTAGCAGAAATCTTGTTGGATCAGGGCTATCAAACCGGCCTGATTAGCGACACTTACCATATGTTTAAACCGACGATGAATTTCACCCGGGGGTTTTTGTCCTACGAATTCATTCGTGGCTATGAAAGCGATAATTTTCGCAGTGGCCAGTTGCCGCACGATGCCTTAACCCCTTACGTGAGGGATCCCGATCCGCGCCAGCATCCGGTTCTTACACAATACTTGCTGAATACCCGAGACCGTGTGACGGAAGCGGATTGGCTGACCGCTCAAGTGTTCGGCCGGGCAATCCAATGGGTTGCCGACCATCGCGCTGCAGAACCATTTATGCTGTGGGTAGACTCGTTTGGACCTCATGAGCCATGGGATCCGCCCCGCGCCTATGTTGACCCGATCTATGGAGCATATCACGGCATCGAGTTTATTTACCCCTACGGGATGCGGGAGGCCGATTTAAGTGCGGCCGAAGCGGCACGGGTGCGCCACCTGTATCTGGGCTACCTCACTTTCGTGGACCATTGGGTCGGGCAGTTGGTGGACAGCCTCAAAGCCCATGGCTTGTGGGACGGGACCGTGGTAGTCTTGTTAAACGATCATGGCACCGAACTGTTGGATCACGGCCGTTTCTCCAAGCATCCGAGCCATTTATTCAGCCACAACACGCAATTAATTTGGTCCGTACGTCACCCGCAATATCCGCAACGCCAAGAAGAATCCGCATTGGTGCAAAGCCATGATCTGTTTCCCACAATGCTGGATCTGTTGCATGTCGCCCATCCCCCAGTCGCGGGACACAATGTGTGGCCCGGCAGTGCGGTTGCGCCCCGCCCTTGGATTGTCACAGGATGGGGCAATTACGCGGCCGTAAGAGATTCCCAGTGGAATTACATTGTCAATTTTGAACACCCCGACATCGATGAGCGGTTGTATGACCTCCGAAACGATCCGCAAGAATTGCTGGATGCAGCACCGCACCGTGCTGACGTGGTGCAGCAGATGCGCCAGCGGCTGGAAGAATTTTTGGGAGCGGCGTTGCCCGTCCAATTGCCGGACACGGTGCACCCGAGCGTGGCGCCCATTCGTCGGTATTATCGCTCCACCGTCTCGCAGGACAAGGCCGACGCCGGTTTTGTGTAAAACCGGAAGAGTGATTAATCATGGAGCAGCCTAATATTGTACTCATAACCACTCATGATTGAGGTCGGCATCTAGGGTGCTATGGAGTACGGAGCGTGCAATCGCCCAATCTGGATGCGTTGGCAGCGCGGGGGGCGATTTGAGCAAAGTTTCTGCGCGGCACCGCAATGCCCTCCGGCATGCGCAGCCCTGGCAACGGGACGCTATCCCCATGCGAGCGGCGTAATGGGGTTGACTCACGGCGAATTGGCCTTGCATTTACCTATGAGAGAAACCTCTATGGCGCGATAACTTAAGAATAGTGGGTATAATACCGCGCTGTTCGGATTCAACATGTAACAAGCAATGATAAAGTGTATGAGCTGGAATCTGACGAGTAGGAACTAGGCGGGCAAAGCTGCGTGGTTAGCCCAAAGGTGGTGCAATGGTTGCACTTCCGGAATTGCGAGGGATCCGCGCGGAAACCGTTTTACATAGAAATCGGGTTTGGTGATACTCATCGGCTGGGGGAATCCGCTCGACTGAGCGTTAGGAACAGGATCGGCTTCGGTGGTTGCCACCGTACCCCGGTAGCGATGAAGAGAGGGCTCGTTTTCAGGGGGGGAATTTATGCGTTGGACCGGGGCATCGGTCCCACTCTTGACACAGCGGAGGCATTGGGGTTGCGCCACAATACGTAGGTCATCTTTACCTCTGAGCATGGGATTGCCATTCCGCGAGCCAAAGGGACGCTGTATGATCCTGGAATTGAAGTGTCCTTAGCGACCGGGACATTTTCCGACCTCTTCAGTCATGTTGATGTCTTGCCGACGATTTTAGAAGCACTAGAACTTCTTGTCCCGGCAACGTTGTATGGGCGTTGCCTGTGGCCAATGTGGTGCAGAGAATCCTATCAGTCGCGGACGTATTTGCCGAAAAGACTTATCACATCGTGTATGATCCCTTTCGGGGGATCCGAACGGCTACTCATAAGTCAATCGTGCATTTTAGCACATACGACTCTACAGACGTACCTTTAGATGCCAAAGACAGTTCCCTTTCAGAACTGACCTCTTAGAACGGACACCATTGCGAGACTTCTTGGCAGCAGTACAGTCTTTCCGTTCGCGAGGGATGGATGGTAAAGCGCGATGAAAGGAGAGTGGGACCGATGGCCCTGGCAGTGATGTTTAAAACGGTGTCCGAGTCCTGTAACTTAGCATGTGACTATTGCTATTACAGCCGGGTAAAGGGAAACCCGGGACGTGCACAGGAGGCCATAGACCCGCATTTACTCGAGCGTTTTATGGCCGACTATATGTCGTCGTATGCTCGCGGTAGCGCATCCCTGGCATGGCAGGGCGGAGAACCCTTGTTGGCGGGGCGGGAGTTTTTTGAGCGGGTGGTGGCGCTAGAAGCGCAGTATGCGCCGAACCACACGGTCATCAGTAATGGCATCCAGACTAATGGTGTCTTGATCAATAATGCCTGGGCCGAGTTTTTCCGTACGTATCATTTTTTGGTTGGCGTCAGTTTGGACGGACCAGAAACTATTCATGACGCGCGGAGGGTTGATCGACACGGACAGGGATCGTTTCGTCGGGTGATGCGGGGGATTGATCACCTACAGCGTAACAACGTTGACTTCAATATATTGACGGTGGTGCATCCGGGCAACGTAGACCGCGTCGACGCCTTGTTTGAGTTCTATCAGTCCGAAGGATTGCGGTGGGTTCAATTTATTCCGGCCATGAACTTTCTGGCTCAGAATCCTGAACACCCGGGCCGTTATGAGATTACTCCCGAGGACTATGGGAGATTTTTGTGCCAGACGTTTGACCAATGGTACAACGATGGCCAACCGAAAATGTCCATTCGGTTTTTCGATAATGTATTGTCACGGTACGTCGGTCTCGAACCCGAACAGTGTACCCTAGCGGAAATGTGTCCTCCGACACTGGTGATTGAACAAAATGGCGATGTGTACCCGTGCGATTTTTATTTAGGACCGCAGTGGCGTATGGGAAATATACGGGATGACCGATTAGCAACGCTGTTGAGAAGTCCCGTGTATCGGCGGTTTCGCCAGTTGAAAGCATCATTGGCAACCGCATGCCAATCTTGCCAGTGGCGGTCCGGCTGCCAAGGAGGGTGTCCCCGCAACCGCGGTGATGACGCAGGCAGTGTAGGCGGAGTGGACTACTTTTGTCAGGCCTACCAACAATTTTTTACCTATGCGGATAATCGGCTGCACCGACTCGGGTAGAGCCTCCGGCACGAAGTTATGTTCGAACTGTAGGAAGGCAAGAGGATAAATATGAACAGTAACGATCGGTTACGATGGGGAATTATTGGGTGCGATGCGATTGGACCCAAACATGTTAGATTTCCCGAACGCATGTCCGAAGTTTCGTTAGTGGCCTCCGCCAACCTCGAACCCGAGGTACTCGAACGTATGCGTACACGATTCGGCTGAAAGGATATCTTGATTTTCAGGCGATGATTCTACCCTCAAGGATTTTATGCTGAGAGATTACCGCAGACAAGGGACAAACTCCTTTTAAGGTTTTCGGGTCTGGAATTCATGCAGGATATCGACTTTACTTCATCAATCTTTATGCCATTCTTGGCCAGCGATCGAGCTGCCCTATCCCTTGCGATAGGGTAAAGGAGCAATTCCTGCGGCGAAAGGACCCATGGAGTCCACTGCGTGTCTTAACGGGCGGTGGGCCCAGTGGACTGAACGCGGACACGGTGATGGGCGGGGAGGCAGCCAACCAGTTCATTTCGGCTTAATCAGGAGGGTCACCGGCAGTGAGGGGGCATGGTCACGTTGGTAGACAAATACGCCTTTCGGACGGTTAATTGTCGGCGCGTCTGATAGCCCAGAAATTCCAGGAGATTTGTCGGGTTTGAAAGGATGAAATTATGGACGGAGCGGACAAACCGCAACGCGTGCGGGCGGCGGTATCGGTACACTTATTCTTGCGGCAGGAATCCGAAATCCCATTGCTGCGCCAATATCAAACGGGCAATGAGGACGGAAATTACCGTGTGTCAGCGGGCCCTGTGGAACTGAACGACGAGGTGCGCCAGGCATGGATCGCAAACGGAAGAAGAAATTGGCATTCAGATGTGTGACGACGACCTCGTTCCTATTGGCGTTCTATATCGGATGTCAGATTCTGAGCGGGTAAATCAATCACTTCCTTTTCTCTACTTCTTCTTTACTTGCTCTGAATGGGATGGATCCGTCACCAATTGTGAGACTGAGAAATGTGACGAGCTTCGTTGGTGCGATGTGGATAATCTCCCCCACAACATGGTTGCCTACGTACGAAAAGCGATAGAGCTGTTTGGTCAAGGAGAACGCTGATTCGGGGAGTTTGGGTGGGAATCCCGTGGAGAATTTTAACCGCAGTTTGAGGTTAACCCATTAGTGTCAGAAACAACTTTGCCAAAATAATCATCGTGGTGAAACATCACATAAGTGGTCAACGTTGTGATAAGGGGAAGGAAGTACGATCATGCCACGGCTCGGAATTTCGATGATATGATCGATGACCACTTTGGTGATTGGACTGGCCAGCTGCCTCTATCACGGAACATCAGGCATGGGTTTTTCCCTGTACACGTTGGCCGGACATTCAACCGCCTACGAGGGATTGAACGCCAAACCGACCGGGGGGTCCGGCGTCCAAGTCTCCTTAGGGGCGCATGCACTATTCTACAAAGAATTCGGGTAAGCACCGAGATTTCACTTAGGTTGGATGGCGATTTGACACGGTCAGGGGCGAAAATGAAGTGTAAGATCGTGATCGGATTCGTTGTCGCTGTAGCTGGCGCTTATGGCGTTATCCATCCTGCGCTGCACCTGACCGGTGGCCAAGATGCTGTTGATCAAGCGCGGTGGTACGCTGGCCGGAAGGTATTTGAGTAGGAGTACTGACTTTTGGCACGAGTCGATCCGCCGAAGCCATCATTGAACGAGGTGAACGTGCGTGAAACAGGCGATCGTAGGTGTCGGCCTACTGGCCATGGTGTTGACAATGGCAGGGTGTGGAACGTACGCTACATCGCGTCCTGATTTGACGTGGCTTTCTGCACGCCAATGGATGACGCTTCATGCGCGACCACGAAAGGCCGTGGAGTCCGATATTGGCGTTTTGAACCGTAAGACCACACCACACTTCTACGGGATTTCGGTCTTCAATACCTATGCTCGGGTCATTGTTACTGTGCACGGGAGACATTGGACCCTTCCCCCGGGTAGCACCTTGCACGTGACGGTGAGCCCCCGTCAGCATCATCCCGTGGTAGCTGTCGCCTATCAATTGCCAGACGGTCATCTGTGGCACACCATTTTCTTGAGTAAATTGCCCAATTAATGCACATTTCACGGTGTACGATGGACGAGGTCGTGCCCGTGTTCTTCCTGTGTCACCACTTTCCGAATGGTTTTGCGGTCGCGGCCCGTGGCTTGTTGAATCGCCGTGATCGTCTGCTTTTGTTGATGTCTGGTCATAATCGTGCGACACTCCTCTGCGGTTAGATAATATGCGATGGTACTCCTCTCCTCGGTATCCGGTAG
>JAJYHT010000098.1 GCA_021784595.1 Bacillota bacterium | reverse complement strand
TCAATGCTTCTCACTACCCCCAAGGGATTGGCCGCATACCCCAAGCGCTAAAGTCACCACTAGTTTAGGGGTTGCAAGATGCTTGAACACGCGATTCCTTACTTCAATGGGTGCAAGTGGACCGTACGCCGAGAGCAGTCAAGGCTCCGGGGCGCAGTTGTGAGGCAGACCGAAGATCATTACTTCATAAGTGAAGGCCGACCCAAGAGGAAGTCGGTCTACCTTATCGGCTGGTTGTCGCTTTGAAATCCTTGCCGAGAGGTTCAAGACCCTCCTTAGCAACCGTGATCGGTGGCATATCAACCAGGATGGAGTAAGTTCAAGATGCCTAGCGAATCTACTGGCGAAGTTGGACAAAGGGAAAGACTCTTCTGTGAAGAAGAGTCTTTCCTCTGTTGTCATTCTTACTTGGATATCCACCAATAGTTGGGATGGATGACATCGCCAATGGGATTAAAGGTTGAGGCCACCCCGTGAATATTGTTCGCGTGTACGTTGAACAGAGGTTCCCAGGGCAGGAAAATTGCGCCCGGCAGTTGTTGGGCGGCATAGGTTTGATAGGCATAGAGCCGCGACAGAATCTGGGTTTGGGTGCCAGGCTCGTAGGTAGCCTGAATTAGCTTGTCCATCTGCAGGTTATTGTACCCTCCAGAATTTTCTCCGCCACCAGTTGCGAACAAGCCGCCACCGCTAGGGTAGGGATTGCCATAGGTCCAACCGCCTAAATTGCCCTGGTCCCAGTCAATCATGGCCCATTTGTTCGCGTTGCTTTGACCGTAACTGACCACGGTATCAAAGGGTTGGGATACCAAGTTGGCGACAATGCCTTCTTGCGCCCAGTCCTGCTTGAGCAATTCGACCATATCGGTCCCGCTTTGGCTGCCGGAGGCATAATCCAAGGTAAATTCCAGTTTGACGCCGTTTTTTGTCATCACGCCATTGACTTCGTGCCATCCGTTGTTTTCTAAGATCTTCTTCCCTCGGGCCAGATTAAAGGCATATGGCTGTTGGGTCAAAGCAGGGTTGAAGAAACTAGTTTTGGGCGCCGGGGCCAGCGTTGAATCGTCCACGACTCCGTATCCGTGGAAAATATGCTGAATCATGCCCTGTTCATCGACACCTAACTGCAGGGCTTGGCGCACCGGCAATGTGTTGAAAGCGGTGCCGATCCCGTTGGGTGCCGCAGAGTTTAGATTAATGTTCATATAGTCAAAGCCCAGGGGATAGGCGACTGACATCTGATCATTGGTCAATTGGTTCCGAGCACTTAACACAGAGACGCCCAGATAGCCGACATTCACCGTGCCGGTTTTGAGTGCGGCAAACTCCGACGATGCGGAGGTTTGGTATTGGAAGACCACTTTGCTGAGATAGGACTTGTGTCCGTCGTACAGTGGGTTGGGGACAAAGGTCCAGTCGTTGTTCGCTTGATAGGACGCCAATTTATAAGGCCCATCCACCACGTTATACACGGCATTGAGCGGAGAATTGGCCACCGAATTGATAAACGCCATTTCCTTCGTCATATTACCCGGGTACTTGTTCCAAACCGATTTGGGTATCGGGATAATTTCATCCAACCCGTTGCGGATAAACCACTCGGGATTGCGGGGCTTTG
Organism: Bacillota bacterium; assembly: GCA_021784595.1. Classification (GTDB taxonomy): domain Bacteria; phylum Bacillota; class Sulfobacillia; order Sulfobacillales; family Sulfobacillaceae; genus Sulfobacillus_C. The sequence continues at coordinate 7,916 of JAJYHT010000098.1, read as the reverse complement.
TTGTGGTAACGACGACAGTATCTGGACCAGTCGCCACCACACTTTGCCAGATGGTTGGAATGCCGCCAAAGCCTTCGCCGGAAAATGACCAGGCATAATTGGTATTGGGTTCCGACGCTGCCTTCATGATGTCCCAGGTAAAGACCACGTCTTGCGCGGTGACCGCCGAGCCATTGGACCAATGCCACTTGGGATTGAGCTGAATCGTGTAGACCGAATCGGTCTTGTTCCACGTCACCGATTGGGCCAATGCATGCTTGAGGTCGAGTTGATCACTTTTGTTGAAATACAACAACGGCTTGTACATCATGAAATCTGTTTGGAAATTAATCACCGTATCGGCAGAAAGAGAGACTAAAGGGAAAAACCAATTGGGTGAAGTCTGTTCTTGCAGCGCATAGACTGCCGTACCGCCATATTGCGGCTTATTGGTGGAGGGGGCTCCCTTGCCAGAGGACTGTGCAGCGCCACACCCCGCCAAGCCCACGGATAAGGCGCCCACGGAGACAAGAGCTAAAATAGATGTTCTCATAATCAGGCTCCTTTTTCGACATCCGTATAGGGGCTCGGATGATACGCTATAATTCGACAAAAACGGACATAATCCTGCAAACCGCAAAACTTTTAGCCTAACCAAAGCCTCCCATTCCCGAGAACGGTACGCCATCCTCTCACATAGTTCAGCAATGGCAGGTCGGGGGCATTCCTTCGAGAGACGGTAATTAGTTTGCACATGAAAAAGTGTGGTGGGTTGCTCTTTTTGCTTGGTTTTCAGCCACTCATTCGAATTCAATTTTTTGATAGGCAGACTACCAGGCAATCTAAATTTTACCAGATGACCGACTTCAGTGCCAGTTTACTAGCGAATTCACATCTTTCTTTATGCAACAAAGACTTTCTTGTCCTTAACAATGGTGTCCCTGTGAATAAGAAACGCCGTGGATTGTCAGGTGAGTAGGATGGCTCATTTATCAAATTCTAAATGCCCTAGGAACTTGCTCGTTGTATGACCCGTGCTGCTCAAATCCATTGATTGGTGATATACGGGATATGATTGCGCGATAATAGAGGCAGTGAGCGTCTATCCGAGAGAAATAAACACAGCGATACGTCAGGGGGATTATTCCAAGTCCACGCCGTAGGGCACCCATCTGGTCGATCATGTGTACCCATCCACCACCACCCTCTGCGAGAGGGAATGATCAATCTCCCATCGGATCCGTGAAACGCCGCGTGCACAGGGGTATCGATCATCGCCGCCAACTGCTGGATCCGGACCTCGGTGGACTCATTCACGGCATAATAAACTGGAGCATTTGCCCGTCGTGCGGATTGTAAATATGCCGCTACAGCAACACACTGATGAATCGGGCAGACGCTGAAATGCCAAAAATGCTTCGTCAAAGTGAAAGGCTTAGCCACGATTTGCTCCTGTCTTGATAGGTACAGTTAAAAAGAGTCCTTTCATTAAACGATGTGTGCTGCTATCCCGTTGTCGCAAATCATTAGTGCAATAGCGCCGATTTCCTGTATTATCTCACAAGGCCCAGAGTAGCTGACACTCTCTTTCGAATGGATTACGGAATGACCGATAATTTTTTCTCTCTTTTCGCTCGACTAAAATTGGGCACCAGATAAGCCACGGAACAAAAATGAAATGGCATCATAGTGAAGTGCTCCGGCGCAAGGAATAAGCAAATGCCGCGCTCAGGAGGCTTGCGGGTGCGGTCAGTCCCAGAATTCTGCGCCCATTTGCATTCAATCGCTTACTGGGCAGTCTGTCGAACATCGGAGCCTTGGAGCGCCATCGGTCGAGTGACAGGGAGTGGACACTGCGGTATGCGAAAGTGCAAAAAGCGCGATCTGACCTGGCTCCGTCATCAGACCAGTGCTTTAAGGTTAGATCCCACAATCTTTTCAACCACGGCGCGATTGAAGTTTGGACAGAATCGCGGATACGGACGGCTCATTCCGTAGGACCATTTGTCCAACAGCGTTGCGTCATAAACAATCATGTCGTCAATCACAAATTGAGGAATATACTGTTGAGTGGTGTGTACCCCGATTCCCCCGTCATACAGTTCTCCAGAGGGAAGGCGGATACAGACGTGTTCGCATTCCTCGCGTGATGGTGTCATGACAAAGCAGATGTGGACTTTGTCTAGGAAAAGCTCGTTCCACGCGTTGAAAAAAATCTGTGCGAACACCCCGCATGGTCCGTGGTTTATTGCGGGTATGCCATCGTGAATGCCATACTCAGCATTAATTTCATTTTTGATGTTTTCCAGCGCTTCTAAGGTTTTCGCGTTCAACAGGTGAGCCCCCTACCCAGATGTGGACATTGTACGATCTTAAGTCTCTCTTGCACATGACATCCGAATGGGTGGCACCGAGGTTTAGCGGTGAACATTGTTATGGGCCATTGAAACGACTCTCGGGGTTGAAAGCACCATAAGGATAGAATCGTATACTTCGTTCGACCAGTTTTGGGCTATGATTGACTATCGTATTCCCCGAGGTGGAGTACGGGGCTGACTCGTTGCTTCGATGGCGGCTGTCGAGAAGCCCTCAACGTGTCCGACATAGTCAAGAACCATGCCCTTGTCCGACGGATTGTCTTAGACAGAGCGCCGGGCATCACGGGGGACATGACGGTTCAAATACGGCCGCAAAATTCGAAATGGATGCAGGCTGGTGAGGACGATGGGCCCAACATCGAGCTCTGCCAATTGACTTTATGGCGGTAGTAGCCTATTCTTAATATATCGACATATATTGATTGGAGGAAACACAACGTGGAAAAGATGCCCGTCGAGAAAGACCAGCCAGATTTGATTAAGGTCGAGATTAACCAACAAGCAAAGGTAAAACAGGATGCTCCTCAAGGTAAAGTAATTGTGGAGTTTAATGGTGTGCCCAAAGAAGCATTGGAAGATCTCGTTTCCGAGTGTTCGAGCGGGGCGTGCTCGTGTGGAAGTGAAGAGTTTTTGTCCAAGGTTGAGGGCTTTACACTGGCTGAAGATGGAAAGACCATCGAAATTAGTGGGAAGGTCAGCGTGGAAGAGGTCTCTAAAACCCTGCAGGACTGGCACAAAACGCTCTAAATAGATCGTTTATGAAGCACAGAAGTGGGATGGGCGAGTGTCCCATCCCACATTTTGTCGACTGAGTACCATTGTAATTGCGAAAATGGGTGTGGGAACTTTACTTAGGTAAACTGCACGGGTCGAAATTTGCGCACTGCGCGGCCGGGCAAGCGGAGGCGCGCTTGCCCACAGCGACCCCCAATTCTCTGTATTTGCATGGGGTAGGCGTATGCTATGATGAAAATGGTATGCCTCCTTGAGGAGGTCGTGGACGTGAGCAAACCACTTAACGAGTGGGAATCGGCGGAAGGACCTTCTGTCCGGTGTCCTGATACGTCTGGGTTTGAGACAAGTCCGAAACCTCTCGCAAACCCAAGGCGCAATCTGCCAGATATCTTTGGTTCCCGTGACTGGCTATTACACCGCGCACCCGTCTCGTTTCATAATCTCTTTCAGCCGCGGGCGAAGTGGCAGTAATAAGGGATTTGCTTGGCGCAGTGCAGAACTTAATCTTGGCACCTTGTTAAGAAAGATGGGTGACATTGTGATTACAGTTCATAACTACATTCCTAAATTAATGGACGCGGACGATGCCACTTATATAGAACGATTGACTCAGATTAGCCGAAGCTTGAGCCTGAATAGACCTGAGCCCTTTGACATGTTTGTCACCTCCAGTATCCAACATGCGGCAATGGCACTTGTGAAAGATTCCCAACGCAATGTTCTATTGCGTCAATTGAATCAGCTCGACTTGGCCAGATCGGGGAGGATGCCCTATCCCGTCTCAGAGAGCTCTTGCCTACTCCGATTGCGCATCTGCAATTGCACATTCTGCCAGCAATGGCGTCAAGCGCGGGAGGGGTGTCCATGGCGCCCGGCCACATACTTGTCTGCCTGCGTAGTGATGCATGGTCCACGGAACGACTTCAGCTCAACGTCGCCCACGAATATAGCCACGGAGTCCGCCAGAGTCAAAAACCGCAATTAACAGAGTTTGGATTTGGGGAAGCGGTACCATATACGGTCCGGGACTTTTTGGTGTTTGAAGGATTAGCTATGATTTTGGCTGACACACTCTATCCCGCTCCGATTTCACCTGAACCCGTCTCGTTAGGTGATGAACAGGAGTGGTGGACTAAAATCGATCTCGATGCATGCGGATTTGAGGCTTACGCGCGGTACTTTGGCGTTCAAGCGTGTGAAATCGGCGCGCGAATAGTTCGCTCGTACATCCGAACGCATCATAGAACAGTGATAGCGGCCCATGATGCCACCGACCACGAACTGTATTGGAATAGTTGTTACCCATATCGAAAGTAGCCATAGAAACTATCTTGGAACACAGGGCGTGCGGTTGTCCATCTTTGTATGAAATGGGTGCGGTACTGTTTGGGACGATAAGGAGTTAGGCAAATGTCACGAGATGAATTAAGAGCCCTGTTTCACACACAACTTCGCTACGGAGCTCAATCGTACGGATATCTGCGAGAAGAAACACCGCATGTCGTTAGGCACGTATCAACGACCAGAGAGAGAGGATATATTCTCTGGTCCAATCTGGATGAAAATAATGCCTCACGAGTGATTAAAGACGAGTTGGAATACTTTTCACGACTAAATCAACCATTTGAGTGGAAACTTTACAGCTACGACAAACCCGACAATTTAATGGACATTTTGAAACAAGAGGGATTTACGATCGTTGAACCTGAAGCTCTTATGGTTATTGAACTCGACTCCGAACGTCCATTGCTTTACCAGCCATCTCACGCTAGGGTCACGGAAATAAGCACTCAAAAGGGGATTCAAGACATCATTGATCTTGAAAATGCAATTTGGAACAAGAGACACGCTGGTCTTGGTGAGCGACTGATTCGAGACAAGCAGAGAGACCCTAATGCTCTGTATTTGTATGGGATTTACGAGGATGAGCAGATGGTTAGTGCAGCATGGATGTACATAGAGCCTCACTCGTCTTTTGGGAGCTTGTGGGGAGGTTCTACCTTGCCTGGGTACCGAGGAAAAGGGCACTATACATCACTTTTGGAAGTTCGTGCCAAAAAGGCTGTCGAAACAGGTCGTTCATTTTTAACCGTAGATGCGAGTTCAATGAGTATCCCTATTCTCCATAAATTTGGATTCTATTGCCTGGCCCTGTCTTATGGCTGCCAGTCACCTTCGCGTCCGATTTATTGAGAGGGGGACAGTATCGACCCTGGACATTGCATTCGCGTGTCCGCTGTTCTTCCGCCCATACGGGCATTAGTTTCGAGTCTGGTTGATTTTCGTTCCCGAGATGCTCTAGATGTGCCAGCGGCGAGCGGCTATTTCGGTCACCACTGCGAGCAGATTGTGAATAAACGAAGCGATTGAGACTAAGAACACCCCGGCCGAAAGATGTGTCGACGGTGTTCGACTAGAACAGCAATGGCACAATGGGGGAAGCCCTACTGGAATTAATTCGAGTGCAAATAGATCTGGTGCCGATGCAATGATATCAGAAGTGCTATCCCAAGGCCGAGTGTAGGAAGACATCATATTTGAAACTGCTCGCGATGTCGTTGGGAAGGTCTTTTCGCAAAAGCGTCTTTGACTTTTTCACCCTAAGAAGCCTACTCGTCGTGTGCAAAAAACCATGCCGCTGGGGCAACAACCAGGTGGGCGGAATCATGTCCCCTTACGACAAATGAATCCGAACATTAAAAGGGGCATTCAACAAATGCATTGAATGCCCCTGGTCTATGGGTTGCTTGGGCACCGACTTCGCGGTATCGCGAGTTAGCGTGTTAGAACGTTGTATTGGTATTGTCGTTGGTGAAGTAGATCACAAGTTCGCCGTTGTCATCGAGCGCCACATAAATCCCAAATAAGGCGGAACCCGCACCCGTAATAGGATTAACAGGAGTGGTGTCTAAGAGTCGCGCAGAGACCACGCGTCCTGTCCTAGGATTGATTTCAATGGCGCGGTTGTCGCCTTGGTTGACGGCAATCAGATTGCCGTTTTCTGGATTGAATCCCAAACCGGCGGGTTTATTTAAGGGCGGCCCTTGATAGATTGTGAGTCCAGGTCCCATGTCGTTTTGACCAGTGGAAACCGGTGCTAAGGCAGAGATGCTGTTGTCGGCCCCATCAGCGATGTACAGCACATCTCCCATGGGTAACCAAATCATGCCTTGGGGACCAAACACCGTATTAATAGTGGTGCCCACATGAGCGAAATCAGAGCCGATTTGGATCGTTACGGTATCCTCATTGAAATTTGGAGGATGAAAATCGGTGAACCGATCGATCGTTCCTGAGAGTACGTTGGTTGAGAAGAATGCCACGGGTAGGCCATAGAGTTCACCAAAGTTAAACTGCATGCCCCATGGGCCGGCAAACAGGGTACGGCGAATATTCCCGCCAGAAAATAGGGTGCCATTGGGAGAAATCACCTGGACGATGCCTTGACTGCCGTCTGGGTTAAAACCGTAGTCTGCGATCCAGGTCGCTCCCAGATTGGACGTGGCGATGGCTATGGGAGCCATGGCACCCCCGAAAAATCTGGTCGGATGACCACTTTTGATGTGCTCTAGGGTGCTTCCTAGTCCCATCACACCGGCTGCATTATTGATGTTCGAGACCAGCAAATCACCGTGCTTGAGTACGGTTTGGGTATCATCAAAGGTATTGGGAGCCAACAGAACGCCGTAGGGGTTTTGGTCGCCGTTGATGGGATCGACGGTGGATGAAATCTCGCGGATGGAGCTGAGACTGGCAATACGTCCGCGTGGGAATCGATCGGCAGAATACCAAAACACGGGATTGGACCGTCCTAGTGCATAGAATGTGTCGGGTCCTGCCACCCCGTCGACCGAGATGCCAAAAACCGATTGAAACTCTCGAACCGCCTCGCGGGTGGCCGATCCAAAATATCCATTAATACGCTCTCGATAAAAGCCCAGATTTTGCAGCATGATTTGGAGGCCAACGGTGTCAAAGCCATTGACTCCTTCGCGCAAGTTGCGGCCACCCGTGATGGCGGTAATCCATAAAATGTCGAAGGTGTTGGGTCCAACCGCCCCATTAAACGCCATGTCCCAGTGTCGGTAAACAACGTTGTCGCCTTGAAACGCCATGACGGCTGATCCGGTGGAGGATCCAAAGCTGCCGTTGGCAGGTTGGCCGATAAGTGATGCGTAGCGCATGCAATTAAGCCGATTTTGAAGCACTTTCACATCAGCGCCGCTAGTCCCCAGGGCTAACGAGCGCAAACCAAAGGCAGGTCCCCCATAAGCGAAATTATCCTGCCCCATCACTCGATACGTTTTCGGACCAACAATTCCATCGACGGAAATTCCAAAGTAACTTTGGATATTGAACGCGGCCTGTCGGCTACTTCGGTCAAAAATTCCCGAAATGGGGATCCGTGAACCCATTGGACCCTGGGGAGGATCCATCAACTCCAAGAGAGTATTGTAGAGTCTTTGAAAGACTTTCACATCCGTGCCGGTCAAGGGTTGGGAGTCATCCATGGTGACGGTTCTGAGTGCTCTGAGGGATGTTCCAGAGGGATTATTCTTTTCGGAGCTGCCCCAAAATTAGAGATATCTAAAGGTAGTCTTCATAGTCTATTATCCACATTGTTATAAACAAGGATGATTATATGCCACGAAATTACGACAACGTATGTTTGCGGCCCCGAATCTGGGAATTATCAAGGGTCCACCTTAAAATTGTGATCACGCTGCAATGCGTCGAGACAGCGGTACCAATTGGGACCAGGGATCCTCATTCCAGAACTCTTGCCAACGCCCCGACCGATGAATGGCCCGGAGAGTGGCGATG
>JAJYHT010000081.1 GCA_021784595.1 Bacillota bacterium | reverse complement strand
AAAAGTGTGCAAGACGGCATCGCCTACCGCATGGCCCTGGGTATCATTGAGCACTTTAAAGTCATCCAGGTCCAAAAAGACGAAGGCCACCGCGTGGTGCAAGCGATAGGCCTGCGCCACTTGATGCTCTGCCCGTTCCCAAAAGGCCCCCGGACGGCAGAGGCCGGTGAGCTCGTCATAGGTGGTCCGGTGTGTCAACGGTTGGACCAGCAGGGTCCAGACTAAAGCCCGCATGCCCAGCAGCAGGAGCAGCGTCAGAGCACTTTGCGCGGCCACATAGTCCAACAGGCCCGCCCGAACCGCCGCGGGATGATGGGTCCAAAAGATATGGAGCCCGATCACGGAGAGACCCAGATAGGCTCCCATCAAAGCCCCGATGCCCCATTGGACAGAGCGCCACAAAATAGCATGGCGGACGGTGTGCGGCGAATACGACAAAACCCCTGTCCCTCTCTCTAAGATCAGATAACGGGAGAATCAACCTCTCCGCATCATTCGACAGCGAGCCCCGACGATCCTGCTGAAATGGGACCCGGATTGTCACAAAATTTCTCCTGGCACGATCCATCGGCAGGAACCCGCATCCGGCGTGGCGAAAGTGTGGACAGAACGAGCCAACGGAAAAGGACGGACAGGGGAATGAACAAGATGGAGATCGGGCACGATGCCTAACGGGCCGCAAGCGAAAGCGCCGTATGCGGTCGAACCGCGCAAACTCGACTCGGGCCGGTGGAAAGGCCGGGTGGTGCGGTATGATCCCGAGACGGGCAAACGGCACGAAATGACCCAAACCTTCGACACGAAACGCGAAGCCAAGCACTGGGCCGAGACGGAAGCGGCGAAGTACCGAGAAGACCCGAATCGGAAACCACCGAGCGAAGAGACGTTTGCCTCTTTTTTTAAGAAATGGCTCGAAGGGACAGCGGTAGGCCGAGTGAGAGATACTACATTCCTGACCTACCAGCGTTACGCGGCGCATTGCTTGACGGCCTTCGGGAACAAACCGTTAAAGACTCTCACACCCGCCGATTTTCAAGCCTTGTATGCACAAATGCTGGCGGCCGGGAAAGCGACTAGCACTGTGCATCATACCCATGTTGTTGCGCACTCCGCGCTTGATGAAGCGGTCAATTGGGGCCTCATTCCGTTCAACCCCACAGACCGCGTTAAGCCTCCCCGCGTCACATCACCTGAAATCGTGCTTCCTACCAAAGAGGAAGCTATGCGCCTATTAGATGTTGCGGAGACCGACCGATTGAAGGCCCTTTGGTGGTTTGTCGCATTGACAGGATGTCGGCGCGGCGAGGTCGTGGCGTTGAAGTGGACGGATATCGATTGGGGCCAGCGGACTGTAGTTATTCAGCGAACCGCAGCCGAATTTAACAATTTGTTGACGGTCCATGACACCAAAACGGCCAAAGGCCGCCGAACGATTGCGCTTTCGTCGTATTTGCTCAACATTTTAAATGAACACCGCGAGCGCCAAGGGGTGGAACGCGAGTTTTTTGGCAAGGACTGGAATCGTGAGGAGTGGGTCTTTCCGTCGGAGCGAGGCACCATGTTTTGGCCGACTAATGTGAGTGCTCACTATAGACGCCTTAGAACCCGTGCATCGGTATCCACCGTGCGGCTCCATGACCTGCGCCATGCGATGGCGACCGCGTGGATAGCCGCCGGTGTGCCAATTAAGGTGGTATCGGAGCGCCTTGGGCACGCCAACATTAGTGTTACCTTGCAAATTTATGGGCATGTGTTGCCGAATATGCAGCACGAAGCTGCCGACCAAATGGATGCCTTATTCGTCACGGCACGGGCCGCAGACGGGCCGCAGAATGATCGCAAATCGGTGCGAGATGGACCATGACGTACTTAGACACTTTTCTTATCGCAAGGCCGTCAAACGTGGTCACAGAGCGGGTTTTAGTCGATGCACAATACGACCCATCACACCATTTGAGACAAGGCAAAACGGCTTTTTCTTGGACTTCAAATCCAATGGCCGGCTTTAGAAGTCGGCGGTGGGTTCGATTCCCACATATCCCCGCCAAAGTCAAGTCCCGTAAGGCTTCCGAGGATCGGAGGCCATTTTATTTTGCCTTCAACATACCCAAAAATCCCCAGCTTTATTCCACCCGTCACCACGAGCCGTCACCAAGAGAGCAATGAGCGAGTGGACACAGTAAACTGTGATGACTATTGCGAGGGCTGCGCGACCAAACAATGCCAGGAACGGATTTCCATCGCTAAAACGGTGGCATGGGGACAAGCCGCTAATCTGGACAGCTTAGCGATGCTCTGTCATTGACCTCGCGCGTATCGGTTTCTAGCCATCGGACAAAGCGCTGTATGGCGCGCTGGCTGGCGTCGTCGATAGGTTTCCAGTGATCGGCTGCGGCTTCTCCGAGGTATTGGGCCTCGCGTTGAATTTGCCGATTGCTCCAACCGGACTGTCGTCTGAAGGCAAGATATCTGTCAACTAAATGGCCGGTTTGCTCACTGTTCGGACTCGGCAAGGTGTCCATGTTACATTCCCTCCTGCCGAAAAGGCTATCACAACTGTGAGACAGGATTCCTGTATAAAGATGCCGACCTGGCTCACAGAATGAGCCGTAAAAATACTACATACCGGAAGCAGGAATAAAAGTGGTCGGGCTTCGGAGGGAGTCGAACGACTCCCCTACATAAATCGAGCCGTGCGTACTTACTTTCCGAAGTGGGGCCGGGGCTCAAGCCAGCCCGACCTTGCCGACCAGGCGGTGCCCGCGGTCATTGGTCGTATATAATCAGGTTCGGCGTACCTGAGAAACCATCTTATTCCCACGCTTTATGAAATTATGCGTATTCTCTTTGGTTAGGTGGGTTAACGCGCGGACGGCAGGCCACAGGTACGGCCACCCTCACGTGGCAGGCGCAGGTGTCTTGGACGGGCAACTCCGCTGGACAGAATGACGAAGAAGGATCGGCGACTTTCACACGTATCCACGGCCAATGGTTCATCACCCACTGGGCGACGGGCTTCATGCCGGGTGAGGGGCTCTAATCCCGGACGATCCGGTCTCCACATGGACCCGGGCGACCGATTCGTGCCCTCTGGACTGGATCCAAAGGACGGTATAGAAACGCGGCTCGCACGGGGTGGCACACACATTTATCTTCTGGGGGCCCCGACAATCCCGAAGGGCGGACGCTTGGGACGACCAGTCGTGACCGCCGATGACCGGGAGGAGAGGCAGGGAATCGTCCCTGTGGATGCGCCCTGTCTCTATTGTATGTCGCCATCACTTCCTTCGGGGTTGTGAGGGTGTATTGAAACCTGCCGGACAGACCTTCACTAGGTTTAGGCTTTCCATTCAATGGATTTCCAACCAATAGGCGTATAATGTCCGTATTACCTCTTTTCAAACAATGTATGCGGGGTGCCATAATTTGACCTTGACTGAACGGACAAGAATGATGAGGTTATTTGTCACAGCTGTAGGTAAGGCCGTTGGAACCCGTCCCAACCTTGACCAATGGCGTGCAATTTTGGCGGGACCGACTGACCATTTATTCATTGTTGCAGGGCCGGGTAGCGGGAAGACCACAGTTTTGGCATTGCGAGTATTAAAACTCATTGTTGTGGACGGGTTCGAGCCGGAAACAATCATTGCAACAACCTTTACTCGAAAGGCAGCCAAAGAGTTGCGATCGCGTGTTCTGTTATGGGGAAATGCTATCCAACAGTACTTGAATGCCTCTGCCTACATCCCTTCAGGGGCTGCTGGGCGGTTACTGTTGATAGATTTTAATGCTTCAATGATCGATACCTTAGATAGCTTAGCTGAACAACTTTTGACAGAGTCGCGCCTGCCCGGTCAAAGACCTCCCAATGTCATTGAGGATTTTGTTGCAAAGGGGCTTTTCTTGAAGAACGGTTTGTTTGCCTCCGGCCGCTACAACGATCCCATACTCCGGGACTACGTGGAACGGTTGAACGGAGGAACTTGGCCGCCTTTGAATCCGGCAAAACTCGCGGAAAACCTGTTGACTCTTCGTGATCGGTTGTCCCACGATGTTGTGGACGAAAGTTCATATCGATCCTCCATCACTGCGTGTAGTATTTGTGGTAGGCATCCTCATCCAGGAGTCAACATTGCCTGTGATGCCATCAACGACTATCGGGTTGCTTTGCTTCGCGCCAATGTAGTTGACTATGCTGGTCTAGAGGAACAATTTTGGTCCGCTCTTAGCAGCCCAACGTATTCTCGACCAATTACGAACGTGCTAGTTGACGAATATCAGGATACCAACGCTCTGCAGCAGTCTATTTATTTCCGTTTGGCCGAATTGGCGATAGCCAACGGTGGCGGTTTGTCTGTAGTTGGTGACGATGATCAATCTCTTTATCGTTTTCGAGGCGCAACCGTCGAGCTATTCACAGGATTTCCCGCCAAGGCCAAGGCCGCCCTTGGCATCCCCACCTCGACGGTTTACTTAGTGAAAAACTATCGTTCTACCAAGGATATCGTGAATTTTTGCAACGATTTCGCTCAACTAGACACCGCATTTCAACCTGCGCGCGTTGCACGAAAGCCAGCTCTAGTTCCAGCGAGGAAGTTCGGGCCGAATATTCCTGTTCTTGGTATGTTTCGTGATGACATTTCCCAATTGGCAGCCGATCTGGCAACTTTCGTCCATGACGTGTTTTACGGACATGGATACGTGATCCCGGGTGTGGGTACTTTACACGCCGATCCGGCAGGGACTCTTGCTGACGCTGCACTCTTGACATTTAGCCCACGCGAAGAAACCTCAACGCGCCTCCGCCTTCCGGGCCTTCTGCGCCAGAAATTGATGGCTAAGGCTCCGTCTATACCTCTATTTAATCCCCGAGGTCAAAATTTGGACGCGCAGCCGGACGTGATGGTACTCTGCGGGCTATTACTAGAATGCATCGATCCCCGCGCTAACATTGAAACTGGTATAGCGAACCTTCCTACTGATGTTCGGCGCACCTTTGCGTCATGGCGCACAGAGGCTCAAAATTACGCCCGTTCGATTCATGAATTACAAAAATTCGTTGCAGGCTACGAACAGTATATTTTACATGTGTCGGGGACGACGGTAGGCGTCCGAGAGAACATGGCAGAACTAACTTACAAGCTGGTGTCATGGATACCTCCCCTTCAGGATGATATAGAGGGGGTTGTCCGCCTCGAAGTTGTCTTACGAGCCATCTTGGAGTCGGCGCGCTTAAACGGATTTGACAGCGAAGTACTTCTGGGCGGCCCGTTGCGCACGGCCAGTGTTCGTAACGCAATCTGGGATATTTTTGTTCCTCTCGCTGGTGGGGCGCTCGATGTCGATGAGGAACTGCTGGCAACACTGCCGGACAATCGACTAAGCGTGCTATCAATTCACCAGTCCAAAGGGCTGGAATTTCCGTTAGTCATTGTCGATGTGGGCTCAGATTTTTCCCGAGACCACCCACAGCAGAGACGGTCTAGGTTTCCCGAAACGCCGGGATTTGACCACAATTGCGAGGATGAAGTTCGACCATTCTCTACGTTGTTGGGAGCACCGTCGCGCTCAGCACTTGACCGTACATTTGATGACTTAGTGCGTCGGTATTTCGTAGCATATAGCCGGGCGCAAGATGTTCTCTTGATTGTTGGCTTAAATGCTGGCCGTAACCATCGGCCCCCACGAAATCCAATCCGAAATGTGGCTACAGGATGGGATCGCAATGAGGTCTGGCAATGGGGCAACGGGCTACCAGTGCTTCTACATATTTGAAGGGGGGGATGGAAGCATGATTCAGCTATCAAGGGCCCGCAACCCATATATCATCCCATCGTATAGCCTAACGGGAGATCTTTTGTCATACCTTAAATGCGGTCTGCAATACCGCTATGCAAACCGCGGTGAACTACCACCGTCAAAGCCGGTTCAGTTGTGGTTTGGAGAATTTATTCATGCTGTTATGGAAGAAGCTTATGTACGCTGGAATTCCGGAGTTTCTCCTTCCACCTTTCCTTGGGACTGGGAGTCAGTTATTCGGCCTATAGAACAAGAGGTTTACCTACGGCTCGCTGGTCGGGCTCTTATCCCTCCACGTGGGTTGTTCTGTCCCGGCACTCCATGTCAATGCCCCTCCGGGATTCCACCCGGTCACAAGCTCCTGTCTAGCGAACGAGCACACTCTGCAATCGATACTTGGGGCCAATCGTTGTTTCCTCTTATTTCGGATGCCGAGGTCCCCTTGAAGGCATTAAGAGAATTGCCTGCCACTGCGCGATATCGGTCGGAAAAGTATGAAGTGACCGGCATCGCTGACGTAATTGGTTCGATAAAGGTTAGCTCGGCACCTCAAGGAAATTTGCTTGTGCGAGAATTATATAAGCAGTTGCCGGACTTGGCTTACCAAACGACGTACGAGATCATTGTTGACTACAAAGGAACTCGGCGGCCGACACCAAAGGATCCGGTATGGAATCATTATGCTAATCAAATTCAGACCTATGCATGGTTACGAGGTAGGCAGCCCGGCGCTGCTCCAGTGGTGGCCGGGATCATCTTGTTCCTTAACGAATTGGTTCCCTCAGCCACCGATATTAAAGATTTGCAAAGTGACATTAAAAAAGGTCAGACGGACATTATGCCTGAGGGAGTCGACCGACTAGCGATTCTGAATTGGCGAGGCGGGCCATTACCCACTTTGTCCACCGCGCTTCGCGAGGATCGTTGTCTACGTTTGGTTCCGGTATCTCCCACATCCGTTGCGACAAGTCTGGAGGAATTCGACCGCGTGGTCGGGGAGATCGAGGAATCGGTACATGGTGAGTCTGCAGGCGGCGGCCTTGTTGTTTCGTGGGCAAGCCGACCCTCCGGGTCACTGTTTGAAGCGCCCGACAAGCGCACCTGTGACGTGTGCGATCACAAGTATTATTGTTCGTTGGCGGGAACCTTTCGCACAGTCCCATCGGCACCTCGGCGTTAGAATTGGAAGCGTAGGTTCAAGAGGTGCTGTAATTCTTTGGTGGAAGGCGATTAACGGAGAGGCTGCTGGATGTAACTAATCAGTCGTTTTACACGAGGCGGTTGTAAAGGCGAAGTCAACATGCCATTGCAGCACAACGAATGAAGGATGTGGACGAATCGTCTTGCACGAATCGTCTTGCATGAATATCTTAGTAATCACGAACCCACTGTGGATCCTCGTTTTCGCTGCAGAGTGACAGCCGAACATACTACCCCTAAATTCGACGGCGGGTAAAGGACACCGACAGGATCCTCACATCAACCATTAGTACATACTCGATGGCAGGTTGCCGTGCCGCCATACCCTAGGGCCCCACCACATGGAGGGAATTGCTAACCTCAAATTCCACGAAATTCGGGACTATCTCGATCAGGTATGGCTGAACGGCTGTAGCCAAACATCCGACCAGCCACTGGGAGGAATGCCCCAACAGATGTAAAATTAGCAGGAAAAATGAAAATCCGTCCCGAATGTTCGGATGGGAGGGAGAACGCTGTGGACGCAGGAGCATGGTCCGATGAAAAACTACTTAACTTTTTGACGAATTTAAAAGAATCGGGAACATGGACAACACCTGCTCAGTGGTGGCGAGCACGACAGCAATGTGGTGGCGAATCGTGGGTTGAGAGAGGTGGCCAGCGTCTTCGGACATTAACGTTTCCACAACTCCATTTGGTCACGGAGTGGTTAGTTGACACTTCCTATATGACCAGCAGCGGGCAGCCAAGTCGTCGGTACCAGCTGGTATCCTTGCACGCTACAGAAATTGAGCGCACGGAGAACGAGGGAGGAATTCTTGCCGGAATGTATGTCCGGTGCCCGTTTGACAACGAGTACCCAGACCTGCCCCGCCAGTTTATTTATGGTCACGTAGAGTATGTTGATAACGATGAACATCTGGTTCGGGTGCGATTTTTCACCCCGTTCAACGTTCAGAAAGCCTATGAAATTCCGAACAGTACTCAGGTATACGTTGGGCTAGTCCGGCATTCTAGAATCCTTGCAGGCACGATGGCTAGGTACCGGGATAAGTCCGGATCTGCTCAGATTCAAGCCTTTTCCCATGAATCGGGGGGATACTACTATTACTTTGTCCATGATTCGGAAAGGTCCGCCACGACGTTAGTCTGCGAAGCAGACTTGCTTATTCCTTTTAATCGTGGCGAACCGAACCCGCTTCAACAACTAAAAGATATGGAATTGCAAAATCCCAAATGGTATCGCCATCGAAGAACCGTTGAAGGCTCCTTGACAAGCTTGCAAAATGCGACGTTTGGTTTTCAAACACTTCTTGGGTCTCGCGTTATCTTGCTTCCCCATCAAGTAGACACCATCGCGCGTGCAGTGTCCGAGAACCCTTGTCGTTTCATGCTGGCGGATGAGGTTGGGTTGGGAAAAACAATCGAAGCCTCTGTGATCGTTAAAGGGCTGCGACAAAGGTTTGGTAAGTTGCGGACATTAATCCTCGCTCCCGAAGCGTTGGTCTATCAATGGAAAACCGAATTGTCATTAAAATTTTGGATTGATGTGCCGGTGTGGCATACCTCGGTGACTGACTACTCATTTGACGACTTAATTTTTCCTATTGAAAAAATCGATTCCGCGGTAGGGGCTTCGGTACTTTCTCAATCGTGGGATGTCTGCATTGTTGACGAGGCCCACCGTTTAGTTAGGCTGGCACCCATATACAACGCCCTTGTCGACTTCAGTAGTAAGGTCAACCATTTTCTCTTACTCTCTGCCACGCCAATTCAAGAACGACGGGAAGAATATCTCAAGTTACTGATTCTCTTGTATCCACAGAAGTACTTATCCATGTCTGCCGAGAAATTTTCGGATGTCTTGGATAAGCAAGATTTTCTTCGGGATCAGGTTCATCGATTGGTGCGGAGTTTAGACGATTATGTGGAGTACGACTTAGCAGACGAATACATCGAAGAACTCGCAGCAATTGCGGCTAAACTTCAAGACCCAACTCTTTCAAAGGTGGTAAGTTCCATTACGGAGACAGAGTCGGACAAAGGGTTAAATCAGGTTAAGCTTGCATTAGCGTATATCAGCGAACATTACCAATTCGAACGCAAGATCATTCGGCATAGACGATTTGAGTTAGAAGACAAGTTGCCAAAACGTCGGCTAACTACCGTGGAGTATGCACTACAGGGGTCCGACGTAGGGTTTTACGAAGCCGAAACTTATGAAGCTCTTCTAGAATACCTCAATTATCTTGTGAGCGTCGGGCCAAACGAATTAAAGTCATTCGGTATGGTATCCCAAGCACTTTCGGCATTTTTTAGCTCTCCGTGGGCATTATCAAAGGTTCTTGATGCACACTTCCATGCGACTGGGACCCCCATAGAT
Organism: Bacillota bacterium; assembly: GCA_021784595.1. Lineage (GTDB taxonomy): Bacteria > Bacillota > Sulfobacillia > Sulfobacillales > Sulfobacillaceae > Sulfobacillus_C. The sequence continues at coordinate 31,780 of JAJYHT010000081.1, read as the reverse complement.
GATGTGGAATGGTCTAGCCACGAGCCGCGAGACAACCTTATCCATAACCTGCAGTTGTGGCAACAGGCGACTCAATACGAATTCGATCAGATGGATGCTCTCTATGACGACCCTGAATTAATCAAAGGGCGACTTCTGCACGTCATTGATATTCTAAGCGACTCGTCGTCCAGCGATAAGTTTGTGGTCTTTACGTCGTGGCGGGAAACACTTGTCGTACTCGAGCCTCTGTTGATCAAGCGGTTTGGCTCGGATGCTGTGCGCAGTTTCTATTTCGGCAAGACAGATGAGGAACTTCAACAAGCCGCGGATGATTTTCAAAAAAATACATCGTGTCGGTTTATGTTGTGTGATGAGTTAGGCGGGGAAGGGCGAAATTTTCAACACGCCACCAAACTTCTCCATGTGGACTTACCGTGGTCTCCGGTCCAGCTGGAGCAGCGTATTGGGCGGCTTGATCGGATTGGCAGGGAAGATGATGTGGTGTCTATCGTTTTTGTGTCGGAGGATACCGTAGAACACGATCTGTTTACGCTGTGGGACACGGGCTTGCGAATATTCGACGAATCTTTAAGCGGGCTGGAAATTGCCTTGGGCGATATTCAAGAGCAACTTGCCGCTGCCGTTATGAGCGATGTTCGGAACGGACTGAGGAATGTTAGGGCTGCGATGCAGGACCAATGGATACAAATTCGCGAAGCAGTAGAGAAGGAACGGTTCTACGATGTCGCACGGCAACTGGATGAAGCGGTTAAACATCAATTAGCTGCGCTTATTCATGCTTTCGATGATAATGGAGGCCACCGACTATCTGAGGCAATGATGGCGTGGGCCAATATGACGGGGCTTCATGGCGTTCGTGAGTCGGCTAATATTGTAAGCTTTACCCAAGATCGGACCAGTTTTCGATCGATGGCCAATACACTGTTCGTTCCGCCGGACATGGCAGAAGCCAGAAAGAGAGCTCGTAATAAGCATGAGTTGCGCGGAACATTTGATCGCTCCTTGGCCGTTCGGCGCGAAGACCTGATCTTTTTCGGGCCAGGGGACCCCTTATTTGATGCGATCGTGGGTAACGCTATTGAGTCGCCGCGAGGGACGTCTTGCGCGTATATGGTTGATGCGCCAATACAGTGGACAGGGTTTGTGTTTACGTGGGCGATTACCGTCGATGTTCGCCCCTTACTAAAACTCCACGAATCCGTTGAACCTCTGGCTTTAGCCCAGGGATATGTCCCGCTAGAACCTTACGTTTCGTTGTGTAGTTATTCCGGATCTGAGTTCGATTGTGACGAAGTACTTAAGACAATAGATCGTACAAATTTTAGTAAAGTGATTCATTTAGGCAAACGGGGAACGTCCTCCACATTTGCTGGCTCTAGAACCAACTTAGAATGGTTGAAATCACATGTATCAACCACGTGGATATCGCGGATTGATGATGCTTACGAGGGAAGTCTTCGCGAAGTTCGTGCATATGCTGCACAAGCAATCGATACCAAACGCGCTGAGCGCGATTTTCAGGCACGGTTAGATGGTCTTAAGGCGTCCCATTTATATTTTGGCGAAAATCCCGGTACTGATGATCAATACGAGCGTACATCACAAGTCTATCGAGCCTTAGTGGAGGGTCTGAGGAACCCCGCAATTCGGTTGCAGTCGGTAGCATTTGTGCAGACGGGGAGACCTTCATGAATGACTTCTCGGCAACCCACGTCCTAAGTGAGATGATGACAAGTCGGGTGTCATTTCAGGATGGGTTTGCAAAAATTCAATCGTGGTTTGATGAACAGACCGATGATCACGTTCGTTCGCTCAATAGTTGCTGCCTACGCCTGGCGCGCACTCTGGTTGCCGTGGATGAGGGAGACAAGAATGTGTCTTGGTATGATGTGGCTGGGCATCTTCGTCAAGTTGTTTTGATGTTTAAACGGAAGGTTGAAGTATCGGAGACCATCAAGGATCATCTTCAAGTACTGGCCCATGACTTTGGGCTAGTTATCAGCGACTACGGAGAGGTCGATGTCATAGAACGATATCCGCCGTGGTTCGAAGGGGCAACCGCACTCTCTTCCATATACGATCTCCAGGCCCGTAGACATCGTGCATCTGTTGTCGGCGATGGAACACTTTTTAGAATGACGGGATTTGAGTCCTACGCCTCGAACGAGCAAAAGATCTTAATTCAGGCGAGCATGAACATGTCTGAAGGGTCCACCTTATTAGCCTGTATGCCAACCGGCGGCGGAAAAAGTCTGGTTGCGCAATATCCTGCGTTTTTAGAAACAGAAGGCGGAACTGTCCACGGAGGGGTGGGGCGCAGCGGCACCACTATCATAGTGGTCCCCACTGTAGCCTTGGCTCTCGACCAACAGCGTGCGGCTCAAGCATATTTTAAAGATGCACTGAGTCCTGCCCATAAGCCTCAAGCTTATTATGGGGGATTGGCTCCAGAGGAAAAGGAGATTATCTACGAGGGATTAAAAAATGGAACGATCCCCTTGTTGTTTACGTCCCCTGAGTCTTTGTTGAATGGGATGTTGAGCAAGCCGTTACTCGACGCGGCTGCACTGGGAAAAATTAAGCGCTTGGTAATTGATGAGGCACATATCGTTGTAGACTGGGGCAATGCGTTTCGGACGACTTTCCAGCTGTTATCGGTTCTCCGGAGACAATTGCTAAATGCTAGTAGAGGAATGTTAAAGACAATTTTGATGTCGGCCACATTGACCGACACAGCTACCAATATCCTTAAGGAATTATTTTCTGATAACGGGAAGTTTATGGCTATTCGTGCAGATTCGTTGAGAACAGAACCCCAGTATTGGGTTGACCATCCTAAAAGTGAAAGCGAGAGAGAGAAGAGAATTTTAGAGATTCTACCATTGTTACCGCGACCCATCGTCGTATATACCGTCCAAAAGGATAGGGCCTATTACTGGACGGATTTGCTGCTCCGTAAAGGCTTTCGATCAGTAGAGGTATTCACCTCTGATACGCCCGACTCGGAACGCAAAGAGATTATTTTACGGTGGAATGCGGATGACCTTGACATGGTCGTCGCCACCTCCGCGTTTGGAATGGGGGTAGACAAGCGAGACATCCGGACGATCATTCATGTGGGACTGCCTGAGAGTATCAATCGCTTTTATCAAGAAGTGGGTCGTTCGGGACGTGATGGATTTGGAGCGATAAGCCTTTTGAGTACGATTCTGACCATAGATCAACAAATATCGTTCAATCTCGTAAACAAGAAGATATTGTCAGTGCCAAAGATGGTCGAAAGATGGGAAAGTTTGATGACCCACGGAGAATTAATTGCGGGTGATGTGCTATGGATAGACACTGGCATCCGACCACACTACCTCGACGGGGAACTAACAGGCAAACGGAGCGCCAATTGGAATGAGGTCGTACTATTATTTCTATATAGACACGGTTTTATCGATATTTTAGACGTACAAAATTCGGACGACATGGAAAGCAAGGGCCGAAAAATTCTTATACGTCTGCGAAATATTGACGTCCTTAAAAACAAAGATAGGTTGGAAGCAGAGTTGGGATCGCCACGCGACCAGGAATGGCAGAACATCAAAGAGGAATTCGACCGGATTGTGCGACTTGCCAAAGATTATGGGGATGTGTGTTTCGCTGATCGGTTTGTATCGATCTACCCATATGCTTCGCGGGGCTGTGGGGGATGCCCCCATTGTCGGTCCAAAGGTCAGGCATATTTCCCGACTGCTTCGCACGTCACTGTGGAGTGGCCATGGCCAACCGGACCTGATGCTTCTCCCGAGCCCCTTACGGTGAATGATTCGTTACGCGTCGTTTTGGGTGAGAACAAGGACCTGCTGTTATATTCTCCACAGTATGATGGGAACCTAAATACCCCGACTACACTAGATCTCGTGACGTATTTAATCGAATCCGGGATACAATACGTGATTTTTGCAAACCTTCCTGAAGGTGCATGGTCGAACATGCTTCGGCGATTGTCGCGAATCGCGTGGAAACCGCACTTTGTGTTGACAGCCCAAGAACTGTTCGCTCCTTACTATCGTTTGGCGGGGCCTATTGCTACCTTGTACGACCCTTCGGATAGTGCGGGTTCTAGTATCATGTTCCGGTGGACTCGACAGTATCAGGCAAACAGACGAGGCAATCAGGTGATCCATATCGCGCCGAAAGATTTATTCATTACATCGGAGCACCGCCCGATAGATCATGCAGTCGATGGCGTGATTTATAATTTTGAGGGGCTATTATCAGACGATAAGGATGCTTCTGAAGGATGGTTTTAACCCACTGAAGGGAGGGATTCTGGATGCCATTCATAGATCGGTTGACGAATGAATATACCCCAGAACGGGTCTATGCTTTATGCAAGTTGGTGTATTCTCGTCCGTCCTTGAGCAAGGACGAAGTTAAGGAATTGTTGCAACCGGCCGTTGTGAACAAGTCCCAGGACCTGTTCGATAAGATAGTCGTGTTTGCAAAAAGGGGGGAACTTATCGCGGAGGACGTCGACGGTAAGATCACCTTAGCTCTTGAGGGTGCCGATGTGCAAAATCTGAATGCGTTTCGCAATACACTCGCCAAACTGGTGTTTTCCCGCCCAGAACTCCGCTTTTGCCGATTTACCGGGTGGTACATTGGCCGCGGAGAGCACGTTCTGTCTGAAGACTCTACGACATTAAAAGGTCAATTTGACATTGAAATGAACCCTTTGGGAGAGAAAAATCTCTACAACGAGACTAACATTGATGCATGGAAACATTGGGCCACGTTTTTCGGATTGGGATATCATCACCCCTCCAAAAAACCGGTGTTAATTCCTAATGCTGCAAGGCGACTCTCCCGCGTTATTACGTCTGAACGATGGAACACAGGGAAGACCGTGTCGTTCGGCCACTTCATGCAGTGGCTCTCGCAGACATGTCCGGAACTGGACGGGGGGTCGCTATTTAACGCGAACCGGGGCAAGGCTAATCTACCTGAAAAAAGTTTGTCGTTAGCCCTTTCGTCCGGTTTGCGTGCTCTCCATGACAGAGGCAGTATCGTCTTGCGTTACGGGGCAGATTCCACCGACACATGGTTTCTATATCCCGTGAACTCACATGCGATTGTGGAAAAGGTGTCTGAGATACAGATAGGGGGTGCCAGTCAATGGACGTAGAGTTGAGTCAGCGATTGGCGGAGGTTATTAGAACCGATGCGACAACCCAGGATACGGCGGATTTTTTGGCCACCCATTCACCGTTTCATCAATTAAGATTCGGAACCAGCGGTATCAGCATGGAAGGTATAGTACAGATGGATGAGGACACCTTGCTTCAAGAACACCTTTTAGCGAAGCGGACCGACCACCAGTTCTTTGTAGTCCAGGGAGATAATGGGTCAGGAAAGTCTCATTTGATTCGATGGATTAAGGAAAAGATGGTGCAGCACGTACGTGATGATAGTGAAGCAGTAGTCTTTATTTCTCGATCCCAAAGCACGCTGCGTGGGGCGATTGAGCAAATTTTGCATTCTCAGGTTTTTGAAGACAACGAGATTCAAGATTTGGAGACTCTCGTCCGAGCCAATGAGCATTTGGATGCCAGTACGTTAAAGCAAAATATTATTCTCCAATTCGCCATTGCCGTGCAAAATGATATCGACCACGGTGGGGAAATTGCAAACAAATGGATCAAACGACGGTATCAACGGGACGTTTATCCATTTTTAGCTGACCGGGCCATTCAAAAATTATTGTTCGAAAAAAATGGACCCATTGATCGGATTTATGAGCGACTCGTGTCCGATAATAGCAACGCTCGAAAGGACGACATCGACCCACATTTTAGTACCGAAGACTTGCGATTTGCATTTGCCACGTTGACACGCCTACGAAATGAGGCATTGTTTGACTCTCAAGCGGCATCTGGCCTCGCGGCAGACTTGGCCAGCGATGCAGATCTGCGTCAACAATTGTCAGGGTACCTGAACCAATTACTGGAGCCTGTGGTTCAAAGTTGTACGAACTTACGGGCAGCCGACTTGCGTGGTGTGTTTGAACAGCTCCGGCGAAGCCTGAAATCACGGGGTAAGAATTTAACATTGTTCATTGAAGATATTACGTCGTTTACTGGAATTGATGGGGCCCTAGTAGAGGTGCTCGTGACCGAACACCTTGGAAACGCACACAATCAATCGATGTGCCGCTTATTTTCAGTCGTGGGTATTACAAACCAATATTTTAGGACGTTTTTCCCAGATTCTCTTAAAGAACGTGTGACGGGTCGTATCTTTGTAGATCAAGCTTCGCTTACAACGTCGGGTGAAATATCGGAGATGGTGGGACGATATTTAAACGCCATTTACGTGTCCCCTGATAGGATTCGGGATTGGGTGGCGACAGGGGCATCATTTCAGGAGTTGCCGATTGCCGACAATATGATGGGGCACCACTGGGCGCTCCACCAATCATCCGATGATCTCGTGCTCCCCCTCTATCCATTCAATCGGACTGCCTTAGAAAACATTTACCAAGGATTAGAACAGAAGACTCCGCGTTCTCTCTTGAGAAGCGTTAAGTTGCTCTTGCAACAATATTTTGCACTTAGTCCCACCGGGGAATTTCCACCCAGTACTAGAGTGTTAGGCACTGAATTCCAAATGCCCCAATGGGCTGACTCGGCGCAAGAACCCATAGTTGCCAAGCAGAATGGGTCAGAGCGCTTGTCTACCTTTTTGCGGCTTTGGGGTAACGGCACTGTCACGAGACAAGAATTTGGGGGGGAAGTACTTGTCGGGGGATTGCCGGAGTCGGCGTTCAAGGACTTCCATTTGCCGTTTATCCAGGGAATAGAGGGCAAATCTGATCGCAAGAAGCCTACCCAACAGACTGAAATGGGTCCAAACGACACCGCCGAAGACCCACTCAAACCACTGCCCCCTAGACGAAACAAGGCCTTCGAAGATGCCCAACGAGAACTCGAAAATTGGATAGCCCGTAACGAGCCCTTACGGACAGATTACCGGCGCGATATTCAGGGGTTACTCATTGACTTTGTTAGCGGTGAGTTCGAAGACATTCCTGCGAAGGTCATTTTCGACTCATTCAAAGTTGATAATATCGACATTGAGGGGCTCAACATCACGTCGAGAAGAGCGTTTACTTTTAACTTGAAGCGAACACAAGAAACCCAATTCATTCTTCTCGGACTGGCCGCATGGCGTCATCTTGGGCAGGGGTCGTGGGATTTTCCGGAGTCAATTGAACATTTGACGCGGCTATATAGCTGGCTTGATACAATGCAACCACGGGTTAGGAGCTTCATCCTCGAGTCATTGTCTGTTCGAGAACACGGGCCGGATGCGTTAGGGCTGCTTGGCGTGACGGCCTCCCTGCATATTCAAGCCTATTTAGGTCATTGGAGAGAATATGAGGAGACGGCTGTGTATGCCGAGTTATTCGCGCCCTTGTCTAGACCGCAGGTTGATCGCACGCACGGTTCGGCATGGAACGGAATGAGCAATGAAATCAACGCTAAATGGGTCTTAATTGAACAACATCGAAACCATCTGATTCACTTATATAATTGCTTCCAAGGGGGACCCGCAGCTAGCGCATCGGTGGTCTTTCTTGATGCCATGCGATTACTGAATCACATCCAAAGCGCTCGAGACAACCAGTGGTCGGCTCCTGCAGCGATCCCCATTGCTAAGGTTTCTGCTGCAGACGAACAAAAAATGGATTATGTTGCGATGCGAATTCTTAATATTTTTTCTGAGTTAGATTACATCATTGCCGACGAAAAGAAGTTCGCAAATTCCCATCTCGAGTGGGTGAAGCAGGAGATTGGCGATATCGACACGGATGCTGTCCATCGTGCGTTTGCTGACATTACAAGGTTTTTAAAGTACTTGGTCAGAATCCATGAGCCGTATCCCAGTCCGTCGTTCGATCTGCTGACCAATAATCGTCTTAATGCAGATGACCTCATGGAAATTCTTCAAACACTTCACGTTGTAATGAGAGTGGAGTATAGCATGGACGGACTGCAAATGCTCGGAACAAATCCTTTTAGTAAGCTATCCGCATATAGCGAACTGTTCGGGAACCTCAACAAACTACTAGATTCGAAGATTGCAGACTTTAGGCGGAAAGTAATACTTGACGACGCTAAGAGTTCTGCCCCCTTTACGGCGGAGGTGGACGCACTACGACGGGTGGCCCGTCAAATTGAAGCATTGTTGGGGGGAGATGCATCATGATATCGGACAAGATAAAGGAAGCGCGGATGGTCATTGATCAGGTTCGAACCCAAGAATCAAAAGCCCAGCGTGAACAAAAGAGGCGCGAGGTGTCGGCACGAATTCAAGGGCTTGTTCGCCAATTTGATGCGTACAAGGAATCCTATACTGTTCTCCATGGGCTGGACCCGGTGACCTTCTCCAACCCCCAGATGCATGACGTCCTACGGCGAATCAATGGGCTCATTCAAGACCTGTCAGCAGATGATTTCGAGAACGTATCCGTTCCATCTCTTCAGAATCCCACGAGTGACTTGCAGCAATGTTGGCGTCAGTATGTTACCCACACAACGGAGGGAGTGTCTCGCGTCCTGCATGTGGTAGCACCACTTTCTTCATTACGAGACGAAATTAAGCGTTTGGAGAAAAGCCTCGCGGAGTTTTCGGATACTTGGTCAGTGACCAAAGAGACAGTAAGGGACCTAAAACGATCGCTATCGCGTGCCGACGACATCGTAAAAGATTTTGACGCGACAGACGAAGTACAAGAATTTCTGGCCCTCATGTCGCGGGGTGAGGCAACTGCTAATGATCTTAGCACCCACATCATGGCTTGGTTAAGGGAACAAGGCCTAGCCAAGAAAATCCGTGTGAGTATTCTTCCCTAAAAGGGGGCATCGGACAATGAATGGCAGTGAAGATCTCCTCGATCAGTTAGCAGACGAAGTCCTCACCCAATTTGAACGACAAGAAAGTGGCCCTCTAAATTGGGGAATCGTGGGTGGATACCTGAATGCTGATCAGGAAATTTATGATATTCTCGCGAACGCTGCCACGCCCAAGTTGGGTCGACTGTGGACAGAATTACAACGACAAGGATTTCAGGCGACCGATATCTTGAAAAGTCTTCTAGAACGGAAACTGTTGTTTGAAAGTAAAAAGGGCTTGGGTTACCGGACTCGTTATGCAGAGACGGTTCGCTTACTGTATCTGCTAAAACAGCGCTTTTCAAATGCTGACTGGATGTCAGCTCCGAGTCTCATCAGTCACATCAAGTCACAGGTATCATATCGTCGATATCCTAGACGCACGATACCGTGGGATGACGTAAAAAAGTCACTAGCTCAATCGGCTAAGCTCAAGAGTTTCATCGAACCCTTGAAAATACTTCTTGATAACGGCCACATTCGCATGGCGGCGTTCCAACGGGACGCGCTATTGCATTTGCTGGAATCTAGCGGAAGTTCGCGCGACTATGGAACAATCATAGCAGCCGGCACTGGGGCCGGCAAAACCAAGGCTTTTTACTTGCCTGCTCTTTCACGGGCCTTGCAGTCGATCCGCAAAAATGATAGGCCGTGGGTGCGAGTCCTATGCCTCTATCCGAGAACCGAGTTGCTAAAGGATCAGTTCAAAGAAGCAGTTTCCGAAATAACCAATCTTAATGATTATTGTGATTCGGTCAAATGTCGGCCATTGACCGTGGGTGCCTATTACGGAGCGACACCACCGAGTGCCCAACATGTCAAAAAGAGCGACTATTACCAATGGCACCATGTGACTGGCGGGTACGTCTGCCCGTTTTTATCTTGCCCCTCGTGTAATGCCGACTTGCTCTGGGCGGATACAGACCTCGACCAGGGAGTGGAACGATTAAGGTGTGCCAATATAGGTTGTGGGTTTGTGTTGGGCCCACAAAACATTGCGTTAACCCGCCGTACGATGGAACAGCGCCCGCCGGATCTTGTGTTTTCAACAACGGAGATGCTCAATCGAAAGTTGACGAGTTTGAAGGATTATCATGTGTTTGGCTTAGGGCCGAACGCGTATGCACTTCCCACGTTTGTGCTTCTGGATGAGGTCCACATTTATCATGGTGTCACCGGTGCCAACGTTTCATATGTTCTTCGCCGATGGCGAAGGTTAGCCCAGGAATATCATCCGCATGCGGGAATTCATTTTGCGGGGCTCAGTGCAACTCTTCCCAACGCGGAAACGTTCTTTTCCCAATTAGTTGGGATCGACAAGATGGGAATCCGATATATCACGCCTCGGGATAACGAGATGGACGAGGAGGGTGCGGAGTACAATCTTGTATTGCGAGGAGATCCGTTTTCGGCCACCGCATTATTGTCTAGCACCGTCCAGGTTGCGATGCTCATGGGTCGCATGCTGGATCCGTTAGACGTCGCCGTTTCACGCGGGTCTTGGGGATCGAAAATCTTTGGGTTCACAGACAAGCTTGATCTCATTAATCGTTGGTTTCACATTGAACAAGACGCAGAAGAACGGAAAGTGCTAAGTCAGTATCGGTATGCAGACGCTGTTCCCAAACATGAACGAGACGTCCGAAACAGGGTGGGACAAGTATGGTCGTTTGCCGAGGCGATTGATCCACATAGTTTGAGAAATCCGCTAAAGGTGGACATTACGTCCTCGCAGCAGAAGGGAGTCGATCCAAAAGCTAAGTTGGTTATCGCCACAAGCACGTTGGAGGTCGGGTATAACGATACGGCGGTCGGTGCAGTCATCCAGCATAAGGCTCCGCGCAATTTGGCATCTTTTATGCAGCGAAAAGGCCGGGCAGGCAGGCAGGTTGGGATGCGGCCATGGACCCTAGTACTTACCTCGGCGTACGGACGAGATCGGTACACATACGACTACCCGGAGCAATTATTTAGTCCGCTCTTGCCAGACCTGCGTCTCCCCATCCATAACCCCTATGTTCAGCGTATTCACGCTGCGTTTGGGTTGATGGATTGGCTGGGAACGAAATTACGCATGCGGTATCCTGAGGCGAGCGTATGGAATGTGTTAACGCCATCCTCGTCGGGTCAATACGTATTTGAGAAACGCCTTATCAGGGATTTAATCCAGGAGATCCTGTCCGGCGACTTTGCCGACCTGCGCGGATACCTTAAAAGCGCGTTGCAAGTCACGGATCCTGCGATCGACCGCATTTTATGGACGCCTCCTCGGTCCATTCTTTTAGATCTGCTTCCCCGTTTATTTGCTCATCTCAGCGTGAACTGGGAACAAGAAGTGCAAGGAAACCGCGTTGTAGCGGTCAAAACTTCCACAGATACCGCGCTCAGAGGCTATGTTCCAAACAATCTCTTCACATCGCTAGACATCAATGAATTGGAAATCATTCTCCCGGATAAAACTTTAGACCACCAATTTATGGGCTTGCCACAAGGAATGGCAGAGTTCGCACCGGGAAACGTCTCCAAGCGCTATGTGAATGTCCGAAAGATTACCGAGGCACACTGGCTTGCACTGCCAGACAATACGACCGTCATTGACCTAAGCCAGACGAAGTCGATCAAGGTTACGCCGTTGGAAAGCGTTCAGAATGGAGCAGTTACCGTACTATTACCTGAAGCGATTGAGGTCAGAAACATTCCCAAAAATGTCTCCGATCGATCAACTGGTTTTCTTCAGTGGAATGTCGAAATCACGCCGCACGACGAGGCTCACTTCACCAACGAGGGGCGGGATATCGTCCTTCCGCGGTCGATGATGCTAAATCAGCTCATCGAACGGATCGCTTACTGGTCTAGTTCAGAGCATTCGCATACGACGTTTGTCCGCTACGCACAAGGTGTTGAAACGGACACGAGGTATACTGACGGGCGCAGTGTCCGACAGACTTATATGTTTGAGTGGCAAGGGCAACAGGCGGGAGTCGGATTTCGCGTTGACGCCGATGCGTTGCAGTTTCAACTTCGTGTACAAGACTTGCGTAAACTGGTGGCGCACGAACAGTGGTCTCAGATGATGCAGGAATTTCGTGCCCAGTACTATGCCTATCGGATTCACCAGGATGAGGCCTTGAGGGGGAAACTCTCGGTTTTTGAAAGACAATGGCTCCTAGAGATCTGCACGTCGTCGGCGATAGCTACCGCCGTAAGTTCAGGGTGCGATATCCCGGAATCCATAGGGATCTACCGGTCTAAAATGTCAAGTATTTCCACTCGAACACTCGAGGTTATCTTTCAATCAACCCTTACTGATGAACAAAGCTATGGTGATTCAGATCCCGTGAGCGATACCAAGTTATATAAAAAGCTCGTTGATTACATTGAGGATGAGGCCCTCATGAAGCAATTTATTGACCACCTCGACGTACTTCATAAGGACTTGTGTAAGGACAATGTGTTCTGGGATTGGGTAAATGAACGCCTGATCGTCACGGTGGCGGCCAGTATTCAATCGGCATTGATCAACCTGGTTCCCGACCTCAATGTTGACGAACTACTCGTCGATATCCATGACGGACAAATTTGGCTGTCTGAGAGTGAGTCGGGGGGGCTTGGGATCATTGCTAAAGTAGCTTCGGCCATTGCCAACGATCCCGTTGGATTTGAAGAGGCAGTGTCGATGGCAATCGATTTTTGTCCTCGGAAGAAAGTAGCCTCATCGTTGGATGCGTTGCTTCCGCATCTCAAGCAAGGACCGTGGGCAGAGATGCTAATGGCGATGCGGGCGACCACGTCTGTGGGAGAGCAAAAGCAGGTGTTGCGGCAAATACAATGGCAACTTACGACGCTTGGTATCTCACCACGTAAAGATTTCCTGATCAGTTTGATGACGCGATTCGTCCATGGCAATGCCAACCAAGCAACCGACGCATTCGTAGCGACTTTGCATGAGTTCTGGCGTGGGGAGGAAAAACGATTAAACCTTAAAATTGATGCTCGCGTGTTCACCGTCGCCTGTGTTAAGCACGACGACTTCTCTGATCAGTTAGACAACGTCATTCGATCTGTCCAACCGGGCATCCATGTAGATGAAAAACAGCGCTTTCACATTATCGAGTCCTTGCTATGGGAGAATTGCTTTGACTCCTGCCCCGAATGTCTTGACATCTACAGTCCCTACCAGTCGTTTCTACCCCCGTCTCGGGCTTTGTTACGCAATCTTCTGGGTGATCCGTATGTCACCGTGGATTATGCAACCCCGGGCTGGGAAGAAACCGTTCGAAGCACCCTGGGTCAGGGCATTCGTGTACGCCTGCAGTGTGCGATACAGGATATTGAACGGTGTCAACAGGCCCTTTTGAATGTCGTCCAGTCCTCAATTGAACTTGATTATGAATTGTTCTTTCCGTATGTAGCGGCGATTCATAACCGTGGTACGCAATGGGATTTCGAATTACGGATACGGGAGGTGTCGGCTTGACCGATCGCTTTATTCGCTCGTATGGTGGAACCAAAGAGCTCACGGATGCGTTAGCGTCCCTTTTCACGGTAGAAGCTGTTAGACCTAGTCAGGAAATCTATGTGATTTCTCCGTGGGTAAGCAATTCTCCCGTTTTGGATAATCAGCAAGGACAATTTGCCGATGTGTTTCCTTTTGCTGAGGGGCGGCGAATCTATTTGTCGGACATCATTCAGCAATGGGCGTTTCACGGGACGAATGTCCGCATAATTTGTAATGCGGAGGACACGCATACAGCTAAATTCCTGGGGTTAGTCGAAAGCACGGAGAATATTGCCTTTAGACATTTGGCTAATAACCACGAGAAGGGGCTGTGTTCTAACAATTTTTATCTGCATGGGTCGATGAACTTTACCTATCGCGGCATTCATATTAACGGCGAAGGCGTGCGAATAACGACGTTGAGGCCAGATATTAACCAGGCTCTTCTGTATGCGCGTGCGCGGTGGGAGGAGGCGACCATATTATGAACATCCCTATTACAGATCACACACTTCGGGCTTTTCTTCTTTCGGTGCTACAGGTAGAAGGGAGAAATAGCTACCGGCTCATGAGTATCGAGCCGGAGGGGGTCATTGATTGTTCTCATGCCATGCTTGGTTCAATGCTGCAGCGTTTGGTGGACGGCAAGACCGCAGTCATTCCGTATCACCATCACTCGTCAATCATTTGGCTTGTTTTGAATTCAGATGAATCTACCCTGTACGGCCACTTTGAAGAAATTACGAAGTTCGTTACGCCGGTTTACGCTCAACACCCCGGCCATACTAAACAACTCTTTGACCACAATACGCAGATTGGCTCCTTGGGAGGGCAAATTTTCCCTCACGGTTATTACGGGCTCGCGTCTCCTAACGAAGTAGAGAACGACGTCTGGAATGTATTGCGATTGTGGGTGGCACTGGACGACCGAAGGCCGATTATCCCCTTTGATGAAATCGAGATGAGTGCGTTTTCCCTTAGGAACCGGTTCTTTCAACATCTGTCCTTTCGCGATTGGGACGAGGCATATCGTATCCTGACGCTAATACGTACGGGGCACTTTGTCAGTGAGGAGAACGCTAGCTTTCTCACGATTCAGTGGTTAAGTAGCCAGGGGAAGTGGAAGGAGATTTGGGAGCTCGAAGAGTTTGAATTGATAGCTGGTCTGCAGACTGTACCTAGGTCCGTACAGCGCGCCATGCTACAAGCTTTCTATGACCAGGTCATTGTCTATGCTGAACTGGAACCTCATCAGGTTCTCCATGGGCCGTTCGCAGAGGCGCGATCTCGTTTGGGTACGCTATTACGGTCACAACTCGGGTTCGACGAGGATATTTTTCTTCGGATCTTTGGTTACGAAGCAGCGTTTCGCTCGGAGCTAGATAAACTCAACCGATACGTGGCGTTGGCGGAGGATGCAGAGACCATTGAGTTGTTAAGACATTTGATTACTCTGATAGCCCCTGCTGAGCCTGGCGCTCCAGCGGCTTCCCTTGATGAGGCTCAGCAGTTTTTCGGCTTAGGTCAATACGAAGATGCTTATTTAACGCTGCTGGATTGTGAATCGTCAGTGGCCAAGGTGAAATTATTGTGTGGCATTGCACTCATGACCGAAACGTCTGACATGTGCTTGACGGCGTATGATGCCTATGTGCATCTCAGTCAGGCGGAGCAGGACCACCTAAATTCGGATCCGACAATCAAGGGGTGGGTACGGTTCGTACTTACATGGAGCGCAGGATTCCAAGACGACAGTGACGGATCAGATGATCCTTCAGATTGGATCAATTGGTTGAGAGCGGCTCGATCGCCGAATACGGATAAGACAGGCCTCTATAGGGCACTCCAAGCTATCGAGGGCGAAATGAATCAAATTCCATGGTCTCCGGCGATGCTGGATGCCTTGGAACTGGAATTAATGGAAGTGGCAACATCGACGATCCCCATGTCCAAGGAACTGTTGGCGATTGCATTGCCTATGATCGCGACGTCCTTAATCCAGGAGGAACATTTTCCGAGTGAATTAGCGACCAAGGTATACGAAAGCTCACGGTTTGCTCTCATTGTTCATGGAAAAATGAACGACACCAATCTTGGGCTCAGTTTCCGATTGACGGAAGGACTGCTTGCTCTCGATGGTGCCATGAAGGAGCAATTGTGGAACGATTTGAGGGAATGGCTAAATGCGCATCCTTCCAGCCGAATGCGAATCCATGTGTTGGATTTTCTTGAATTGTTTAATGAGCATGGGTTATCCAACGAAAAATTGCGGGATATCTGGTATCGGTGGGCTGCGACAATCTCGGCCACCCATAATGCAACGGAAATTTCGGACTGGATGCAGCTAGGGGGGCGGGTTCATGTCGAGCCAAATATGCTCGAGAAATTCAAAGAAATGCTTGCAGAAAGCGCTGAATCTGCTGTTGTAGAGGATATGTTGCTCCGATTGGGTGACCGCCGCATCACGATTTTTTCTTGTCGCGAACCGGCTGCGCAAAGAGTCGTGGAACTGGTCTCTAAACGGAACCCATCAGTGAATATACAATTGTGTACCGATAACACACTGACCACCCAGGCGAAACATCATGCCAAAAACTCCGATATCGCGGTTGTAGTCACGACGTGTTTGTCTCACGCACTGACCATCGGCATTATGCCGTACGTTTCCGGTGAGATTGTATATCCACGTAGTTCTGGGACAACCGGCATTATCGAATCCTTGGAGAGCTATGCGAGGAATGCGCGGACCAGTTGAGTGGTCTGTGAAACTATAAGTGTTTTGGATGCTTTGTAAAGGTGGGCCGTCCCACTTGGACCTCATCGGTTCGATTTCGCCATTTCCAACTGGGAAGAGTCTTCTCCCATGGCGTGATAAGGCATGGGCTCCGAGAAGACCGAATGGACGGTTCGTGAAGTGAGTGCGTTGACCTCACAGCTACGCATTAACGGTCCAAGTCATTTTCGCCAAGTTTTTTCACCCGAATCTTTATGTCCACGTAGGAATAGGTCTGGGGAAACTGCTCTTGGAGTTCGCTCAAGACAATCGTTTGGCCTCGAGAAGGCAGGTGGGTTTCCCCGTTCTTCAGCAATTGAACCAATTTGTTCCGTAAGCTTCGGGAGATGTTTGAATCCTGCGATATGTGGGTACGGATTTCCGCCAACGTGAGATGCGAAGGAAGATGGCGGTCTTTTGCAATGAGAATGGCCAACATGTGAATGCGCTCGTGGATTTGGGTTGCGCGATTCAGTTCAGATGTCAGGGAAGGGACCTGCTGGGTTTTCCATCGTTCCACGAATGCACGGTTTCTGCGGTCTAATCGCTCGCCCCTCAGGCATCGATGGATGAGGGACTCTAGGGTTCGCCATTGCTTTACGAACGGTTTCATCACCGACCTCGCCGCGGCATCCTTCGATAATAATTGTGTGATTGCTAGCTGTGGTGTCAGAACTAAAGCATCATGGACGGATTGGGTCATATTCCACCGGCTATCCCACTGGCTTTGTTCAGTCATGGCTCTCTGATACTCCCAGTGTATATTGACAACAGGCGGCTCTGGAAGGATTATCTGATTGCCTAAAGACTGCAGTCGCATCGCTATTTGGACTCGCAGGTCCAACCAGTGACTATATGCATTCATTGTCTTATTGTGCAGCATGCACAGGGCCTCGTACTGTTCAAATATGCTGTGATCGTCTAACCAATTACTGGTTTTTGCCAGGTGACGCAAAACCTTAGGCGAAATGTCCTCGAGGGTCGATGTACTGCGTATGTCGGCGACTATCTGTGCCGCTTCGGGATCTGGGAGTTGAGTCAATAGCGGTAAGACGTGGCCCTGCCGTCTACCTTCCTGGCGGGCGACTTCAATCATCCCGTCCTTGTATGCCAGAAAGTTTTGTTGAATTGTGGTGATGAATTCTCCAAGTGGAGTAGACCCGAAAGTGTATCTGTCAAGTACCGCGCTTGGACGGATCGATAAGAAGGTCTGTTCAAAGTTACTTTCCGCGGGAATCTCCTCTAGTCGATCTGCATCGCAAATATTATCTCGCAGGAGAAACCAGTCGCGAAAGAATTGTTCGACATCTTCTTGTAATCTTGTGGAAAACGGGCTCGGAAGGGAAAAGAGCTGATGGCGACTGATCTCGACCCACTCATTGACCCATGTTTTCAGTCGTAAAGCAAATGTATCAATGTCCACGGTCAAATGTTCTGCTAATTGCGCGAGCCAAAAGTCTCGAACACTTTCCCCTTGGTAGATCCACTGTGCGGTTTCGGACGCATTAGCCAAAGAGGGAAATACCAAGGGTTTTTGCGAAGGTTTCAGTTGCTGATAATCCGCGATGACAACGGCCGGCCCCCCCTTGCTGACCACTATCTTTTCGGTCAGAATATTCGAATTCCCAAGATAGATGGGGTATCGACTGCCTTTAATGGTTTCGGATCGCTGAAGCATGGATGACTTACGGGATGTGAAGCGCCGGGCTATGAGGGTCGCTTTGATGGCGTCGCTAACGAGCGTAGACACACCGAGAATGACCCCGTTGAGTAGTTCACCATTCACTTTCTTTCCTTCGGCCCAGTCCCTCACTGCAAGACGTTTGGAGTCGTCGTGACGGGAGGGGTTGGTCTGGCCAAGATCGGGAGGCAACGATGGATGGACGGTATTCAACGTCATTATCGGGACGGAACTGGCACCCAGATGAAAGTGCTGGCGGAAAAGTTCTGGTATTGTTGCGATATTCGATGTGGAGTCCGCATACCACTCCACCAACTGTTTGGTCAACGGGTCGTCGTGGTCAGCGTAGCGTTCCCGTAATACTAGCCCTACTACTCGTTGCGCGTTCTGTCGACTAGGGTTCAGCACAAATTTGAGGATCTTCTTGGTGTTGAGCAGCATATACCGGAGTTTTCCCTTCCCGTCGGGTATTGCTGCATACATTCTCCGTAACAACTGTTCATTAAACGGCAAGAGTTCCACTGCGTCAGATGCAAACAGAAGTTGTTGGCATTGCGCAAAGTGAACACATTCGGGTGCACACGTGAAGCCGGACTGCCTTTTGAGTTCCACTAAGTATTGCTGCATATAAGGGACGACATGGTGCTCTGTGAGCCCATAGAACTGGCTTCCTGATTCGTCGGATAACCATAGTTTTTTAACTCGGTCATCGATCGTATCCAGAGTCTCTATTCTATCAGCAATTGATCGACCTTTATTGGATTCGTTAAGAACTCCTGGGGTCACTCCGATGACAACATCCCAGGTACCGTTCTCTAACGATAAGAAGTGATCCAATAACTCTCCTGCGTAAATGTTTACAGACTGAACGAGGTCATCAACTAGTAAGAGGGGCCGTATTCCCTTCGCGATAATGTGCCGCGATAGTTCTTGGAACAATGATCGGATACTCCGCCCATTTAGGAGAAATTGGTCCAATTTTTCCCGGAGGGATTGACGAAAGGCCAAATAGTCAAGGGGCATGGGGAGAGAGGTCGTCCCTATCAATTCTGCAAACTGATCCGGGCTCAAAAGTTCTAAGGCTCGGGTTATGTGACCAGCTTGCACTTCCTTTGAAAATTTCAAGAGGTTCTCCTCTACGACAGGTCTTAGAAGGAGGGCAAGCGGTACGATGGTTTCGTCAGAATCGAAAAATTCACTCAGGGTACCCCAAACCATTTGGTTCACGATGGTGATGGGCTTGTCCAACAACAATTGCCATTTGGATATATCGATCGCGAGCAGATTGTTGAGACCAAGACTCTCAAAGCATTTTGCTACTAGGACTTGCGGGTTGATTTCCGTGCGTGAAATGCGTATAACGGGTCGGTCCGGGCGATGTGAAACTTGGTCAGCCACCCAACATAGGAGTTCTGATTTGCCTGATCCGGTGGAACCGAAAATTATGTAAATTTGGTTGCCGCGCGTATCCGCCCCCTCTAACTCATCTCGAAATTCATCTTCAGACCATGTATCGACTGTTTCGTTGCCGCGGAAACGGTATAACGTCTGGGGATAATGGGTGCGGCGGAAGTAGTCGGGCGATTGGAGGTATCGTTCGTCCGCTGTCCCTGTGAGAAGTTTCAGGGAGTTTTGGTTTATGCAGGGGACCATTATTGTGTCACCCCCGTGTTTGTGATGGTAACCCAGTTCCATTTATCTTCCCCATAGGAGGGATAAGGAAGATCTTGTTGGCGAGCCAGGTGGATACTCCCTTGCCGATGGAGGTGGGTCAAGGCAAATATGGTGCCTGAAAATACGGCTCGCGACGCCGTCAGGCAGGGGAGGTTGGGGTTGATCACGTCTTCACAGAAACGGTGTAGCGGCCCATCCCAGTGGTCGACTTGGCCAATGATGTCCGTTAATAAACGGAGGTGGGGAATCGCATAGAATCCTGAATATAGTCGATAGCCAAGTCCAAAGTATTCCATCATCCGCTTCCATGCGTTAATTTTTTCTTCGCCGATGGCCAGTTGTTCATACTTCATGTTGACGGCTACATGTAAGTTCGGCACGAACAATTGATCCGGCAAGACGAATAGATCTTCATAAATATGTGTGAATGCATAGTCTAGAGCACTATCGGCAACATGATGGCGTAAATCGAAGATCTTGTATGAGATTTTTACGGGGTTCCATGGCTCGTCGACCGTAACACGGTACCCATCGGATACCCGTATCATGTCGAGGTCACTCAGCAAGACGATAACTCCTTGGAGCAGCGAGACGATGCTTCCGGCGGGATGATACTGAAACCGTTGACACAGGTCGTCGATTGTAAGGCCGGGATTGCGTCGGATGACGTTATATACGGATTTTACTTCGGGGCCATAGCACATCTGAAATAACATTAGATCTCCCCCTGATTCTCCTGTTCGGCCAGATGTTCCAACGTCTTGGTCAAGTGATAATAGTTATGAACGGCTCGTAGTTTCGCAAACTTTCTTGGTCCGACGGTGAACATTTCCTTGGGATTCACTAAACACACGGGACAGCCACAGGGTAATGGTTCACTTAGTCGAGAGAGTGTTTTCGTGGAGCGCGAATCGGCTAACAGGTAGGTTCGAAAGGGATTAGAATAAAACAATTGAAAATAGACTGCTGCCATCGTAGGTCGGGTTGAATCGAAGGATGTAATCCCGAGTTTTATCATTTCTTTCATCTGGGCCAGACCCGTGACGCCGAACACGTGCAATTGTTGGGGGCCGACAATTGTTGCCGCTTCTTGGATTAAGTGCAACTGTTTATCGGGGTGCTGCGTGAGAAGGGAACCGATGCCAAAGCTGTTGTAGCCCATTTTCTTAAGTTCTCTGGCGGCGTACCGCACGCTCGGACCATCGAATCCTTGAATGACGCCCATGGGTTGAATCGTCGACTGAAAATGGTGCGTTTGGAACAGGTGAAGAAATTCATACGCATTATAGAGGGTTCGTTCCATTGCCCTATAGCATTCTACCAGGGTGCTCTTGTTGATCATGGGTTCGTCCAAGTGAACCATTTGTATATTAGTACCGAAATTCAAGTCCTCGATCATATCTAACTGCGTCTGAAAAACAGTTTGGACCGGCGGTCGAAGACGCTGACGCGCATAATAAACTGATCCGCTGTCCAACAGTAAATTTCTGGGCCGGGTCTTAATGCGGCCAATGGCCCGTCGGTTGTCGGGAACGGCGCTAACCAATATATTGCAATTATCAAAATAATCCGCAAACAAAACGTCGCTGTGGGACCAACTGACGTAAAATTCCATCGCGTATCACCCTGCTTAGGCAAGTAAGATCTGGAAACTTGCTGTTCAGCTTCGTTAATCTTAGTGTGGGTGCGACGGTTTGTCAACCAATGAATAGAAGTAATGGTTAGGAAATGGCGTTCGCGCACGGATGACACTGGAACTGATCTCGTTTTTGGGGACGATCACGGTGTCCGAACAGAGTCTAATCCTAACTGAGTTTGGAGTTCACATATTTGGTGAAAATATACGTGCGTATTGTGAAACCCCCGTCGACGATTGCGGTTGTTCCCGCGAAAAATCAGGACCTCGATACCAATCTCATGACAGATGGTACATCCGCAGGTTTTCCATGGTTTGTCCACCAAGACTTGCCGATAAAGTATTTTGTGTTCGGCGCGATCTTCGCCGAGCAGGTGATCATAATCGAGTATGGCTTGCAACGCTTGGTCGATCTCGATCTGCCCTTTATCATAAGCGCGCAGGCTTTCAAGTGCATGGCGTTCACGCTGCTTGTATGTCGCGAAGGGTTCTACACTGTGGGCCAACATTTTTTTGACCCGTCCCTTTGTTTCAAAGGCCTCGGGTATTCGGATAGCAGCATAATGTTTGCCGTCGACGCCATGATAATTGTGCCCAGTCCCTAACCAAGCCCGTCGCAAGGGAGATGCCGAATCGAATGACGTAATGCCTAACTGATGGAACGCGCGCATGGTCGCCATATCTCTAGCGACTCCGAAGAGATGCACACGGAAGTCTGGATTGGGAATGATCGGAGCAATGGCCTTCGCTATCTCGAAGATTCGAGACGATTTTTCCAACGCGAGACCGCCCAATGCCACATAGACATACCCTTGTTGAATCAATTCTTGGATGGCCTCACGAAACGAACCGGGATCCCATGCTTGGGCCACCCCAATCGGGGCAAAGGAGTGATGATGCATCTTATATTGCTTGATGAAGTCTGCAGCGTTCTCCAAGGTTAATCTAAACCGGCGATTACGTTCGCTTTCGTCGCTTTGATAGGGTCCGACGATCAAATGGTCGACCGATACCCCGAAGTTAAAACCCAGCGTATCATAATACTGGAGCACTTCGCCGGTGTCGTATGGCGGTAGATATTGATCTTTATAACTAAACGCTCCGCAATCACCCATGATGGGATAATTAGCGGGAAGATGGAGAAATTCTCGGATTCCTTGTTGTTGGATTAATTCGCGCTTTCGTTGTGAGGCCTTATCGATGTTGACCTTGGATAACAGCAGTCCATTGTATTGCGGAGACGGATAGAACTGATGAGCATACCAGTCGTCGGTGAGCGGATCGCGCTTAGCGCGGGCCGTGTCAGTTAGAAAATCGTACGTCGGGTCCACCCGATCATCGTTCTCGGGCATGAAATAGAGAAATTCACGCCCGCTATTGGGCGCCACTTCATTGGGTGATATTGGAAATAATTCGGAGATGAAGGGCAACATCATGCGCTCTCCGGTCTCGTTACGGCCATCAAACAGATCTCCTTGTACGTCCATGGCGTAGTCCCGGAGGATATATTCGCGCGTCAATTCCGGACGTCGAAACAGCACGTCCCATGAACCGCCTTGCTCTGTCAATTGGGTCAGCAATCTTGCGAAGAGTGCTCCTTTAATGCGTACCAACCCGCGATGAAATTGCCGTGCCTCCATTTCGGTGATCTCGAGCAAGTAATGATCGTCCGATAGTATCTGCGTCTTGTTTACCGTGCCCGCAAAAAAGATTCTCTTTTGGTGACCTTTGATCCCAAGAGGCAGATCGAGGGCCTGGATGTATTTATCACCGAGCAGAAAGAAGACAAGATCATGTCCCGCCATTTTCTTGGCGAGGGCATCTGGCACATTCCGCTTATGGGACCACTCTACGATTTGCGACCGCCGCATCGTATTGAACGTAATGTCATAAGGCACAATCCGGGCGGTTTCTTCTAGTAGACCGTACCCGGCAGACAGAATGGCGACATCAATTCGGCCCCCGGCCTGGCGGAACTGCCGGACACCTTTCATCAGATCGAGATGTTGGCCTCCCGTGTACATTTCAGCGGCAGGTAGGCAATAGCTCGCCAGTTCTCCTTCTCTCTCTGCTAAACGTTCTGGGTTGACGAAATCCTGCTGGGTCAGTTGATTATCGGGATGAAATACTTTCTCTCCAGTACAAGAGGTTATGACGAGCGCAGTCTTATCCATATGTATTTGCTCCTAGTGTCGAACCGTGCCAATCAAAAGATAGAATACCACGAACCCCATCGTGAATCGACAGGATGCACATAACCTGTAGAACACCACTCGTGCCGCTGGAAACTGCGGTGGAATTTAGGGTATAGTGTATCAAGAAACTATACCTAAAAGCGTTTAAGCCAACTGCTTCAAATCAGTTCGGAGTATTATAAAATGTCTTGACGATGTGAAGGCCGTTTGGAGGTCGAAAGGAGGGGACTTGTTGGAAAATCGGCGCGCAGTGGTCGTGTTTAGTGGTGGCCAGGACAGCACAACCTGCCTCGTGTGGGCGCAGCGCCAATTTGAGCGGGTTGAAGCCGTGACGTTTCGTTACAATCAGCGACACGAGGAAGAAGTGGAGTGTGCACGGCGTATTGCTGACAAGCTTGGCGTGACCCATCATGTCTTGGATTTAAATTTATTAAACCAACTAGCCCCAAGTGCCCTGACAAGGACTGAGATCGAGGTAACGGCAGGAAGTAACGGAGAGTTGCCGAGTACGTTCGTTCCGGGGCGCAACCACATATTCTTATCCTTCGCCACCATTTTGGCGCGACAACTACAGGCAAAACATATCGTCACGGGGGTTTGCGAGACGGATTTTAGTGGATACCCAGATTGTCGGGATGTCTTTGTCAAGTCGTTAAATGTGACGCTAAATCTGGCAATGGATGATCAATTTGTCATTCATACGCCACTTATGTGGTTAGACAAGAAGGAGACATGGGCTCTAGCGGATCAATTGGGATGCTTTGATTTGGTTCGCGAAGAGACTATGACCTGTTACAACGGAATTATTGGACCGGGATGTGGTACTTGCCCCGCTTGCAAATTGAGAAATCGTGGGCTGGCGGAATATCTAACGGAACGAGAGGCGAAGCACGAGGGACCTGTAACCCCCTCCATCGACGGGATAACTTTTCGATGATGCCGCTCCGCTCCCGATCGAGGATAGCCTGCACGACATGGAGGGTGGAGAAGCATTAATGTACAGGATATCTAAAGAGTTTGTTCTTGACGCGTCGCACCAACTTCCCAGACACGAGGGTAAGTGTGCCAATGTACACGGGCATACCTATACCATCATCGTTTCGCTCCAATCAACCACCTTGTTGGATGATGAGAGTAACGAGGGATTTGTTTTGGATTTTGGAGATCTGAAACAAATCATGGCGCCGATTATCTCTGCCATGGATCATGCATTTATTGCGGCGGGTGACGAACCAATTGTGACAGATCTCGAAAAGCACGGGTCGAAGATTTACCTGTTAGGAAAGCGGAGTACGGCCGAGAATATCGCACACCATATCTTCCACCTTATTTCGGAAAAACTGCCCCATAAGGGTGCGGTAGAAGTGAGTGGGATTGAGGTATGGGAAACACCTAAATCGAAAGCCGCCTATCTAAGATGAGTATGAAAATTCCCGTTAATGAGGTTTTTGGCCCAGTTGTCCAAGGATCTGGGGCCATGATGGGCTTAAAGGTAATATTTGTGCGGACCGGCGGATGTGACTATCGATGCGTTTGGTGCGATTCGATGTTTACATGGGATGGTAGCGAGAAGCATGTCTTGCTTACCCCATCAGAAATTTTGCGACAGGTGGTTGAACTGGGCGGCCACAATGCTCAGTGGATTACCGTGTCTGGAGGGAATCCGGCACTAATCGGAGAACCGATGGGCCAATTTATCCAATTGGCCCATCGGGCCGGGTATCAGTTGAGCATAGAAACTCAGGGGAGCAAGTGGCAGGATTGGTTGACGACCGTGGACCAACTTGTGTTGAGTCCCAAACCTCCCAGTAGTCGGATGGTCACCGATTTTCCGTTGCTCCAAGAAATCCTTCACTCAGCACACAATCACAAGGTCCCCGTCAGTCTAAAGGTTGTAGTTTTTGATGATACAGATTATGCCTACGCTCAAAAGGTTCACGCCGCCTTTCCTTTCGTTCCATTTTACCTGCAGGTAGGAAACGACGACCTAGATGCTTACGACCAGAGAGACCTTGCTGACCATTTGCTCGCCAAATTTCGATGGCTAGCGGACAAGATGCTCCACGATCCTGCGTTCAATGACGTCCGCGTTTTGCCGCAACTGCATACGTTGGCATGGGGCAATAAGAGAAAAGTATAGCAGGCACAAGGGCGCGACGTCACACGAACATTTCACCAATTCGGTTTCGCTCGACGCTAGAAATGTATCGGCCCTAATTCATCAAGAGGCTAAAATGTGTAGGAACTTTCGGGTATCGGGGGTGGAACATTTTGCGCTGAGGTGCCATGCGTTCCCCACGCAATAGGCGGAAGCGTCCGAGAAAATGGCTACTTGATTACCGGGACATTCGGTCGCGTCATCCACAAATCATCCACACGAACCCAGAAACGGTAGAAACACGAGTAAACGAAAGAAACTATGCAAGGCGTTTCCTGTAGCGATTTTTTACCAATACTAGATGGTTGGGGCATGCGCGCAAAACGCGTGATCAGCAACTTCAAATCCAATGGTCGGCGTTAGACGTGTTTCACATCTCGGCTGCAGGGAGACGAGATACGAGCCTGGAGAACATGGCCTGCTCCATCATCGATTCTCGCGAGTGGCGGTTTCCCGCCAGCGGACAAAACGGTGCAAGGCACGTTCGCTCGCGCCATGGGGCGGGTTCCAGTGATTGGCCGCAGCGTCTCCAAGGTATTGGGCCTCACGTTGAATCTGCCGACTGTTCCAACCGGCCCGTCGCCTGTCGGCCAGGTATCGGTCAATTAATTGGCCGAATTCGTCACTGTTCGGATTCGGCAAGGCGTCCATGTTTCATTCCCTCCTACCGAAAAGAATAGCCCAACTATGAGACAGGATTCCTGTAAAGATACGTTCGATTGGCCCATGGAATAACTCGACCAGAAAAAACATGATGGGGACGTTGGGGTATCGTAGGGAATCCTCGGCAGGCGGGCCGACGCTGCTTCTACTGGAACATGGAATGTAGCAACACTTCCGAGCGTGGTAAAAGCACCTTGCACCCCGCGGCCAGTCTGTTGTGACTCTGCGTTGCAGGCAGACTATCCAAAGTGTCACGGTAGTTGCACGGAGGCACCGGGACCATCGTTGGTGAATCCCGCCCTCCCGTTTCGTTGGGGAGATCCCGGTTCTCTTGGTAAATTCTTTCGTGTGGAGCAGACCAAGGAATTTGAAAGCAAAAGTCCGCCGAAGTTACCTGCCAGATGCCAAATACGATTCGCGTGTCCTCCTTTCCCGCCGTGACGCACGGTCCTCAATGACGCCCCCCATGATAATTGCTAGCGCGATCAATATAACCGCGAAGGGCCGCGTCCCTACGTCTGTGTATTCAACCATGAATATGTGTAGGGCATAGCCCACACGGGCACGACCAATGCCGCTATAGGAGAGCGACAGCAGCCCATGAACCGTTGTGGCATACTTGCTGCTAACGAATCCCGCCTAACAGCAACACGGGAATTCCTACCGTGCGAGAGACGATAGCCAGTCCCCATATGTTTGCAATAAAAGGGGGGGCTCGCTGAGCGCGGCTTGATATTGACCCAACCACTCCAATAATGTAGCCATCTTGGGATGCATGAGATGAATTCCAAAGTTTAAAATCGGGACGTGTGGAATCGATTGATTCATCGCCCGCTGCCACAGCATGCATAATGTATCTGGCGTTTCGACGCTACCTATTAATTGATACGCCTGCTCTAGGGAAATGTCTTGATGTTCAAAGACCCATGCAACGATCCGTCCAACATCTTGAAGCGTTGTCAGCGGTATCGAACTATTCTTCGGGATCATCGCTTGTACGGTGGCCAGAAATAAACGGCCCACGAGCGGACGATGGTTACGGAGAACACGCTGAATTGGACGGGCAAATGGCAAGGATGCGCCCCGAAAATCATCCATGAAGAGACCCGGTCGCAAGATCGTGAAGGGTAGTCCCGAACTTCTCAATCTGTCTTCGAGGATGACCTTCCCGTCGATGGCAGCTACGCTCTGCCGGCGTTCGGCGCCTAGCCCAGAACTGTAGATAATATGCGGGTTATTTCCCGCTTCTCGCGCTGCTTCGATGACCTTCGAGCCCAAGCGCACTTCCTCTTTCAGGCCTAAATCCCAGAAATTCTGTACGCTAAAAATCCCTGCGACGTTTCGGATGTGAGGGAATCAAGGTCCGACAGGTCTCCTTGGACCAGAATGGCTCCCTTGTCCTTAAGTATCTGAGCCTTAGGACTGGCTGGATTCCGTGTAAAAGCATGCACTGCCCATCCAGCGTCTAACAAGGCGCGGGCTACATGACCTCCCTGATTGCCCGTCGCCCCGATGACCAGTATGGGTCCTTTCCTTATCATAATGACCGCCCTTGCATAACAGCACGTCGATGCCATTGATGCCACGCGATAAGCCCAAGCGCGCCGGTCAGATCGATGAGGATATAGGACAAGGGCGCATTATGCGTGGGCAGTGGCAGCAGGAATCCTTGTGTGATGGTGTGGGCCAGCCCAAGAAGTCCTGCCAGCAGTCGTCTGCTGAGAATAGGGGTCATGGGCCCAGTGATGATGCCGAGCCAGACCCAGAGACTGAGGTTGGTTCCGTCAGACAGGATGGAGAGGAGAAGTACCGCCAATGACAAGACAATCCAGAGGATGATGCGGACCGCCCGGATATTGTAGGCTTTTCTCCATGCTAAAAGGATTGTGGCCACCCCCGCGACGATCCACGGGACAAAGAACGGGAAGGGGACAGGACCATGCACCAGCCGGAAGACATTCGCGACATCGACCGCCAAGCTGATGAAGAGGACGCCCAAGAGCCATGCGGGTTTTCTTTTGTTATCCATGGACAACTTGCCACCACCCTCCCAAGAGATATTTATCCGCCCCCGACGCCCAGGAGTTCACGTAACCGGAGACCCGGCCATTGCCGTGGGCTACCACTTCATTGACATCCCAATAAATCTTGGTATTGGCAAAGGCCGGCGCATCTTCGATGACAAAGCTCCACCCGTAGGCCGTACCGCGGGTCTCCCTATGGCCTTGCCGGTTGGCCACGAAATAGTCGCCATCCGGAAAGGGATGACGAATCCGGTCCCATGTATGATAGCCCGTCACTTGGCTGCCATTATACGAAAAGCTGATGAAGTTCCACACAATCCCGACCGTAATGCCTAAGAAATCATTCCATCCAGTTTCACATTATGCCCTCGACACACTGGGTTTGCCGCCTGGCGGGGTCACGACCCGCATGGCCGAAGCGGCGAGGGGCGTCGGCGATCCCGGACTAGCATTGGTCGTGGGGACCCCAATTTTCACCAGTTCCGTTTTCCGGGCGGGATTGGCAGCAATCTCGCGAATGGCTACCGTCGCGCCCGGATTGACCGTGACCGCCGGCGGATGTGACGACAGCGGAATCTGGTAGTATCGCGCATCCCGCATATTAAAGTGCGGTGCATTCCTGGTTCCGGGGATGGTGACGGTAGCGGCATAGGCATGGGGACTCGGAAGCGTTCGAGCCGCCCCGGTGATTTGCCACGGAGTAGAACTCACTGGCATCCGGGAAGCGGCGTGCCAATGGGTCACGGCACTGGCCATGAGGACCATTCCGACATGCCACATCTGGGTCCCTCCTGTCTATATCGTCTTTGGTGTCACTCTCTCATCATTGTGGTCTCGAATAGTCGTCGCGGCACAGGGAGAGATCCGGGTATACTCCGGGGTATTTTGGCCGCTAAGGCAACTGTTCGCGGGCGGACACCCCGAGTTTGCGATAGATATGGCGCACATGGGTTTTGACCGTGCCATATTCGATGGTGCAGAGCTTCGCAATCTGGGGCAACGTCTTTCCCGCTTTGAGATATTGATAGATTTCGCGTTCCCGCTCGGTCAACGTGTCTAATGCGTCGGTTGTCGGAGATGCCGGCGTGGGCTTCGGCAGCAATGTACCCAAGGGGTGTTCGTTAGTGACCCAGCTAATCGACACCGGCACCAATCCGATGATGAGGAGTACGGCCGCCCAAAAGACGAGCAAGGCTGGTGAAAAGGCGGCATGACCGATGGCTTTTTGATAGAACCAGGTACCGAGCAACAAAAGCTCCGTAGCCATGGTCACCAAGAGGCCGCCCACCCAATTCCAATACGCCCAGCCTTCAAATGCCAGCAAGGGCAGCAATACCGGTGAGTCGGTGTTGGTGGGAAAGGCAAACTGCAACAAGATTAAGGCGGCTAACAAGGTATCCAGCGCCATGGCGATAAGACTCAAGAGGGTTCCATAGGTGAAAAAGTCCACCACACGCGAGAGGATCCATAGGATGGCGTCATAGACCAGCAGAAATGCCACCAAGGGCCATCCGATAGACAAGGAGACGTGGTAGTGGGGCGCCTCCATCACCACCCAGGCAATCAGAATCGCGAGAATGAAGCGGTAGACGTTGAAGAGACCGAAAACTCGTCGGGATGGCGTGCCGGGCATTGTGATCCCCCCTTGCCGGCCGCGACACTAGTGGTCAGTTACTGCGCAGTGCGGATTTTTCCGTCTTTCCGTAGCGTTTCGTAATAGTGGTTGAGAGCCTCCGCCACGAGTTCACTTTTCTGGCGGCCGTCTTCTCTACCGTCGACATGACCAACGCTCCTTTGCTGGAAGAATTGTCCAAGAGTATAGCATAAAAACGCGCGCGCAGGCGCGGTCGAATAGGAGTATACCGGGAGATATTGGGGAGATTCGTGAGAATATCCCTTCCGTGGAGGACACGTTCTGGGTAAGGTGAAGCCAGAGACGCGAGGGCAAGGGGCGTCTCAATCAGCCAAATACGAGGCAGAAGATGCTAGCGGCACAGGATGAGGGGATTCGTTGATGGTGGTCGGTGTCAGCGATCGGGTGCCAGCCCACAGAGCCAGTCGAGCGAGACATCCAACGTGGCTGCAAGTCGCATGGCGACGGTCAGGGAGGGGACGGTTGCTCCGGACTCATATTCGACCAGGGTGGAACGGCCAATGCTCAACTGGTGCGCCAGCGCGGTTTGGGATAGCTGTTGACGCAGGCGAGCCGTCCTGAGACGTTAACGTCCCAGTGGCGAACGCTGGTATATTTCCGAGAAGAGCATTCGGAGCCTCCGTGTCGAATATGTCAATCCTACTCCGAATACGAGCGAGGAACCAGGAAAAGCTTAAACGGATCATCGGCATTATTTCGTGGGCCATACTGCGGCTACATCTCATTTGCGAAACAGGAAACTGATGAAACTTAAGATGTCCAAACAATCTTGCTCGTCGATTGGCCAGTGGATAGCCTGGTCATGAGCCGTCGGATTGCGAATAGCCTGCATCAGTCCGCTAGACAGGAACTTGATACCATCTTGAACATCTTTATTGGTCTGTGTCTCACAACGGGTAATCTTCAAGGTGCCTTCGCAGCCCCATACGATTATCAGTAGCTGCATCCCGTCTTCGGATCGATTCATGAAGCGCTCCATGGAACGTTGGTGGTCGGCGAGAGAATGGGTAAGGTTGTAGCGAGAGATGAAATGGACAATCGTCTCGGCTCTCGGTCACTGACGGCGTTCTTTGGTGGAATTTGTGTTCCAGAAACGGCCAGGCTGAAATGGCGTCAAGTCCATGGGGTCTGGTTGCCCAGTGGCCCATCCGCTGATAATATCCGCTGTTAGCACGGACAGCAAGACCCCATTTCGATAATGTCCTGTCGCCAGATAAAGTCCCTTGCGCCCCGGCCATGGACCCAGAACCGGCAGCCCATCCGCACTCTTGGGACGAAGTCCTGCCCATAAACGCTCCACATAGACATTTGACTCGGACAGCCCAAAACTATGAAGAATTTCCGACAGTCGTGTCAGACCTTTCGTCGTGACACGCGAATCAAACCCTGCCACATCCTCGGTGGCACCCACCACTAATCGGCCATCGCGTTTGGGGACCAGATAGGTGTGGCCGTGAAAAATAATATGGCGGAAAACCTGCTGATCTTGTTTCACGGAGATCACTTGCCCTCGGATGGGCACAACCGGCAAGCGATGCTGCAGGAGATCCGTCACCAAACCGGACCAGGCCCCGGCTGCAATCACCACGCCATGGTGGGCCAAGAGGTCTTGCGAAGGCAGTGCCACTCCCTGAACGGTATCATTGTGGGTCACCAGTGATCGAACGGGTGATCCGAAATAGGGGGTGACCCCTCGCGCTAACGCCGCCCGGACTGCAGCCTGAACCAAAAGGGGTGGGTGAACTTGGCTTTCGGTGGGATCGTAGATGGCCGCGCTGTACCCTATCAAATGTGGCTCCAGTTTTTTGAGCTCTGTCTGATCGACCCACTGAGCACCTAGCGGCTCTTGCCATGTGTAACGATGGCGCAACTGTTC
>JAJYHT010000023.1 GCA_021784595.1 Bacillota bacterium | reverse complement strand
TGTCCGCGAAGAACCCATGTGATTCCTGCTTGATTTCTCTTGCCAACAATTTTTGGTCGTCATCTCTCCGTGAACAGGCAAAAGAGCCGATTCGATGGATTCTTACCGTACTCCATCGAATCGGCCCAGAACACAATTAGCCCTACGATACGCCAGATTTGAACAACATAATCCACACTGACATTCCAACCATTCCCACCGCAATGAGCAACACCAGACCCAAGAAGATCATCTGCCAGGCCAAGCCTCGGCTTTCCCGGACGTGCATGAACACGCCGAGTTGTAAGGCTGCCTGACCCACGGCTAGCGTAAGAATGACGGACAATAGTGCAACCGGAGGCAACACATGGTCTACCACCATAAATAAAGCGGCAAACGTTAAAACCAAAGAGCCGATATAACCCCATACTTGAATCCAGGGAAACTTCTCTTCGCCAAACTTAGGAAGCAGAAAACGTAATCCTTCGTCTTCTCCTTCATGTTCCCGGCCGCTTGCCAGTTCGGACTGAAACTGCAACTTCTCTGCCACGGAAATCCCCCCTCGCCCGCGCTTTTAAACGATTTTGCCGTTCAGATATACAAACGTGAAAATAAAGATCCACACAATATCCAAAAAGTGCCAATATAACGAAAAGGTAAACAGCTTGCGCGCAGTAATCGGTGTCAAACCTCTCCGAGCTACCTGAATAAGCAACGTCACCGCCCACAGTATTCCAAAAGTTACGTGGGCACCATGGGTCCCTACCAAGAAGAAGAACGCGGAAAGAAACCCGCTTTGATGCCATGTCGCGCCACTAGCCACGTAGCCGACGAAGTCATGCACCTCGCTAGTGACAAATCCTGCGCCCAACAACAAGGTGACAACCAGCCATGCCATTAACGCCTTTTTGTTTTGCTTTCTCATTGCATAAATGGCCAAGCCGATGGTAAAACTGCTCGTCAACAACAGTAACGTTTCCAAGATCACTGGTCCAAAGGTGAATAGTTGATTCGGCGTGGGCCCTTGTGCGAATGCGGAACGGTAAACCGCATAGGAAGAAAATAGGCTGCCAAAAATCAATACATCGGTGACCAAGAACATCCAAAAGCCAGTAATTTTAATGCTCTCTTTTTCATCCGAAAACTCAAGTGGGAGATGCTGCTCCAGATTTTCTTCCGCGACTGGTAAGCTCATCCTTGTAACCTCCCCAACGCCGCTTCCGTTCTCCGGATGACTTCGGCGCCAACATGTTTGTGCTCATCATAGTCAAACGCGGAATACACCAGCGAGGCGACAACTCCCGCTGCACCGAAGGCCACAATGACCCACCATTGAAAGGTCATGCCAAATCCCACCACGAAAAATGCCAATCCCAGTAAAAAGGGTACTGGTGTATTCTTTGGCAACTCTATGGTGCGCATGTCCTCGGGACGCAGAGAATTCGCCAAAGTTTGACCCTTTTGCTTCATGTCCCACCACGCGTCGCGAGCCGTCACAACCGGAATTCGCGCGAAGTTATATTCCGGCACTGGGGAGGGCAATGCCCACTCCAAGGTCCGTCCATCCCACGGATCTCCCGTAAGATCCTTTTCGCCATACTTCAAACTCCACACTACGTTATAAACCATAACCACAAATCCTGCCCCCATAATGAAGGCACCTACGGTCGAGATAACGTTCAGTTCGTGCCAACCAAAGCCTAAAGGATACGTATAGATGCGCCGCGTCATGCCTTTGAGTCCCAAGAGATACTGGGGGCCGAAGGTTACCCAAAACCCAATAAAGTAAAGCCAAAAGGCCCATTGCCCTTGACGCTCGTTCAATTTGTGCCCAAACATCTTAGGCCACCAATAATACATGCCTGACAGCAAACCGAAGAGAGTCCCGCCAATGAGTACATTGTGGAAGTGGGCGATTAAGAAGTACGTGTTGTGCAGCTGATAGTCGGCGGGGACGGTGGCCAGCAAAATGCCAGTCGCTCCTCCAATAACAAATGTCGGAATGAAAGCCAGTTGGTACAGCATGGCTGTGGTCAACCGGATACGTCCGCCCCACATGGTAAAAATCCAGTTGAAGATCTTTACACCCGTCGGAATTGCAATCAGCATCGTTGATAAGCCAAAGAAGGCGTTGACCGCAGGACCCGCCCCCATGGTAAAGAAGTGATGCACCCAGGTGCCATAGGCCAAAAACATAATCGATATGATGGAGACCACCATGACCGAATAGCCGAAAAGTGCCTTCCTTGAAAATGTCGCCACGACCTCAGAGAATATTCCAAATGGTGGCAACACCACGATATACACTTCAGGATGGCCGAACAACCAGAATAGGTTGACGTACATCATCGGCAACCCCCCATGCGCCAGGGTAAAGAATGAGGAGCCGAACAATCGATCAAAAAGGCTCATGGCCAAGGCCACGGTGAGGGGAGGAAATGCAAACAGAATCAAGGCCGAAGTCGCCATGGTTGCCCAAATAAACATGGGCATCTTCATTAAAGTCATCCCTGGTGCCCGCATGCGCAAGGTAGTGACAAGGAAGTTGACTCCCGTCATGGTAGTGCCAATCCCTGCAATCAACAGCGACAAGAAATAATAGTTTTCTCCTGGTCCGGGGTTGAATAGCAGTCCAGTATAGGGGGGATATGCGGTCCATCCTGCGTCGGGCGAGCCACCAATGACAAACGAAATGTTAAGCAACAAGGCCCCGAAAGCAAACAGCCAAAAACTCATGGCGTTTAGTCGCGGGAACGCCACGTCGCGGGCACCAATCATAAGAGGCACTACGGCGTTGAATAAAGCAAAGATAAACGGCATCGCCATAAAGAAAATCATGATAGTGCCATGCGTCGTGAAAACCTGGTTGTATTCCAAATCACTAATAACCGGCGTGGTTGGCAATGCTAAATTGGTGCGCAGCATTAATGCGTCGACGCCACCCCGAAAGAGCATGGCAACCGCGGCTATCAGATACATCACCGCGATTTTTTTATGGTCTACGGTGGTGAGCCATTCGTTCCACAAGTACAGCCACTTTTTTTGTTTCGTGAGATAATACACGATGATTACCCCAGTGGCCAGAATCATCACGTCGGCTCCGAGTTCGGTCGGTCGAAGCACGTCATGCGGAAACAACGTCCGAATCAGATATTGCACAAATGAGGGCATCTTTATCCACCTTTCTCCTGATACATTGAGGCGATGTCGTGCGCTTAAGTTTCCTTAGTGGTTCGACATATCCGACATGGGCATGTAGGTGATGCCATGTTGGTCGTGCATAATCATGTACATCCCCTCGCCATTAAGCGTAAAACCATTAGCCTCCGCCGGAAACGTATCGGAAGGATAGTTCGAATAGGTCTGCACTCCAACGGTATTGAAAGCAAGCAAGTTATGATAGTTCGTCATCGTCATAGGCTTTGCGGTTTGGTGAACCTTCTTAACCCATTGCTGAAATGCCTCAGGCGTCACAGATTTGACGTTAAAAAACATCTTTTCAAATCCTTCGCCCGAAAAATTTCCGCTATGACCCCAATATACTCCGGGCTTGTAGGCCTCCAACCATAGTGGAAGTACCTCATTGGGCATTGTATATTCCATTCCCCCTAGCTGGGGCACCCAAAAGGTGTTCATCGGAGAGTCAGCCGTGAGTTCGAATAGCACCGGCTCTCCCGCAGGAATTACCGCATAATTGACCGTGGCCACATGCTGGCCAGGATATTGAAAAAGCCATTTCCAGGTCAGAGAAGTCACGTCAATAATCACGGGATCCTTAGCTTTCGGCAGCTTAGAGAGGGCAAACGTCTGTCCTACGGTAGGCACCGCTATCACAGTCAACAACACAACGGGAATAATCCACCATATAATTTCAAGTTTTTTGTTTCCATGCCAGTTAGGCCAGTACGGTGCTTTGTTGCCAGGTTTATCGCGAAAACGTATCACCGTAATGGCTAACAACACAAAGACCGGCACAATCACTACCAACATAGCAAGAGAGGCCACTATCAAGAGATGTAATTCACTTTGGGCTACAGGACCCGCAGGATGCAACAGCACATACTGCTGACCACACCCCGACACCAAGAGGCCCACCACCATTGCAAGAGGCACTACATATCGGTACGGCCAGCCACGACGCCTTTTCGGCATCATTATCACCTCTCGGGAGAGTTTTTTACCACCAAAACAAAGACATGTCGCGTCGGATCACCGGCGAAGATACAACCATTGCTCCCATTAACACTCTTGCAAGACCAAACCACGGAAGTTAAATATCTTCGAGATTATAGTAATCGATGCGTTTACCGGCAGTATATCATCTATTGAACTTATGAATCAACAGATTCCAAGAAAACACGCACTTTGATTCGTGTCAGGTTACAATTTGATAAAAATAATATTCTGATATTTTACATAAGTTGGTTCACACTATTCTCTAGTTAAACACCTTCTTCGCCAAGAGCACACAGCGCTTTCAGCTGGTTTGGGTTTTTTAAAAAACCACTCTTTTTTATCAAGCCTTTGGGCAAATCTGCTGCCGAAGCAATAGCTGCAAACCCCAAAATGATATAGTTCTAAATAACTATACGAGGGGTCCTTAATGGCTATTTTTGTAATGGGCTTAAGTTCGATTTTCGTAGTTCATACTAGTTGATTCTGTGTGATCGTTCCTTTAAAATATAAACTGATAGTTGATACTAGTTCTTTTCGTCCGATAAATGTGAATAATCGCAACGGAGAGGGTGGCTCCCATCTCAATTGCACATAAGGAGGAACACGATGATGCCTGGCGGCGGGCAATTGGGTCATGTAAAACGCCCAGAAAAGAAAGCTCCGAAACATTCTGCGCAATGGTCAGCAGGCAACTTACTGATGAAGGTGATTGTGGCAAATCTCATTGGGTTTGATCTGTTGATGCTCTGGTATCTGTCTCGACTAGCAGCGTCCCATCAATACCAGTCGTTGACGCTTCTAGCGGTCGTTATTTCACTTCCCACGCTAGCACTCGTTG
This sequence comes from Bacillota bacterium, assembly GCA_021784595.1. GTDB lineage: Bacteria > Bacillota > Sulfobacillia > Sulfobacillales > Sulfobacillaceae > Sulfobacillus_C. Next base: position 36,410 of record JAJYHT010000023.1, on the reverse strand, counting down.
TCGTTAGCGTCCTGCAACGGGATCCTCGCCATAGCAAAAATACGTCGCGCAGTCATTTGCGGGTCATTAGGCCCCCAACGACCAGTCCGGTGGCCCACGTTCATTCCGCTCAGTCTTCGCTCTCCCAAGAAGAGGTGCAGGACTAGCAATGCGGCCACTTGAGCCATCGAAGAGAAGGGGGTGTTAAAGTTTTTTTACGCTAACCGTGCCAGCACACAAAGACATGTACCTTCGGGATCCATCCCAACCGGCGGATATCCGAGACGTAACTTTAACCACTTCACGAGTTAGCCCGGTAATCTTACCTGTCTCGAAAATCGTATAACGCAGCACATCCAAAGCAAAACTAGCCCCCCACTCAGGTTTCACGGGGCGGGCCTCTGTCCGTGTGAAGCCTCGCTAGTCGGCGGGCTCCACAGTCACACGATAACCCAGCCGTTCCAACCGACGCGTGACTTGATGAACGATATGGGTTCGGTCTCGTTCGTCGTGGTAGGCGGGACCCACCCAATTCGTGGTGCGGATGCCGGGTGGTCATCGCCTGGCAGACAATGATCATTTTAGCTGAATCCATGCCAAAATGAATTAGCGCCAACACCTTCGTCGCATAGCCTGTCCTCACATCGCTGACCTATCCCTCTTCGGTCACTTCCCACACGAGGCGGTTCGGGGATCCGAACTGCATTAAGGATTGCACGTGCGTACAGTGGGATGCACTAATATTTAACGACAGTTTCCCCGAAAGACGGGAAGCTGCAGCTAACGCAACAGCCAATGCCACCCTATCTAAAGCCGCCGCGGTGCCCAACCAGGCTGCTATGGCCCACACGGAATCCGGTGCACATCCGGTCGGCAGTCGCGACAGCGCTTCGAATCGGGCGCACATCACTTTTGTGAGTATGGTCATTCCTTAAATGGCAGTTATTGGTACGCAAAGGAACTTGCGAGATACATGTAGAAAACTCCTCATCACCTAAGGTCATGCCGACCGATGAGGAGGAGTTGTAGGATGATAGTAGCGAACAGTGCTGGCCAATGCAAGATGGACCCAGCCATTGAAGCGTGGATACACGAGGAAGGACCGACGATGGCGGCTGATATTCTTGATCGAATGCCGCCTGCCATCCGGCAGGCTATGACAACCCTGGATGTGATGGAGTCAGGTATGCAGGCCCTCATGATGGCCATCGGTCGGGGCGTTGGCAAGAATTCTGGAATCAGGACCCCCTTGTCCCAATGGGTCGCTATCTCGACGCATTGCGGCGTGGCCACAATTGTAAGGTGGACCCCTTCGGATCCTACGCATTGTCTTGTCACGAAGAAAATGGGTTGGACAACCGGGGTGAACTCGTTGCGGTCCAATCCTCCCGTTAATGCTTCGTGACCCGATCATCAAGGCTCATGCTAACCTTCACCTCGCCCAACATGCCATTCCTCGTTCCTATTAACGTCGCGGCGTCGGGCCACTGCTCTTTTTGTCGGAACGGTGATTTTACGATTGCGCCCCTTTTATGCACTCCGCACAATGGGAGGATGTCGATTTGACCCGATGTTTTTGCGTGGTCCCCTGACCTTGTCCGGCGCCAGGCATGAATGGTTAGCGACCCAACGGGAAATACCATAACAGGACAGGACTGGATTTATCCGCGTCGAAAGGAAGGAGTCACTGCTCTTGCATCATGGCCGTATGTATCACCTCGAAATCCAATCGATGCTCCTTTTGGACTTACATCCCGCCGTTGTCCACTTCCCCATTGTGCTGCTGTTTACGACGTTGTTTTTTGACATTCTTGGGTATTTTCGGCCTGCCACCACCTTTCGCCGAATCAGCTGGTGGCTGTTAACGGGGGCGGTGCTCGCGACCGGCGCAGCCGTATTATCGGGATATCTGGCGGAATCTCTGGTGCGATGGCCGCCGGCGTTCCAGATCCCGATCCAGCGCATGGCCCACGAGGGATGGTGGACGTTGGGGATCAGCACGGGCGCATGGATCGTCTATGGCAGCAGTCTCCGTCATCCTGTCCCCCGTTTCTGGATGCGTGCAGCGAGCACTGCCCTTCTAGGCCTTTCCGTGTTTTTTGTCGCATACACCGCAAAAATCGGGGCTTCCATGGTCTTTCATCCATGGTTGCGCATGATCACGCCGTCCCGTCCGCAAACTCTCCGCCTTGCATGGTCATTGCCCGACATTTTCGTAGGCTTTGGGGTATTCGTGATCATCGGTGTCGTGGCGGCCAGCCTGGGGGGGAAATATCGCCACCGTCGCCCTGCGCCCTAACCAGGGTCTCATGATGTCAGATCTGTAAAACCCAAAAACTCGAGGAGAGGAGCTGTTGATACCCCTTTCTTATACTCTTGCCGTTTTCGACGAGGCGAACCCGTTATCGACGGACGCAGGACTATGGGCGCTAAGCATGATAGGGGACAGGCATCCCTCGAGAACGGTCGTCACTAACCAGGACAACCAGAGCACGACACCGAGATCCCCTAGAACGGTTAGTCGACTAAAATGGACGAGAGTCGTGCCGAGCAGAGCGGGAATCGCAAAAACCCACGCCGTGCGGCGTTCAGACCGAGATCGGGCGAGTCCCACCCACACCACTCCCGTGATGGCCATCACAATCCCCAGGGCATGCACACTACTCGTGACCCACCCGACGGGTTGTTTCTGGTAAGACAGATATGCTCCCGCGTAGAGATACAGCAAGAGCACCAGCAGAGCTACGCGGGCCCATCCGCGCGGCATTCGGGCACTGGACTGTGTGCCATGCAACCCGCGTACCATGAGCCATAGCAATGCTTGCACCAGAAGACCGCCCAGTGCCAGCAATCCCAAGAGAGCGGGCGGCGACGTCCACAGCACACTCAGCGTACATAAAGCGGTTTCGAACAGCAAGAGTGCAACCACCGCTGCCAACGGGCGCATTACTGCGGGTTGGCCCCGGTAACGCCGTCGCATCCCGATGAGAAATGCAGTTAAAACAAGAAAAAACCCGAAAGACAGGACACGGTGGGTCCACTCGATCAGGACCGCTTCGTGAGAGAACGTTGGAATCACGGAGCCCTGGCATAATGGCCACTGTGCCCCACAGCCCTGACCCGAATGGGTGTCGTGATCCACAAACCCCATCGCATTAACGGCAAATACCCCGAGAACGCTAAGAACGCCTAACGTCCCCAAAAGTCTGGGGATGCGCGACGTCTCTGTCGCATTGACCATCGAATCCCTTCTTTCTGAGTATCATCCACAGAAAAAACCTCGTCGTGCAGTGATCGAGCCATGTAAAACCTAAGGGGGACAAAGTGATAGGCGATACTTCCACGAGACCTCTGGAATGTTCAAGAACTGAAGCGGCGTGGCACACTGGAATCCCTAAGTTTTATGATAGTCAGCATCTGAAACAGAGCAAAAGGGCCATTGGCCCCTCGATTTTGCGACCAATGGTCCATTGCGTCCCAACATTCCGCGACAGAATAAATGATAATATGTGAATAAGCGCGACCTGATATCCTGCAATACGTTTGTCCCGCACTCTATGGTGTCTATGGTGGGACATCGGGCTATCCCAATGGAGAGACAGTGGATTCGAACCAGAAATCCCAGGGTTTGATAGAGTAGGCCGACCTCTTGCGAGGCCAGCGGGCTGCCGCCCTGTTGGCGCTCATGCTCATGGGCATCACTGCGACTCCCTCGGCCGTCATCGAACCGAGGGACTCTACGGACGAAATACCCTACTGGATTCAGTCCTATGGACTGTGATTCGCGTTTGGCGTGGCAACGCGAATGAAAAGGGTGACGCCGGATTCCGGTGCGAGGATGCGTCCTCAAACCGAGAGCAACGTTGACAACATCAGCGGTCTGCGGCGATGATTTGCGTGCCGCAACGGTCTGCCTTGTATCGCAGCATCGTGAAGAATTGCCCCCAAGCCTTGGTCGGCAATGGCTTGGGCGCGATGGCGATTCTTCATCATCCCCGCAACCGATAACGTCTCGACGCCCAGCGCTTGGTTTTCGCGACAGAGACGGGTGGACGTTTTGTGGAGGAAACCCTTGCGAATATCCGCGACCCGCAGAGGACTCTTCCCCACACGCAAAGTGGCCTTTGCGCGATTGTGGCTCATCGGCAGGCGGGTACCCTTGGGGATCGGCGCTTTGGGGCCTAGCCCCAGGTGTCCTTTTGCCGCTGCAAGTTTCCGCGTAATGGCCCGTTGCCCCATTTAAATGCGGCGCAAGGATTTCCGCAGAGCCTTAGGATTGTTGATGTTTTCCCCCGTAGAGGTTTTGACGCCTAGATCCACTCCTTCATGGCCGTTCCCTATGCGGGAGTGATGATAGACCGCGACGTGAAGCGCGATAAACCACTAATCAGCCCGGCGCGTCACCCGTGCGCCCACAATGTTCCCGGAGAACCGAAGCGGTTCAATGAGCCGGACCCACCCGATTTAGGGGATCCGAACGGCATCGCTCCGAATCTTGAGCTTATCGATGGCCACGTAGAAGCTATCGAAGGTTTTGCCCTTTTTCTTGAATGGGTCGATCGTGTTGTCCCGTAAAGAAGCGATGCCACGCATCCCCTAAATCGGCAAACGGCTGACTATGCGCATCCAAGGGACCACTCATACTTGATGCCATTAAAGTGCTTTTTGAGCGCGTTCGCCGTTGGGCGTCGTCCCGGCCGCGTGTGTACAGTACTGGATTGGATCCGGCGGCGGATGGAGCCGGATCTCGTGCGCTAACCGGACCTGGGACCTATTGGGTCCGGCACCGAGCAAGGGTTCTTATTGCGTAATGCCTTAGCGTTGACCACGGAAGGGGTACCGCTGGGTCTGGTGGGCCAAATCGCCTGGGCACGCGATCCCGAAACCCGAGGGAAGAGTGTTGCTCATAAGCCGTGGCCCATTGAAGAGAAAGAAAGCTATCGCTGGCGCATTAAACGCTTGCATTTCACGTTAAAAACGGGAGGACGTCAGGTCGAAGACCTCCAATTAGAAAGCCGTGAGCGGCTGGAACGGGCGATCACGCTCTATTCCATTGTCGCTTGGCGCCTAGCCACCACGCAAAAGCCAGCCCGACCGGTAGGTGTTGGCGCTAATGCTAATTGGCATCACTCCGACTCCCTCGGCTGTGGACATATTTCCCGCTCAATGGGTAAAAGATTAGGCCGATAGGACGAGTGTGCAATCAGGTTACGTTTTGTAAGTGAACATGTAGGGCAGTTTCTGCAGGGTTACCTTTTCGCGCTTTTCGAAACCCCGCATTCCCCCGATCCCCAACCCCTGCCCATTCACGCCTTTCGGCACTTTTTAGGGTGGCGTGGGCGGCTGAGTCGGGGTTCAGGAGTCTACAACCGATAGATCTGGCTTTGTCCCGCAATGGTCAAGCCCTCGCGACCTCCGCGTTTCGCCTGATACAGCGCCTCATCCGCACGTTGATATAACTGTTCGACATCGCAGCCGCTTTCAGGATACCATGCCGCACCGACGGAAAAGGTCAGCCCTTGATGGTGTCGAAGATCGTCCGAGATCCCCTGCAGGCGTCGATGAAGTGCCCTCGCATCCATCATGCCGACCACCCACCAGGCAAATTCATCCCCGCCGAGACGTGCCATGGCATCGCTGGGCCTCGCAGAGGCTTGCTCGGGTGCCGCTAATTGTTGGAGGACTTGATCCCCGACGGGATGCCCATGCAGATCGTTGACCGCTTTGAAGTGGTCTAGGTCTAATAACAGGAACGCCGCGTGGTGGACTCCGTGATCAATATCGTACGTCACACGTTGCCAGAAGCCTCGACGATTGAATAACCCGGTCAAAGGATCAGTGAGCGCCAGATTGCTTAAATCAGTCACTTGGGTCGTGACCGCAACGGCGTAGGTGTCGAGAGTGACCTGGTTAGAAAAACCTATGATAATCTCGTTTGGTTTTCCCGATCTCGGATGAGACCCGCCGTCCTCACAGGATTCGCCGGCTCGGGGGTGGCTTCCGCCCCATCGCGTAGAGATGTTGTTCCCCCACGCACCGCTCAAGATCCCGGCAGGAGAAGGATGGTAGGAACCTCCCATTGGTGTCCCGTCGGTGGTGCCCTGAGCCCCAGTGTTACTGGGCCCTCATCAAGATGCCCCGTTGCTCCTTTCGCCACGTGGTGGCAACGGGGAGAATCAGACGATAGTCATTCCGTCAATAATCTCTTGCGATACCCTAGCCATGCAGTCAAATACTGCTGTCGTTTTTTCAGGGCGGCAGTGAGAGCCCGGTTGAGTCGATTCCATGCGCTCCAGTCAGTTTTACGATAGGTCGCGTCATTCCACTGATCTTGCGCTTGCATCCACTGCCGTAGGTCTTTGGGAACGTTCTCCCGCCAGACTTTGAGGCCGCCCCGGCGGCCAATGACCAACGCTGCCGCATGATGGACACTAATGCCATACTGCGGTTGATATTTGAACCGCCCGATAATCGAGGTATATGCCGGTTTGACTTTCCGCAAGGCGACGCCTTCCCGCGCAGCCTGTCGTTCGACCGCCGTCAGCAAAGCCCGGTAATTAAACTGGTGCGTCACGCGGTTAAACTTGGCGCTCACATCCCGATCATGGATGAACTGCAAGTCTTCGATGACGAGGCCGCCCCCCCGATCCTTGGCCCACTGCACGGTCTCGACCGCGAGGCGTCCGACCAACGCGTCGCGTTGGGTTGATCGGACATCAAAGAGACGCGGATCTCCCATCGTCGCAAAGGCGCAGGCATTGCCGTCCGGCAAGACGTGACAGAGCGCTAAAAAAGTGCTGTTGGTATCGACGCCTACCCAGCCATGACGAGGATCGGTCTGTATGGGCGCAGGGACTTCTTCGACGGTGATGCGCACCTGATAGCGTCCGTGTCGCCGCAGGATTTCCACCTGATAGGGGTCGCCGGAGGCGAGCACCCGCCGCAGAAGCCCCTCATAATCACGGCCCTTGACTTGGCCGGTTTTCTTGGAGACCTTGCGGGCAATGTAGAGGGGGATGGCCAGTTTTGCATACCGCGGGGCTTTGGCGTTGGGTTTGCCTGGTTTGAGGACATCGAGGGAGATGTCTAACATCCAGTGGTTAGGCCCTTCGCTGACGCGCAGGAGGGGATTGCCTTTTTTCGTGCGATCTCCCCGAGCGGACAACCGACCATTGCGGCGCTCGTCCCATACTTCCCGCCACGCTTGCTGACGTTTCTGTTCGGCGAGGGGGTCGTCGAGCGTCTTGAACCGATCCCCCCACCGTTTTTTGGTGCCAAATACCACGGGAGGAAAGGTGCCCGCCTCGACATGCTGTTGATAAAACGCGAGGCACGCTGCTTGATGCGCGAGTTTCCGTTCTTGTCCCGCGATGCGGCGGGCATTCGGATGCGAGGATGCCCGGAGGGCAGTCAACCGTTCGCGGGTTTTTTTCACGCGTTGCGTCCACAGCTTCAGACCGTCTTGCATGGCTTGATGGCGGGCGCGGATGAGGTCTTGCGCTTCCTGCACGGCATCTTTGGCGTAACGCAGCGGCAACTCCGTGTCACTGGCTAGATGGCGCTCCAAGGCTCCCATGTTGGGCAGACTCTTGAGTAAACGATTGAACGCAAACCGGAGCATCCAGCCGTATTTGCGCATAAGACGGCGCAGGATCGTATCTTGTTCGGGTGTGACATCCAGCAACACGCCAAAAATCGTGGTTTTCATTCCGGGACTCCTTCCGGAGCTAAGGTCGCCATCGCTTGACGCACGGTCGCACCCATCTTTTTCCCTCCGCGTTTGCCATAAATGCGGGCCGAGAACGACGTGGTAATGGCAATCAAGTCCTCCATGAGTTCCTGCTGATCGTCTTTCACCGTGTGCTCCATGACGACAACACGCACGCCAAAGGCGTGCAGGTAACTTTCCAGATAAGTAAACCCGAAACGTGCCAATCGATCCTGGTACTCCCCAGCCACGATGCCCGCTTGGTGTTGCTGAGCACGATCCAGCAACCGATGGAGACCCCGCCGTTTTTCATTCAAGCCGCTCGCGACATCGGCCAGAGCAGCCACCACAGTCCATCGCTGCTCCGCAGCGAATGCCGTTAACCGCCCGAGTTGACGATCCCAGTGCCCCGCCTCTTGTTGTTTTTTGGTCGAGACTCGGGCATACGAGGAGACAACGCGTATCCCTCGCAACATCAGGCACATCCTCGTGCATCAGGGCGCGTAAGTCCGCGACCCGATAGCGCCGATGATTCGTCACGGTACACACCGGAATCAGGCGCCCTTCGCGTTCCCACTTCCGGAGTCCGTCGATGCTCATGCCGAGCATCTTGGCCGCCTTGCCGATGCTGACAAACTGCTCATCCATAATACAATCACCTAGTTTTATTATAACATATTATCTAAGATCATCATAGATTGACAGCAAGCAGCTTCAACCTCCATGTCGGCCAGCCACCATCGTCGAAGAACGGCTAGCGGCGGGAGATGCGGAGGCGTTGGACCGGATTCCAACGCATGGTAAGCGGCAAACATTAAGTTGTAGAGGCTGATATACCATGAGGGTAGCACATGGGCCGTAATATGGGCAAACCCCACCCGTCGTGCCGCCTCCCGCACTTCAGGATCGAGGGGAGAACCGCAAAAGGCGCCACGATGCTGTTCGAGGTGATCGCGCAACCAGGTGGAGACCTCAGTGCCGGGAGGGAGCGTGGTCAGGATGGCCGGTTCCTGTTGGGCAACCTCCAATGCCTGAACTACCCATTCCGTATAAAGAGCATCTACGCCTACGGCACAAGCAGTCCATTGCGCGTTATCGGTCTCGGTCCAGTGTCCAAACATCGCGAGGACTCCTTCGCTTGAGACATCTTGTCAGGTCTTAAAGAAACTTCGGTACGCAAGGCCAAAATCCTGCCAAAGATCACCACTTTTAAGCGGCTAGATCAGACGGAGAGCGAGAATGTCGATTATCGCGTCGGACTGCGGTGAGTTGCCATTCTCGATCCTAATCCGTTAACCATTGCAGAAAATTACGTTAGCTAAACCGAATAATAAATACCTTTAACTTAATTGTCCGGCTGGCACACGATGTCTCTTTTCCCTTGTCGTCACGCCTTTTTCCGAAGGATAATTAACCATCACGTATTCCGCACCTAATATTTGGTAATGTCGTCGTTTTTTTTAGTCTGGCGGTTCGCGCTTCGAAGGATCCGTAAATACCGCGGGGGACATGTGCAGCCCCTCTAAGATCGCCACCAAGGTCGGTTGGAGAATGGTCGCTAACGCAATCGTCCGCTGGCCTTCGTCCGACCGCACCACTTGCAGACTTTGGAGATGGCGCACCACTTCGTGGCCCGTTGGCCGATGAAGCACTCGACGCGAGGGTGAGGGCAAGGGTACCCCGGACTGCCGCAAACGGCGCTCTAAGAGACTGTACAGCAGACATGCCAACAGGAGCGCGTAGCCCAAGGCTTCCACGCGTTCGGGCTTCTTCACAAAAAGCGCGTCCACGAAGAGCGGGTCTTTCACGAAGTGAAAGTGGCGTTCCACATGCACTTGTCCTTTATATTCGGCAAGCAAGGCAGCGGCCGACAGGTGGTCGGCGGGGACGGTGGTGATGAGGACAAATGTACTGCGCCGTTCTAATTCGCGTTGGCCCAGAAGGCATCACAGGGGGATGAGAGGTGGCCCATCCGACACCCTCCTCTTTTCTCGATGCCCTCGCGGGACGCGGACGAAAAGATGCCGAAACCCGGGTTTCGGTTGATTGCTGCATCCGCGCCGTAAAAGAAGCGATAGCCGGTCGTGTATTCATCCATCGTGCTAAAATAAGTTGTAGTTTCAGAGAGGGAGGAGGAAGCCGCGTGGAGTCCACAACTACCGAAGTTGCCTTGCATCGGCCGCTTTATACGTTTTCCGACGTCGACCGGCTCGCCCGAGTTTCCCGGGGTACTGCCAAGCGTTGGCTACTGGGATATGGGCAATACCCGGCGATATCGGCCCCGTCTACCCCTTCCCATGCGGCGAGCTTTCTGGATCTAGTGGAAGTTATTGCTATCGGCAAACTTAAACAGCGAGGGTTCCCTCTGCTCTTGATTCGGCAAATCGTTCAGTACACCCAACAGCTGCTAAAACTGGAACGTCCTCTGGTCTCGGCCCAATTTCGCGTGGGAGGAAAAGAAATTTTCGTCGAAGCCGAAGATCGGCTCATTGAAGTGGGACGGCAACGCGGACAAACCGTTTGGCTCGAGGTGTTGGCGCCTTTCCTTGAGGATCTGGACTATACACAGGATTTAGCATCTACCTGGTGGCCACGAGGCCACGGCGGCTACATTCAGGTATCCCCCCACTTTGGATATGGATTTCCCGTCATCGCCGGCAGCGGAGTGCGGACCGAAATCATCCGCGAGCGTTATGTGGCCAACGATCCCATTGACGTGATTGCCAAGGATTTTCGCCTTGAGCCGATCTCGGTAGAAGCCGCTCTTCGGTTTGAGTTACAGGACTCTGCATGATTTTTATCGATCGTAGCATTCCAGTATCTATTGCCGAGGCTTTGAAGTGTGTACGCATCGACATCATTTGGTTAGACGATTACTTTCCCGCTAACACCCCCGATGTGATATGGCTCGAAACAGCCGGTCAAAAACAATGGATAGTCATCACTCGGGATAGCTATATTCGTAAACGGCCGAACGAATTAGAAATGATTCGTCAGGCTAAGGTAGGTGCGTTTGTACTAGCACAAACACAAACCCCCACTCGGTGGGAATACCTTCAAATCATCACATGCACCTTGGACCAAATGGAGAAATTATTTCATGAGACACCCCGCCCATTTGTGTTTGGTTGTTACCGTGATAGAACTTTTCGACGGCTGACGTAACTAGAGTTATGGGACGAACGCTAGACTCTATTTCAGGGGAAGAAGAGGGGGAGCGCCAGCTTTGCCTCCTCCGGATGCTCTCGCGGGGCTCCCGATCCCTTCTTTTCGCCGTAATGTTTTCGCCGTAATGGAAAATCTTTTCGCCCGAGATCCTGAGGCACTGCACCTGCAGCACGGGGTGCCTGGCTCTTCCTTCCCTTTTGAGGCTTTTCGCTTTTAGTCTTCCGTGGCCGCACCATGACTGCGATCTTAGGGGTCCGGACCTAGACCCCCTTAAGGGGTCTCCTAACTTTTGCGAAACCCACGCCCCGTCAGGATTTCCTGTCTCGCTGGGACACGGAACAACGCAGTGCCCGCTCTCGTTATTTCGCCTAATCTGGCGATTTAAGGAGGTTAGCACCATTATGCTCGCTGGTGATTTCTTTTGCTGGCGTTTTCGGGTCCGCGCAAACTGGCTTCCCGAGAGGGGCCGTTTTTGCGGCCACTACGTGCCATTCGTGCTCTCTATCTGCGTCCTGAATTTGCGCGGCGATTTTCCGAACATACCCGCGATAGCGTCCCGGATAGCGTTGTGGGGAGCGGCTTTCCTCTGGCTTCACTACGCTCGCCATGGCCGTCAGCCCGATTTTTCTTCTCGGTGGATTCGTACCCGGTAGCGGCGCCTGCGACAGCGCATGCACGGCCACCCTCAGCGCCGTCCCGCGTTTGGGTCCGAGCTCTTGGATCATCGCTGCTGAGAGAAATGTGAGCCCGTCATTGATCAGTTCTTCCTGGATCGGGCTGCTTAATAGTCCAGTACGAAATTGGTACGAAAATCCTACGAATTTGCTTCGCCAATGATACGGTGGATCGCCTCACGCCCAATTGCCGGGGCACTCTTATTGGGATCGGGGTAGGATAATTCGGGATAGCAACCCCGGGGTGCTTTGTCTAGGGTCTGTCCTGCGAGTGCTCTGGTGGTGTAATACGGGTTTGTGGATTCAGCCAAAAATGAGCGGAACGGAGTCTGTGAGCGCTTGGTTTGGTTCCCCAAGGATGATCACGTTTGGGATCGTAGTCGGGCGGCATCGGAAAGTTCTGATCATGGTATTGGAGTTGGGATCCCCAGTCCTTGAATGCGTGAGCTAGGAATTGTAGACTGTCGTTGGTTTGTTCCCTCAGGCACTGGAACTCATAGGTGTTCAATGCCGCAGGCACCTGAATATCGTCAAACCGCAACCGCCGGAGGAGGGGTGCCCAATAGTCGCTCCCTTCTGGCCATCGTGCCTCCAAATAGTGTCCCCATTCGTCCACCTTGTGCAATAGACTCTCCAGTGTTTCGGCTATCTCATTCATCGCCGCATACGTGTCATGATCCAAATGATCGACCGGCGGGCTGGCGTAAAATTCCAGCATAATGGGTCCGTGTGTCATAGTCTTTGCCTCCTCACGCCTCCTGTCTGAGATACCGATATACCGTGGATCGGCTCGCGCCCAATTGCCGGCCACCTGGGCCTTCGAGATCCCCGCCGCCAGGCGATCCTGCATCATCCGCAATTGATCCCCAGTCATGACCGGGGATCTGCCCTGATACACGCCCCGCTTTTTGGCTAGGGCAATACCTTCGCGTTGTCGTACGCGACTCAGAGCCCGCTCAAATTCGGCCACGGCTCCCATCAAACTTAACAGCAACGTGGCCCTGGGATCGTCCGCCTCGGTAAACGTCAAATGTTCCTTCACAAACTCGACCCGGATCCCGAGATCTGCCCAACCTTGGACGAGATTCCGCAAGTCTACCAGGTTCCGGGCCAATCGATCCATGGACCACGACGGTATCGCCCTCCCGGACATACACTTTGAGCGCATCCAGCTGAGGGCGGTCAGTGCTTTTGCCCGACGCCTGATCGGTGAAGGCGCGATCCACCGTCACGCCGTCCAGCTGCCGGTCGGTATGTTGGTCGGTGGTACTCACCACCCGCACGTAGCCGACCCGTTGCCCGATCATGTGCATTCCCTCTGTTCTACCAAGTCTGGATCCCGGATACACTTCTGTCAATAATGCGAGATACCGAACCAGAAGGGTCGCGTAAATTTCGCGTAACACACTAAGAATCCCTCGGTATTCTCAGGGATTCCAACCGACGCTATTGACCAACGAGGAAACGGGAAAGTGAAGCAGGAAGCGGCAAAACGTGGTGCGCCCGAGAGGACTTGAACCTCTGGCCTTCTGATTCGTAGTCAGACGCTCTATCCGCTGAGCTACGGGCGCATATTAGACTTGCTCAATTTTATCATCGGGACCCACTCGATGCAAGGTACACTAATTACCGTTGTTGCCACCTAATAGCACTAGATGGCGGAGGGAGTGGGATTCGAACCCACGCTAGGCTTGAAGCCTACTAACGGTTTAGCAAACCGCCCTCTTCGACCAACTTGAGTATCCCTCCACAGGCACACGCTATGGTACCATACGTGAAAGTACCTTGACAAGAGTAGATTGCTGGAATCATCGCTCCGCGAAATATCGCAAAGCATTGCCCCACAACGCCCCAGTATGTCGGCCATCGTGCCATTCCAATTGTCCATTGACATACACATTAATAATTCCTACGGCTGTTTGATGCGGACGCGCGAATGTGGCTACATCATTCACTTGGTCTTTATCCAACAGGACTAAATCAGCCCAGTACCCTGGAGCAATGCGCCCACGATGGCTTAGGTGCAACCGTTGGGCCGCCAACCCAGTCATTCGATAAATGGCTTGCTCAAAGGTTGTCCATTGCTTTTGCCGCACGAATTCACCTAAAACTCGGGCAAAGGTTCCATACGTGCGCGGATGGGGATTGCCCTGGCTTAAGGGGCCATCGGGCGCCACGGCTCCCCCGTCAGTTCCAATGAGTGTTCTGGGATACCGAAAAACGCGTTCTACGTCATCTTCCCCCATACCAAACCGAATCATGCTGACTTGCATATGGTTGTCGCGCAATATGCGAATTAGGGCGTGAACTGGAGCAATGTTCCATTCTTGGGCGATCTCCGCCATACTCTTGCCCTGCAGGTCCCTCTCTTGTTCTTCGCTTACGGTACCAATTCGCGTCCTATCCCACCCGAAACGGGATTCCTTGCGATCGGTTTCTTCAATAATGCGCTGCAACAACTCACCATCTTCGAATCGGGCCAGCGTGGCTTCATGCCCACCCACTAAAGCCCAGTCCGGCAAAAGAGCTGTTAAGGACGTGGCGCTCGCCACATAGGGATACTGGTCTAAATAAACGTCAAGGCCCGAATCTATGGCCTGATTTATATGATCCAGTGTAATCGCAGTCTTACCCCAGTTGTGAGGTCCCATTGCCTTATGATGCGACAATTGCACTCCTACGCCAGCCCTTTGTCCAATTTCCAAGGCTTCGTCTACCGCTTCTACCAATGTATCGCCTTCGTTGCGCAGATGAGAAAAGTAGAGTCCCTGATAAGGGGCTATTGTTCTGGTCAACGCAACAACCTCATCCGTAGAGGTGTAACAACCAGGAGGATAGATAAGACCAGTGGAAAGACCCAATGCGCCAGCTTTCATCGCCTCGTCAATGGCTACTTGCATCTGCCGCAGCTCTTTATCTCCGGCTGGGCCATCTCCTTCACCCATCACTCCCCGGCGCAATGTTCCTTGCCCTATTAAAGCCAGAACATTCACCGCAGTCTGGCGGTCAATGGCTGACAGATATTCCCCCATGGTACGGTACGAAAGGTCCAAATGGTGCCGGTCAAAAAACCGAGCGACCTCGTCCACCATAGAACCAAAAAGAGGTGCTCCGGAAATGCCGCATTGGCCCAGAACCTCGAGCGTGATGCCTTGGGAAACTTTACTCACGGCTCGGCCATCGGCGAATAGAGTAAGGTCGGAATGGGAATGCATATCAATAAATCCCGGAGTGAGTGTCAGCCCATCGGCCTCCACACGTTCTCCTTCAACGGCCGGAGGCAATTCGGAGACGGATTCGATGCGGCCCTCGGACACCGTCACAAATCCCCGGTAGGCCGGGCGGCCTGTCCCATCCACGATATGAGCATGAGCTATGGTAAAACGCGCCATGGAACTCCCTTTCTGCCAAAAAAATATGCCTACCTCATTGCGGAGATAAGGCATCAAAGTGGCGGAGGGGACAGGACTCGAACCTGCAAGCCTTTAGGGCGGCGGTTTTCAAGACCGCTGCGTTACCAATTACGCTACCCCTCCAAAAATTGTTGGTGCAATTATTGTACCCGATTGCGTCAGTCTGCGCCAAGGCTTAATTTTTGGATGATGTCGTCAATCTGTTGGTCATTTTAGCCCCAATCCATCCTAAAATGACCCCGAACAGCGCTAACTCGAGCGCATTATACAACACCATGGACCACACATTGGGATGATCCACCGCTTTTGCCAAAAGGGAAAGGGTCGCGGGAGTCATTTTCTTTCCATGAGCCATGGCGACAAAATCCATAGCGGCAATCAGTGTGCTTTTATGCGGCATGGCCATGGCGGCCACCCAATGGAAAAGGCCCGCAATTAATCCGTAGCTAGCTCCAAATGAGGCTGACACAATACTTGCCCGCAGTCCCCGCCGAGCCGCTAAACTGCCGGCCATTATCAGCAACAAGGCCGGGACCAGATTTTCCAATATCAAAGGCCACGCCGTAGCGCCCGAACCTACGATATCCATCGTAAATCCGACAAAAAGATAAGGTATCGCTAAAAGCAAACCAATAACGCTGGCCAGGACACCCAGTTTGATCCCGAATTGCACAGATACTGGCATTCTCTAACGACCCTTCTGCTAAGCCTAAATCTCCTCTACACCGGACATGTAGGATTTTAACACATCAGGAATCCGCACATGACCCGACATGGTTTGATAATTCTCCACCAGCGCCGCCATAGTACGTCCCACCGCCAAGGCACTTCCGTTCAGTGTATGAACCAATTCGGTCTTTTTGGCGCCCTTGGGACGATATCGAATTTCTGCACGGCGTGCTTGGAAATCCGTCATGTTGCTCACGGAGGAAATCTCTACATACCGACCATAACTGGGCATCCATACCTCAATATCATACGTCTTGGCTTGGCCAAATCCCATGTCTGCACCGCATAGCAAGACCGTGCGATAGGGAATTTCCAATTCTTCCAAAATCGTCTCGGCATCTCGCAGCATCTCTTCCATAGCGTGGGCTGAGTCTCCTGGCTCCACAATGCGGACCAGTTCCACCTTGTCAAATTGATGCTGGCGGATCAGTCCTCGGGTATCCCGCCCAGCGGCGCCGGCCTCTGCCCGAAATGATGCGGTATAAGCCGTATAGCGAATGGGCAGCAGATCCGCAGATAAAATCTCACCGCGATGTAGGTTGGTTAAAGGCACCTCCGCGGTAGGAATCAAGAAATAGTTATGCGGCGTGACACCAAAAGCGTCATCCATAAATTTGGGGAACTGACCGGTTCCTACCATCGAATCGTAATTCACCATGTAGGGAGGCGCCACTTCAAGATAGTTCCGCGCCCTGGCATGGTCCAGCATGTAGTTGATAAGGGCGCGCGACAATTGCGCTCCCATCCCCTTTAATACGGTAAAGCGGGCGCCGGTGATTTTTCGAGCTCGCTCGAAATCGAAGATGCCCAGGCGTTCTCCTAGATCCCAATGGGGCAACGGTTCGAAATGAAATTGCGGCACCAGCCCCACACGATGAATTTCTACATTGTCGTCGGCCGATACGCCATCTGGAACTTCTGGCAACGGAGTGTTTGGCACCGTAAGCAAAAACAGGCGCAGTTCCTCGTCCAATGGAGCCAGGGAGGCCTCTAATTGCTTGATTTGCTCGCCGACGATACGCGTCTTTTCAATAATTTCAGTGGCGTCCTCTCCCCGCTTCTTTTTAGCTGCCACTAGCTCAGAACTCTTATTCCGCTCAGCCTTAAACCGCTCTATTTCACCCAACACATCACGACGTCGCTGGTCGAGGATATTTACCTGGTTTAAATCGACCACCACATGTTTTTTAGCCAGAAGCCTTTCCACTTCTTCGGGATCTTGCCGAATTCGTCGAATATCAAGCATCGCGAGCCTCCTCCAAAAGTTTGTCCATTGCTGCATCAAACGGTGCATTCATTACTCCGCGTTCGGTAATAATGGCGGTAATTAATTCGTGCGGAGTCACATCAAAGGCAGGATTATAACTCGGCATTCCCATTGGAGCGATAGCCACCCCTTTGAGTAGCCGTACTTCGTCTTCGTCTCGTTGCTCAATCGGAATATTGGTCCCCGAAGCGGTGTCACGATCCAAAGTCGAGAGGGGAGCTGCCACATAAAATGGTATCTTGTGATAGCGGGCCAAAACGGCCAGACCATAAGTCCCAATCTTATTCGCAGTATCTCCATTATGTGCAATGCGATCGGCGCCCACAATCACCGCGTCGACTTCTCCCCGTGCCATGAGATGTCCTGCCATGCTGTCTGTAACCAGGGTGGCGGGGATTTGATCTTGCTGCAATTCCCAAGCTGTAAGGCGCGCCCCTTGCAACAACGGACGGGTTTCATCAACCCAAACCTTGGTTATCCATTGACGTTGATAAAGTGTACGAATCACACCCAAGGCGGTGCCGTATCCAGCTGTCGCCAAAGACCCTGTATTGCAATGCGTCAAAATTTTTGCCGGCTGCGAGAACAGCGTCGTACCCCAGCGCCCCATCGCATAATTGTTTTCCAGGTCCTCGGTCTTTAATGAATCGGCCATGGCTCGAAGACGAATCACGGTCTCTTTGGGGCTTAAGCCTGACACTGCGGTCACGGCGCGATCTACTGCCCATGCCAAATTAACGGCGGTGGGCCGAGCGCGGCGAATATTGCGGGCTGACTGCTCAAACTGAAAGCTAAAATTATCCTGTTTTTGTAGACGCAACGCTTCCAACCACAAAGCATAAAGCCCTGCAATACCAAGGGCTGGGGCGCCCCGTACCGCTAAAGCCTTGATGGCCTCAATGACGTGATCTCCTGTGGAACACTGCAACCACTGCAATTGAAGCGGCAACTGCCGTTGATCCAATATCTCCAACGTATCGTTTTTCACCCGGATCGGCTCTATAGTCATTAGAACAACTCTCCTTCATAAAGAAACACTCATCCTCTAGATCTTAGGGACGAGTGTTTCTCGCGGTGCCACCCTATTTGGCGTTTGAACGCCCTCTCATTGACGATAACGGGTCATCCGCCGACGTCAGTCGGGCCTTCAAGAAGTGGATGCTTTAGGAATTGCGTGACCGATTTTCACCACCCATCGGCTCTCTTTACACGTTTCCTAAGATTGGCTTCTATCATCAAGCGAATACGCATTTGCGTTGTTGGCTTGATCTTGCCTGGAACCTTTCCAAAAGTCAAGATGCCCCCGTCGCATTGCGAACTATAGGCTGGGCTACTTTGTTTATGAAATATTGATGGACGCGAATATCAGGAGTCATTTCTGGATGAAATGAACTTACCAGCAATGACCCTTGCTGGGCCATCACGACCTGCCCTTGGTGATACGCCAAAGGGGTCACATCCGGTCCTAGTTTCGTTATCTGCGGAGCTCGAATAAAGACAGCTAAAAAAGTTTCCCCTGGAATCCCCGCAATGGTCAAAGGCGCCTCGAACGATGCGACTTGACGTCCATAGGCATTGCGGTCGGCGACAATATCCATCAGGCCGAGGCGCGCCGGAGATTTTCCTATGACCTCTTTAGCCAGTAATATGAGTCCCGCACAGGTGCCGTAAACAGGGAACGCCTCTTCGGCCACTCTTTTCTGAATGGCCTCAATCAATCCTTCTTCTTGCATCAGCATGCCAATTGTGGTGCTTTCGCCACCGGGGATGATAAGGCCTTGCACCTGTGCCAGTTCGCTCACTGTGCGAACCGAAGCCGCTTGTGCCCCGGCACTGGCCACATGCTGCAAATGTTCACGCACATCCCCTTGTATCGCTAAGACTCCTATTCGCATACCGACTAGATTCCTCGATCCTGCATGCGATCTGCCGGCGACAAAGTGGCCATTTCGATTCCTGGCATGGACTCGCCAATATCTTCCGAAACATCGGCGACAATTTTTGGATCGTTATAATGCAACGTAGCCCTGACTACTGCACGCGCCATCGCGTCGGGATTGGACGACTTAAAGATGCCAGACCCGACAAAGATGCCGTCGGCTCCCAGTTGCATCATCAAAGCGGCATCAGCGGGTGAAGCCACGCCGCCTGCACTAAAGTTCACCACCGGCAACCGTCCTAATTCCTTCACCCGTCTAACTAAGTCTAACGGTGCCCGCAGTTCTTTGGCCAAATCGGCTAATTCTGCATCGGGTGTGGCTACCACCAGGCGAATTTGGGCGTTGACTTGGCGCAGGTGACGCACGGCCTCCACTACATTCCCTGTACCCGGTTCACCCTTAGTGCGAATCATGGCCGCACCCTCTGCAATGCGACGCAATGCCTCGCCCAGATCGCGCGCACCACACACAAAGGGCACGTTAAAACCCCATTTGTCTATGTGATACTGATCGTCGGCAGGGGTCAATACTTCGCTTTCATCAATGTAATCCACCTCGAGGGATTCTAGCACTTGGGCTTCGACAAAGTGGCCAATTCGTACTTTCGCCATCACAGGAATGGATACTGCCTCCATGATGCTCTTGACAATGCGTGGACTGGCCATCCGGGCCACTCCGCCCGCCGCCCGAATGTCCGCTGGAACTCTTTCGAGTGCCATTACGGCCACGGCACCCGCACGTTCAGCTATGACAGCCTGCTCAGGGGTGGTCACATCCATTATGACGCCGCCCTTCAGCATTTCCGCCAATCCCGCCTTAACCGTAAAGGTTCCTTGTTGTTTTTCTGCCATTGCTGCTCTCTCCCTTAAAAAGTCACTTTTTTGGTTTCTCTTAAATCGTCTGTGGCTGGCCCTGCAGAATCGCCGTCTCATCCGCACGGCCTTAAATCATCTCTGGATCATCCTCATTATCCTCGTCGGGAGCCACTAAGGTAAAGGCCATCACTTGCTGATCGCCTTCTAAACGCATGATGGTCACCCCTTGAGAAGCCCTGCCTTGACGAGATACTCCTTCGACCGTCATCCGAATCAGTGTTCCCTCACTTGAAATCACCATGAATTGTTCGTTTCCAAAAACTGGGACCAATCCTACCATAGCGCCCGTTTTCGGCGTAACTCGAATGCCAATCACTCCATTGCCGCCTCGACCGGTTCGGCGAAATTGTTCAAAGGGAGTCCGCTTGCCAAACCCATGCTCCGTCAAAATTAAGATCTCCGGTTGATTTTGCACCACTGCCAACGAGACCACTTCATCGTTATTGCGCAGTCGAATGCCATGCACGCCATGGGCAGAGCGTCCCATGGACCGCACCTCGGTTTCCTCGAACCGGATCACCGATCCAGAACGGGTGGCCAGCATAATCTCCGCGGATCCCGCAGTGGATTCCACCCCAATCAACTCGTCGCCATCATCCATGGTTATGGCAATGATACCACCGCCTCGCCATGAAACGTAGTCCGAAAGTGCTGTGCGCTTCACCACTCCTTTGCGGGTGGCGAAAACCCAGTATGACCCCTCGGGGTTTGCCGACATCGTTTGCACCGCCGTAATGCGCTCTCCCTGCTCTAAAGCGATCAGGTTAGCCACCGATATCCCCTTGGCTTGGCGCCCGGCTTCCGGGATCTCGTGCACTTTAACCCGATAGATGCGCCCGCGATTAGTGAAAAAGCACAGATATGCGTGAGTTGAAGCCACAAAGAGGTGGCTGATGAAATCGTCTTCGCGCACCGTCCCCCCAGTCACTCCACGACCCCCTCGTCGTTGAGCGCGGTATACATTGGTGGCCGACCTCTTGATGTAGCCACGATGTGTGATGGTCACCACCATGTCTTCTTCTGGAATCAAATCTTCATCGCTAATATCGCGTGCAGCTGCTCCAATCATCGTACGTCGGGCATCGCCATATTTGCTGCGCATGGCCAATAGGTCTTCTTTGATGATGTTGTAGACAAGCTGCTCATTGGCTAAAATACCACGCAACCGTTGAATTTCTGTCTGAATTTCTTGATACTCTGCCTCGATCTTCTCTCTCTCGAGAGCAGTTAAACGCTGAAGACGCATATCCAAAATGGCATTGGCCTGAATTTCAGAAAGGCCGAACCGCTCGATTAAGCCTGAGCGTGCAGTGTCCACGGAAGCCGCACCGCGAATGAGCCGAATGACCTCATCCAAGAATTGCAACGCTATCCGCAGGCCTTCCAGAATATGAGCTCGCGCCTCGGCTTTTGCCAATTCGAAGCGGGTGCGACGGACAATCACATCTTTACGATGCGCAATAAAGTAGAACAAAATTTCTTTAAAGCTCAATACCAAAGGACGGCCGTCCACGAGAGCCAACAGGATAATGCCGAAGGTTTGCTGCATCGCGGTGTATTTGTATAGTTGATTCAAGACCACATTAGGCACTGCATCCCGTTTTAGATCGATCACTATACGGACGCCTTCGCGGTCTGACTCGTCGCGTAAGTCCGCTATCCCCTCAATCTTGCGGTCATGCACCAAATCGGCAATTTTTTCTATCAAGCGAGCCTTGTTCACTTGATAAGGAATTTCGCTCACAATGATGCGGGTCCTGGTCCCCGCCCGATCCGCCTCCTCCACTTTGGCAATGCCGCGGATGGTGATAATGCCTCGGCCGGTTTGATAGGCGGAGCGAATTCCCTCGCGCCCCATAATCATGCCTCCGGTGGGAAAATCTGGTCCGGGAACATATTTCATCAACTGATCAAGGTCCGCTTCAGGGTGATCGATTAAATGAATGGCGGCATTGGCCACTTCGGTCAGGTTGTGCGGGGGAATATTGGTTGCCATTCCCACGGCTATCCCAGACGATCCATTGATCAAAAGATTGGGGATTTTAGCTGGCAGCAATACCGGCTCTTTGGTCGTGTCATCAAAGTTGGGAGTGAAATCGACCGTGTCTTTATCGATGTCGGCCAGCATTTCCATTGCGATTTGTGATAGACGGACCTCCGTGTATCGCATGGCGGCAGGAGCATCTCCGTCCATCGACCCGAAGTTTCCGTGACCATCCACGAGCGGATAACGAATAGAGAAATCTTGCGCCATACGCACCATGGCATCATATACAGCCGTGTCGCCATGCGGATGGTAACGTCCCAACACCTCACCCACAATACGAGCAGATTTTTTATAAGGGTGGCTGGGCGTGTTGGCTAATTCCTGCATGGCGTACAAAATGCGACGGTGAACAGGTTTCAGTCCATCTTTCACATCAGGCAGTGCACGACTCACGATTACACTCATCGCGTAGTCAATATAAGACTTCTTCATCTCTTCTTGAATATCAATCGGCAATACATGGCCGATATTTGCCATGATTTTGCAACCCCCGCTTTATCTCTAGCCTACCGTGTCCAGATTCCGCACTAGGTGTGCATGATCTTGGATAAAGTTGCGGCGTGACTCTACTTTATCTCCCATCAACACATTGAAAATCCAATCTGCGGCCGCTGCGTCCTCTAGTTCAACCTGCAACAACGTCCGGCTTTCCGGATTCATCGTAGTTTCCCACAATTGGTCCGCATTCATTTCTCCTAGTCCTTTGTAGCGTTGAAGCGCAACGTCCTTGCGACCTAATTCCTCCATAGCTGCTTCAAGCGCCTGGTCATCATACAAATAGCGTTCGGTCTTGCCCTTTTTTAGCAAATATAGGGGCGGCTGCGCAATGTACACATATCCTGCCTCAATGAGCGGAGTCATGTAACGATAAAAGAATGTCAACAGCAAAGTCCGAATGTGCGATCCGTCCACATCAGCATCCGTCATAATCACGATGCGGTGATACCGCGCTCGTTCCAACGTGAATTCGTCGCCAATTCCCGTGCCGATAGCGGTAATCATGGCCCGAATTTCTTCGTTAGCCAAAATCTTGTCCAGGCGGGCCCGCTCCACATTGAGAATTTTCCCACGCAGAGGCAAGATAGCTTGAAATTGACGATCCCGTCCTTGTTTTGCGGACCCGCCGGCGGAATCTCCCTCAACTAAATACAACTCCGATTCGGAGGGGTCTTTGCTCGAACAGTCCGTTAACTTGCCTGGCAACGATGAGGATTCTAAGACACTCTTTCGGCGGGTGAGCTCGCGTGCCTTTCGGGCCGCTTCGCGCGCCCGGGCGGCCGATATGGATTTATCTAAAATGCGTTTGGCAATGGAAGGATTCTCTTCAAAATATGTCGACAGCCCTTCCCCTACAATCGCTTCCGTAATGCCGCGAACTTCAGAATTGCCCAATTTGGTTTTCGTTTGTCCTTCAAACTGCGGATCTGACAATTTTATCGAAAGAATCAACGTCAGGCCTTCTCGTACATCTTCCCCTGACAAGTTCGCATCGGCTTCTTTTAGCAAACCTAATTTGCGGGCGTAATCGTTGCACACTCTTGTCAAAGCCGACTTAAACCCCGCCTCGTGCGTGCCGCCCTCATGCGTTCTGATCGTGTTGGCAAAAGTGAACAGGGTTTCAACATAACTGTCGTTATATTGCAGTGCCACATCGAGCTGCACACCATCTTTCTGGGCAGAAAAGGCGATCGGTTTGGCGTGCAACACCTCCCGATTCATGTTGAGGTATTGCACGAAAGACACCACGCCGCCTTGATATTGGTAGCGCACATGTCTTCCCGTTGTTTCATCCTCCAACGATAAATAGACGCCGGCGTTTAAAAAGGCTTGTTCTCGTATCCGAGCCGCCAATGTATCAAAGGAGAAATGAACATCTTCAAATATCGACGAATCCGGCCGAAAATGCACTTCGAAACCTGTTTGCTGTGCATCGCCGACTCGGGTTACTGCATCTTTGGGCTTTCCTTGAGAATAATGCTGAACAAAGGTTCCCCCGCCAAATCGACTGATCGCGGTGAGTTCCGAAGACAGCGCATTGACCACTGAAAGACCAACTCCGTGCAATCCGCCCGAAACTTTATATCCGCCTCCGCCAAATTTTCCTCCCGCATGAAGCATGGTCAGCACGACTTCCAAAGTCGGTATCCCGGCTTTGGGATGAATTCCGGTGGGGACACCACGCCCGTTGTCTTTGACGGACACGGTACCATCGCTGCGAAGGACAACAGTTATGCGATCGCAAACGCCAGCTAACGCTTCGTCAATCGAGTTGTCAATAATTTCGTAGACTAGATGGTGCAATCCCCGAGCGCCCGTTGAACCAATATACATGCCCGGCCGCTTACGCACGGCTTCGAGCCCTTCTAAAACTTGAATGTGGCTTTCGTTATACCCTGGACGGATCTCCTCGGCCATTTTTTATGGTCCCCCTTAAACATGACGTGAGACCCTGCAGGGTCTTTGAAGGCAACTCTACCCTCAGGCTTTCTGATGCTTCATCGATCTGAATCCTCAAGACGGCCTGCTCGCCGTACTAGAGTATTGGCGGAAATGTTTGAAAGAATTATGCCGGTTCGGGTAACCACAAGAGTTTTTGCTTCTTTGATGTTTCCACTGACACGTCCTTCGGAACGCAGTCTGGCGTACAATTCACGCACATCCTTGGAGGTATCGAGCAACTCCTTGCTAAGAATGGCCACAATGGCATCCGTAGCAACCATGATGTCCTGTCCCACATGCAAGTACATTACCGAGCCTCCTCTCAATTATTGTACACTATTGTGGCCGCGAGACGAAAACTGTGAGCCACAAGCGCTACACACGGAATATCCTTCAAGCGTGGGGCTTTGGCACACCGCACATTGGTGGTATCCGGACTCAAGCCATTCCTTTACGGCTTGTCGATGCAGTTCTCGAACGCGGCTGAGCAGGGTTTGCAGATCTTCATCGTGTGCGCCATTGATGGACCGCACACGGTAAGTGCGTTCTTTACGCGTCGAGGATGAGCCTTCTTTTAAAAATGCGCGCACCCAAACCCGAGACCGAATGTTCTTGACGCGAAATTGCACTGCGAGATGCTCATTAAGCCGAGAAATTAAAGTAGGCGTTAAATATTGTAATTCTTGCGCCCATGCCGAAGAAGCCACAGCTAGTTTGATGGTGCCGTCTTCATATTTCATAACGCGGGTGTTGTGCGCCACCACAGGTCCCACAATCTCCAGCCACACTTGCTGAATCACTCGGGTGGCCGATGCTGTTTGCCAGAGGTACTGTTGCGACATTGATTGGAGAATATGCTGCAAGGGTTTTGGTTTAGGCATGGTCTTGTCCCCACTTGGTAAAACTTCCATTGTCTACATGATATATCATTGGAGACAAATACTCATAGTTGCGTGCTTCGGTGTCCGTAACAATAGTTTGCTGATCCTTTTGACTTATCATTCGGAGCAACTCGCCCCGTCGGTCGGAATCAAGCTCGGACAGTACATCGTCCAGTAAAATCACCGGAGGTTCTCCAAATTCCTCTTGCAACAGATGAAAGGTGGCGAGTTTTAGGCTGAGAGAGACTAGACGGTGCTGTCCCTGGGATGCGTAGAGGGATACTGAGCGTCCACCAATATCCAGGGCCAGATCATCGCGATGGGGTCCCACCAGTGTCATCATTCGCAGACGCTCATCGGTCCTTCTCTGCTCAAGGACGGTCAGATATTCCGCCTCGCTGGCAATCGGCGATTGGCACCCGCCATATTGCAAATGACCCCCCAAACTCTCGCCATTGGAAATTCGGCGATATGATACGTTGGCTTGGCTAAGCAATGTGAGAACGAACTCTTGGCGCGTTTGCCACACGTACGTGCCATAAGAAACCAATGCGGGATTAAAGCTATCAACGATATGAGATAGCCGTGGTTCCTTTAGGGCTCGGTTACGCTGCAACACGGCATGCTGAAATTGTTTTAATGCACGGTCATAGCGGGCATTCATTAAGCTGATGGTTTGGTCCAAGAAGCGCCGTCGATCACTGGGAGATCCTTTGGACAAGGCAAGGTCTTGCGGGCTAAAGACCACGACTGGAATCTTCGGGCCCCTGTGAATGCGTTTATGCGGATTTGCCATCACGCGATGTTCAATCGATGACAAGCGTCCTTGTCCATTGTCGAGCGATGCGGTGATGGCAATCACATCGGGATCGACAAACGAAAACCATTCCAGTTCCGGGCTATTGCGAAACGACTTGCCTTGCAGCGCAATGTGTATCGCATCCAAAGCATTAGTCTTTCCTTGAGCATTTTTTCCCACAACTAAGGTCAGTTGAGATGAACAATCTAAATGCGCTTGCGCAATATTGCGGAATTGTCGAATGTCCACGCTCCTTAATAACATAAGAATTAAACCAATTGCCGAAGAGGAAGCAAAATATGAAAATACTGCGAATTGGCGGCATCTCGGATACGCGCAGGTGACTGAACACCCGAAAACTCTATCATCACCTCTTCGCCACTAAACGATTTGAGTGCGTCGATGATGAATGTCGAATTGAACATAATCTCCATCTCCGATCCTTGGCTGTCGCATTCCAAGATCTCTTGGGCCTGGCCTACTTCGGCAGCCGAAGCGGTCATTTGCAACAATCCTATTTGGTGATTGAATTTCACCGCATTGGACCGATCTTTAGACGCAATTAAATGAGCCCGCTCCACACTACCTCGTAGATCAGCAGTGGGCACACGAATTTGCACCTGATAGTCTTGAGGGATGACCCGTTGATAATCGGGATAGTCGCCATCCAAAACCCGCGACGTGAGCATTGTGTCTTGCGTGGCGAATTGAACAAATCCATCTCTGAACGTGACAACGATGGGTTGCCCTGAGCTATCTAAGCGCGACGCCTCGGCTAATATCTTAGCCGGGAGCACTAACCGCATTTCGGGACCTCGGTAATCCGGCAATGCAGCCCATGCGTGAGATAGTCTACTGCCGTCGGTGCTGACCAGAACTACCTTGCCGGAACCTAATTCAATGTGGATACCTTTGAGAATTGGCCGGGATTCTTCTTTGGAGCACGCAAAGATAATTTGGCGCGCAAAGCTGGTCAGAGTCCCGGCTGGCAAGGTCACTGAGACCACTCCTTCTCCGAAAGTGGGAAATTCGGGGAGCTGATCATTTCCAAACCCGTGTATGGTGGCTCGGTTGCGTCCATATTTGAGCACTGCCTTCCCGGAATGTGGGTCAACTTGAACGTCGACCGTAGCGGTTGGCAATCGGTGGATCAAGTCATTGAATGTTGCGGCTGGCAAAACAATTGTGCCTGGCTCGATAACGTGGGCACGTACTTTGACGGTCATTACGCTAAAGAGATCCGTGGTTTGAACATCAAGTCCGCTGTCGGAGGCTGTCAACTGGACACCACCGAGAACAGCCATGGTGTTTTGCTGTTGAACGAGTCTTATAACCATAGACAAAGCCTGAGCTAATTGATTTTGGTCGACCGTAAACTGCATATAAATCCTCCTCCGGTACTATCAACTTTGTCGACAAACGGTTGTTGGAAAAGTTATCCCTTATGATAAGTTCTATATTGTTTAAATTTCCGTAATCATAATAAGTGCTATGGATAATGAGGAAAACTCATGTCAACCCCTGTCCTTCAATGGTTTGCCGTTTGAATAACTTTGGGATAAGTTTTGAGGTTATCCATAGGCCTTGGTCGATTATCGACATTTGTCACGGTGTCTGTGTACAAACCGACAGTCATCCACAAGATTCGAGGCCAGTTATCCCAAGGTTATCCTCTGTGATGTTATCGTGAACGAATGCGTTTGATAAGATCTTCGATCAAACCGGCCACCTGCGGATCGCTATGCCGTTCGCGGTCGATTTTTTCATAGGCATGCATTACGGTAGTATGATCTCTTCCGCCAAATTCGTCACCGATTTTGGGCAGACTGGCATCGGTGATTTCCCTGGCGATATACATGGCGATTTGACGAGGATAGGCTACGGCCTTGGTGCGTTTTTTAGCTTTAAACTCATCGGTCCGCATATCAAAGTGCGATGCCACCTCTTCTTGAATCAACTTTATGGTTATCGGCTTGGGCCGGCTTTGTGGGATGACGTCCTTGAGGGCTTCAAGAGCGAGGTCAGATGTCAACAGTTGTCGAGAAATTGACCCATAGGCCATGACGCGAATCAGTGCGCCCTCAAGTTCACGAATGTTGGTGTCAATGCGAGTGGCAATGATTTGAAGCACCTCGTCCGGAACCCGCAAGGATTCAATTTGAGCTTTTTTAGCGAGGATTGCGATCCGGGTTTCCAGGTCGGGCGGCTGAATGTCGGTAATGAGACCCCATTCAAAGCGGGACCGAAGTCGTTCTTCTAAGGTGGGAATCTCCTTGGGAGCGCGGTCGCTGGAAATGACGATTTGCTTGCGTGCGCCATGAAGCGCTTCGAATGTATGAAAAAATTCTTCTTGGGTGCGCTCTTTTCCGGCGACAAATTGGATATCGTCAATCAGCAAGACATCAATGTTTCGATATTTCTGTCGAAAACGCACCATTTTGTCATCACGAATGGCATTAATCATCTCGTTGGTGAAATTTTCCGCGGAAACATACAAAACATGCGATCCAGGCGATATGTTCAAGACATGATGGCCAATCGCGTGCATTAAATGTGTTTTCCCCAATCCTACGCCACCATATAAAAATAACGGATTATAAGCGCGCGCGGGCATTTCAGCCACTGCTTGACAGGCTGCATGGGCGAATCGGTTGGAACTGCCCACGACGAATGCCTCAAAAACGTATTTGGGGTTAAGTCGGGTTAAGTAAATGTTGTCCGAAGATAAATGTTCTGGACTGGGCTTTGAATGCCTGGGCGCAACAGGGGTTTCGTCGACTGGTTTTTGCACTAGGTCGAAATGAATTTCCAAAGGACGGCCAGCGACTTTGGCCACCACATCACGCAACAGGCCGGTGTAGCGACTAACGATAATTTGACGTACAAATTCTGTCGGAACTGCGAGAGATAGTACGTTGTCGGACAATGCCAGCGGGGTTACGCTTCGTACCCAAGTTTCAAAACTTGGGGTGGATAGTTCGCTTTGCAGTCGTTCTACAACCTCTGTCCACAGAGTGTCCAGGCCGACTTCAAGCATTCAAAACTCCTCCTAAAAATAAGTAATCCATAAGTATTCACAAGAAATCCACAACGTTGTCCACAACCTGTTGATATCTTTCCATAAAATGACGATTGCCCCGCGGTTCGCGGAGGCGTGGACCTATGATAGCAAATTGGGCGTACACGCTCAATTGATTGGGGGACTATTGCCAAATAAATTTTTAGGCTACCGAAATGGTTGCTGAATTGATGTCGAGGGGCGGTTGAGATGTAGTGTTGGAAGGGGTTGCAGGGCGGGTCGACCCGGTTCTTGACCGTAAGTACGGGGCTGGCTATAATGTAAGCACATTTGGGTTGAAGGCGGGAGGTGACTGACCAGTGAAGCGAACATTCCAACCTAATCGCCGTCACCGTGCCAAGGTTCATGGATTTCGGAGTCGAATGAGCACTAGGGCGGGTCGCGCAGTATTAAAGCGGCGGCGTGCCAAGGGACGTAAACGTCTGTGCGTATAGCAGGCATCTGACCCATGGAGCGACATCTGCGATTGAAAAAACGGGCCGAATTCGGTCGGGTTTTTAAAGAAGGCCATACCTTCGGGGACCGATATATGGTCCTTTTCGTTCTGTCTATGAGAGATGAGCAGACGCGGTTGGGTTTTGCTGCGCAAAGGTCGGCAGGATCGGCAGTCAAGCGCAACCGAATTCGGCGTCGATTGAAGGCGTTGGTGCAGGGATTTGAAGGTTCCATAACGCCATGCGGCCACGTTGTTATACTAGGCAAGACAGCGGTGCTGACTGCTCCTTGGGGAACTTTGGTGCTTTCGATGCGAAGGCTTATGATTAAAGCTGGGTGTCTGCGGGCCCGATAGGGACAGGTGTATGAAAACAATTGTCGTGGGTTTAATTCGTGGTTATCAGAAATATATATCTCCCATGACCCGTCCATCTTGCCGATATGTTCCCACGTGCTCACAGTACGCGGTAGAGGCGGTCACCAAACACGGGGTGGGCAAAGGCGGTATGATGGCGGTGCGCAGGATTTTGCGGTGCCACCCGTTACATCCCGGGGGATATGATCCTGTTCCCTAATTGAGGTGAGGAGGCACATTTATGGGTGGCATTTGGAGCGGTTTTCTGGATATTATTCGGGTGGCTTTTGAGGCGTTTACGCATATGGCGGGCGGCAATTATGTGGTCGGGATAATTTTGTTGACACTGGCGGTGCGCATTGTGTTGTTGCCGCTTGGTATTATACAAGCCCGTTCCATGCAGAAAATGGCGAAAGTCAGTCCGCGGCAGCGCGAATTGCAACAAAAGCACAAAGGGAATCCTAAGGTATTGCAAGAAGAGATTGCCAAGCTCTACAAGGAAGAAGGAGTGAACCCGGCCTCCGGGTGTTTGCCGTTATTGCTCCAAATTCCCGTCATGTATGGATTGTTTGATGTGTTGCGCAGCTTTAAATACGTTCCTCATCATGGATTGTGGATATGGCAAAATCTTGCTATTCCTGACCACACCTATGTGTTGCCGGTGCTAGTAGCGGTGAGCACTTTCTTTATGCAAAAGCAGACGATGGCCATGACTCCTCCACAGCCGGGCATGGAAGCAAGTCAAAAAATGATGCTATGGATGATGCCGATTATTTTTGGTTATGTGGCGTCCAAATTCCCCGCTGGATTGTCGATTTACTATGTGGTCTCCAACTTGTTCCAGGTGGTTCAGACCACAGTGCTTTTGCGGAAACCGGCCAATGGCGCTACGGGTGGGGCTCCAGCCAAGAGCTAGGGTGGTTTCCTTAAAGGTGGGCTAGTTTGGTGGATGAGGATATCAGGGAAAGACTTGGCCAGAGCTTGATGGATCGGCAGGCGATTGACCGTCTTTCTCGTTATGTGTCGATGGTGTTTGAAGAGCCGATGAATTTGACGGGATTTAACCGACGAGAGTTTTGGGCCAAGGGCGTCTTAGACGCCCTATCTTTGTTGCCGTGGGCGGGTGAGGTTGCAACGGCAGGCCGGTGCGTGGACGTAGGGTCTGGATCAGGATTGCCAGGGATGGTGTTGGCGGTGGCGCGGCCCAACTGGCAATGGACGCTTGTCGAGAGTCGGACAAGGCGGGCGGATTTCTTAGAGAGGGTAGCAGAGCAGTTAGGGTTAGACAACGTGTCAGTCGAGGGGCGAAGGGTAGAGGAATGGTTGCGGGCCGTGCCCGGAGTTCGGCAGGGATTTCGACTGGCGACGGCCCGCGCGGTCGCCCCGGTGTTGGCGGCGGCGGAGCTAACAATGCCATTGGTGGCGGTCGGTGGCCGGTCGCTTTTGCCGGTTAGTGGTCATAGTTTGGCCGAGCTAGCGGGTGAAGCATCGTTTATTCGAAAATTAGGAGGAGAGTTGCTGTTGGATGATGGAAACGTGGCGATCCTGATAAAAAAAAGTCTCACACCGCTCGAATTTCCCCGCAAGGGCAAGAAAATGGGACAAGTCTAAGAGGAATGTATGCTACTGGTCGCGAATAGAAGCACCGAAGGATCGGATAAAAACCCTAGCCTATAGGTCATAAGCAGGTAGAATGGCAATGCGAGCTGTTGTTTGTCGGGTGTCGTAGAATTATGATTTAGTGTTTGCCGATGGTCGACAAGTTTTAAAGCCCATGGTCAGGCGAACTAGAGTGCCAAGTAGTTCAGTGTGAGAACAGGGGTTTTTCAAGGAACATTCAGGTGCGTGTGGTGCAAACAACGGGAGGCATCGACTTAGATGGGTAAAGTGATAGCGGTGGCCAACCAGAAGGGTGGCGTCGGCAAGACTACTACAGTAATCAATTTGGCGGCTTATTTGGCTGACGCTGGGAAACGGGTGTTAGCGGTAGACATCGATCCCCAAGGAAACACCACGACCGGTCTAGGAATCGACAAATTGGTTATTGAGGAGTCTATGTATGATGCACTGCTGGGTGATGCCCAAATCATGGATGCTCTGGTGCCGACGGACATTGTTGGTCTGCATTTAGTTCCAGCTACGATTGATTTGGCCGGCGCGGAAGTGGAGCTGGCGCACATGGATCATCGTGAAACACTTCTTAAGGGCCGTTTGGCCAGCATTCGCGACCGGTATGACTATGTATTTATTGATTGTCCCCCGTCGTTAGGGTTGTTGACCATCAATGCGTTGACTGCCTCTGACGCGGTGATGATTCCCATCCAATGTGAATTTTTCGCTTTGGAGGGTTTGTCGCAATTGCTATCCACGATAGAATTAGTCAAAGAGAGGCTAAATCCCCAATTGCAGCTTGAAGGAGTCGTGCTGACGATGTTTGATGGACGGACCAACTTGGCGTCGCAGGTTGCCGAGGAGGTTCGGGCTCATTTCCGGAGCAAAGTTTACAAGGCGGTGATTCCGCGCACGGTGAGGCTGTCGGAGGCCCCAAGCCACGGGTTGCCTATTATGCGTTACGATCCTAAATCACGCGGGGCGGATGGGTATCGTTTGTTGGCGGAGGAGGTGGTGGAAAATGGCTAAGGCGCGGGGACTTGGTCGAGGGCTGTCGTCATTGATACCTGAAAAGGTGGTGGAGAGCGAGGTTTCGGAGGAGAAGGCCGGGGTGCAGGAAATTCTGGTGGATTTAATTGACCCTAACCCATTTCAGCCGCGGCAGCGTTTTACGGAGGAGGATATTGAGGAACTTAAACAGTCTATTCAATTGCTGGGAGTATTGCAGCCAGTTTTAGTCCGGCCTTTGGGCAACAGGTTTCAGTTGGTGTCTGGCGAGCGACGAGTGCGGGCAGCCAAAAAGGCGGCGCTGTCCACAATTCCTGCACTGGTGAGAATAATCACTGACACCGAATCCATGGAAATGGCGTTGGTGGAGAATCTTCAGCGACGCGACTTGAACCCGGTTGAAGAGGCTTATGCCTACAAAAAGCTTGCAGAAGAATTGGGTTGGACGCAGGAGGAAATAGGATCGCGGGTGGGGAAAAGCCGTTCTCACATTGCGAATTACGTGCGCATTTTAGGTTTGGATCAAGAGATTTTAGGGTGGGTGGCAAGTAATGCGTTAAGCGTGGCGCACGCGAAGATTTTGTTAACTGTTGATCAAGAATTGCGCAGGGGTTTAGCGCGTCGCGCGGTTGAGGAAGAATGGACGGTAAAGCGTCTGTTGTTTGCGGCTGAGCATCCGTTAGCGTCAGGAGCCAAGAATGGTGGCGCTGTGGATGTGCACTTGCGGGCGGTTGAGTCCTCCCTGCGGAGAAATTTAGGTACGCGTGTGGTGGTGCGCGGAGGTCCCTCGGAGGGCAAGATTGAAATCCCTTACCATAGCGTTGAGGAGTTGGAGCGGTTGCTGGACATCCTTCAACACGACAGCGAAGGGGTGTCCGGGGCTGATGCGGGATTTGTTGTTTAAGAGAATATGTTCCTCAAGGAACACAGAGATTATTGGAAGGAGTGTTCCTCGAGGAACATGAATCATTTAGCTGGCGTTATTATAAATGGAGTGGGTATTGTCGTCGGTACCCTCTTGGGTTTGCTGTGGGGGAGTCGGCTGCATTCTGGATTTCGTGAGCAAGCCATGCGCCTCATAGGGCTGGTCGTGCTGCTTATAGGACTGAAAACGGCGTGGCCGTTGACTGACCCCGTCAACACCCTGTTGTCCTTGGTGATAGGCGGTTGGATAGGTTGGCTTGTGAAAATCGATTGGCGCTTAGAGCGGTTTGGATATTGGGCCGAAGCGCGTGTCAACCGCACGGGATTCTCTAAAGGCTTTATGGCGGCAACCCTAATTTTTAATGTAGGCCCAATGGCTATTTTGGGAGCGTTGCAGGAGGGGCTCACCAACCATTACAGTATTCTGGCCACGAAAGCAGTGCTTGATGGCACCACGGCTCTTCTGTTGTCGACGGCTGCTGGGTGGGGTGTGGTAGCGGCGGCGATTCCTACAGTACTGTATGAGGGCACCCTCACTCTGTTGGCGGGCGACCTCCATAAATTACTGCAAGGCGCTCTTATGCAAGATGCCACCGTGGTTGGCGGATTAGTGATTGCGGGGATTGGAGTCAATTTTCTGCTCGACAGAACTGTTTTCAAAATCGGGGATCTGCTTCCTTCTTTGGTGGTGGCTGTGGTGCTGGGCTGGTTGAAGTTATATGGATTGTCTTTTCTTTGAATGGAGGCCGGTATGATGTCGAATTTAGGTACGGTTCAAATAGCATGGTTAGCACTGGGAGCGGGAGGAGTATCGGTAATCGCTGTGATTTTAGCAGGGATAGCCGTGGCCCGAGCGAATGGATGGAAGCGGAGGTACCTTCGGGTATTTGACGATTCATCGCAAACGGTGGAGGAGCTTGTGATCAAAGCGCAGGCGGACGCAAAAATAGCTGTCAGCAATGTTGACAAGATATTGGAACGAATTGTCTCGTTGGAACAAAAGCAAGAATACAATTTCGATAAGTTGGGTTTGGTGCGGTTCAATCCATTTGACGACACGGGGGCGGATTTGTCGTTTGCGATGTCGATTTTAAATGACCGTGGGGACGGAGTCGTACTGACCAGTTTATGGGGGCGGGATGAGGTGCGGGTGTACGCAAAACCAGTGCAAGAAAATGAAAGCCGCTATGCGTTGAGCCAGGAAGAAAAGCAGGCTCTTGGTCTGGCGGCCTCGGTTCGCCAGGGATTACGGACCGAGACTGTCGGCAAGCGCCAACGCAATAAATGAGGCCATGTGCATAACTAAAGCGAGTCGAGTGTTTTGAAGAACAAAATATTCCATAAACCCGCCCACATTGACAGTGCCTGTCATGTGATAGCGTCCGAGCGGGGGGAGCTGCTTATTGACCCCGGACCCTGGGTGGAGCGGTCCAGGCCCAATCAATAAGGTGCCAACGTCCTCCAGTTTTCCGAGTGACGCGTCGACCGCCATGACGCGAGTTTGAGAAAGATCGGGGTTGGAGCGAAGGACGTCCGCCAGATTTGCAGCATGGACTGGCCGATCCAATGTACCCCACACTTTAAGTCGGGGAAGTTTTGTCTGCAGTTCGGTGCCCACTAGTGGTCCGAGTGCGTCGCCGGTCGAGCGGTCCGTGCCTACGCATAAGATGCCCTGCGGGGGCCCATCGAGTCGCCAAAGCCAACGCAACGTCTGCACCGCATCCTTCAAAGATGCGGTGCCGTCGGTGAGCACGCGGCGTTCGTTGCCGTGAGCAAATGGTGTTCCTCTGGGGGCGTCAATATCAGCCATTGGCGTTCCTCCTGGCGGTTGTTACGACTATTTTACCCTATGGGTGGCATAGAAGTACCTATCACGGGAGGGGGGAAAAGCTTGCGGTCGGTGATGGTGGGATTGACTTATGTCGGAGCGGTGGTGGGCGCGGGATTCGCAAGCGGACAGGAAATCTACCTGTTTTTTTCTCGGTACGGCAAAGCAGGCGGCTTTGGGGTGGGGTTAGCTGGGATGCTCTTTTTTGCACTTGGATGGTTGGCATTAGAACGGGGCCGGGTGACACTGGCAGGGGACAGGTTTTCGGTGCAGGGGCTATACCGGAGTCGCTTTTGGTCGGATGTGGCGCAAGGAATGGTGCTGGGTTTTTTGGTGGTGGGGTTGGGAGTCGTGGTGGCCGGGGGCGGTGCCGCGTTACACGAGGTTAGCGGCATGCCAGCTGGGTGGGGAGCTCTAGGGTCTCTTGGGTTGATGCTCGGCGTGGTGTGGCTCGGCCCTAAGATGGTTGTTTGGGTAAACGCGGTGCTGGTGCCTTATCTGGTGGTGCTGGCGGCCTTGGTCTCGTGGCGCTATGTTCCTCGAGGAACATTATCAAAACCAGTCGTTGCCATTCATGGGCATTGGATTTTGTCAGCATTGTTATATGTATCGTATAATCTATTTACCGCGATTCTGATTCTTTTAGGTTTGGGGCGTTCGTTGACCTCGTCCCGCCAAACAGGTCTCGCGGCACTAGTTGGGGCAGCGTTGCTGACGGCGATGGCATTATTAGAACATCGTGTGCTTATGGCTTTAGCAACTATTGGCACATTGCCGCTGCTTGAAGCAGCAAAGGCGGTCCATCCTGTCATGGGGGCGCTGTACGGGTTAAGTCTTTGGGCGGCTTTGTTTACAACTGGGGTGGCTGAAGCTTTTGCGTTCACCGAGCGCATGGGGCCAAGGCGCCTATGGTGGTTGATTGCGGCATACCCGCTGTCAACCCTAGGATTTGAAGGTCTTATCTCGACACTGTATCCGGTGATGGGCTTGTTAGCGATCTT
This sequence comes from Bacillota bacterium, assembly GCA_021784595.1. Lineage (GTDB taxonomy): Bacteria > Bacillota > Sulfobacillia > Sulfobacillales > Sulfobacillaceae > Sulfobacillus_C. The sequence goes on along the minus strand of JAJYHT010000023.1, from coordinate 250 downwards.
TATATGGGTACCTCTTTTGCGTTCCTCGAATCGGACGCACGGATAAGAAATTGGGTGGCATAATGCTGCAAGACTGGGACATTGCGGGACAAAAACTATTAATTGAAGGCACTCGCGCGTGGCAGTCGGGCCACCGCGACGAGGCAATGGCCAAATTTCAGGAAATAGTCGACAAGTATCCTGAGCGACCCGAAGGATACAACAAAATAGGGGTTATCTTTGCCCAAAAAGGATCTCTTGAGGAAGCGGA
>JAJYHT010000080.1 GCA_021784595.1 Bacillota bacterium | reverse complement strand
AGAAAGGGCGCCCCGCAGGCAACCCCTTGTCCCCCTCTGTTATTGACCTGATGTCAGCTTACGGGCAATCATCTCGCGTAGCACGCCTTTTTGAATCTTGCCTCCCGGGCCCAGTGGCATCGACTCCAATACTTCGACGCGTTCGGGGAATTTGAACTTGGCTATTCCGCGCGCATCCAAATATTGTTGAAAATCCGCGACGGTAGGATGTTGACCAGGACGGGGGACTATAAAGGCGCACACACGATCGCCCAGTACGGGATCAGGCATACCTACCACGGCCACATCGCGGACAGCCGGATGAGTGCTTAAGTGGTCCTCAACTTCCTTGGGAAATATATTTTGTCCACCCCGCAAAATCATGTCCTTCTTTCTTCCCACTACCCGCAGGTACCCCTCGGTACCCCTCGCTGTCATAAACCCCAAGATCTCCCGTGCGCTGGTATCCATCCCACTTCCCATTAGTTTCCTGGTCAGTATAAGTAGCCCGGCTTTCCTCGGGCGCACCCCAATAACCGTGATGGATGTTCCAGATCAAGATTTCTCCGACTTCGCCTGGGGGCAGTCGGTTACCGTTCTGGTCTACCACCGGTACGTCAAAACCTTCAAACGGCACCCCCGCCGCGCCTAAAAGATGCTCGCGGCTGATTCCCGGCAAAATTGGCCCCATGCACCCACCGACCTCTGAAGTGCCATATACATTGAAGGGAACTACGCCGCGGCGATAGAGCTTATCTAGCACTTCACCCGACATCGGAGCACCCGAGTAGCTAACGAGCCGCAAGCTGGACAAGTCGAATTGCTCAAAGTGCGGACTGGTGACCACTCGAGTAATGAGAGCCGGGTTCCACACCCAAATCGTAAAACGCTCTTGAGCGGTCAAGCGGCACACGGTTTGCTCATCGAATTCCGTTAAATAAAAGCTTTTCCCTGCAGTATAAAGCGGCGTATGCACTCCCCACAATCGACCCGACCCACCAGACAGCGGACCGATTAAGAGGCGGGAATCGTAGACATTGTGTTCCGCCCTCTCTGCAATGCAGACGCTATGGACATGAAACCAATCGATGGTGGTGCGTCGCGAAATTTTTGGCACTCCAGTGGTGCCAGCTGTCGGCAATAGCTCATGCACATCCAACGGATCAGTAATTAAGTAGTTCAAATCCTCCTGGCTGTAATGGTCCCATACACCGAAATCCATGAGGTCTGAGAAGTCATAAGTTCCCTCAGGAGCCACTTCACCTGGACGTGTTACTACATAGATCGTCATTCCCGGATGAGTCTGGCGCGCCTCCAGATACCAATCGGCAAAGGAGCGCCCGTGCCATTCAGCCACGATGACGGCCACATCGGGCTCCAGTTTGTCAATCACCCCCAAGGTTTCCGTTCTCCCCAAATCCACATTGAGTCCAGCATGCAGCGCGCCTAATTTAGAAGTGACCAAATCCAAGTAAGTGCTCTCGATAGCGTTGGGCAGGTGAGATACCACCATGGCTCTATGGCCAAGGCCCCGCTGCAAAAAATTGAAGATAATTGTGTTGACTTCTATAAATGCTTGCTCCCATGACTTTGTGCGCCAGGAGCCCGGTTCAATACCATAAAAACTATCCACAAACGCTTCACGAGAACCATACAACTCGCTATTTCGCTTCAACAGATCCCATTGCACCCAGTCAAAATGCCGCCCTCCCAATTCGCGCGACCGTTTGACTTGATCGAAGATAAATAGGCTGTCCGCCAACACCCTTTCCATCCCCCTCTCATATTCTTCGCTAACGCTGGTACGATAATTTTCTCCACTCACTGCTCGCTTTCCTGCCAGCCAATGTCAATCCAACGAGATCACATTCCTCCACGGCTTGCATTCTCGGATCTCAATGCCAGCACACGGTCTGGTCGATCCGAGGCGATACCGTCGACCCCGGCCTCTAACATCATCTTGATGTCATCATCACTATTAGGCGCCCATACCGTCAGTTGAATTCCCTGTTCATGGCATAGTGCGACATACTCGGCAGTAACTCCTTCGTAGTAAAGGCTAAGAAATCCACAGCCAGCTGCCCGGGCCACCGCGCCCGGATCAACCGGAAAACCGGCCAACAGGGCGCCGGTTTGCAAATTCGGGTAGGCTTGGCGCAATTCGCGAAGCAGTCCATGATGAAAAGAAATAGGCACCAATCGCGGTGCCCATTTCCGATGCTGATTCAAAAACGTAATGAACGCCTCTAAAGTAGACAAGGTTTTCAATTCTACAGTAATTGGTATTGCAATGGTTTGCAGGACATCTTCCAGTGCGGGCACGCCGTTCCCGTCACCCACATTTAACCCGGCTAATTCTTCCCTCGTAAGGGAATCTACATTCTTATCAACCTCTGCGGTGCGCAGTAGCGAGCGATCATGGATAACCATAAGCTGTCCATCCCGACTCACATGCACATCACATTCCACCAAGTCCACTCCTAGCCGCTCTACAGACTGGAACGCACTGAGACTATTCTCCGCATACAGTGCTCCGCCACCGCGATGAGCAATCACCCACATGTACCAGCCCCTCCTTTACTAAAGGTCTATTCGCCATCTGTCCTCCGATTTCCTCGCCGCTTCTCTCTTGTTGTTGAAACCAGGGTCCAATGGCCCTCGAGAACGGGCCATTGGACCCTACTAGCCCAACGGTACGCGATGCATTCTTACTTCAGGAGGTGGAATTGACATGTTGCGCCATTTACTTAATGAATTATTGATACGTTTGCCGTGGGGGCTGACCATTGCAGTACTTTGCTATGCTTTTGATCCCGTTACGGGCCGATCCTTGATGGCTTTGATGGCGTTAACCATTGGCTTTACTGTATTACTCTGGTATGGAGCATTATTGCGTACCCTGTGGCAATATCATCGACCCATTGAAACCAGCTCCCGCAAAAACTTGGTGGTCTTGCATCCACGGCTTCACGGATAGGATATATTGCGGCACAGCACGCCCTAGTTTAGACTAAGCACAAGACGGCTAAAACAATAGGCCGCCACTTGTTTGCGAAGGCGAGGCGTGACAGTGCCCTATGGTTACCGGATCCTTATTGATTTTCATTTGACATTGGCATTTACTGTGTTTGTTCAATCTTTAGGTCTGAGTTTGGTGGCCTGGCGAACACGCAAGTCGCGCGTTTTGCCGCCGGGATTTTGGCGGTGGCAATCGATCATGCAAGTCCTGGTTCTCATTCTCGCTGCATCAGGGATCGGCTTGTACCTTCTGAGCCTAAGGCCCTTGGATCCGTTGCACTATTTATACGGGGTGCTCGCCCTGCTGACTATTGGCATTGAACGCGGATTGATGCCGGGTAAGGGCTTAAGAGATGTATTAGCCGAGGACTATGGCCGTTTTCATGAAGTGTGGGTTTATTTTGGCCTCAGCGTCTTCTTAATGTTGATGTTTGGACGTGGCATCACGACCGGACTTTGGGGATTCTAAAAATTGAGGCCACGCATTGTGCCCATTGTACTAATTATCGCAGCCGCTGCATCCTACGGTTTAGTGACTCCTTTAGTTAAATTAGCCGTAAGGCATGACATTTCCGTAGATTGGATTACCTTCACACAGTATCCGTTGCCACTTATGGCGTTTTTAGTGATGACCGTGACACGACGAAAAAACAGACCAAGACCGCTAATTCCCCAGCCTGGCCTAGTGCTAGCTGTAGGAGCGGCAGGCGCGGCCACCAGCATAACCTACTACCGAAGCTTGTCGCTTTTGGCTCCCGGCTTGGCGGTCGTGCTTTTGTTCCAGTTTGCGTGGATGGCTCCCCTATTGGAATGGCTCCTTTATAAAAAACAACCGCAATGGCCCCAAATCGCGGGAATCCTAGCCATTGTAGTCGGCACTCTACTAGCTATCCCCCTAGGCCACGGCAAAATCTCTCCTTTAGGCGTTGTTTGGGGAGCGTCAGCGGGGCTCTTTTATGCTCTTACTCTTGTTTGGTCCAGCCATTTCCCCCAAGGCGCCGATCCGTGGCCCCGGGCCCTGATATCCACTGCAGCAGCTCTAACGATTGTTAGTGCCATTTACCTCATGGGGAACATTGTGGCCATCTCTAAGGAAGCCTGGATATGGGGTGCAGCGGTGGGTATTTTTAGCCAGGGTATCCCTTTGTGGCTGCTCTATCGTAATGCCCCATTGCTCGGCGCAAGCCTCACCGCAATTCTTGCCTCCGCCGAGTTGCCTGTTGCAGTCGCAGGCTCGGCCCTGTTGGTAGGCGAGCCGATCATCGGAGTGCAATGGCTGGGCATTGCTTTAATGATTGGAGGCATCGTGGAGGGGTCGATCTCCAAACCGTCGACATAATTCAACCAGCGTTGCTACTCCAAACCCAGTGGCCCCCGCACCGATACCGGCACCGGATTCAAAGGCTAGTCCGGCGATGTCTAGGTGAGCCCACGGGGTATTGTGGGCAAAATGGCCCACAAAAAGTCCTGCGGTAATGGTCCCCGCTGGTCGTCCCCCACTGTTTTTAATGGTTGCCGCAGTCGTTTTGTTGAAATCTCTGTAGTCATCATCATGGGGTAATTCCCAGGTTGGCTCGGCCATAAAATCCGAAGATTCCACCACCAAGTCGCGCAAAGCGCTGTTATTGCTTAAAAGGGCGCTACGAATACCGCCTAGGGCGACCACGTTAGCACCTGTTAAGGTGGCGATATCAACAACTGCCGCCACATTTTGCCTAACCGCATAGGTAATTCCATCCCCTAAAACCAAACGGCCCTCTGCATCCGTGGAAATGACTTCGACAGTGGTGCCATCCATCATAGTCAGCACATCGCCCGGCCGATAAGCGCCGCCCCCTGGCAAATTTTCAGCCAAAGGCGCAATAGCCATCACATTAACTTGCATCTCTAGGTGCGCTACTGTGCGAATCGCTGCGGCAACCGCTGCCGCGCCCGCCATGTCGCCTTTCATGCGCCCCATACCGTCGCCGGGTTTAAGAGAAATACCGCCACTGTCAAATGTAATACCTTTGCCTACCAATGCCAGCCACGGGCGCCCGGGTGCCCCTTGGTATCGTCCGACCAGCATCACCGGCGGACGGTGGCTACCTTGTCCGACGCCCAATATTCCCCCTGCGCCAAGATCCTTCAACATGCGCTGATCCAACAACTGCCACTCAATGCCGGGAGAACTTTGCTCCCGCATGATGGTTGCTAGGGTTTGCGGGGGTTTCAAATTCGATGGCAAATTCACCCAATCGCGCACTAAACTTTGGGCCTGGAGAACGGCCATGAAAGAACGCAGTTCTGAACCTTGCTGTGTCTGGGATACCAGTACATCTGGACCCACTGTATCCTCAGAAAGATTGCGATATTGGTATAAACCCTGTCCTACACCCCACAGAGCCGCCGGTATTTGTGACCCCACCAAACCATCGATGGTTATCCCGACCGTGCGAGGTTTCAAAGAGGTGCTCAGTTTGGCTGCATCCCGAAATGCCGTCTGCAATTTTCGCGTCGTAGAACGTTTAGGAATCAACACGATTGGACGCGATGCGTGATCTACCAGCAACACAGGTTCCTGAGCGGAAATTGGGATAGTGTTTCCTGTTAAAGACGCATAAGTCTGTTCGGGCACCAACCATACATCGCTGGCGGACATTGAGAGCGCATCGACGACAGTCCACTTGTTATGATACATGATGAATTATTCCTCCTTGTGCTATGTGACACCCATCGTACCACAGACACAACGGTCGGTGCCCATCTGTCAAGAAGGCCGTTTAGACAATAACCGTTTACATTGCATGCAGAGCAACCGATTGTCGGCAGTGCGGATGAGGGTAGAACTGGGGTTCCCGCAATGGGAGCACCGCAATATGCTGTCTTCTGTCGGTTTAGCCATGGTGGTGCCCCCTCAGATCACTTGCTACTATAGTATTAGGTTTCTGTGGCAAATTTAGTCGGAATCGGAAAAATCTTTCAAGCAAAAGGATACCGTCTTTCGCAACCGCGTCCCCCTATTCGCCTATAATTGCCCCAGATCTAACACCGGCCAGGCCTTGACCACCACAGTACGCGCACCCGATGCCACGATTGGATCGTTATTGGCCAAGTGGCGAGCCTCTTGGAGTGTTTGGGCTTCATACACCACCAAGCCACCGCTCTTATCTTCGAATGGTCCTGCCATGAAGACCTTTCCTGCTCGATACCACTGCCCTATATAAGCCAAATGATCAGGGCGATATTGTTGATTTTTGTCCTGATCCATAATAGTGAGCCACGCTACAAATTTCATTGGACAATCCCTCGCTTTTCGGTTTTCATCGTACCATAAAACACCCCCGATTTTTGGCAAGTTCTATGCAATCAATTACAATCGATACAGCAAAAGATGCTCGTGTGGCTGAGTAATGAGGAGAATTATGATGGAAATCTACCCGGTGGGCGACCACGCACTCACTATATCCCTAGGCGACACGTCCAACATCGCTTTGAGTCGCCGCCTGTATGCTTTGCAGCAAGAAATCATGGGGTTTCCCGGAGTCATTAATGCCCTTGTAGGATACACCACCTTAGTGGTGGAATGGGACCCTCTAACTGGTAATCCAGAGCATATACAACAAAAGATTTTACAATGGGACGGCCGAGTGGACGCATTGCTGGCCCCTGCCCGCCACTGGAAGATTCCAGTTTATTACGGCGGTGCGGACGGTCCCGACCTGGAATTCGTGGCGCAATACCATGGGATTAGCGGTGACCAGGTGGTTGCCCTGCATAGTGTTCGGCCCTATCCTATTTACTGTTTAGGATTTGCCTTAGGGTTCCCTTACTTGGGAGATTTACCTCGTGCGCTGCATACCCCCCGCCGATCCACGCCACGCACGCGTGTGCCTGGGGGCTCGGTGGCCATCGGAGGTACCCAAACCGGCTTTTATCCCGTAGAGACTCCCGGCGGTTGGCACATCATCGGCCGAACCCCGGTTTCTTTTGTGCATCTTGACAAAAATCCCCCTGTTGTCTACAAGCCAGGCGACACCATGGAGTTTGTTCCAATACCGCAGTCCGCGACGCCACTAGGGGGGGAATCGGATTGGCAACAATAAGGGTCCAGCATCCCGGTTGGCTCACTATGGTCCAAGATGGGGGACGGATTTCGGCTGAGCCTTTCGGGGCATCCCGTGGGGGTGTTTTAGACTTTGCTTTGTATTGGCGCGCTTTGCGCCTGGTGGAGTGCACCCACCCTCTGAGCGCAGTTCTAGAGGTAGTATCAGGACCTGTCATACTTGTGCCTTCCGACGATGTTTTGATTGCCGTCACGGGAGCAAAAAGTGTACGGTGCCGCAGTCAGATTATACCGTCAGATACCGGGTTTTGGGCACCGGCCAATCATCCAATTACCGTAGACGGCCCCCAGTCAGCACGCGCCTACGTTGCGGTCCATGGAGGTTTTGACATCGGTTTGATTCTTGGTGGTCGGGGCACCGATATTCGAAACCACTTTGGCGGCTTTAACGGACGTCCATTGCAAAAAGGGGATGTTCTGGGCGTCCTACCCAGTACATTGTCCAGGTTGCCCCACACACGATGGCGCCGGTGGAACCCAGAACCGCGGAATCCTTTGAGAACGCTCCGGTTTGTGTGGGACCACGCGGTAGAACGATATTTCAAAACCTCGTCAGGCGACTTTACAGGCGCGGATTACACGGTTGAGCCCGCATCTAACGGCATGGCCATACGATTGCACGGTGCTCCCTTGGGTCTTTCAAATGCAGCCCGTTACTTGTCCGAGCCGGTGTTGCCCGGCACCATCCAGATAGCATTGGACGGCCAGCCCCTTTTATTATTGGCCCATCGCGGGACTATGGGGGGATATCCCCCCATAGGACACGTGATCACACCAGATCTCTGGCATGCGGCTCAACTAAAACCGGGCGACGTAATTTCTTTCAAACCGATTGCCTTGGCACAAGCTCGCCAAATTAGCCAACAATCCTATCTGGCGCTGTCTACTGCTGTCACCTATACTGAACCCGTACGCTACGCTAGCGAGCCGTCCAATAATTAGGATAGAAGAGCGCCGTAATGGGATTGAATGTGGTGCTTACCCCCTTTAGCTGGGCGCTGCTTTCGTTGAGCGTGGGAATGATGGGAAACCATAAATAGGGAATGTCGTGAACCGCATAGGCTTCATAGGCGAAGAGCGCATTTTTCGTTTCCGTCTTAGTACCCGGCGCGTAGCTGGCCTGAATTAACTTATTCATGGTTGGGCTGTCGTAATGTCCAGCATTGGCTGCCGCTCCTGTCGCAAACAACTCGCCACCTGTAGGGTAATAGTCCGGTTGATAGGTCCATCCCCCGCCCCAGTACGCCGCATCCCACTTGGCAGGATTGCCGTGCATGACCGCAATCACGTTGTCAAAGGGTTGAGGTTCCAGTTGAACTTGGATGCCCTCCAACGCCCAGTCTTGCTTTAAGAGCTCCACCGTATCGGTAATCGAATTGCTCCCCGAAGTGTACATTAACGGAAAGGACAACTGCACCCCGTGGCGCGTCATCACCCCGTTGACCAATTGCCAACCATGGCTGAGCAGCAGCGCTTTGCCAGCAGCCGGATTATAGGGATAAGGAGGCTTGGACAGCGCCGGATCAAAGAATTCAGTGGGGGGCTGTGATGGCACTGGGCCATCTTCCACCGTCCCTTGACCGTGGTAGATGCTTTGGATAATGCCCTCTTGGTTGATCCCCATTTCCAACGCTGCGCGCACATAGCGCTGGCTGAAAGTGGGTCCGAGTCCGCCCATGGCTAAAGGGCTTTGATTGATTCGGGCCATATTAAACCCAAACAGATAGGCTGGCCAAAAATGATCCTTGGTCAATGCAGCTCTGGACGCCCACAGTGATGGCGGCAAGTATCCCACACTGACAGTTCCCGTTTTCAATGCCGCATATTCGGCAGCAGAAGACGTTTCGTATTGGAACACGACTTTGGTGAGTTGCGATTTCTGCCCTCCGTAGCGGGGGTTTGGCACGAAGCTCCAATAGTCATTGGGAACCATGGCCCCAAACTGATACGGTCCATCCACCACTTTATATACCGCATTGGTCGGTTGGTTGGCTACACTAGCAATGAACTGGAGCTCTTGGGTCATATTATCAGGATAACGATTCCAAACCTTTTCAGGCACCGGAATGATTTGGGCCAAGCCATTGTGGATGAACCATGACTGGTTGGCGGGATTGGCCAACGTGACAATCACCGTATCAGCATTTTGTGCATAAACGTCCGTCCAATCGGCGGGCACACCCCCGCCCCCAGCTCCGCCATAAGTCCAAGGCAAGGTGCCGTTTTGGCTGGCTGCTTTCATAATATTCCAGGTGAACACCACGTCTTCGGCAGTGACAGGCTGCCCATTAGACCATCGATAGCGGCCGTTCAACTTAATGGTATACCGAGTTCCGTTGGCATTAGACGTAATGGAGGCTGCCAAGGATTTGTGATAATTGACGCCATCGGTTTTATTAATGTAGACCAATGACTTATACATCATATAGTTCATTTGGCTATTGGTGTCGGTATATCCGGTGGAAGCGAGAATCGGAAAAAACCAATTCGGTGAGGTTTGCACGGGAAGGGCAACGACCGCCGTAAGGCTGGGCGGACTTGATGATGGCGCCGCGGTCGACCCACAACCGGCCACTACAGCGCTCAAAGGAAGTATTGCGGCCCAAACCGCCCATTTTCTTGAAATGCCCATTCGTCATCCATCCTTTCATTGGGTAACAAGGTGAACAACCAGAGGAGTCCACCCACAGTAATGACCCATTATCTCGAGGATACGAATCAATTGTCAATTAGGAGTTTTTATTCGGATCTTGCACGCAAAGTGTTCCCAAACCCTAACGGTCTGATCAAAATGCCTGCCTCAACGAGTCCCGCTTTGACCCGAGCGGCCAACTCGGTTGCGCCAAAAGTGTCGCCGTGCACGCAGATGGTATCAATGTTAGTCGGGATCCATTGACCACTTTGGGAAACAATAGCTTGTCGTCTAACCATCGAGATCACCCGTTCCACCACTGTCGACGGGTCACTTATCACTGCGCCCGGGAGGGATCGGGGCACCAAGGCTCCGTCATTGTCATAGGCTCGATCAGCATAAATTTCATAAGCAACCGTTAACCCGCGCTTTTCGGCAGCTCTGGCCAGAGCGCCCCCGTAGGACACCATCACCAATCCAGGATCGAAGTCAAAGACTGCTTGGGCAATCGCATCAGCTAATGCGACATCGACAAACGCCATATTATTTAGTTGGCCATGGGGCTTCACGTGCCGCAGAGGCACTGCATAAGACCGACAAAAGGCTTGCAATGCGCCAATTTGATACAGGACGTCTGCATACGCATCATCTGGACTAACCGCTAGATTACGTCGACCAAAGCCGACCAGATCAGGAAAACCCGGATGTGCGCCGACCGACACCCCGTGACTCACCGCCATTTCTACGGTGTGCTTCATGGTTTTGGGATCACCCGCATGAAACCCGCACGCCACGTTGGCAGAGGTGATGGACGCCATCATGGCGGCATCGTCGCCGAGCCGATAAACCCCAAAACTCTCGCCCATATCGCAATTGATATCGACTGTTTGCTGCATGACATTCGGTCCCCTTTACTTAAAGTGTATCAAATTCCCCAGGTTCCCAATAGGTGGAGTAAGAATGGCGCCACCGCAGTTTCGCACGCCGTGCCCACGACCGCAACCATACCCATCAACGCCACTAATATGGTGAATGCTACAAAATTTTGCAGCACGCTCTGGTTTGCAGAACGCGTTTGAGGAAAGATAAGACTCCAGGAGAATCCTAATGCCACAGCACTCGTCAATAACGTGGCAGGAACTATAAAGAGGCTTTGCAGTCCGATCGTTATGACCGTAAGCCAAATTCCTTGCCACGCCATCGTTGTCGTCAGAAACGCCACTGCAAACCCCGCGACAAAACCCCGGAAGAACAAAACAATCGGAACGAGAGGCATGCCAGCTACGGAAACGCCCATAATATAGATTAACCCTAGCAATTTAAGGTTGTTGACCAGAGCACTGGTAAATAACGCCGGGCCCACTGGGCGCGCCGCTTCAAGCACGATAAACCGATGCACATAATCCATCAGCAACGCTTTATCCGCGACCGTTAATGTGCTGATGGCCATGGAGCCGAAAACGACTCCCAGCCCGAAAGTGGCAATAGCGATAAACAACGGGGTCCGATAGCGCCGGAACTGATTGTCTAATACCCAGCCTGGTCGAGCAGTTACCATGGTTGTCCCCCCTCAGGGACAACTTATTCCCATGCTCTATAGGGTATTCCAAAAAAGGTATATATTTCCTTACAAAGAGTGCTTGTCAGTGTTTTTAGCCAACCACCAGTGGATTCCCACCAACCAAATCGCATTCAAAGGTTGTGTGGCTTTGAGAATATCGCAAATCCGGTCCTTGTCCCACGACTCGACTCGAATATCTTCATCAGGCTCTGGCTGAGCTAGATCGGCATCCAACCCGGTTGCATAAAATAGATAAATTTCTTCATTGGTGTATCCTGGCGACGGATAAAAACGGTAAATCAACTGCCATTGGTTCGCCCGATATCCTGTCTCTTCTTTCAACTCGCGCACGGCAGCGGCCAAAGGTTCTTCGTCCGCGTCAACTTTGCCTGCTGGCAATTCCCACAGCCATTGCTGCACCGCCCAACGATATTGCTGAATAACAACCAAACGGTGGTCATCGGTCTCCGCCAAAATTCCCACGGCGGGCACACGCTGCACCACTTCTCGCGTAGAAGTGCGGCCTGCTACTTTGACTGGGTCGACCCTGACTGAAACGGCACGGCCAGAAAATACCGTCTGTCCTGGTCCATTAGCTTCTTCCATCAGGACATCCTCCTAGAATATTTTTTCGGAACTTTGGATAGCCTATTTTAACCTACTAGTATTCCGGAGGAGTAAAGATGTCCCAAAAATGGATTTTTGTCGGCACCGTCACTGAGTTGAGGCAAACAATGAAGCAATGGCCTCTGTTCATCACCATGGAAGCTCTTTTCATTAGCACTAAACATGGCAAACCTAGCCATCCTCGGGAATTGCCCGCATCCAACGCACCGCTGACTTGAACACTAGCCGCGGTTGACCATCGCTGGCAATGGTTAAGGCATAGGTATCATAGTCCGTCAGTGTTCCAACAATTGCTGCTCCGTCGCTAAACATGACTTCAAGCACCGTCTGTTGCGCTAGCCAGTCTCGATACAACGCTTCTTGGGCCTGGCTGTGACGTCCTGCTGGAGTCTGAGCCTGCCTAGGCGCGCCACTTTGATTCCTTGGCTTTGTGCTAGGCACCCTGGCCTTGCCCGGACGTTGATACTGAGGGACCTCCACCCATTGCCCCTTATGATCCGCCATCGGCCATCTCCTCCTCGTTTGCGTCTAGACTTTCTGCCGCCTGGGTCTTAGCTCGCCGTATCCGGCCGAGACGACGGTTAACTGCGTCTAGGACAGCTCGGATGGCCGCACCTTGTCCATCGCCCTTTTCTTGCACTGCGCCCACCAAAATATCCTCGCGCCGTCTGGGGTTAAGATAACTTAATGCCACCGCCACCACTGATCGACCACCCAACGGAAACGACCGCAATTCCGACAGCACAAAGCGATCGCCAAATTCGGGAATTTGGTTGATGGCTTCTACTGCAGCCCAAGCCATGACTTGGTGGTATTGACTGGGCACGTACCGCCCGTGCCATTCCCCCCTATAAGACGTGCTTATATCATTAGAGGGTTGAAGCACCACGGAAGCATGGCCTTGTTGTTGCACCGTATCCCAATCCATGTGAAACTCTACTACCGTTATACGCCCCAACGGATATGTAGGCTGATCTTCTAAAATTTGAGCCACGGAAATTCGTTTGTGGTCTACCCGCAAATTCCATTGGGCCAGCAAGGCGCTTTCAATATCGCGCACAATTTGTTTAGGTGTGCGCGCGACCGTACTGAGAACGTGAATTTCCTCCACGCCTCCCCAGTCGTTAACTGTCACGTGGCACCGCAACACCGTAGGAATCCGCCGGATCAGGATTTCTATATCGGTTACCGGTACCTGTTCCATTTCACCTGCCATCTGACAAAAAACTCCTTTATTGGCCATATCCACAAAAATACCAAGGGTACCGAATGAATATTCGATACCCTTCTGGCAAATTCCTCTTTCTAACCGCTGCTATTCTGGAACGTATGTAGCGTTGACTCGGCCAAGAACATGAATTCGGGACTCCGCCATGCGATCTGCCGCTTCTTGAGTAGGAATGCGTTCAGTGTTGGCGCGACGAAGAATTTCTGCCACTTGGGTTCCGATTTGCCGTACCCGCGCATAGGCCCGATCGGGATGATAGCCATCACGATGAAATTCATCGGCGACATTGACTACCCCGCCACCATTTATCACGTAATCAGGCACATAGACAATCTGTTTTTTCAACAAGTCCAAACCGTGACGGGGCTCTTTAAGTTGATTGTTAGCTGATCCCGCAATGACTCTGCATTGCAATTGGGGGATTGTCTCATCGTTTAAAATAGCACCCAAGGCACACGGGGCAAAAATGTCAGCGGCTACACCGTAAATATTTCCCGGTTCAACCCACTCAGCACCGAGCTCTTCTGCCACCAACTTGCCCTCTTCGGGGTGAATATCGGTCACGATAAGTTGCGCTTGCTCCTCTTTTAACATCTTGGCTAAAATGCTTCCCACGTGTCCGAGCCCTTGGATAGCCACAGTTTTCCCGCTGAGATCATCTGTCCCCCAAACCGTTTTCGCGGCAGCTTTCATGCCTTCAAGCACTCCCACTGCAGTGGCCGGAGAGGGATCTCCGCTAGTCTCCTTCAATCCCCCTACAAACTCGGTCTCACGGGCTACTACCGCCATGTCATCCGCATTGATGCCGACATCTTCAGCCGTGATGTATCGACCGCCCAAGCTTTGAATCAACCGGCCGAAAGCCCGGAACAGTGCTTCAGACTTATCCTGACGGCTGTCAGCCCAGATGACTGATTTCCCTCCGCCTAAGTCTAGTCCCATGGCAGCGTTTTTGTAGGTCATCCCACGAGACAACCGCAACACGTCCACGATGGCGTCTTCTTCGTTTTCGTAAGGCCACATGCGACATCCTCCCAAAGCAGGGCCCAGTGTGGTGTCGTGAATTCCTACAATTGCCTTTAAACCGGTAGTTTTATCGTACCAAAACACTAATTCTTCATGGCCAAACTTTTCCATCGCTTCGAATATGTTCATGAATTTCTCGCTTGCGCGAGCTCCACTCCCTTTCGTTCGCTGTTGGGGGTTCACTTGCGGAACCCATACCGTTCATCATAATGGCACACTTAGACTCCAGGGTAAACAGGTTGCCGACGATTAGTATTCGCTGATTTTCTGCAATCTAAAAGAGGTGCCGTATCGGCACCTCTCGCAGGGGCAAACTTAGCTGCCATCAACTGGCTTTTATTTGCATACGCAATTTATCAGCCACCATCGCGATAAATTCGCTGTTGGTCGGTTTGCCACGATCACGATTCACAGTATGGCCGAATATGCCGTTTATCACATCAACATTTCCTCGGGCCCAGGCCACTTCGATGGCATGACGGATTGCCCTTTCCACACGGCTGGGTGTGGTCTTAAACTTCACCGCAATGGCCGGGTATAGTTCTTTGGTTACTCCGCTTAACAAGTCCACCCGATTAATCACCATCAATATCGCTTCGCGCAAGTACAGATATCCTTTGATATGCGCGGGAATGCCAATCTCATGAATAATGTTGGTTACTTCAACATCCAGGTGCTTAACCGGCACCACTTGAAGTTTGCCGCCTATCGGCGCCACTGGTTTCGGCTGCGGAGTTGGATCTCCTCCGAGTTGCTTGACCCGTTCAGCCAATACTTTTAGGTTGAAGGGTTTCAAAATATAGTAGTCCGCTCCCAATTCCAACGCTTTTTGCGTCATCGTCTCTTGGCCAAACGCGGTCAACACAATAACTTTGGGCGGTCGCGCCAAATCCATTTGCCGCAGCCGTTCTAGCACCCCAATGCCATCTAAGTGCGGCATAATGATATCTAGCACCACCACATCCACCGTTTGGTGTGATAGGAACTCTAACACCTCCACACCGTGATTAGCGACCCCCGCCACCTCTAATCCGTCTTCATTTCGAATCGTCTCGTTTAACAGCTCGCAAAATTCGCGATTGTCGTCTGCGATTAAAACCTTAATTGCCATGTGCTTGCCCCCTGCGGTCAGAATTTACAGTTTTTCCTAATTTAATCCTTCTACGATTCTGCCGAATCTCCTCCCTCATCGGAAGAGTCGTGACCATTTAAAATACCGCGCTCTTCTTCTAATTTCGACATTATTTGTAATTGTTGGAGGTAATAGGTGTGGGCCATTAGATGTTGAGTACGATTCCACAATTCGCGGCCATAACGAATCAAGATCCATGTCACCGCCAACCAGGCCGACAAAAACAGCCAGATTAAGAACCACTCTAAATTACGATTCACATGATGATCCCTCCCTCTACATTCGCCACATGAACAAGAATTTTGACGAACGATTTCTCGATCGAACGTCAAAATTCCTGCCCCTAAAGGAGATCGTACAAAATTTTCTCGCAACTCACTGACTCTGGCGCATCGAAGACTGGGTTGCCATCCAATAGGCATAGCATCCAAAACCCAGAGTGGGTCGACTTAGCAATACATGGGTTACCGCACCCACCATGCGTCCATTTTGGATTATAGGGCTGCCACTCATCCCTTGGACCACGCCTCCGGCCTGTGTCAACAGTCGAGGATCGGTAACCTGAAACAATAAGCCCTTAGTGTTGGGAACCCATTGAGGATAAGTGCGTAAAATACGAATTTGAAACCGTTCCGGATGCTGGCCCTTAACCACGGTAATAATTTGGGCAGGCCCGGGCTCTACTTGGTCCGGCAATGCCAGCGGAATGGAATGTTTTGGGCCCCACACGGGCACATGGGACAACCTTCCCACAATGCCAAACTGACCGTTATGGGTCACACTGCCAGAAATATTAAAACCACTGGCCAGCACCCCGACTTTCTGGCCTGGTGTGTGAACGGTGCCCGCAATAATTCCGACAATCTCGGCCCCGACTACATGGCCCTGGCGAATTCTTACCGGATGACGCGTCAAACCGTCCGTAATACTATGTCCCAATGCGGCATACTGTTGGGTCGATGGCATATAAAATGTTAGGGTGCCCACGCCACTTGCACCGTCTTCTACCAAAATTCCCATTTCAAATCGATGCGCCTGGGGAACCCATATGGGATGAACCCATCGTTGGTGCATAGCGCGAGCGCCCTCAACCATCAACTGCAACGACTGACCGCTCGTGCCAGCACGGTTGACAGCTTGCTGCAATTGTTGGTCAGACTCGGCAGGTTGGCGGTTTATGGCCATAATAATGTCGCCTCGCTCAATGCCCGCTTGCGCGGCAGGATCCACCCATTGTCCAGATTGATGAATGGGTTGAAGCCTGGTCACCACTAAACCCTTGGTTTGCGTAATCACTCCTAGCGATTCGCCTCCTGGAATGACCGTGGTAACAGGTTTGGTCACGGCAACAGGAATCGAGCGATAAGGAATCCAGCCAAAGAGACGAAAATTGACATGATAACGACCTGGCTGCAAACCTTTTACCATTAAAAAGTGACTAGCATGAGTGCGGGTTACGGCCACCGCGCCGGCCGACTCAACACGAATCGGAAGATACGCGCTCCATGGCAACGCGATCCGCGCGCCTTGGGGCACCATAAGATGACTTGGCCATTTTGCCAGATGTTCTATCGGAGGTGCAAAACCCGCGCCCACTACCAGAGCAGCCCCAACCACGCCCAGTAATCTCTTTTGATTTCTCCATCCCTTTTGGTTCGGGTCTTTCTGGTCCATAAACGGTTCACCTCCCGCTTGGTTTGCTCTTACATAACATCCCGAAGCACGACTCGATTCATCCCCGGCAACAAAGTCAGTGTCTGTCAGTGGAGGGAACTCGAAAAAAAAGACCAAGGCCACTCGGTGATCAGCATCCGAGTCCCTGGTGATGTTGCCAACAATCTTTTACTTTTGTTAAAGCAACCGCTTAAGATTTTCCATAATGTCGCGCGCTGCCATTGGACGCGCCCATTGCCGTTGAGAGGCTAACATTTTTTCTCGCAGCGACGTATCCGCTGGTATTAAATCGCGTACCCTATCGGTGAAGTGGGTATCGCCTCGAACCGCTAAATTGTGTTCAATAAGACGATCACGATTAATTTCTTCTTGACCGGGAATCCAATGAGTAACAATCCAGGGGACACCCGATTGTGCTACTTCGGCAGCAGTAACACCGCCCGGCTTGCCTACTACCAACTGAGCATGGCGCAAAAACACGGGCATGTTTTCAATATAACCCGCAATAGTCACGGTCTCAGGCCACTTTTGCTCCGACAACCGCCAACGTAGCTTTTCATTGTGGCCGCACACTGCAACCACAGGCCATCGAACCTCAGCCAATTCGCGCAAGATGCGGTTGTAAGGCCCCATTCCCAAGCCTCCACCCAATAAGATAATGGGGCCGCGGTCATAGATTGGCAGAGGGGGAACGGTTTCCTGAAAAGACGCTCGAATAGGAATTCCCGTAGTGAATACTCTTTGTTTCAAAACTCCCAATCGGGTTAAATCTTCTATCTGCTCAGGCAACCATACGGTGTAGGCATCTGACAGTGGCTCATACCAAAATCGATGTACCGATAGGTCCGTTAACACCCCCGCAATTCTCAAATTCCGGTGCCTTTCACGCATCGCGCTCCATGCGCTCAACGCAAACGGGTGAGTCGCTATCACTACATCAGGCCGGTATTCATCATACACTTCAGGCAACACGCGAGCACCTATTTGACGCCAATGACGACGGTGCTGCACCCAGTTGAACTTGGTATGGTCGGCCCATCGAAATAAAGAGCCATAGCTTTGACCAAAATATCGCAAACTAAAAAAATAGAGCGCGGTTTCCACTCTGGCCGCCGCCACCAGATGGTGGGAAAATTCTACTTGCCACCCATCAAGGTAGGCCGCCTCAGCCAATGCTTGAGCAGCAATATCATGTCCTGTGCCTATAGGCAGGCTTGCGATTAATAACCGCATAGGTCCCCCTTTATACCGTATATAGGAGCACACCTAAAAATACGCCCCAGAGGGCGCCCATCAGCACCTCAAAAGGCGTGTGGCCTACAAACTCGGGAAAATCCTCAGTTTCACTCATCTGATTTAAATATTTTGACTGCAATCCCACCGTGCGGCGCACCCCAATAGCATCATACAATACAATGATCCCCATTACGCAACTCACCGCAAACACGGGAGAACGCCAACCCGTCTGAAAGCCCACCCCGGTCGCTAATGCCGACACCATGGCAGAATGCGACGAAGGCATCCCTCCCGAGCCGAAAAGTCTTTCGAATCGTGTGCGTTTTTTATACCAAGCATAGAGGACGAATTTCATTAGCTGTGCTGATCCGACCGCAATCAACGCGACCAGCAACACGCGGTTGGATTCCATTACCAAGTGCGACCATCCGTTATGCACCTTCGACCTCCCGCGACAATAATTGCCGCGCATGCTTTAACGCCACAGAATCTGGATGGCCGCTTAACATGCGAGCCACCTCCACAGGACGTCCTTGCGTGTCGTCCAATCCTATTGCCCGCGACTCCGCAGATGAACCGTCAACAACCTTTTGAATTTTGATGTGCACTGACGCTCTAGCTGCTACGGTCGGTTGATGGCTCACCACCAACACTTGCCGAGAACTACCTAGGCGAGCCAGCAATTCTCCCACCCGCCCTGCGCTAATGCCTCCCAACCCCGTATCTAACTCGTCCAACACCAGCGTTGCAGATCCCACCCGTCCTTCTACCACGGCCATCGCCAACGCTACCCTTGACAGTTCTCCTCCCGACGCCATTTTCGCCAGGGGCTTGGCAACCTGGCCGGGATTCGCTGCAAACAGGCACTCTATCGTGTCCATCCCGGTTGGCCGAGGGGCACCTTGCGTTATTGAAAATTCCATATTTGCGCCCGGCATTTCCATTTCCTTCAGCAATTCCAAAATATCAGCAGCAAGTTTATCAACACAGGCGCGACGCGCTGTCGACAAGCTCTTGGCATTGCGCTCATATTCCTGGTAGCTTGTCTCAACCAAGCGTTCCCGTTGCGCCAGTTCCCAACCTAAATTATCCACTTCCGCCAACCGAGCGGCTGATTCTTCCAGAAGTCCAATCACGTCGTCCAAGCGTGGGCCATATTTCCTTTTGAGCCGCGCCAGCCAGTCTGCGCGCTGTTCAACTTGCTCTAGATGATCTGGATCCAGGTTTAAGCTCTCATACCACTGATTTAACGCCCAATGGGCCTCCTCGATTAAAGTTGATGCCTGCTCCATCAATTGCGAAGCCCCTTCCAACGATGGATCCATGCGCTGCAAAGAGTCCAATAGTCGGCTTAGTTTGGCAAAACCCTGGACAACCCCTCCATCATCCTGGTCTAAAATCCGAATCACTTCCTGATAACCCTCCATCAACCGCTGGCCCTGCCGCAATCGAACCAATTCTTGATTTAACAATTCGTCTTCATTAGGCAGCGGGTGTGCTGCGTTAATTTCCTCTACCACCGTTTGGAGTTGTTCTATCTCCTCAGGGCGCGCAGAGCGTTTGACAGCATCCCATGCTTCTTTGGCTTCGTGCCATCTCCGATAATCGTCAGCCACCTGATTTTTTAGCCCTTCAAGATCCCCAACCCGGTCAACCCATAGTATCAGGGTATCCGGTTCAGCCACCTTCAACGAGTGATGCTGAGCTGTCATCTCCACCAAGTGGGTGGCGATGCGCCTAACCGTTTGCGCAGCAACCAACTGGCCCTGTACTCTATAGGTGCTACGTCCGTCCTTCGTAAGCTCACGCTGGATTATAATCCAGTCATCCGGTTCTATTCCCTGCCCTTGCAAGTCTGCCCACAAAGATGCGCCGCTCAAAACAGAAAACGTAGCCCGGACACGAGCCGAGTCGCTAAAAGGTCCTACCAAGTCCGATGCCCGAGCGCCCAACACAAACCCAATCGCATTGAGCAACAAGGATTTTCCCGATCCCGATTCTCCGGTAATCACATTAAATCCGCCGCCAAACTCGACAGTGGTCTCACGAATGAGGCCGAGGTTCTCCACTACAAGTCCCTTTATCATAGCTCTCCTCAGTATGCTCTATCGCAAGGCCTCTAGTCGTTGTGCCAAAGCCGGGGCGTCTTTGGCACTCTTAGCCACTACCAGCACCGTATTCTCCCCCGCCAGGGTCCCCGCCACTTCGGGCCAATCCAATCCGTCTATGGCCTCCGATACAACGTTGGCCCCGGCCGGTAAGGTTTTAACCACCACGAGATTTTCGCTTACTACATAACTCACCAACACTTCTCTCAACAGCCGGGCTAGACGGTCCCGAGAACCTGCGATGGTTGAGTAATCTGGCATCGAATACCGATGTCGGTCTTCATATGGCACTTTCAACAAACCCAACTCTTTAATATCCCGCGAAATTGTTGCTTGAGTCGTCGGCATTCCTCTTAGAGCCAGTAATTCCGACAGTTCTTCTTGGGTTTCGACCGCATGGGACCTAATTATTTCTTGAATTATCGCCTGACGTGACCGCTTGTCCTGATGCATTCTAATGTCCTTTCCTCCATCCACGCAACACATGAAAGAAACTCCATCCAGGTCTACGAATGAGTCGGATGGTAACGGGGCTAGTTTGCACTACCACCTCATCCCCGTCTTCCAAAGGATGACCCTCTTGCCCATCAATTGTAACCAATGTATCACGATGGATGGTACGAATCCGAATTTTTATTTGATGACTTCCGTCAATCACGATCGATCGGTCAAAGAAGGAATGAGGGCAAATGGGGGTGATGACCATGTTGCTTAAATCCGGTGCCAAAATAGGCCCTCCGGCTGACAGCGAATACGCGGTAGAGCCTGTCGGAGTGGCCACAATCAATCCATCCGCCGGATATGTGGTGACATAAGCGTTATCCACAAAGGTTTCCAGGTTAATCAGTCTTGCAAATGGGCCCTTGGCCACCACCACATCGTTCATGGCATCAAACCGGGCTAGCTCCTGTCCGTCCCGCAATACGCGCGCCGATAGCAAGCGGCGCTCATCCAAGACATACTCGCCTTGAAGCATGGCCGACAAAGCCAGTAGTAAATCCGGCACTTCAACCTCTGTCAAAAATCCTAAGTGTCCCAGATTGACTCCCAAGATCGGTCGGTCCAAGAAGGCCAGTTCTTTGGCTGCCCTAAGCAGTGTTCCATCCCCACCCAAAACAATGATCCAGTCGATGGTTTCAGAAGACAGATCGGTCCATTCGATGCCGTTGTCAGGAAATCCGACAGTATCCGCCAAATCTTTTGGAACCCTCATCGTTACGCGATGTTGGTCAAACCATCGGGCCATTTGCCCGATTAAGCCCCGCACCTGATCTTTCTCTGGGTTAGGCCATACCAACGCGTGCTTCACTCCGACTCCCCCTGCCAGGCTTGGTCCACGACGCTGTCCACGGCCATTTCCAAAGACGTGCCGCCGAGTTGCAGATACGCTAAAAATTCGATATTTCCCTCAGGGCCTTTGATTGGCGATGGAATGAGACCCTGCACAGAATATCCCATATTTTGGGCTGATTGCCAAAACCGTTTCAGAACAGTCTGGTGAACTTTAGGATCTCGTACCACGCCCCGTTTGCCTAAGTTCTCCGGCCCCGCCTCAAACTGTGGTTTGACTAAGGCCATTACTGATCCGCCAGGCTGTAACATAGCCGCCACCGGTGCCAACAATAGAGAAATGCCGATGAAGGACGCGTCAATAGAGGCAGCATCCAGTGGTGCCTGCCGGCCAATCTGATCTAACGTTAGCCAGCGTGCGTTAAGATGCTCGTGCACCACCACCCTCGGGTCATTTCGCAATGACCAAGCCAGTTGGCCATACCCAACATCCACGGCGTACACGCTCTGGGCTCCATGCTGCAACCAGCAGTCAGTAAAGCCCCCAGTCGATGCACCCACATCAAGCACCGTCCATCCATGAGGCTGAATGCCAAAATGATCCAGTGCCGCTTCCAATTTCAATCCACCCCGGCTGACATATGCCAATTTGGGTTCGCTTAATAAAATTTCATCGGTCTCTTGTACCATGAACCCTGCCTTAGTTTGTGTCTGTCCGTTGACCTTCACTTGGCCCGCCAGCACCAAACCTTGCGCTCTCGCCCGTGACTCTACCAATCCCAATTCCACCAACCGCCGGTCCAGACGCGACTTAGATGTCGTCATCGCTCGGATGAAAGACTCTTTAGTGCCTCAACCCAAGCTAAGGCTTTGCGCGACAGACCTTGCGCGTCCAACTCATAAAGATTTAAAAAGTAATTTACCGGTCCGTGGTCAATAAACTCGTCCGGCAACCCCTCGTTGCGGATAGGCGTTGCAATACCCTCCCGGTTTGCCCATTCGTTGACAGCACTGCCAAAGCCCCCGGCTAATACGTGCTCCTCGATTGTCATGATGGCTCTGGTAGACTCCGCAACCTTTTCCAAGGTTGCCGTGTCCAGCGGCTTGACAAAGCGCGCGTTAACCAAACCCACTGACAGATTGTGAGCCATCAGCATCTTACGAACCGCCAACCCGGTATAATAAATTGGCCCAAAAGCAATCAGGGTAATGTCCTCTCCTCGATGCGTCCATTCCGCTTCGCCCCAGGCAATGGGGGGAATCGGACCGGACAAATCAATGCCTTGGCCAAAACCGCGAGGATAACGAATCGCAACCGGATGCGGACGGTTCAGCGCTTCCGCCACCAAACTCCGCAGTTCTCCTTCATCTTTGCCCATGGCAATTTCCAGATTGGGCACAGTGCGCAGAAAACTTATGTCGAAAATTCCTTGATGGGTTGCTCCATCGGCTCCAACCAACCCCGCTCGGTCCACCCCAAAAACCACCGGCAGGTCTTGGTGACACACATCATGAATCACTTGATCGTATGCTCTTTGAATAAAGGTGCTGTAGACCGCAAACACCGGCCTCATGCCCGCTAAGGCCAGCCCAGCGGCAAATGTCGCGGCATGTTGCTCCGCTATCCCAACATCAAAAAGACGGTCCGGAAACACCTCCCCAAATTTATCCAATTTAGTGCCGTCAGGCATTGCGGCGGTGATGGCCACCACCTCGGGACGGACCCTACCCACTTCAATGAGGGTTTGGCTAAACACTTGGCTATATGATGGAGGTTCTATCTTCTTAATAAAATGTCCACTGGCGACGTCAAAAGGTCCCGGTCCGTGAAATTCCCCGGGATGCTCTTCCGCTGGGCGATACCCCTTGCCTTTTTGCGTGATAACATGCACTATCACTGGTTCAGCAACATCACGGGCATTGGCCAATACAGGTATCAAATCGTCCAGGCTATGGCCATCCAAAGGTCCAAAATACCGAAAACCCAATTCCTCAAAAACATTGCCCGCCAACATGGCATAATGCACTAAGTCCTTAAGACGCTCCACTGATCGTTTAATCTGGTTGCCGAACACCGGAATTCCTTCCAACAGCCCTTCGACTTCCTGTTTTAACCGAGAGTATGCCGGGGCTGACCGAAGATCCGTCAAGTATCGAGAGAAAGCGCCGACGTTGGGAGCGATGGACATGGAATTGTCGTTCACGACCACAACCATAGGAGTTCTTAAATGACCAATTTGATTCAGTGCCTCCCATGCCATACCCGCCGTCAGCGCCCCATCCCCAATGACCGCTACCACTCGGTAACTGGCATGGGTCAAATCACGGGCAGCAGCCATGCCTAACGCTGCAGACAGCGATGTCGACGCATGACCAGCTTCCCACACGTCATACTCGCTTTCGCGGCGCTTTAAAAAGCCCGATAATCCTCCTAGTTGCCGAAGACTGCTGAATTCTTCCAATCGACCCGTTATCAACTTGTGCGCATAGGCTTGATGGCCGATATCCCACAACAGCTTATCGTAGGGGGTATCGTAAACTTTATGCAACGCTAAGGTCAGTTCCACCGTTCCTAAGCTGGCCCCGATATGCCCGCCGGTTCGCGACGTGGTTTCAATAATGGATTGGCGCAACTCGCCGGCCAATCGGTGCAACTGTGTCATGCTGAAATTGCGCAAATCCTTTGGTGATCCTATCGACTCCAACAACACTTTTTGCCCCTCCCCTCAACCCCTACCACTGTCGGTCAACCGCAAAGTCAATCAAGCTTCTTAAAATGCCCGAACGGGCACCAGTCTCCAATGCGGCTTTGGCCAATGCACGGTGATGTTCCGCAAGAGCACGCGATGCCTCCATACCGAGAATTGCCGGATAGGTGGCTTTGCCCAATGCGCGATCTGTGCCTGTGGCCTTTCCCATCACCTGCGCGTCACCGATTTCGTTCAAAATATCATCGACAATTTGAAAGGCCAAACCAAAATGCTTGCCAAATTCCGTCAATCGCGCCTCTGCTTGAGCATCGCCCACCATGACTGAGGGCAGTTGGACACAAGCGACAATGAGCGCGCCAGTTTTCTTTCGGTGAATTTCTTCTAGTTGTTCCAACTCGAGCTGTCGGCCTTCTGCAGCCAGATCTTTCACCTGGCCCTCAATCAGACCTTGGCGTCCCGCCGCCAGAGCCACTCGTCGGACGGCTAGAAGGACCCGCGACGGATTGAATCGATCCATCCAGTCGGGATGCGCAAGTTTTGCGAAGGCCTCCGTCAACAAGGCATCTCCCGCTAAAATCGCCATGGCTTCACCATATACTTTGTGGGCTGTGAGGTGCCCTCGACGCCAATCGTCGTTGTCCATGGCTGGCAAATCATCGTGAATCAGGGAATAGGTATGAAGGTATTCCACAGCCAGAGCCGCATCGCGAAAATTCTCCATAGGTTGTCCCAAATAGACAGCACTAGCCAAAACCAACTGAGGGCGCAACCTCTTGCCGCCCGCTAGTACCGAATATCGCATGGCATCCTCAACAGATCCCTGGTCGATAGCAGTCTGGGGCATATCCTCTTCAATCCAATGTTCGATTAGTGCCCGCGTGTCTGACAGCCAGGCATCAATATCCACTAGCGGCCCTCCGTCTCAAATGCCACGGGTTGAGGCGCCAGACTAGATTCTGCACGTTCCAGCAACCCATTGGCGCGCTCCGTGAGCGCTTTGGCTTCCGAATAAAGCCGCAGCCCCTCTGCTAAAGGGGTCCTCCCCGATTCCAGGAGTCTTACGATTTCTTCCAGCCGTTCAATGATGCTTTCATATTGACTTAAATCACGTTCATATTCATCGGGTTCTTCAGGCATGCCGTCTCCTCCTACCCATCGGCTCTGGTGACCCAGTGACTCCCATTATACCAGTGGACCCGATAGAACTCATTAGGCATGATGTCCACCGCTGTTACCAAAGTGCCGTCAGCTTGGGTAACATAAGCATAGCCGCGATCCAAAATAGCCTCCGGGTTAAGACTTTTCAGTTGTACTTGCGCCTTATCCAGCCGATGCCGCTGATCTGACAGTCGTTTTTCCCAGGCTCGGTCTGACCGCTCACCCAATCGGTCCAGGCGCACCCGCGCGTCGCGAACCAAATTCTCTGGCCGCGTCAAGATTCCGTGGGTGGTCCATCCAGCTAGTCGTTTCTTCTCTGATGCCAGGCGCAACAACATAGCCTGGCGAGCCCTATTCAGGAGTCCAGCTTGCCACTTGATCAGACGGTCGACTTCCGGCACTGCCAGTTCGGCAGCCGCCGATGGTGTTGGTGCACGCAGGTCCGCCACCAAATCCACGAGCGTGGTGTCTATCTCATGGCCTACGGCCGAAATCACCGGAACCGGGCACAATGCTACCGCCCGCACCACCCCCTCATCATTGAACGCCATCAAATCCTCTTTCGAGCCTCCACCGCGTCCTAAAATGACGACATCCACATCATTGGCTGAGACCGCTCCGAGAGCTTCAACAACCGCCAGCGGAGCCGCTTTTCCCTGCACCAACACAGGATACAACTTGACCTGCATACCCGGATACCGGCGGGCAATGACGGTTTCTATATCGTGGCGCGCTGCCCCAGTCGGCGAGGTAATTATGCCCACTGCTTTAGGCAACAAGGGCAAACCTCGTTTGGGCCGGGAAAATAAACCTTCCGCGGCCAATTTTTCTTTTAGCGCTTCCAAAGCTAAGTGCGCTTTCCCCGCCCCGAGATCGTGAACCACGCTAACATACAACTGGGTTTGCCCATCACGCTCAAACACGCCCACGCGGCCTAACGCCAACACCTGCATGCCGTCTTTGAGACCGGCCTCCAACGACAGGGCGTCTCGCCGAAACATAACGGACCGCAACTGAGCCTGATCATCTTTCAAGGTGAAATACCAATGCCCGGAAGAATGATGTTTGACACCAGACAATTCCCCTTGAACCCAAATCCGTTGCCATGCCGCGACTCCTTCGACCAATTGGCGAATCTCTTGCACCAGTTGGCTAACCGTCATTTTCAGCGGCACTCCGGTCATATTTTGTCCTCCTGGCGGACAAACGCCTCCCAGGTATTGTCCAGCAACATAGCGATGGTCATGGGTCCTACACCTCCGGGCACCGGAGTGATCCAATCGGCCCGCCCCCAGGCTTCTCGAAATGCCACATCGCCTACAATCCCGGAAGGCATTCGATTAATACCCACATCTATCACGGCAGCACCGGGCCGGATCCAATCCCCTCGGATCATCTCGGGCCTTCCCACGGCAGCTACCACCAGATCAGCTTCGTGTACCAGTTCGGGTAGATTGCGTGATCGCGAATGAGCCATTGTAACCGTGGCATCGCGCCCCAGCAAGAGAAGTCCAAGCGGCTTGCCTACAAGCACGCTTCGGCCTACAACCAATGCCCGGCACCCGACCAGCGGAATGTTATAATAATCCAACAAGGCTATCACCCCGCGCGGAGTGCAGGCAAACAGCCCAGGCTCGCCTTGAGACAACCGCCCTAAATTCTCAGTGGTAAGGCCGTCCACATCTTTGGCGGGGTCTATCGCAGCCAGCACTTGACGGACATTGACATGAGGAGGAAGCGGCATTTGAACCAATATGCCGTGAATAGCAGGATCCTGGTTGGCCTGGTGAACTTCCTGCACCACGGTTGGTGTGTCCGCAGCCGATGTTAACTGAATGGTGCGGGAAAAAATCCCCGCTTTCTCGCACGCTCGTTGTTTGTTGCGGACGTAAATGTGAGATGCCGGATCATCGCCCACCAAAATCACAGCAAGTCCCGGCCTTCGACCATGGTGCAGTTGATAATCCGCAACCTTCTCTTTTATTCCCTGTCTTATGGACAAACCTACCAACTTTCCGTCTAAGATTTGTGTCATATAATCCCCCTCATGGTGCGCTCCATTGGTCCCACCCAATCCAAGCCACTCCGACCGCATTGTCCCGGCTTAACGAAGGCGAGCCGAAAGACACGGTCCATCCTTTTTCAGGAACCAATTGTTGCGATAAATATTGTCGAATGGTTTGATTGGCCGCTACGCCACCCACCACCAGCACTGGTCCCGGTGGGAGCGCTGCCTTTAGCAAACGAAACAACGCGTGGGCTACGGCCCACTCTACTCCACGTGCAATATCAGCCGGCACATCGCCATTATCGATAGCGCGTTCGGCAGCAGAGGCCATGCCTGAAAAGCTGATCCACATCTTGCCGTCCCTTGATCTTGGCGGACTCTGATTAAAGCGGACCGGGTGCTCCGATGCCATAGCCAACTTTTCCAATTCCGCGCCGGCTGGAAATGGCAATCCCAATCGCACCCCGACTCGGTCAATAAATTGGCCCGCGTATAGATCGTCGCTTCCGCCGACCACAAGAATATCCCAGTGGCCGGCTTGTTCCGGAATTACTCGCAACAGTTCGGTGGTCCCGCCCGAAACATGAAGTACGTGAAATGGCACGTCAAAATCTTGTGCCGCCGAAAACAAACCAGCGCGAATGTGGCCTTCCTGGTGCGATGTTTTGAACAATGGAATATCTAAACTTTCAGCGATCACCTTGCCGAATCCCTCCCCTGCTGCAAACGAAGGAAGGTAAGAATCCGGCTGAGGCCGTGGACGGGTAGAGACCGCCACAGCCGCCAATGACCGAGCCTCAATGCCCTGCGTGTTGCACCATGCTTGATACAATGCCGGCAGGTAGCGAACATGGGAATAGACCGCGTCGCTGGACCGCAATCCGCGCTGCCCTAGCGGCACCGGCAACACCCGCCGCTCGTCAAAACATACCCGGATGCCATCGACTACCGCCACGGATGTCGTATAGGCGCTGGTATCAATTCCCAAAACGTATTGGGGCACACTAACTCGACGGCCTATCCGGATCACCTTCTGGTCGCATGGTATGGGCAAGTGTCGCCAGCACTCCGTTGACAAATTTCTTGGCGTCCACGGTACTGTATTCTTGGGCTAATTCCAATGCTTCGTTAATAATCACTGAAACTGGCACATCGGGCGCATATTGCATTTCAAAGGCAGCCAGACGCAAAATATTGCGATCAATAGTAGGCATTCGATGAAGTTTCCAATCGATCGCGGCGCCGCCAATCACGGCATCGAGTGCGTCACGGTGTTCCAAGGTTCCTAATACCAGTGCACGAGCAAACCGACGATTGTCATCGGATTCATCGAGCAAGGCCCGGCGCAACAACTCCTCAGCGTCGGTATGAGCTAAATCCTGTTCAAACAATACCCTTAATGCCAGCTCTCGTCCGCGATGGCGTGCCATGCTGGTCCTCCTTGCTAAGTACGCTCCGAATTGTCGGATGGTTCGACAGGAGACGCAAAAGACACTCCCTGCACGTGTATATTTACATGGGTGACGTGCAGTCCGGTCATGTTTTCCACCTGTATTTTCACCTGTTCCTGAACACGACTGGCTACCTCAGGGATTTTCTTACCAAAGCGCACAATAAGGTATAGGTCGAGCCCCACTTGATTATCCTTTATCTCTAGCTTGACACACTTAGTCGGATCTTTTTTCCCCAGCATTTCGGAAAGACCGCCTGCCAGCCCACCGGTCATTCCGACTACACCATCTACGTCGGCGGCCGCTAAACCGGCAATCGCGGCAATGACGTCATTGGCAATTTGGACCGACGGCTGAAGAACAGCCTGGTTTTCCACGTCATCCATGGCGAGCCTCCTTTAGGTCTATGCTCCTTCGATGCGTTCTGCCAAAAAGTTGGTATGAATCTCACCTTTGATAAACTCGGGGTTTAACAGCAGCTGTTGGTGCAATTCCAATGTGGTTTTAACCCCTTCAATGCGAAACTCGTCCAACGCGCGACGCATGCGTTCCATTGCCTCTTCTCTCGTTCGGCCCCAGGTAACCAACTTGGCCAACAAAGAATCATAAAAAGACTGGACTACATATCCCGGCGCAGCGCCAGAATCCACCCGTACGCCGGGGCCGCCCGGTTCCCGCCACACGGTAATGGTGCCCGGGCTAGGTCGAAATTGCTTGCTGGGATCTTCGGCATTAATCCGGCATTCCATACTCCAGCCGTTCATTTGGACATCTTCTTGTGCAATCGACAAGGGAAGGCCTGCTGCAACGCGGATCTGCTCCTTGACAATATCAAAGCCGGTAACCATCTCGGTGCAGGCGTGTTCAACCTGTATACGGGTATTCATTTCCATAAAGTAAAATCGGCCCGCTTCATCCAACAAAAACTCCAGGGTGCCGGCGCTAGTGTACCCCACCGCTTTGGCGGCACGTACTGCAGCGTCGCTCATATCGCGGCGCAACTCTGGGGTGACCGCCACCGATGGAGCTTCTTCCAAGATCTTTTGACGTCTTCGTTGCAGCGAGGACTCTCTTTCGCCTAAAGCCACCACATTGCCAAATTGGTCAGCGATTACCTGAATTTCAATATGCCGCGGCTTGCGTAAGTACTTCTCCAAATATACATCACCTTGTCCAAAAGCCGATTTAGCTTCTCGACTGGCTCTTTCGATGGCCTCAGCCAATTCATCGGACCCCTCCACGATGCGGATGCCGCGGCCGCCCCCGCCAAACGACGCTTTGACCAAGATAGGGTAGCCAATGCTTTCGGCGATTTGTCGGGCTTCATCTAAATCGCTTACGGTGCCTTCCGTGCCAGGAACAACGGGTACGCCCGCATTTTGCATCATCTGCCGGGCTTGCGCCTTGATGCCCATTTGTTCAATGGCTGTGGATGGGGGGCCAATAAAAACCAGGCCCCAGGTCTTGCATACAGCAGCAAAATGGTGATTCTCCGATAGAAATCCATAGCCCGGATGAATGGCTTGAGCGCCAGTTTGCACCGCTGCATTGATGATGTTTGGAATATGTAGATAGCTTAACTGGGCAGCTGCGGGACCTATAGGAAATGCCTCATCGGCATATTGGACATGCGGTGCGTCTTTGTCAGCATCGGAATAGACGGCAACCGTTTTCACCCCCAATTCTTTGGCTGCCCGCATCACGCGTATGGCAATTTCTCCTCGGTTGGCGACAAGAATTTTCGTAAACAAAAGTGACACCTCCGATTTCTCCCCCCATAATAGACCACATTCGTTATGGCTTGTCTAGGGGAACGCCCAAGGGAAGGAGCCGACTTTGAATGTCGGCTCCTTCCCTTGTCTGTGAACTAGTTTTTGGGGAGTATTATCACGTCTTGCGGAGACAATCCCGTTACTTGAGTGGCCGTGTCGGCAATCCGGGCAACTTGCGTAGTGGTAAGGCTATCCGCCCCCACAACCACATCGACTCGGTTGGACGTTACGGTGACCGCACTGAGCGGGAACCCACGCGCACTTAGCAACCCTTCGATTTGGGTTTCTTCTTTTAACTGTTGAGTATCGGCCACCATAGTCAGGGTAGCCTGATCTTTTGCAGCTTGTGAAATGCCAGGATTTCCGACAATGCTCTTTAGGGTAGATATCTCCTGACTCATCATACGGTCCCGTTGCATGCGATAATTGACAAAATAGTTCTCCAAATTGGTCACCTGGGAGGCGTTTTTATTAGGCGTGGCGATCGATGTGGCCACTGATGTGTTGGCCTCCGTACGATGGTAGACTACGTAGCCCAAAAGCACCGCCAGTACCGTAACAAAAGCGGCAAACCGAATCATTTGAGGCCTCTTCATAATGGTACTCCTCCTCTTATAAGAAATACTCCGATTTTGTGTTGCTCATCCTCTGGCAAGGGTTCTTTGCCCAAAGTTTTCTCAACGCCCAGCTCTGGCCGTCAATTTGGCAAAATCAGCACTTGATAAGGTTGGATTTGCAGCAGTGTCTGCACCGCCTGTGCTAATTCGGACCGGATATTGGGATTTACCGCCGAAGGGGCCACCACCACCACACCACCGACCAATGGCCCTAATTGATCAAGAGGTACGACGGAGTCTCCTTGGGCATTGGTCACCACTACGGGACTCGTGCTCGGACTCGAAAGCCCCTGGTTGGAAGTGACATACTGACTTTGAACGGTACGATCCAAAGTCACGGCCACCGACACCACCCCCACATGAGGAATGGCTTCCAAGATGCCTTGCAGCTGCTTTCCAACAATGGACTGTTGACCGGCAAGGCTTGACGTGTCAACTGGCGGTCCGGGTGTTCCTTGACTGGGTTTTGACCCAAATCCGCTGAAGGCCAGAAGCCCAACCCCCAATGACCCAACGACCAGCAATCGGACCAATGTGGGGCGATCCTCGCTAACCATGCGCTTCCACCAATCACTAAAACGGGTTTGCACCGACATCACTCCTTTCGTTTGTTTCCTGTCCCAAACGACTTTACGGTCTGCCCAGTGTTAACTCGAATCTGCATGCTCGCCGGGGCATTGCCTGTGGCAATCTCTATGGCACCCTTGATGTATGACCTTAATTGGCTTAAAACAACCGATTTCGCTGTGCTCACAGCCACTTCCACTCCGCCATGGGTGCCAGCTCGGATAACGCACGACGACACCCCAGGGTAGGATAGAATCATGGCCGTTGCTTGATTCCACTCTTCTGTTTTAATCACTGCAGTCAAGTTTTGACCGGTCCCGGCACCCAACAACTCCCGCTCTATGACCGTCGGATGAGCGCCTTGAATAAATCGCCACAGGGGGCTGACCATGGCCAACAGTAAAATCAGGCCGACAACCAAACCGGTATAACGACGCAAATCGCCTTTGGGCAAGATGAATTCTGCCAAGTTGCCCAAGAGTACGATAATTATCAAAGACTTTACCCACGTCCCCACCACTCCTAACATCATAGAATCACCCCATTGGAGGCCGATGCTACCACCGTCACCACTAAAAAGAACATCAGCGCGACGGCCCCTGTTATAGCCAACAGCCATCCCAGAGCGTTGGCCATGGTAGCCAGCGTCGCGCTGACCCCGCCCACATTCAAAGGTTCTGTCGCTGCGGCTCCCAATCGATATAAAAACATCATCACGAAGAGCTTTAACAACGGAAAGGCCACGATCACAATAATCGTGAGAGCGCCCACCATCGACACCGCGTTCTTTAGCAGCAGCGACGACCCCAGCACTGCTTCCATGGCATCGGAAAACATTTTCCCCACTACCGGCACAAAGGTGTTGGCCAAAAATTTTCCGGTACGTAGCGCCACTCCGTCAGCCACCGAGCCCGCTGCCCCTTCCACAGCCATCACACCCAAAAATAACGTCATCAATCCGCCCAACAAGGTCAGTCCGGTGGTTCGCAGCAATTGACCTAGATAGTGCAGCGAAAACTTTGGCAGCCAATGGCCCACCAGTTCGACTATGGTAGCGAATAGGATCAGGGGAAGGACCCAATCCCTGGTCAACATAGCCACGACGTTGACCGTCAGTAACATCAAGGGATGAAAGATGCCAGCGGAGGCAAACGCACCGCTCCCCGCCATCAATACGACAATCAGGGGAATAATCGCTTCCATCAAGTGCCATAGGTCCCCAATGAGGTTGGTGACCATCACAATAGCCACCCCGAAAGAATGCAATGCCACTAAGATCAGTGCGGACAAAACTGCCAATCGTGAGATTTCGGCTATGCCACCCTGGCCCAGGGAATCAGTCAGTCGTCCCAACACGGCTGCTAAAACCGACAGCACGAAGATGATTCCCAAGACACGGCCTTCTACGGCTAAATCGCCCGCAATGGCAGAACCCATTCCGCTTAAAAGTTGTGGCACATTAAAAGGATTCCGGTGATGCAAGAGGTCGGTCGCGATGGACAGGGGCGAAGGAATATGGACGCTCGGATACTGCCCCACCAGGCGCGACACTTCTTGCTCCAGCACCTGTGTGTTCACAGATTCAGCCTGCGTCTTGACCATAGTGTCTAAACCGTGCGCCATGGCCAAGGGCGAACCGATAAACACCAATATCAGTGCGCATAAGCTAACGATTATGCAGCGCATCGACCGAATCCTCCCGTCACGACGGAATCATTTTAAAGATGGCGTTAATGATTGCGCTAATCAGCGGTAGTGAAATGGCTAAAATAGCTACCTTCCCAGCCAATTCGACCCGCCAGCCCAGTCCAGACTCTCCGGTGTCATATGCCATTTGCGCAGCAAAGGTGGAAATGTATGCGATCCCAATCACTTTAAGCAAAATAGCTAGATATAATCCCCGAACCCTAACCACGCTAGCCAGCTGTAAAACTTGCGAGATCACAGTTTGTAGCGGGGTCAGAATCATCAGGAGCACCACCGCGCCCACGGCGAAACGAATAACCACCCCCCATTCCTTACGTTCTTCTCTCAACACCACTAACAGCACGGTGGCAATAAGGGCGATGGAAGCGACCTTCAGAATAATGTGCACAGAATCGACCCCTTAAAGATTGAACATGGTGCGAACGGCCTGGAATAACTGTTGGACTTCGCGCAGGACCAGGACAAACCCAATGGCAACACCCGCTAAGGCTACTAATTGACCCCACTCTTTACGGTCCAATCGTTCCAACACGCTATAGGCCACTGTGACAAGAATTCCGATACCAGCCAATTTCACAATCAAATCGATGTTGGTCATGTGTCCACTCCCATCCGCTCCTTAGAGCGGGTTAAAGTAAGAGAATTACCAGAGCCAAGCCCGAAAGGGAAATTAGCGATTCCACAAGGCGAGCCTGTTTTAGATCTTCCCCCCGGGCTTCCTTGGCCACTTGGCGTACCAACGCTTCGGTGGTTCGAAGCATGTCGCTTTGATAGGAGGTTGCCGACGTCCCCAACTTTGCAGCCATGTCGCCCAATAGTTGCCGGTCCCTCGGTCGCAAAGCGCTTTCCTCAACTAATGCACGTTCAAACGCTGTCCCTACATCTATCAACCGCTCTGCGAGTTGCTGGGTTATACTGTTGAGTACCTTGGACAAAATCGGGTAGGCGCGGGCTGCATCTGACAATGCCGTGGGTAATGGCGTCTGCTGCCAGACAATGGCAGGAATCAAAAACCCGATGCAATTTGCCCACGCCTCCAGCAACATGACCCGACGACGCAATGGCTTGGCCAACGCGCGGCCCAACCACACGGCAGACCCCAACACTAAAAGCGCCCCTATTCCTTTCATAGCGCTATCCCATCGCGCCCCCAAGGCGCGGGCGGCCAGACCCCAACCACTGCTCCAGGACCAGGAGAGCGCCCTAGAAAAACTACCGCGTCAAATATCTGGGATTGCCAAAGCCGTTTAAGCCGAGCGCCCGCCAACCCATTTTGTTCAGAGCCATGCAAGGTCGTGATTACTTCCACCCCGGCGTGACGAGCCTTTATCACCGCATCCAGATCTGCCTCCGGGCCCAACTCATCAACTACCACCATGTCCGGACCCAACGTGCGCACAGCCGTGAGAATTCCTTCGGACTTGCTCCATCCCTCGAGCACATCGGTGTGCGGGCCCAGATCGAAACCCCGGTGCCCCGTTCCAGGGCCCGCAATTTCCGACCGTTCATCAACCACCACCACACGCCATCCGGCTTGACTAAACCAGCGTGTCAAGTCCCTCAGCATCGTTGTCTTTCCCGCCCGGGGCGGCGCTACAATCACCCATGAGTTGCCGGCGATGCCGCGCCTCCGAAGGTTTTCCATCAACACTTTGGCTCCCCCGTTGACGTCGCGGGCATATCGTATGTTGAGACCCGTGATGTCGGTTTGGGTAACAATGTGTCCGTCTTGCCATACTGCACGACCCGCTACACCAACCCGGTGCCCCCCAGGAAGCGTAATGTATCCTTGGCGCAATTCCTCCACACGGGCATACAGCGAGTGGTCGACAAGAATAGCCAGTATTCGCCGGATGTCTTGTCCCCTGGCGATCACCGGGACGCCTTCATGAGTTAATTGAATGCTTTCACGGTCTGTGTAAAGCATGACCGGAACGTCGACTCGAAAACGGATTTCCTCAAGACGCGACAAGACACCTGTGCCAAGAGCACTAATCGCTTCCCGCCACGGTGTGGGTGGAAGAAAAAGCCATGGCTCCATAGTGTCTCGCCTCCTGACTCTGAGACATCCTGTCCCAGTAGTTGATATGTATGGACAGCCCAGCCAACTTATTCCAAATGGTCCGACCCCGATGGCCTCTCGGCATTTTTGTGTCAATCTGAGAGCGGTAGGCGGGTTGCGGTCTGGGTTTGTTATAATCAATAAGGAGGGATGCAGCGCATGGTGCGGCAAATTGGGGCTACAATGTTAGCCATGGTGGGCGTGACCTTAGTCATCATCGTAGATCGCCTGTTATTGGTGCCTCGTCTTTCGCACAATGCGAACATTTTGTGGTTGTGGGCTATTTTAGTTCTTTTTACGGGACTCTTTTCTTTTGTGGTCTTTGGCATTTTAGGCCAACAGCATAAAACCTTGACACGGGTCAACGCCACTCTAGCCCGGCAACGAGACGGACTAAATGCTCTTAGAGACGCCACTTTAGCTATCACCTCGAATTTTGACTGGGAGGACGTGTTGCAACAAGTGGTGGAGGTAGCTCGACAATTGTTGGGTGCTCGCTATGCAGCGCTCTCGGTATTGACGGACGAAAATCCCCAGCAGGTGGCGCGTTTTATTACATCGGGCTTAACTCCCGAAGAACGCGAGAAAATCGGCGACTTCCCACAAGGCCACGGTATTCTAGGCCATGTGCTGGCGTCAAAAGCCCCTCTCAGAGTTGCCAATCTTCGGGAACACCCGCTAGCCTCTGGTGTGCCACGCTACCATCCCATAATGACCACCTTTTTAGGATTGCCATTGCTCTATCACAATCAAGTGGTTGGACACTTGTATTTGACCGAAAAAGAAGGGGGCTTTACGGAAGAAGACCAAGAGGTTGGAGAATTGTTTGCGCGTCATGCCGCAGCCGTCATTGCCAACGCCCGCCTTTCCGAAGATCGCTCCCGCTTGGCCACCCTTAATGAACGCGAACGCATTGGACGAGATCTGCATGACGGCGTATTGCAAACGCTTTACGGTGCGACACTGGCCCTAGACAACCTCTCGGACCTTCCTGAAGCCCCGCCCGCCATGGTTCGCGAACTGTCTCAGGTAGCCGATGTGCTAGGTCTTTTAATGACCGATATTCGATTTTTTATTCAGACTTTGGAAGTAACGCCAGTAGATTTTCGAATCGCACTCGACGATTTGATTCGCCGGCTTTCCATATCAGCCACGGTTGAAACGATTCTAGATGATGACAAATATTTAGAAATGCCTAGAGAACTCATTCACGAATTGATTCTGTGCATTCAAGAAGCTCTATCCAATGCCAGCCGGCATGGTCAAGCTACTAAAATCACCATTCATTGGCGATCTACAGAGGATAGTTATCATGTGATGATCACCGACAATGGAGTAGGATTTTCTCCAAAACCCATGGATAGCCCCTCGCATCATGGCTTGCGCAATATGAACCGGCGTATGACCGATTGGCACGGTTCCTTGACTGTCAACAGCCGACTTGGACACGGCACCACCATTAGCCTCACGGTAGATCGTGCGACCGCATTGACCCGCAAACACCGAACCTCCTTAACGCATGGAGAAGGGACTAGCATGACAGAAACTACTTTATCGAGGGGGCGCTAAAATGCATGATGACAGCGAGATTGACGCAAGCGAAGAAAAGATCCGGGTCGCCTTAGTTGATGACCATGAAATAGTGCGCATCGGCCTGTCCAACATGATTGAACGCCAACCTGACATGCAAGTTACTGTAGACGTAGGCAGCGCTGACGAAGCTCTGGCACGGATTCCGGGGCAGGCTGACGTGGTAGTTCTTGATATTCGTTTAGGAGCGTCCGATGGCTTAAGCGTGCTCAAAGCTCTTAAGGAATACGATCCTAACGTCAAAGTCATCATGTTGACGTCTTTTGGAGGCGATGATTTAGTACTTGATGCGTTGATGGGCGGGGCCTCCGGCTATCTCTTGAAAGAATCCCGGGGACGCTCAGTCATTGACGCGATACGTACCGTGGCCTCAGGCGGGTCTTTATTTGGGCCGCAAATTGCGGAGAAATTGCTGGCTCGTTTGAGACAACCCTCGCCCGTTGACCCCTTGGCCGTGTTAAGCCCCCAAGAGCAAAAAATATTAGCGTTAATTGCCCAAGGAAAAACCAATAAAGAAATCGGACAAGATATTTTCCTCAGCGAAAAAACGGTCAAACATTACGTTAGCAATATTCTGAGCAAACTAGGGTACACTCGGCGTTCCGAGGCGGCGGCCTTTTTTGCCCAGCATCGGCTGGAAGGATCGGAATAATGCCATCGCACCATACGCTAAACGGCATGGAGCGTTTGCTCCATGCCGCGCGGTAATCGGCCGAAGTTGCAGAGGTTACAAATATTCCTCGTCAAACCCATCTTCGTCAGCCTGGTCATCCGTTACAATGCAATCTTCGTCGGAGTCAAAGACAATGTTGCCGCAGTGAGGACAGCTGAGCTGAATGCCTTCTTCATCGAACAAAGCTTCATTGTAGAGCGAGTCTTGGAGACAGACAGGACATTCCAATTCGATGTAGCCTTCATTGTCGTCTTCTTCGAAACGAAGGTCATCGTCGTCATCATCATCCTCGTCCTCGCTCGTGCCCACATAGACGTCTTCTTCCAGTGTCATTAAGTCCGAATCGATTTCCTCTACATACTCTTCGAGTTCGAGTTGATTAGCTTGGACTTCCTCGACGTCCAAACTTAACTCCCGCAGAACCTGCACCATTTCCGCAAGAATTTTGCCTTGTCGGCCTTGGTCAGCTAGATCGTAACGCTCCGCCATGCCTGACAGGTACGAGACCTTTCGTCGAAGATCTGCCATGCGCTACACCTCCTTATACGCCGTTACAGTGTTAACCTAACCAATCCGATGATAGTTCATGCGGGAAAATGTTGCGAAGAAACACTTATTGGCCCCATCTGCTTCAGGAGCCAATAAGTGTCGGTTCCACCGTCTAGACTCTTTGAATCAGCGAGCGATCCCCAGCCTCAATACTCCATACTAAGCGCGGCCAGTATACTGTCCAGTCCGGGTGTCCACTGACAGTTTATCGCCCACATTAACAAATAACGGCACCTTGACGACAGCGCCCGTCTCCAAAGTGGCCAGTTTAGTGGCTCCAGATGTGGTGTCGCCCTTAAAGCCCGGTTCAGTTTCGGTGACTTCCAAGACCACAGTATTAGGTAGGTCCACACCAATGCTGGCACCCTTAAAGAGCACCACGTAGCACAACATGTTTTCCTTTAAGAACTTGACGCCGTCTCCGATATCCTCTGCCTTGAGTGCCAGTTGCTCGTAGGTTTCAGTATCCATAAAGGTGTATTCGTCGCCCGAGTTATAAAGGTATTGCATCTCGCGCTTTTCCACTTTGGCTGCAGGCACTCGTTCTCCTGCGTTGAAGGTTCTCTCCAATACGCCGCCGGTCTGCAAATTTTTTAGTTTGGTGCGAACAAATGCTGACCCCTTGCCGGGTTTTACATGTTGGAATTCTACGACCTGGTATAACACACCGTCCAATTCAATAGTCACACCGTTACGAAAATCGTTGCTGGAAATCAATTTATGCCACCCCTTACCTAAAAGACCTCATTTGGAATCCTACAAGACTCGCCATGCTTTGTCCACCGTGGTCAGCCGTTGGTAGCCCCGGTCGGTCACCATCACCGTATCTTCTAGCCGCACCCCGCCAATGTTAGGCAGGTAGATACCTGGCTCAACGGTGATTGCCATCCCTGATTGCAACACGTCATCAGGTGCCGCCCGCCACGACAAATAAGGCGGTTCGTGAACCTCCAGCCCCACCCCATGGCCGGTTCCGTGGCCAAATTGGGCACCAAACCCTGCGGCTTCAATTACGCGCCGAGCCGCACGATCCACTGCCGACACCGGTGTCCCTGACTTCACAGCCTCCAACCCGGCTTGTTGCGCCGCATAAACAATTTCATAAATCTGGCGCATTTCTGCTGCCGTAGAGGAAGAACCAGGCAATACGACGGTCACTGTTTCATCCGAATGGTATCCGCCGACAACGGCTCCGAAATCAATCGTCACATAATCGCCCGGTTCCAAAATCCGAGTGCTGGGTTGTCCGTGCGGCAACGAGCCACGGGGTCCTGATGCTACGATGGTGTCAAACGATAGGCGGTCCGCACCCGACTCCCTCATAACCAGTTCGAGGGATAAGGCCACTTGACGCTCGCTTATGCCAGGGCGAATGGTGGTCGCCAACACCTTCGATAGGGCGGTTGACGCAACTTGGGCGGCCCGACGCAATAGAACAATCTCGTCCGCCGTTTTGATCATCCGCATTTTCTCAGTCATGCCGCTGACCGGAATCCAGGCGATATCCGGAACGGCCTCGGTTAGTCTATTCCACTCTTCTACTGTAAGATGATCGGCTTCGAATGCAATACGTTGCGCTCCCACATCATGAGCCAAAGCTCCTACGCGTTTAAACAGGTCGTTCGCCACTGGTACAATTTCGTAGTCCGGTGCTTGGCTAGCAGCTTGTTCAGTGTATCGAAAGTCGCACAACAGCCACCGGTATTCCTCCGGCGCCACCAAAACTGCTCCTTGAGAGCCTGAAAATCCCGTAAGATAATAGCGATTGTACGGCGAAAGGCTCAAATAGGCATCAGCCTGACCCTTCCCTTCGTGCAGCAAATTACGAGCCCGCTCCCCATGCACCGTCACACGTTCCCCTCCCCCTGCCGCAATAGATAGCCGATGGCCAACCGATATCCATCTGCCCCCAGACCGCTGATTTGACCCACGCATACCGGGGCCGTTAAAGATTGGGCGCGAAAACTCTCCCGTGCGTGCACGTTGCTCAGATGCACTTCGATGACCGGGATGGAAAGCGCCGCCAGAGCATCGCGCAAGGCGTAGCTCTGGTGGGTCAAAGCGCCGGGATTGATGACCAAGCCATTCGCGGCCCGGTCCTCTAGTGATTCGATGTAGTCGATCAAGGCTCCTTCATGATTTGATTGGAAGTCTTCCAATAAGGCTTGCGGAAATCCCTGCCGCAGATCATCCATGATGTCATTCCAGGTTTGTTTCCCGTAAATTTCGGGCTGTCGCCGACCCAATCTTCCTAAATTCGGCCCGTTGATGATATGAATCTTAGTCATTGCCAACCGGCTCCAGACCTGGCAAGGGAAACGCTCTGGCTAAACGTTCCACTCGCAATGCCAAAGGCTCGGCCGAAAATTCTTTGGGTCCTTGGATCACTTCCGCAATGATTTGAGCTAATTCATCCATTTCCAATTCTCCCAACCCGCGGGTGGTCACTTGCGGGGTGCCAATCCGGATCCCGGAGGTCACCGTCGGCTTTTCGGTCTCATAAGGAATCGTGTTTTTGTTCACCGTGATCCCGACCGCTGCCAGACGACGTTGAGCCTCACTCCCCGTCAAACCGCTAAACTTCACGTCAAGGAGCATCAGATGATTGTCGGTGCCGCCAGAGACCAAGCGCAAACCATGGGCCTGCAATTGGTTGGCCAGTCGGCGCGCATTGGCAACCACCTGAGATTGGTAGGAGCGAAACTCGGGCGTGAGCGCTTCGCCAAAAGCCACCGCTTTACCCGCGATGACATGCATCAATGGTCCTCCCTGCAATCCGGGAAAGACTACTTTATCTATTTTCTTGCCCCAATCGGCATTGGTTAAAATAAATCCCCCGCGGGGTCCGCGCAGTGTCTTGTGCGTAGTCGAGGTCACAAAGTCGGCATGGCCAACCGGGGTCGGATGCAAGCCCGCTGCCACCAGTCCGGCAATATGGGCCATATCCACCATCAACAGCGCGCCCACTTCCTGGGCTATGCTGGCAAAGGCGGCAAAG
The DNA here is from genome assembly GCA_021784595.1 of Bacillota bacterium. GTDB lineage: Bacteria > Bacillota > Sulfobacillia > Sulfobacillales > Sulfobacillaceae > Sulfobacillus_C. The sequence continues at coordinate 92,786 of JAJYHT010000080.1, read as the reverse complement.
TCCAATTGCCTGGGATAGGCCGAAGCTCCCGCCACGATCATATGAGGCCGAAAGGTGCGAGCAATCGTCCGTACTTGTTCCATATCCAACTTTTCGGTAGTCTTGTCTACTCCATAACTCTCTACCTGATATAATTGACCCGACAAATTCACCGGACTGCCGTGGGTGAGATGGCCGCCATGGCTCAAGTTCATCCCCAAGATCTTGTCACCGGGTTTTAACGCAGTGAAATAGACCGCCAAATTGGCGGAGGCACCGGCGTGGGGTTGAACATTGGCATGCTCGGCATGATACAGTGCCTTAACTCTTTGGCGGGCCAATTCTTCCACCACATCCACGTACTCACACCCTCCGTAATAACGATGGGCGGGATAGCCTTCAGCATATTTATCCGTCATTACCGACCCCACTGCTTCACGTACAGCAAGCGAGGTCCAATTCTCTGATGCAATGAGTTCCAGGTGCAAGGCTTGCCGCCGTTCTTCGTTGCGAATTGCCTGATACACGTCGGGATCTGCTTGTTGTAATACACTCGGGGTCATTTGGTGCCTCCTATGAAAAGAAATTTTACAAGTTTGCTCAAAAAGATCACAAGGTTTTGGGTGCGTAAGTTAGGTTAGGTTGACGTGCAGCCAACGCTTCGTCAAGCCGGCTGACAATCGTATCGTGAGGCGCTTGATGCAAGAGATCAGGGTTGGTGTCAATTTCCTGGTCGATTTGACGCAATACCGCCGCAAACCGGTCTAAAGTCTCTTTAGACTCCGTTTCCGTAGGCTCCACCATAAGCGCCTCGCCTACCACCAGCGGAAAATATACGGTAGGTGGATAATATCCGTAGTCAATCAACCGCTTGGCCACGTCCAGCGCTCTTGCCCCCCGCTTCTTCTGATCCACCAGGGATAGCACAAATTCGTGTTTGACCGGCCGTTCATGCGGCGTATGATAAATATCCTTGATCAACGACAAGAGATAATTGGCATTGAGCACCGCCGTATCTGACACTTCGCGCAGACCCTGTGCGCCGTGACTGCGCAAGTACGCATAGGCTCGCACCAAAATGCCAACATTGCCATAATATGACCGCATCTTGCCAATGGATTGTGGGCTTTGGTCGGAAAACTCCCAACGCCCATTGTTCCAGACAATCGAAGGGCCTGGCAAAAACGGAATCAGTTGGGCTTTCACTCCCACGGGCCCAGCCCCCGGACCGCCACCTCCGTGGGGGGTGGAGAACGTTTTATGCAGGTTCAGGTGTACGACGTCAAATCCCATATCGCCTGGCCTGACTTTGCCCATGATGGCATTGGCATTGGCTCCGTCATAATATAGCAAGCCGCCTGCGGCGTGAACGATTTCGGCAATCTCCACTATATCTTCCTCAAAGAGGCCAAGCGTATTGGGGTTGGTCAGCATCAAACCCGCTGTGTCTTGATTGACCAACCCGCGCAATGCCTCAACATCTACCCCGCCCCTGCTGTTGGATGGCACTTCTTGCACTTTGAATCCCGCCATGGCCGCAGTCGCGGGGTTCGTGCCATGCGCAGAGTCAGGAACCAAAACCGTGGTTCGATGTTCCCCTCGGTGTTCAAGGTACTTTTTTATCATCAAAATTCCGGTCAATTCGCCGTGCGCACCAGCCGCTGGCTGCAGTGTCACCCGGTCCATTCCTGAGATCTCTGCTAAAGCCACTTCCAGGTCATGCATCAGTTCCAAAATTCCCTGCACCGTATCGACAGGTTGCAACGGATGCAACGCGGCAAAGCCTGGCAAGTTGGCAGCCCATTCATTAATCTTAGGATTATATTTCATGGTGCAAGAACCCAACGGATAAAATCCGGTGTCTACACCGTAATTGAGACTGGACAAGTAAGTATAGTGCCGCACCACGTCCATCTCGGATACTTCGGGCAAACGCGTTGCGCTTTGCCGAATATAGGACTCCGGCAATATCTCGGCCAAGTCTGGCACCGGCACATCGCTCGCAGGTAATGAGACACCCCGTCGACCTGCCACCGATTTCTCAAATATTACCGGGACATCCATGCTGCCACCTCCTCAGTCAATCCGTCACACTCTTCTTTAGTGCGCTTTTCTGTTGTCGCCAACTGCCAATACCCTTCCCATTCGGGATGCCATCGGCCAAGGTCAAAACCACCGAGATATCCCTTGAAAAGCAAATGCTCATTCAAATCTTGCACAGACCCCGGTACACGGACGGCAAATTCGTAGAGATAGGGCTCATCCGGATATGCCAAATGCATCCCTTGTCCTGCGAGTTGCTGAGCTAAGTAATGCGCTTTGGCTGTAGACAGCATGGCCACGTCACGCAGTCCTTGAGGACCTAAAGAGGCCATGTAGATAGTCGCCATCAAAGCATTTAGTGAATGGTTGGAACAAATATTGGAAGTGGCTTTTTCACGTCGAATATGCTGCTCACGGGCCTGAAGGGTCAGCACGAACCCTCGCGACCCGCTATGGTCCACCGTTCCTCCAACCAATCTCCCCGGCATCTTGCGCACCAATGGAGCTTGCACGGCAAAATATCCGAAAGTAGGTCCTCCGTAGTTCATGGGATTTCCCAAAGGTTGTCCTTCACCCACCACGACATCTGCACCCATTTCACCGGGCGGGGTCAGTAATGCCAATGCCACCGGATCAGACGAGACGATGGACAGCGATTGATGGCGATGGGCGGCTTCGATCACTGAATCCAATCCTCGGAGCCGACCCAACATGTCAGGATATTGCCATACCACTGCTGCTACCGGCTCGCCAGTCGACAAGGCCGTTTCCAACTGTTCCACATCTTGCACAATGTCTACCGTGCCCCCGCGCGCATTTACGTAAGTTTTTGCTACGGCCAAGCTATCGGGATGGACTGCTTGGTGTGCCACAATCCGTTTCCGCTGAGTCTGCGCCATAGCCAACAAGGCCGCCTCTCCCACTGCGGAGGCACCATCATACATCGATGCTTGAGCTGCATAAGTACCGGTCAAACCCGCGATCATGGTTTGAAACTCATAAATCGCAGCTAGCGTGCCTTGGGACAATTCGGGCTGATAAGGCGTGTATGCGGTAGCAAACTCCCCTCGGCTGGCTAGGGCATTAACGGTGGCGGGGATGAAACGATCATAAAATCCCCCTCCTAAAAACATCACCAAATCCTCAGCGCTTTTGTTTTTGGCGGCGAGCGCGGTTAGGTGGCGCCGCAGCTCCAACTCTGTCAGAGCTGGCGGCAATTGAAGGGGACGGTTAAGCCGGGCAGATTCGGGAATGTCGTCAAAGAGTGCGTCGATTGACGCAATATTCATGGCGTTCAACATAGCATCCCGATCATTTGAGGTGTGAGGTATGTATCGCAAGCCTTATGCTCCTTCGATCTGTGTTCTGTAAGCTGCAGCAGTCATCAAATCATCCGTATTTGTGCGGGGCTCCAGGCGAATAATCCATCCTTCTCCATAGGGATCCTGGTTAACCAACTCGGGTTGGTTGACCAGGCCGCTGTTCACTGCGGCAACCGTCCCATCAACCGGACTATACAAGTCCGATACAGACTTGACGGACTCCACGACACCGAAAGCTTCACCCGCCTTCAATTCGCGACCCACTTCCGGCAGATCCACGAACACCACGTCTCCTAATGCATCCTGGGCATATTCGGTAATGCCCACAGTACCATCACTGCCAATCCATTCGTGATCCGCTGTATACAAAAGATTTTCCGGAAAATTCATCGTTATCCCCCTCTGAAAATGCTGGTTAGAGACCTTTGCCCACTCCTACGTCCGTTTATAAAAAGGTGTCTTGACTACCCGGGCCGGCACCTGCTTGCTGCGAATCGCAACCTGCAGCGTGGTTCCGATAGATGCCAGCTCAATCGGTACCAAAGCCAATGCGATGGCTTTCTTTAAGGTGGGGGAATAAGTCCCCGAGGTGACTACCCCGACCGTTTGACCTTGGGCATCATGGACCAGATATAAAGCCCGAGCAATGCCTCCCTCGATTTCCAATCCTACCACCTTGCGCCTTAATCCCTCGCCCTTTAGGCGTTCCAACGCTCCACGTCCGACAAAATCACCTTTGTTCTTAAATCGCACAAAAGGACCTAACCCTGCCTCCAACGGTAAAATTGTGGGAGACAATTCATGCCCATAGAGCGGCAACCGCGCCTCTAGCCTCAAGGTGTCGCGGGCGCCCAAACCCACAGGCGTGGCTCCCCGGCCGACTAAAGTTTCCCATAGTTCGAGCGTGCGAGAGGGATCGACATACAGTTCAAACCCGTCCTCGCCCGTATATCCAGTCCGAGACAGCAAGACGGGCACTCCCGCGACCACCGCGTTAGGAATAAAATGATAATAGGCTACATCATCTAGGTGGATTTCTGTGAGCGGTTGCAGCAGCTGCAAGGTGTTAGGACCCTGGACTGCAATCAACGCCATGTTATCGGAGACGTTTTCCAACTCCAAGAGAGGCCAATGCTGGGCCGCCTTCTTTATCCACTCCCAATCCTTGTCAATGTTGGACGCGTTGACGACCAAAAGAAACTTTTCTTCCCCCAAGCGGTATATCAACAAATCGTCGACAGTACCTCCATCGGGATAGCACATCGGCGTATATAGCGCTTGTTGATTTTCCAATGCTGACGGCAGATTGGTTACCAACTGGTCTAAAAAGGCCGATGCCCCCGGCCCTTGAACCATAAACTCCCCCATATGGGACACGTCAAAGATGCCCGTTGCCGTGCGTACTGCAACATGTTCGTCCATAATCGAGCCATAATCAATCGGCATATTGTACCCGCCAAATTCCATTAACTTGGCGCCATGACGATGATGCCAATCGGTAAGCGGTGTTTGTTTCACACGCAACCCCCTTCATGATGAGGTTCTGAAAGTGATGCCAAAATCCTCATCCTTGACGCTATGTTTCGAATATCCCTACACACTCCGATGTTCAAGCCAAGAATTCTGTTTCAGTTTGATGATACCCTCGCATGCACAGCAATACAATCGGTGCCGCAAAACCTTCTTGGTGGCGGTCAGCGTCCTGATGATACTGGGGTGTTCATCAACGCGCGCCCAAAATTCGCTCCATTGCGCTCCGGACCAGTCCCTCATCGATATCACGCCTGATCACCGGGTGTCCAACCTGCTCGAGTAGAATCCACTGCAAACCATGCGCCCGAGCTTTTTTGTCCTGAGTCATGGCAGCCAGCACCCGGTCCCAATCCACATCAGGCACCGCCAGGGGCAATTCCCATACCCGCATCCATTGCTCCACGGTCCAGCGCACATTAGGATCCAATCCCAAAAGATTCTCCGATATGGACAAGGCGACGCGGCAACCCATAGCCACGGCTTCGCCGTGGGTCAACTTGCCGTAACCCAAGGCTTGTTCCAACCCATGCGCCACGGTATGGCCAAAATTAAGGTGCATCCGTTGGTCATGCTCTTCTAAATCCGCATTGACTATATTAACTTTTATTTCCACAGTATGGCGGATCAAGTCGTCCCAGTCGGCCGTTCCAAACGGGGGCGCCGAGTTGTTCAACCGATCCCAAAGCCACCCACCCGCAATCAGCGCGGACTTCATGACTTCACCGACGCCCGCTTGCCATTCCCTCAACGGCAATGTGTCAAGGACCTCGGGGTCAATCAGCACCATATCGGAAAGATGAAACGCACCGACCAAATTTTTACCCCACGGCACATTTACCGCCACTTTTCCGCCTATCGCCGCATCAACCTGGCCTAGCAACGTGGTGGGTACCGCTATCCATGTCAGTCCCCTTAAATAGGTGGCCGCCACATAGCCCACGGTGTCCGTCAGCACGCCTCCACCAACGGCAATCACTACGGTATCGCGCCGCACTCCTTGCTGTCCGAGCCATTGGTACAATTCCGCCGCAGTGGCTAGGTCTTTCTTTGCTTCGCCGATGGCCAAAGGATGAATGGTCACGGAGTGGCCTTGGTCTGCCAATCGACCGACGAGAGGCTCAAAGCGAGGCAAAACCGTCGGGTCGCCAATGATTGCCACGGGTAGCCCGAGCGCCACGATGTCTTGGGCATCTACTAAGTTTCGCAGACCTCGCCTAAATAGAATTGTGCTTGTTTTTAGAGACGAGGTACGGATTTGCCACGTCTTCATCCTAATTCTCTCTCCTTTATCAGTTAAAGCTTGCCCAACAGACCTTCTCCTTACAGGTCATCCCAAAAATCAATAATGCTATCGGCAATGTCTTGGGCAGACAGAGAGCCTGCTTGCACCGTAAGCTGGGCCAAAGACTGGAACCACGGTGTGCGTTGGTCGTAGCGAATCTTAAAGTGCTCCCAGCCGCCCGCTGCCAGCGGTCGTCCACTATCACAAACCCGAGCATACAAAAGACTTAACGGTGCCTGTAGCCAGACCACGAAGGTCTGTTGCAACAACTCACGGTTGTCTTGGCGTTCAACCGTTCCCCCACCTAACGCCACGACTTGGAATTTTGCCGCTGACAAACACGCCTCTAAGGCCTGGTGTTCCCACTCTCGAAAAACAGCTTCTCCATCATGCAAAAAAATTTCTGCAATCGATTTGCCCATCCGCTCAATGATGAATTCATCCAAATCCACAAAAGGCCATCCCAACCGGCGGGCGAGCAGAGTGCCCACCGTGGACTTGCCCGCCCCCATCATACCGGTTAGTACAATAGGGCTCTTAGAATTTGCGGACATGGGCGTTCCATGAAGTCAATCGTTCTTGAATTTCCTGCACACTGTCGCCGCCAAATTTATCGAGCATAGCTTGGGCCAACACATGAAGAACCATCGCTTCGCCAATGGTGACCGCCGCCGGCACAGCCGTCACGTCAGAGCGCTCCACTTGTGCCAAAAAGGGTTCCTTGGAATCTATGTCGAAAGATCCCAAAGGAGACATCAAGGTCGATAAAGGCTTCATGCCTACCCGAACCGTCAGTGGCATTCCTGTGGTAATGCCACCTTCGAGACCGCCAGCGCGATTGCTGCGTCGAGTAAAACCTTGGTCGGCATTCCACCAAATCGCATCATGCACTTGAGACCCTGCCTGATCTGCCTGTTGAAACCCTGTTCCTACTTCCACAGCCTTCATAGCGGGGATTGACAGCAATGCCGCAGCCAACTGGGATTCCAAACGGCGGTCCCATTGAACGTAGCTGCCTAGCCCGACCGGCAATCCAAAGGCCATCACCTCAAAAGTGCCCCCCAAAGTATCACCAGCCGCCTTAGCTTCGTCGATTAAAGCCATCATAGCGGCTTGGGCCTCCTGATCGAGAACTCGTACCGGTGAAGTCTCCGCACGCGCAAAATCGTCCAAGGACCACGGTGCGGGTGTGACATGTACAGAGCCAATGGACACCACGTGTCCAACCACCGTCACCCCGAGCGTTTTTAGAAAACTTCGGGCTACGGCACCCAATGCCACACGCATTGTCGTCTCACGCGCCGATGCTCTTTCCAATATGTTGCGTAAATCACGGTGCCCATATTTGATCCCCCCCACTAAGTCGGCGTGGCCAGGTCTAGGCCTGGTGACAACGCGGTCGGGAGTTCCAGGATCGGGAGACATGCTCTCAGCCCAATTGGCAAAATCACGATTCTCCACCAATAATGCGACCGGACTGCCCAAGGTTTGTCCGTGGCGAACACCGCCGTAGATTTTCACCTGATCACGTTCGATCGCCATTCGGCCCCCACGCCCATACCCTTGTTGCCTACGCGACAAATCTGCATCAATGGTATCCCGCGTCAATGGCACTCCCGCGGGCACTCCTTCGATAAGTCCCATTAAACCCGGCCCATGTGATTCCCCAGCTGTCATCCACCGCCATTGCGCCATAGAGTCACTCGCTCCCTTAACCCAAAATTTTCTGCCACTAGAGACTTTGGCCTATCCCGTCAGAACTTCATGAGCTTTTAATGGCCAAGAGTGCCCAGCAAGCCTAACAGGCCCCCGAGGACCAAAAACGGTCCCAACGGTATACTGTCGTGACGTTTTGCCTTATGCGCCAGCACCAAGATGAGCGCGTACAATCCGCCTGCCCAAATTCCCGCCACAGCGGCCAAAAGGCCCTGCGGCCAACCCAGTGCCAGCCCAATAGCCGCACTATATTTGACGTCCCCCATGCCAAGCCCGCCCCGCGTCAGCACATGAACCAACAAGAAGGTTAATCCCAAACCCAAGGCACTAGCGGCCGCTGATACCGGCAAAAAGTGTGTCCACGGATAAGTCGTCACAGTCCAGAGCGCCGACCCCAACACCAATCGATTGGGTATTATGCGCTCGGTGGCGTCGACCATCGCGATCACTAACCACAGCCCCAGGTATCCCACCGTGACCCACACATCGGGGGAAGACACCCATACTTGCAATCCGATAGTCCCCAATGCCACGAAAAAAGTCGCCACCCAGCGAAGGGAACGGGCAATGGATTTTGTCCCACCCCACCATTGCACAGGGACTAGCCAAAAGGCTGCCGACCACCCCATAGCCATTATAGCGGCTGCCATCGCACCGCCTCTTCGAAAATACCTTCCGGCGCCAATTGTCCGAACCATACGTTCCAAGCCCATCGTGCCTGTCCAATCAAAAGGCTCAGTCCGTCAATCAACTGTGCATCAGGGTACAATTGGGCCCATTTCATAAATGGCGTTAAGCGCGGTGTGTACACCCAGTCGACAATCAACACAGGTTTGTTTAAGTGCGGCAGATCGCCGACTTCAACCGAAGCTTCCTCCTGCTGCCCTACGGGAGTCGCATTCACCAACACGTCAAATCCACTATCTAAAAATCGCCAATCCCAGCTCACCACCACAGGGCCTGCCCATACTTGATCGGGATGCCGAGCCATCACAGTGACTTGATAGCCACGATCTGACAAAGCGACCCAGGAAGCTCGGGCCACACCGCCAGAGCCCAAAATCACGGCACTTTTTCCCTGTCCTGGGGGCAATTTTTCCGACAGAGCCAATATATCCGTATTGTCACCGAGCCAACCGCGAGAGCTCCACACGATGGTATTAGCGGCTTTAGCCCTCGCTACGCGGTCAGTATAGTCGGCTAAATGCGGAACAATCCCTTCTTTTAAAGGACGTGTTAAATTAGCGCCCATACCACCTATCCGACGAAAAGCCTCCAAGTCTCCTGGTAGCTTGTCTGACGAAGATTCAATGGGAACGTAATAATGTCCCGGTCTATGCTGCAAAAACGCAGCGTTATGCATTTTCGGTGACAAGGAATGCGCTATTGGGGAGCCAAACACGGCGTAAAGTGCGACACGGACGCTAATGGATAATCCTCCTCGATCTAATCCTGCAGGCCAAAAACCCATTCTATCGACGATTAACCGTGCAGGGAAAGAACCATTCTAGTTCTTAAATTTCTAGGAATGATGCGCAAGGTGCCTTCGCACCATGCGGTGTTCCACCATACGCACCAAACGGGTGGTCCAAAATTCTTCTGCCGCTACTGGTCTTACTAAAATAGTAAAAAGTTTCAATCGATTCCCGCCCAATATATCCGTAAAAACCTGATCACCAACTACCGCCGTATCCCCGCGATGCGTTCCCATTTTTCTCATTGCCAGGCGAAAAGCGCGCCGTCGCGGCTTTGCCGCTTTGGCGATAAAGGAAACCCCAATTTGAGCGGCAAATTCTTCAACTCGTCGACCCAGATTGTTAGATACAATGCACATGTCAATTCCGTAGTGCCGTACTTTGGCCAGCCAGTCCAGGAGTTCTTGAGGTGCTTCAGGATGATTCCACGCTACTAATGTGTTGTCAAGATCCATAATCAATCCCCGATAGCCTCTCTTGCGCAATATCCCAATATCTAAATCAAATATTGAACCAACCGACAAGTGTGGTTTCAACAGACTTATCACGCCGCGCCTCCTTTTCCGCCCCCAGTGTGCTTAATTATACCATGGGCTATACAGGATCAGGAGGTTTTACCCTGCCTTTTCACCGCTACCAAACCTTACTACGGTTGACTTTTATAGAGGGTGGGATACACTATGAATAGAAATACTGAGTAAACTACTCAGAAATGAGCGGTTTAGGGGAGGTCCAGCATGGCAACGCCGGTATTAGAGATAAAAGATTTGCACGTGGAAATTGATGGCAAACCAATTTTAAAAGGGTTGACCTTGTCGGTGAAAGGCGGCGAGGTTCATGCCATCATGGGTCCCAATGGGACCGGGAAAACCTCGTTAGCCCAAACCTTGATGGGCCATCCACATTATCAAGTGACTTCAGGGCAAGTACTTTTGGACGGCCAAGACGTATTAGCTATGAGAACTGACCAAAGAGCGCGGCATGGACTGTTTTTAGCCATGCAATATCCGAGTGAAATTTCTGGAGTCACTACCGCCAACTTCTTGCGTACAGCCATTAACTCGCAACGTGGCGAGGGAAAGCCCATTCCTTTGAAAGAATTTCGCGATAAGCTTGACGATGCCATGCGATTTTTAGAGATGGATCCTAAGTTCTCCAATCGGTATCTAAATGAAGGATTTTCCGGTGGAGAGAAGAAGCGCAATGAAATTTTGCAAATGCTGATGTTAAAGCCACGCATCGCAATTTTGGATGAAATCGACTCTGGACTGGATATCGACGCCATCAAAGTAGTCGCCATGGGGGTGCACTCGTTAATCGGTCCTGATTTCGGCGCATTAGTGATTACCCATTATCAAAGAATTTTAAATTACCTCAAGCCCGATGTAGTCCACATTATGATGGATGGACGGGTCGTAAAATCCGGCGATAGTTCGTTGGCTAAAGAGCTAGAGGCCAAGGGATACGATTGGGTGCGCTCCGAATTATTACATGAAGTGTAGGACGGGGAGGAGATTTGCAACATGGCCTCGATGGCGGATATAAAAATCACCAATCAACTTCACCAGTTTGCCGCCGAGCAACATCGCGACGAACCGAATTGGCTTATGAATCGGCGTCTGCATTTGGCAGACACATATTTGGCCTTGCCTCTGCCAGTGAGGCAGCGCACACCGCTAAAAAATCGAAAGCTTGACCGTATTCCCATTCTCACCGTGCAACCTGATGCTCTTGCATCGGACTCTTTAACGGAGTTGCTAAAATTAGTCAATCTGGCCATGGTTAACGGGCGAGTGGTCCAAATCGCTATCCCTCAGTCATGGAAGGACAAAGGCGTTATTCTCTTATCCATGAAAGACGCCGTGCAGTCCGTTCCGCAACTGGTACAAGAGTATTTGGGAACCGTGATTAACGATGAGGTCGATAAATTCCAAGCCTTGAACGGGGCATTGTGGCAAGATGGTCTCTTTGTATACATTCCTCCGCGAGTTGCATTGGATGAACCGATTACCGTCATGCACTATGGCGATGCTCAGGCGACTAGCATTTTACCGCGCAATTTAATCATCGCGGATAAAGAATCAAGCGTGGTTATCGTGGAACAATATCTATCTGAACCTGGCGCCGCCAAGAGTTTATGGTCCGCCGCCACCGAAATAGTCCTGAAGGAAGGCGCTGTGATGCATTATGGCGCGATTCAGCAACTCGCTCCCGCCGCTGAGGTGTTTGTGCGCAGAGGATGTACAGTGGGCCGAGATGCCGTGGTCAATTGGCACATTGGTGAGTTTGGCGCCGGTTTGGTAGTGTCTGAACATCTCAGCATACTGGGCGAACCAGGGGGCAAAAGTGAAAGCACGACGGTGTTTTTTGGGTCGTCCAATCAACATCAGGACTACACTGCCATAGATCGCCATATAGCTCCCCACACGACCAGTCGGATGGTCGCCCGCGGTGTTATGAAGAATGAAGCGCGCAGTGTGTTTACCGGGATTACCGACATTAAAAAAGGCGCAGTAGGGTCTGACGGGCGTCAAAAAGAGAAAATCTTGATGCTTTCTGATACGGCGCGGGCCGATGCCATTCCGTCGCTCTTAATTGAAGAAAACGATGTTTTCGCGGCGCATGCGGCCAGTGCAGGGCCCGTGGATGAGGCAACCATTTTCTACCTGATGAGTCGCGGATTATCAAAGCCAGAAGCAGTTCGCCTTATCGTGCAGGGATTCCTAGCGCCGGTCATCGATGCGATTCCCTTGGGTCCACTGCGTCAAGACGTTTGGAATGCTGTGGAAAGGAAGATTGCCCAATGACCGGTTCGCTGGCAGATCTCAAGTTAGACTTTCCCATTTTATCCAGAACTATCAATGGACATCGTCTTGTCTATCTCGACTCGGCGGCGACCAGTCAAAAACCGGTGTCAGTTATCGAGGCTGAACTCGATTTCTATACTCAACACAACGCCAACATCTTGCGCAGTGTGCACACGCTAGCCGAAGAGGCTACGACATTGTACAGCCAGGCCCGAGAAAGCGTGGCGCGTTTCATCCATGCGCGTCGACCCGAAGAAGTCGTTTTTACGCGCGGTACCACCGAAAGTTTGAATTTGGTGGCCCGTGGGTGGGGAGACAAGTTTCTTACTGCCGGCGATGAAATTGTGGTCTCGCCCATGGAGCACCATTCCAATCTCATCCCATGGCAAGAGGTTGCTCGGCGTACCGGAGCCCATTTAAAGTTCATTGAGCTGACGCCAGATGGCCAAATTACACGCGATGCAGCCCGGGCTGTTATTGGCGAGCATACCCGCATTGTGGCATTGTCAGCCATTTCCAATGTGCTCGGCACCATTAATCCGATATCAGAGATTGCGACCATGGCTCATTCCGTGGGCGCCATTATGGTCGTTGATGGCGCGCAATCCGTGCCCCACCAACCTACTGATGTCGCAACTTTGGGAGCTGATTTTCTCGCATTTTCGGGGCACAAAATGTGCGGCCCTACCGGCATCGGCGTGTTATGGGGAAAACTATCCTTGCTCGAAGCGTGCGACCCCATCATGTTTGGCGGCGAAATGATTTCTTTTGTGGACCGTGAACATGCCACGTGGGCCGAGGTGCCTGAAAAATTTGAAGGCGGCACTCCTAATATTGCCGGAGCTATAGGCTTGGGTGCTGCGGTGCACTATCTGGAAGGCGTCGGTATGGACCACATCTACCGTCACAGCATCAATTTAGGCGAAGAAGCCTATCGCCGTCTTCGATCGATGGACGGGGTCACAGTCTATGGGCCCAGTCGTCCCCGCAGCGGGTTAGTGGCATTTAACATTGACCAAATCCATCCTCATGATGTAGCGCAGGTATTCGACTCTCGAGGGGTCGCAATTCGTGCAGGACACCATTGCGCTCAACCTCTTATGCAATGGCTAGGAGTCGGATCCACTGCCCGCGCTAGCTTCTATTTTTACAACACAGAAGAGGATATTGATGGGTTGACAGAAGCCGTTGAGGGAACAAAGAGGTATTTTCGACGATGAATCTAGATGACATGTATCGGGAAACTATTTTGGACCATAACCAAAACCCCCGCAACCGCGGACATTTGGGTCACGCTACCAAAACTGTGGGCATGCTGAACCCCACCTGCGGCGATCAAATCGAGCTTGAATTACTGTTGGACGATGGCAAAGTGTCAGACATTCGGTTCGCGGGTCAAGGGTGCTCGATTAGCATGGCATCGGCTTCTATGATGACAGAAGCCGTCAAGGGCAAAAGCATCGAAGACGCTAGAGCGTTGGCGCGTCAATTCAAAGCCTTCCTAACCGGTGCCAATAATGGCGAGAGTTTGGGTGATTTAGAGGCTTTGCAGGGTGTTTCCCAGTTTCCTAGCCGCGTTAAATGCGCAACTTTGGCGCACAATGCACTAGAGAAAGCTCTCTCCGACGATGTTGACGAATCGCCACCGAACCGACAGTGAACAGCAAGACCTAAAGCTTACGCATCGAAAAAAATAAACCGATTAAGGGAGGGAAATTCATGGCTACCACTAGACAATCGTTGGTCAATGAGGAATACCAATATGGTTTTAACGACGGCAACGTAGGAGTTCTGAAGTTTAATCGGGGACTCAGTCGTGGCACCGTAGAGGAAATTTCAAGGATTAAGAAGGAACCCAAGTGGATGCTGGACTTTCGACTCCACGCACTGGATGTGTTTTTTAAAAAGCCCATGCCTCACTGGGGTGGGAATCTGAACACGTTAAACTTCGATGACATTGTGTATTACGTCAAGCCCTCAGAAAATCAGGGCCGGACTTGGGAAGATGTGCCCCAGGCCATTAAAGACACTTTTGAGCGGCTTGGCATTCCCGAAGCCGAACGAAAATTTTTGGCGGGCGTTTCGGCGCAATATGAGTCGGAAGTTGTCTATCACAGCATTCGCAAAGATCTTCAAGAAAAGGGCATTATTTTCACCGATACCGACTCCGCGCTGCGCGAGTATCCGGAAATTCTTCGTGAATATTTCGGAACCATCATTCCTCCTGAGGATAACAAATTTGCCGCGCTGAATTCGGCCGTATGGTCTGGCGGCTCGTTTGTATACATTCCCAAGGGTGTAACGTGTGATGTGCCCATGCAGGCGTACTTTCGGATCAACTCGGAAAACATGGGACAGTTTGAACGCACTTTAATTATTGCCGAAGAAGGATCCTTTGGGCATTACGTGGAAGGATGCACGGCGCCCATCTATTCAAGTGAGTCATTGCACTCGGCCGTGGTGGAAATCATTGTCAAGGATGAGGCTCGCATGCGCTACACCACGGTTCAAAACTGGGCTCCCAACGTGTATAACCTGGTGACCAAGCGCGCAGTGGCGTATAAGAACGCCACCATGGAATGGGTGGATGGCAACATTGGTTCAAAGCTCACCATGAAATATCCCTCCGTGTACTTGCTTGGCGAAGGCGCGCGCGGTATGGTGTTATCAATTGCCGTGGCTGGAAAAGATCAGCACCAGGATACCGGTGCCAAAATGATCCATGCCGCCCCCAATACCACGTCTACCATCGTTTCCAAATCCATCAGCCAGCACGGAGGCAAAACGACCTATCGCGGGTTAGTCCATTTCGCTCCAGGAGCCGACCACAGCAAGTCGAACGTCAAGTGCGACACCCTCATTATGGATAACGCCTCCACGTCGGATACCGTGCCCTACAGCGAAGTGGCAGACAGCAATGTTGAGATGGAACATGAGGCCACGGTTACCAAAGTGAGCGAAGAGCAGTTGTTTTACCTAACAAGTAGAGGATTGACTGAAGAAGAAGCCACCAGGTTGATAGTTATGGGCTTCATCGAACCCTTTACCAGAGAACTTCCGATGGAATTCGCAGTTGAGATGAACCGACTCATCAAGTTCGAAATGGAAGGAGCCATTGGATAACGTGGCAGAATGGAGACGCGTTGCATCGGTGTCTGATGTTAACGAAGGAGCGCCGATGCTCGTCGTCGTTGACAACGAGGACATTGCATTGTTTCGGGTGAACGACGAGATTTTTGCAACCGATGATCTATGCACGCATGCTGAAGCATCGCTCGCGGAGGGAGACCAAAACGGCTACATTATCACGTGCCCTCGCCATGGCGGACAGTTCGATATCCGCACCGGAGCACCCAAGCATTTTCCGGTATTTTCCCCCATACGAACGTTCCCGCTCCGAATTGAAAACGAAGACATCTTCATCGAAATTTAAAAAGAAACCGGGGCACGGGTCCCGGTTTCTTTACTTCATTGCTTGCAAGATATCATGCGCAACATCTTGAGGATCTTCTAGGCCCACCGCAATACGGACAGTTCCTTCGGTGATTCCCATAGTCCGTCGTTCTTCTGGCGTCTGATTGCGGTGCGAGGCAATCAGAGGATACAAACATAGGGTATATACGTCCCCCACGGTGGTGGCCGAACCCACGAGATGCAGGTTTTTTATAAATTGATAAACCCCGTCTTTGCCTCCTGGAATCTCTAGAGTGACCACGGCTCCACCCATCGTCCCAAAATATCGGCGAGCCGTAAGATGCGTAGGATGGTCAGGCAACAAAGGGTAATATATCCGTTCAAATCGTTCTGATGCAGCCAAGCTCTCTGCGATGTCCAAGGCATTGGCGCACTGGCGTTCAAACCGAACCGCCAAAGTCTTCAGTCCCCGGTGCAGCAGCCATGCTTCAAATGGCCCTAATACGGCTCCCCGCAATTTTAGGTATTGATGGAGGCGTTCACTGTAGACACTTTTCCCCACAACTACACCTCCCATGGCATCGCCATGGCCGCCCAAATATTTCGTTGCGCTGTGAACCACTAAATCAGCGCCAAGAACACCGGGCTGCACCATTAAAGGGGTCGTAAAGGTATTGTCAACAATCACCTGGCATCCATACGATTCGGCCAGTTCAACAATACTAGACATATCGACCACCTTAAGCAGCGGATTGGAAATCATCTCAAAAAACATGGCCTTGGGATGATTGATGCGCAAGGCATCTTCGACTTGCGTCAGATCTGTGAAGTCGGCAACCACCGACCGTATTCCATATTGGGTCCAAATTGTCGACGCTAGATTGAGCGATGCCCCATAGAGATCCTGGCTTAGCAACAGGCGATCTCCGGGTTGGAGGCATGCAGCGTACAGCGCCATATCGATGGCGGCCATCCCGGACGCGGTCGCTACCCCTACTTCGGCCTCCTCCAGACGAGCCATGGCATGGGCAAAGGCCTGCACCGTGGGATTGCCATGCCGTGCATAAGAGAATCCAGGCACAGACCCCTCCATAACCTGGTCCAAGAGTTCGGGTGAGCTAACTTGAAAACTGGTGCTGGGATAGATTGCGGGAGATGTTGCAAAATAAGGCTCCGTTTTAACGATGTCATTTCCCGCATGAACTAACAAAGTCTCCAAAGACCACCTAGATTGGGTCACAATACCTCACCTCCTGCCTGTGCATGATGCCACAAAATGTACCACATTGGGACAAAGGGAGCAATTGTCAAGAGCTATGCTTAGCGGCGGCGCACGTGATGTGTATCATCGCTCAACGCATCCAATATTTTTTCTACCGCGTGTTTCTCAATACGTGAGACATAGCTGCGGGAGATGCCCAGTTTCTGAGCAATTTCCCGTTGGGTGAGACGCACGGAATACCCATTCAACCCAAATCGCAGATTTAACACCAGCTTCTCTTTGGAGGTTAGCGTCCTGACAAAGTCCGTAACCCATTGCATAATCATGGCGACTTCCACGGTATCTGGTACTTCGTCGCCCGAGGCCAAGACATCCATCAACATGATTTCGTTGCCTTCCCGGTCTACTCCGATCGGTGTATAAAGACTTACCTCGCGGTTGATTTTCTTCTGGTTGCGCAGATGCATTAAGACTTCGTGCTTGATGACATGACACCCCGTAAATTTCTTCCAGATCTGTTGTCCTTATCCCATAAGGTGAAGTTGACTACCCGTTCCAATGAATTGGGTCAGGGTCAATCGCTGATCTTGCGTGGGCGACAGAGAATTGCTCTGCGATAGTGGATGCCGTTATAATAGAGATGGCAAATTCGGAGGTGAAAAGCCAATGGTCATCAGCATTAGCACTACAGCATTCTAACTGGTGACGCATGGCATCCCAGCCTTCCCATTGCATAGGGTTCCGTCGCCAGCCACTATTGCTGGCGGTTTTTTTGCGCCAGCCGTTCCATAAGTGATGGGAGGCGTAGGCAGATGATATTGGTCGCTGGTCATAACTTGGCAAAAAGTTACGGTGACATGACCGTGTTGCAAGATCTTTCGTTAATCATCCACTCAGGTGATCGGCTTGGTGTAGTGGGGGACAATGGTTCCGGAAAAAGCACCCTACTTGAAATTATGGCGGGGGTCCTAACGCCCGACAACGGCGTGCTGGATTATTCTCCATCCCTGACCATCGGCTATCTTGCGCAAAGGTTACCCGATGCCACCCCCACCGTTACTGTAATGGAGTGGCTGCAAGCTTCCCAACGAGAACTCTATTCTCTGAGCCATCAACTTGAACAGCTATCAACCCAGATGGCTCAATGCACAGGTGGTGAACAGCTGGAGAACCTATTGCATCACTATGCAATGCTATACGAGCGTTTTGAGCTACGTGGCGGACATGACCTGATGCGTCGTATTCCTATAATATTGCAAGGACTTGGCTTGCAACGGGGCTCTTTGACTCGCCCTCTTATGTCTTTGTCCGGTGGAGAGCGAACCCGAGTCGGGCTCGCGACACTGCTCATCGATATCCCTCCGCTATTGGTTTTGGACGAACCTACTAACCACTTGGCCGACAACGCCGCCCAGTGGCTGGAGGAATACTTATTGACCTACACAGGCGGTTTGCTGTTTGCTTCGCATGACAGAGCCTTTTTGAATCGGATAGCCACGGAAATTTTGGCACTGGATGGTTCAAACCACCAAGGGCAATTCTATCCGGGCAACTATCAGCAATATCAATTACACCGTTGCGAAGAGCTTCAGCGGTGGCAAGACCAGTATCGGAGAGAAGGTGAGGAAGACAGGCGCTTGGTGAAGCGCCTGCATGAAATACCCTATCGCATCGGGCACCAGCGAGCGCCACGCGACAATGATAAAGCGCACTACAAAGGAAAAGGCGAATGGGTTCAACAGTCTTCTTCCCAACGCATCCGTGCAACAGAACAGACACTGCGACGGTTTCGGTCACAGCGCGTCGCTAAACCACCCGAACCATGGCAGTTTGCCATAGATCTTCGACCGCCGATTGATTCCCAGGAACCTCATATTGCAGCCGAACACATTGAATTTTTCTACGTCAATACGGAGCCCATACTCCGTGACGTATCATTAGCAGTAAATCCTCGTGATCGCATCCTTATACAAGGATACAACGGAGCGGGAAAATCCACGTTGCTGCGTATCCTCAATGGGGAGTTGTCTCCCATCGCGGGCTCTGTGCGCCACACAGTGCCCATCGCTTATTTCGGGCAGGAAGCGGGGTCATTGCATGGCGAGACGGTGATCCAAGCCTACAGCCATGACCGGGCGGGCCACCCTGATGACTTGCGCGACCAACTCTTATCGACTGGGTTATTTAAACCTGACCAACTGCATCATCGTGTCAATGCCCTATCTGAGGGTCAACGCAGACGGCTCGAATGGGCCCGCCTAATTGCGTCCGAGAGTTCGTGCCTACTTCTTGACGAGCTCACTAATCATTTGGCACCCGATCTTCTGGATGAATTAGAAAAAGCTTTACAGACGTTTCGCGGCTCAGTCGTTGTGGTCACGCATGATCGATGGTTTCGTGAACAGTTCGATGGCATCGCCTATCATTTGGGTAAAGGTCGATTGGAGCTATTGTAAGGTTCACCTCGATGCCATGTTCTGCGCAGGAGTAAGCATAGGGTAAGTCGTCCCAGTACCCACTTGCCGTTTCGCCCAGGCCGTGCCAGAGCATTTCTTTATATGGCTTTCACAATGCCTTCAATCACTTGCTGAACTGGCCATTGCTGCCGAGCTGCTCTTTGCAGATAATCTTCTCGATACCACACTTGAGCTAAGGCGACTGCCAACGGATCATCTGCTTGGAACGCCTGGATAAAAGCAGGAGTACGTGGACTGTCCAACCGCAACAGGCGATCTGTCAACAACACCAATGAAACTGACTGGATTTCCGGCTCTGGGCCGATAGCTTGTATCTGCTTGCGCGCAACATATGGGGTAGCTTGCAGCAGAGCGGTGGCACCTGCTTCCCGATCTCGAGCCCCATAATAGACTTGGCGAACGCCACTCATGACGATTGCCCCCATGCAGAGTGGACACGGTTCTAGTGTTGAATACAGAATCCCGGTTGCCATGCTGAAATAGTCGTCGGGCGGCACTTGAACCAGGACATTCATTTCGGCATGCGCCAATCGGTTGCCAGCAAGATGCGGGGGTTCGGCTAGAGATTCATGAATACGATTGCGGCCACGTAAGCGCACGTGCCCTTCGGCATCAACCCAAACTGCACCCACAGGGACCGACCCCTGGCAATAGGCTTTCCATGCTTGCTCCAGACACGCCAGCCAAATCTCAGAAAACGCCACAACCCATCCCCCTTAGCAACTTCCCTAATGGCGAGGCGCTTGCACTCGCACATTGGCGTATACGCTGCTGGCCGCTTCCCCCGCGACATCCCACCTTGGGATAACCGGACTTGGCCAGGCGACCTTGGTGCCCCATAATGCTGTTCGATGCGATGGCCGGGCGGGTCGCCATGTGTTCTTCCCGTGTGTCATGGCGTTCGACGACACTGGCTGTCATTCAATTATCATTTGAACACGCCCAACTTGTCCGTCCTCGAGTCGGACCTTTATACCATGGGGATGTTGGGGAGAATTCGTCAAGATATCTTTGACTTTGCCGCGAGTCAATTTGCCAGTGCGTTGATCGGCTTTTAATACGATGTCCACCTCAATACCCGGGTAGATATGACTTCGCAGTTTCCCATTCTTTTCACTCAATATTGCATCCCTCCCCAAACAAACTTCAGATCTTAACTCTAATGCAACGACCGCCGATGTAGTTTTACCGCTCTTATTCAGCGCAATCCTATATCAAGCTTATTAGTCATATCCCAAGAGCTTTCCGTGGGATTCACTGTTCTAGCAAGAAATAATCGCTGATGTCATCTTGGCACACTTCTAGACGAGAAAAATACTGTCCTCGGTAAAATATGAGGGGGTTATGGTGCTCCCTTTCCCCAAAGTCATGGATCCGGCCGACCATGATCGTATGATCACCGGCATCAATTCCCTGGTCTTTCTCGCACAAAAACCAGGCGGCAGCATCATGAACCACTGGAAAACCTCCTTCTATCGAATCCAGCCTGACCTGCGCGCCAGGATGATGGTGCGGCCTGCCAAATATTTCTGAGACGTTTTGCTGATCGGAGTGCAAAATGCTGATTGTAAACAGCGCATCAGATGGTTCCAAATATTTGTGCATTTGGCTAGACTTACTCACGGACACTGCCACCAGCAACGGGTCCAGAGAGACAGACATAAAGGCATTGGCGGTCATTCCATGAATTTTTAAGTCTCGTTTGGCCATAACCACCGTGATTCCGGTCGCAAATTTTCCGCATGCGCTTCGAAATGCCCTCTGCCGTTGAATGAATTCACTCATAATGCTACCCCCTTGCTCGCTGCTAGCGTCAGGCTGTCTAATCCACCATAATGGGCCGGTCAGGCAATATGGGGTTTTCCGTCGGCTGGGGATTGCCGCTCCAGTCAAACGCCACCATGGACTCATCGAACCAGCGCTTAGGGGCGGGCGCACCCCAAAAAGTCTGTCTTTGGGGGTCCTCCAGGTCCCATCGAATGGGCTCCCAATCTGGGTCTGCCAACAAGTAATCTCCGGTAAAGAGTTCAATCCGGTTTCCGTCCGGGTCCCTTAGATATAGGAAGAACGCGTTGGTAGTCCCATGGCGGCCCGGACCGCGTTCGATGCTGTCCACATAGCCCATGGCCGCCAAGCGATCTGCAACCGCTAAGATCTGGTTCTTGGACGAGGCGATAAAGGATGCGTGATGAAAGCGTGGACCCTTCCCATTAGAAATCGCCAGATCATGCGATGTTTGCTTACGATGGAGCCACGCACCCCAAATGCGGTCGCGCCCGTTTTCGACGCTAACCGTATATTCGCTTAACTGAAACCCAAAATGGTCTTGATACCACTGAGCTGCCTCTTGAACCTTCGGAGTGATGTAGTTGATATGGTCCAGCCGCATCACCTCGGCTCCGCGATATTGTTCAAATCGTTGCAACAACCACGGCACCTGTTCCACCTCATAGAAAAATTCAATGGGAAATCCGAACGGGTCCAAGGCTCGCAACGAACGGCCCAACCCGCGTTCCGCCTTCGTTTCCCAGTGGTTGGCAATCCCTAGTTGGCTTAAATATTGTTCCATCGCATCCAGATCACTTTCTGAAGCCACCCGAAAGCCCACATGAGCAATGCCCGGTTCTTTGCCCTGCCGCAATATCAGGTTGTGGTGGGTACGGTCTTCCAGCCCACGCAGATATGCCAGACCCACGTCCCGGTCCGTCACAGAAAAGCCCACCGCATCCACGTAAAACGCCATGGCACGGGCTAGATCGGTCACGATGTACTCGACATGATGCGTGCGCAGTACATTGAATTCTTTGCCATTCATAAATGGGCCTCCTGTTGCAACAGAGGATCCGCGGTTTCGTTCAAAAGTTCACGAATCAGTTGTTTAGCTGGCTCCTTGTCATAACTGTTATACAGGGCACCGGCCATCCGGACCGGGTCGCCAAAAAAGAATCGCTCATAGAGGACCTGCCGACTGCCAAAGGTGGATACGGCAGCATCCCAAGCTAATCGAAACAGGCGTGTGCGATCCAGTGCGCTGGTATTTTTGGCTTGGTAGAAGCGGTCAATGTCCGGGCGCAGTTCACTTTGAAAGTCTTTCTCGGAGGGGATCGCCATCAAGCCTCCAGCTGCCAGTTGCTGCACAATTTCCACCAATCGAGGATACACTTTGGGAAACGTGTTACGCGCAATATTCAGTGGTGTCCAGTCTGGGGTCATAATGCCCCATCGGTTTAATTTAGCATTGGCTTCGCTGGCTACTAAAAAGGCCTTCATGGTCTCCATAGCAATCACTACTTCTGCAATTTTTTCCTGCACGTGCTGGAACTGTTCAATTCCAATGGTATCCACAACCAAACTGGCCACACCTAAAATGAATTCCGCTTTGGCCACATTTTTCACAATGACCTGATGGGTCATATGGACAGTAGCATCGGTATCGGCATAGAGTTTGTTGCACCGCTCTCCATCTTCCAGCACAAAAACCCGCTCCCAGGGAACCAAGACGTCATGAAACACCACCACCGCATCCATTTCTTCAAAGCGAGAGCCCAGCGGATGGTCAAAGTGCGATTTGCCATAGTCAAAGGTCTCCCGGCAAATGAAGCGCAGACCTGGGGTTGACAACGGCAGAGCGAAGGCAAAAGCATAGGGACGGTCCTCCTCGGTATTGCGAATCACCGTGGATGGAAAGACCAAAATTTCATCAGCCAACGGCAAAGTGGCCAGCATTCGAGCCCCTCGGACAATGACGCCGGCAGCGGTCTTTTCCACCACCCGAGCTGCCAAGTAAGGATCCGCCTGCTGACTGGCCGAAAGGGCCCGATTCGCCTGTGGTAGGATTAGTGTATGGGTTAAGCAGAGATCGTGTTCCCGTACATACTCATAGTAACTCCGAACATTTTCCGCATAACGGGAACCCTTTTCTCCAAAAAAGGGAGCGGCGGCGGCAATCGCCATCAGCTCACTATTGAGATAATCTGGGGCTCTCCCCATCATGCCGTGGGCATAGCGCGCCCATTGTTGCATCATAGCCCGTCGCCGGGTCAGGTCTTCTTTGGTGTGAGGTTGCAAGAACGAGAGACCGACCAAATTCCCCGTCGCTGGAGACGAATAGGTCATCTCCGATTGCAGGGCGGGGTCATGCTGCATATCGTATAAGTGCGCCACCGCGCGGGCAACATTGCGGAAGGCCGGGTGCTCAGTAATTTTACCTTTAACTGCCTCTCCATCAATCCACAGATCGCGCGCGGTGCTGTCCAAGTTGTCAAGATACTGTTGCCCTGTACGAATTCCCATAAATAGTCCTCCTCGTGACTTAGTCAGTTAAAATGCGCTCTCATAATAAGTTGATGATTCGCTTCGCCAACTGGACCGGTTTTCATTCTGTGTAAAACTCCCAGCCATGTTCACTGTGCTCAGCCACCCATCGCTTGACTGATAGCGTGCGCAACACTCTCACACGTGTCAGTTCCGCCCCCGCCGATACCGAAAACGGAAAATCATGAATGATCATCTTCCTTGACCACTGGGTTTACTAGTACTCCCAGTTTTTCAATGGCACACTCCATGGTGTCGCCTGGAAACACGGGAGAGATGCCATCCGGCGTACCGGTCAAAATGACATCACCCGGAGCCAGGGTCATAAATGATGACAAATAGGCAATGATTTCTGAAATCGAATAGGTCAAGTGGTCGGTGTGGCCTTGTTGGCGCAACTCGCCATTCACCTTGGTGGTGATTGCCAGACGCATTGGATCGCCCACTTCATCTGGTGTCACCAAAACCGGTCCCAACGGACAAAAGCTGTCAAATCCCTTGGCTCGCACGGGTGGCCGAAATGTATTGCGAATATAGTCTCGGCAGGTAAAGTCATTGGCAATGGTATATCCCATTACATAATCCAGCGCGTGTTCGGAATGAACATTTCGGCAAGCTTGGCCAATCACCACAGCCACTTCGGTTTCATAGTGACAATGGGTAGCCCCCCGGGGATATCGCACTGGAGCCTGGTGTCCTGTCACCGAAGAGGTCGGCTTAAAGAACAACACGGGCTCGCCTGGTTCTTCCAATCCCAATTCTGCCGCGTGACCTCCATAATTTAGTGCCAAACCAATAATATTGCGCGGTTCAATCGGCGCCAGCCAATGGACTTGATGAAATGCAAATCGACGGTGGTCGGCGGTCACTAAAAGATCGTCGATCACCTGTGCTACATGAATTCGTCCTTCAACCGCAATTCGCGCTAACCTCATTACTCAGTGCCCCCTTCTTTCGCCAGTACCCCGTATTGGTGCAAAATTTTTGCCAGACCTTGGTAGTGTTCAGAAGATACTGGAACCAAGGGCAATCTCAGATGAGGCCGAATCTTGTCCATCATGCCCAATGCGGCTTTAAGCGGACCCGGATTGGTTTCCCAAAACAGCGCGTCATTCAAGGGATAGAGGTGATAGTGGAGTTCGCGCGCTTTTTCCCATTCACCGTGGGCTGCCAAGTTATACAAATCGGCAACCTCTCGGGGTAAGATATTGGCCGTCGCGCTAATGTGTCCAGCCCCGCCCAAGGCCAACATGGGAAAGCACAAGGCTTCAATGCCTGAGTAGACTAAAAAGTTGCGACCCATCAGATGCAGGACTTTTGTCACCTGCTCGAAATCACGGTTAGACTCTTTTATTCCGATTACGTTGTTGGCAGTGTGGCAGATCCTCTTGACTGTGGCGGGTTCTATATTGGTGGCGGTACGTCCGGGAATGTTGTAGATCACCACCGGCAAGGCGGTGGACCGGGCGACCGTCGTAAAATATTGATATAGCCCTTCTTGTGACGGGCGATTGTAGTAAGGCACGATAATGAGGACCGCATCGGCCCCCAACATCTCGGCGCTATGGGTTAACCGCAATGTTTCATCCACATTGGTGCTGCCACTTCCTAAGAGCACGGGAACCCTGCCCGCCACGGCAGACACGGTGGTCTTAAAAATCGCCTCTCTTTCTTCCAACGTCAAAGAACTGGGTTCGCCTGTGGTTCCCGTCACCGAAATCCCATGACTGCCTTCACGAATTTGCCAGTTTATAAGACTTTTCAGTGTCTCATGGTCTACCTGGTTGTCATCGGTAAATGGAGTGACCACCGGCGTAATAGATCCTCGTAAGCGTTCATGGATAGCTTTCATCGCTTTCACTCCCTCGAAAAACATGTTTTTCTCTTCTTGGCAACTTTTCCGTCCACAGCTATTCCTGTATCGCCGAAGTCGCGTGGCGGTGCCGACGGTGCTCGCGATAGGCCTCCCAGGTTTTGAGCTGGTGGTCCTCGACAATGCGCTCCAATACCTCTCGCGGCGCCTTTTCCACCAGAGACTGCAAAATATGGTAGTGTTCTTGCAACGAGCTGCGTGATCGTTCCGGCACCAAGGTGAACATATTGGCTCGCACCCGGTCCAGTTTCGCGGCACAAGTGGCAATTTGTTCTACCAGAAAGCGGTTGGGGCAGCGGCTGCGAATGATTTTATGAAACGTCCGATTCAATTCCGCGTACATCCCCAAGTCCGCGCGATCCAATGCCTGGTCCATTTTCTGCGCCGTCAAGCGCAATGCTTGATAGTCGTCATCAGTCAAATACGGTGCGGCCAAGGACGTTGCCCATCCCTCCAATCGTGCTTTCACCGACAACACTTCTTCATAGGTCTGTTCGTCAATGCGGCTTACTTGAGCCCCCACATTGGGATGGAAATCCACCAAGTCTTCTGCTTCCAGCCGTCGGATGGCTTCTCGCACAGGAATAGGGCTTACGCCAAATTCTCTGGCCAAGGCATCGATCACCAGGCGATAGCCGGCGATTAATTCCCCAGTTAAAATGCGGCGACGTAATTCCTGATAAACTCCATCAGTTTTTGACACCGGGCATAAACTCCTTTTAAAAAAATCCTCCGAGGTCTAAGGTATTCCTGTGCATTCGGGAGAAGCATTCCGTTTCTAGTTCCCGGACACCGCCTGTGGACACATTTCCTTATGTTTATTATCCCAATATTACATCGTATATGATAACATATTCTACTGGGAATTTTCTGTGTTTAGTAATACGTAAGTCAGTTTTTTGATCTGACATATATCGCCTCCCCGTGGTTGAACCACGGGAATTCACTGTGGGTCCATTTTTAGTTTGATGTGCGAGGAAGGATCGTCATCGTTTCATCGCCAATTAATATTTCCTGCACTAACGCATGCACTATCGTATAGCGAAAGGAACGGGGCAGCTCTTGCCGCGCTCTGCGCAACCACCGCCTGCTAAATTCAGGATCTTGAGAGAGCCTCAAATCGACTATTTCTCCGTGGGCATGCTTTAACTGCTGAAGTTGTCCCATAACCGCTTGCTCGCGTTCTTGCAATGCATTTAGTCTTTGGACCACGATGTCGGAATCTCCAATTCCTCCTGCCAAGACATTCAACAAGTTGCGTTGTCCCGCTAAAATCCTCTCCAAGTTAATTTGTGCCGTTTCGGTCTCCCTGTTCAATCTCTCCAATGCATCAGATGCCCAAAACATTTCGCCAAACCGCTTTGGATCGTCAATCCAATCCATCACGCGGTTCCACACGATGGACTCCACCTGGCCGGCATCCACCCGGGGACGGCGGGCACAGCCCGGAGCACGGTCTCCGGCAGTGTTTTTCCGGCAGCTATATTCGATTAGCAGCCGTCCCCAGTTCTTGCGTTGACGCCCCGTCATGGTTTGCCCGCAGATCTCGCACCGCAGCAATCCAGACAATAGGTATGTCGTCCCGTGCCGCTGTCGCTGCCATTCTGCTGCTCGTTGATCCATCAACATCTGAGCCCGATGCCATGTCTGGGGATCCACAATAGGAGGTACCCGAATCGGAATCCATTCTTCACGAGGACGAATTGAGGGTCGCACTTTGTCTCCTACCGAGCGAAAGCGGTTTATCCCCATCCCTGCCGTATTCAACCGGTTTGCGTAAAATATTCCCATATAAACCGGATTCCTGGCGATTTGCCGCACCACCTGACGATGCCATATGCTATGGCCTTTTTGAGTCGGCACGCGGTCTCGGGTCAACAGTTTTGCAATACCGTTGAGTCCCTCACCATGGTCTACAATTTCAGAAAAAATTCGCCGAACAATCTCCGATTGATATGGATCGACCACTAACAGAGATTGTTGAGCATCATATCGATAGCCATACGGTTCCACGACCATCGGCAGTTTCCCTTGCCGGGCCTTTTGGATGCGGCCAGTACTCGTCCGGATGCGGATTTTTTCCCGTTCATATTCTGCAAAGGCGCCTCGCATCGCATAAAACAATTTGCCTTCGGGGGTATTCTGCCACTCAAAATTGACAAATTCCAACCGCACTCCAGCCCGCTCGATCTCTTCTGTTACCAACAGCTGGTGAGCCAACGACCGGGCGAAGCGGTCCGGGTCATAGATCACGACGATATCCACGGCTCGACGCGCCACAGCTTGCCGCAAGGCGCCTAGACCGGGCCGGTCCAGCAGGGTGCCAGGAACGCCTTCATCGGCAAATTCACTCACCTCCACGGCTCCTAACGCTCGCGCCTTGGCCACACAAGAGTCCCGTTGAGCCATAAGACTATACCCGTGCTGAGCCTGATCCTCACTTGACACCCGAAGATAAATGCCTGCGTTCATGACTCCCAGGCCCTGTCCCGGTCAGCGGACTCTTCCGCTAGTCGACTTCGGACCCAGTCGACAATAATCTTGAGCGCATGGTCATGCGCCTCTTGAGCAATGTCCTTACCGCCCGATACCAGAATTCCTATTTTCCATTGGGTCAGCCGTCGTGTGTGGAGTTTAGACTCGGCCATGTCATCCCCTCCTACCATCACTGATATGCCACGAACGGGTCCCACTAGGCCCATCCCAATATCTTTTCTTAACATCCTATATGGTGGTCGAATACGGCAATTGGGGGGATTTAACCGAAAGTTAATCAAAAGACAACAAAACATTAAGGGGAATTTGCTTCAATGCCTGTAGAGACCATCTAACAGAAAGGAACCATGCCGATGGCGATGATCCGGCTAGCCGCCGCAACCAACAAATCATTGGTGCAATGGATTGATACCCGGCGTTTCCAGGTTCGCATCACTCCCGTCAATAGTGTCAATCACTTGCTGGAGATTATTCACAGCAGACAGACCGACTACCTGGCCATTGATCCTACATGGCTCCCCATGGAATGGTTTTCCCCAGTCATAGGACTGGCTATCTCCAACGAAATCAACATAATTCTTCTCACCGACCACATCCAAGCCAAAACCTGGCAAGTTGTGCCGTGGGTAGATCAGGAACACTTTTCACCCGTTAAATCGAATTGCTTGGTGGTTGACTGGGAGACCCACACGGCCTGGCATCAAGGAACCCCCCTCGATTTGCCTAAGCGGGCCCAAGAGTTTTTGCTGCTCATCCAATCGTATTCCAATGACCTATGGACGATGGACCGATTAAATGCCCTAGCTCCCCAACATGGCATAGAGCCGTTCACCAAAGGCAGTTTGCAATGGGTGATTCACACAGTCCGAGAGCACTTGGGGCCACGCCATATTCAACGAGTCCGCCGGGTAGGATATCGTTTTTATGGATGCCAGCCTTTATCAGATTAAAGGTTCTATTGAGTCCGCAAAAAAACCGAACCACAGCGGTTCGGACACGCTTAATTAGGGCCATCTTTAAATCACCATGCTGGCCTGTTGGCTGATGCTAGACCGCCGGTGCGCTATTGCCACGACTGGCGATATCGATGTCAACCCCGCCATGACACACGCTACATCGGTCCCTTCTTCAACTTGCTCATTCATTTCCCGCAACAGCACAATCTGGTCCGAACCCACGGCGACTGCTTTGTCTTGGAACCAAGGCGGACTAGGTACGGTGAACGCGGAGTCCTCGCCCCCCGCCGCCGGGAAGTTAACGTTGTAAAATGCTCCGGGGTGCCCCAAAGCTAATGCCGTAAGCGGTGGTAGATATTGTCGCAACAAATGGGCAAGCTGTCTCGAGTCCATATTTTCGGTGGACCAGGCAATACTGGGAATCTTATGCAAAGCTGCTTCTCTCGCGGCACCGACTGTTCCCGACAGATATTGATCACTGCCTAAATTGGCACCATCGTTTACTCCGGACAGTATTATGGCCGGCCAATCACCAAATGCTCCAGCACATATCAAACGGACACAGTCGGTAGGTGTGCCTGATACGGCAAAAGCCTCTGCTACGACTGTCATTGAATAAGGCCGTACCGACAATGTTTGATTCAGTGAAATCGATTGCGATTTCCCGCTTTGGTTGGAATCAGGGGCAACCACCATCACGTCATGCCCGAGCGATTGGAGAGCCACCACCAAACTTGCAATTCCCGGCGCACCAATCCCGTCATCATTCGTAACGCATACGCGCACTATCCACCCCTCCTCGCTTAGACTAGAATCCTTTGTGTGGAGCACAGCGCTCGCAGGGAATTCTGTGCCCATGCTCAGTAAACCAGATTTGGTTTACTCTGGCGTGTGGATCGCGTTAACGTTCGGTTAAGGATAAAAGAAGACGCTCCACACGCCGCTGGGGATCCTCATCGTGGTCGGCAGACTAATGGACCAAAATCAATGATACAATTCCCAATCCGATAGAGATGAGAGCCAAACGAAACAAGTTGTGAACCTGAAAATATCGCATCAAAAACCGTGTCGAGAGCCAAGCCGTAATTGCGGCTAAAACGCCTCCAACCAAGGCTTGCAGAGCCAAACCATGCAACCCTCCGTGCAATTTGGGAATTTCGATCAGACTTGCCGCCAAAATTATTGGTGTTGCCAGCAAAAAGCTAAAGTGAGCCGCTTCTTCAAACGAGAGGCCGACACTTACGCCGGCACTGATTGTAGCTCCAGAACGCGACATCCCAGGTATTAACGCCAGAATTTGAAACAAACCAATTTTAAGTGTTTGACCAATCGACAGCGACCCAACCGAGGCGACATGACGAGAGGCCGATTTTTGCCATCGGTCTCCCCATAGCATCAGTCCACCATTGATGATGAGAAACACCGCTGCCAACAAGGGCTTGGCAAACAGAGTGGCAATGGGGTGCTTGAGCAAGAGGCCGACTATTCCGGCCGGTATCGTGCCCCAAATCAAAAGCCAACCGAGACGGCCTTCCGATGTTCTCTTGCCACGCCACCATGCCAACCAACCCTTCACAACGGCCATCCACTCGACCCGGAAATACCATAGCAAGGCCAGTGCCGTGCCTAAATGAAGCGCCACCACAAAAGGCAAATATCGGGCGCCGGAAGTGGGCACCGTCATGTGCACAACATGAGGCAAAATCACCAATAATCCGAGACTGGAAAACGGAAACAATTCCGCAAATCCTTGCAAAATGCCTAGAAACACCGCCGTGCTAAGCGACAATGTGTCCCCTCCATCCTGACTCATATTGTCCCATTATCCTAAAAATCGATTAAGGTTTGATGGGGATCGCATAAAGATTCGGTTAAGGGTCATAAAAAAAAAGCCCCCCAAACCTAGGGCTCTTCCCTATCATTATCCTACACACCCACAATCTGATACCCTTCGTCAATCAGCCGCACAAGTGCTTCACCGGCCGGTTCCATCACTATTCCCTTATCGGTAACCGTGGCAGTTACCCCATACTGTTCGGCGTTGAATGGACAGGCTCCCATCGGCACACTGCTGTCGGACAAAGTTTTCAAGGCTTCGGCCATCGGGCCCTCCGTTTGTCCTGCCAGTTGCACACCGGGTCCAAAGAAGTATACTTGGACATCCTGGTTGCGATGGATTTTTAATCGACCCGCCAAAACGGTATTTGCCAGCGCCTTGTCTTGAAGAGTTGGGCCAGCAGTTATCCAAAATGCAATTTTCGCCATTTTAATGTGCTCCTTTTTGTTCACTGCTATATCAATTTCATCGCTTATTACTATACAACTGCAAGTTGCAGTAGGCAATCTCTCACTGAAGAATTGTCTGCGAATCCTCTGTAATCTCGGGTATCGCTAAAAACTTTTCTCCGAAGTTCTTAAGCGCGTCAAGCACCGGCAACAGAGCGCTGCCCTTTTCTGTCAACGCATATTCCACACGCGGGGGTCTTTCAGCAAATCGTGTCCGAGCAATAACACCTTCCCGGGTTAATTTTCTCAAACGTTGGCTCAATATGCGTGGATTAATTCCCGATTGTTGCAACGCCGTAAATCTCTTGGGGCCAGACATTAAGTCTCTCAAGATAATTATGATATAGACGTCCGCAAACAACATCGCCGCACGTTGAATGGGACATGCGATATCCGACGCTTGGGTCATCATTGTTCACCTCGTAATTGCCACGACTCTGCCTATTACT
Source organism: Bacillota bacterium (assembly GCA_021784595.1). GTDB lineage: Bacteria > Bacillota > Sulfobacillia > Sulfobacillales > Sulfobacillaceae > Sulfobacillus_C. The sequence continues at coordinate 61,142 of JAJYHT010000080.1, read as the reverse complement.
ATACACCAATGTCCCCCCGTCTTGCACAAACTCACCACTGGCAACGAGACCCCGCGCCAATGCTTTATTACAGCTTTTTCCGCCCTAGTAGGTCAGCAACCACTCGTTCTCGATGCATCGTGCGCAATAAGTGGCCAACCGCGTGCCCTTCCCCACGTTATACGTGTCTACCCCCTTGATTAGCCCCACCGTGCCTATGCTAATCAGGTCATCAGGCTCCACTCCCTTATTGCCATACTTTTTTACGACATGGGCCACCAGGCGCAGGTTATGTTCTATCAACCGGCGGCGCGCATCAAGGTCCCCCACTTGCATAGCGGCCAAGGCCCGTTCTTCTTCCACATCGCTGAGCGGTTGGGGAAATGCGTTGCCGCCGATGTACCCCGTTAGCCATAAGACTCCCTGCAACGCCCCTGCTGCCGCTAACAGCCATATTCCCAAACTTGTCAACATATATGTCGTCTCCCTGCCCCAATGTCTGTTTTGACTGTGCTGAACCCGTCCTAAGCGTTCTAGGCACGGGTGCCCTGCCTTCCTCCTGCCGTATCCTCAAGATCTTCTCCATGCTCTGACGGCCCCCGCCATGTAAACCCTTGTCCCTTTAATCAGTAGTGTCGCCACCACATTGTATGCAAAACAAAAGCCCGAGGTGCATGGCCTCGGGCCAAGAACCTATAACTAGAGCAGAAAATGCCGAATGCCGCTTTGATATGATTTGATCCAGGCGTCCATCACCCGCATCACCTCATAGCCCTCGGAAAAAGGAACCAGCAAGGGACTAGGGGCTTCTCCTTCAATGACTCGCGCCATGTCATCCAGCAAGGCCACGAGATTGCCCAACAGGCGCGGTGCATCTGCAGGCACAGCAGCTGGCCACTGGACATTAGGCAACGCGACCGGTTCCCAGACGCTTTCGCGGCTGACCCATACGGTTTCATCGTTGTCTACCCGCAAAGTCGCATCAGTGCCCATCACTTCGAACCTGGTGCCACGGGCCGGCGGCGATGCCGCACGCCACGCCAAGGACGCCGACGCCCCCGACGCCAGCCGAAGAAATCCGGCAAAACCGTCGTCGGCGCGCGCAGTTCCCTCCGCCCGGAGCGGCACATCCCGTAGCAATTCACCCGCCACATATTGCACATCACCCAACCACCAGCGCAGGGTATCAATCCAATGCGAGCCAATCGCGCCCAAAAATCCGCCACCGTGCGTTTCTTGCGCCAACCAATTGACCGAGCGTTGGTATACGGCGTCATAGCCCCCGCCGCCGCCTTCCATTACGACAGAAATAGGCACTCCGAGCCTTCCCGTGTCAATCCATTCCTTCACTAGCTGGCGTGCTTTAAAGTAACGAAATTCATGATTAATAAACGCCGCGCGTTCGTGATATGCGCCAGCTCTGACCATTGAGGCCGCTTCGGCCAGCGACAAAGCCATGGGTTTCTCACATAAAACATGAATGCCGCGCTCCATAGCATACACGGCCATTTCGCGATGCCACGATGGATCCGTGGCGATACTGACCACATCCAGGGGCACCTCATGCAAGAGCTTTTTCCAATCGGAAAACCCCGGCACCCCCAGCGATGCGCCTATCTCTTTTGCCCGTCCCGGCCGCATTGCGGCCAGGCCAACCAACTCATATTGCGGATGCAGCTGGTAAGCCGGCACATGCACTCTGGCTCCGAATCCCATGCCAATTACTGCGGCTCGAAGTTTTTTCATCAAATCCTGCCCCCTTTGTATTCACTCCCGATTTCTGTACGTTACCCGTTCCTCAGCCGCTGATGTTCCCCACTCGTTCTTTTCTGCCTCTAATCCCGTGGCGCAATTGTGAGAAATTGGGCACAGCAAACAGGATGGTTTTCTAGCCGTGCAAACCATGGCTCCCATATCCATCAGAGCTTGATTAAACTCACTGCCCGCGCCGGGAGGTATAACCGCCTCCGCCAACGACCACAAACGATGCTGCACTTCAGCGCTCTTGTCCTTGTAGTTCAAGCCAAAATAGCGACCTAAGAGCCGGTTCACATTGGTATCCAAAATAGGCGCATCCTGTCCAAAAGCAAAAGACAATACAGCCCCCGCGGTATATCGTCCCACACCAGGCAATGCCATGAGTGCATCCAAGGTGTCAGGAAAGCGCCCTTGGCAGTGCTCCATCACATAGCGGGCAATGCGATAGAGCCATTCTCCGCGAATCTTATATCCCAAAGGGTCGGTAATAGCTTTAATGTCCTCTAAAGGTCCCTCCGCACAATCCTGAACCGTGGGAAATCGTTCCAGAAATGCGGCGTAGACAGGAATCACGGAGCGGACTGTGGTTTGATGGAGCAATATTTCCGAAACGACGATATGATAAGGGTCTTGTGTTGCCCGCCACGGCAAGTCTCGCCCCTGCTTGCGGTACCATAAAATAATTTCTTCGCGAAATACCATCAGCGGAGACCTGGCAATAGCTGCTTGATACTTGATGCGTTTCACAGAGAGACCTCCAAAATACGCACATCAAACGATATCCCACCTCCACGCTGAGCCCACCGGTTATACCAATAGGCGCCCCAATAAAACCACCAGCCAGCCAAAACCGCTAGCAAAAACCCGAAAATAGCCATCACAAATGCAGCAAAGACAACAATGCCTATGCTGAAAAATCCCTTGGGCAAGACTCTGGCCATAAATGCTAGTAGGATGCTCAACGCCAATACCATCACAACCAGCGCCACCACTACCCAAGCATAGACTAAGGTGGAAAACATCAATCGGGTTTGATTGGGCACCAAACCAACAATACGGATGCGATGGACGCCCCGTTCCTCCTGCCATTGCCATCCGCCATAAAATGGCACCACTACGTGATTATACAAGATTATCGTAAGATGGGTCGCCATCACGGACAGCACCACACATAAAGAAATCGCCCACCCTGGGCTCAACGGCCCGCCCCACATTAGCCCGACTCCCAGCACCACTCCCATGATGGCAGAATAAACCGTAAGGGCCCGCCACGAAGTTTGCAGCGGCACGCGAATCAATGAACCCGCGTCGTACACCATGCGCACCCCACCGTGCCAGAAGGCTAACCTATTGTAGACCGCCATCCCTAGGGCGCGGCCCGCCAAAAGCGCCACTAACAGCCTAAACCCCATCAGTCCGTGCCACAGCATAACCATTACGCCGGGCCACAACCAAATCCAAAATCCCAGCCACGTCCAACCGCCAAGCCCTAGGGTCAAAACCCGACGCTCTTGCCACATCGCGAACACCTCATCTGGAATGTTCGCACTCTATCCGGAAATTCCCTTCTTTTGCCCATGAAGTTGGTTAAGCCAGACACCCGCCGCATGTATCAGCGCGATCGTATTATTGGTAGCTGGTCCTTCGACCACCACAATCAAGCCCCCATCCGTAGCGGTATAGGCAACGGCAAAGTTGCCATCAGGCCGCCACACTGAAAATCGTATACCGCCAATGACCAAAATCGGTAAACCCTGTGTTACCTCTAAGAGAGTACTAGGTGGGGCTACCAAGGGCTGCCCTGGCTCAATAGCTTGTGTCGCCAGGTAGGGCGTGAGCGGCGCGATGGCTCCGTGCCGAATGAACGGTAAATAGGCTCGAGCCATCTCCAGCGGCGTGGCCCATAAGGCATGGCCTTGACTCATCACCTCGGGCGACGGATGAGGCAGAGGTGGATTTGTCACCGGTTGTCCTTTAATCGATTGAGGGGCGCCTAACCCTAATCGCTGCAGCGCACGCTGGATTTTTGAGGATCCCCACGCATCTGACAGTTGCTTGAGCATGTTTTGTCCATTCTTGACCTCGTTCAGCAGGCGAGGTTCCGCCAATGCTTCAGCCATTAAACACGGCACCAATCCCAGCCCCACGGGATGAGGCTGCCAAGCGAGACCTCGGTCTGAGGGATTGCCTAATAAGGTCATAAGCTGGCCTTGGCCATCAATTGCCGCAACCACCCCTCCAGTGCCCAAAAGCGGTTGCAACGACCGGGTTAATGCAAGATTCCAGGCCAATTTCTCTTCGCGCGCTACCGGAATGCTCCAATCTGACCCTTTGAGTGTCAAAGGGCCCCGCGTATATTGTGTAGCGCCGGCCGCCGCTTGCAACACCGTGCGCGACATGCCCAGCACGGGCGTCCAAGTCTTCACCGTGGCGGGATATAGCCCAGTGATGGCCCACCCCCGAGCCTTTTGAAAAAGCGCCGAGTGCCCGTCCCATATGAATTGGGTCTGGCGCATCAATGACGCACCTAGTTGGTGCTCAATCTGTGCGCGCGCCCAGGCGGGCAACTCAGACGGGACCACGACCAAGGCCGGCTCTAAAACTTTGGTAGTCAACGGAATTCCTAAATCGCCCATGGCCGCGTCGGCGAACAGCGGTGATGAGGCATAGGTAGGCTTGCGCAAATAGGTTATCTGCGGTGGCGTGCGACCAAAAACATACCAGACGCTTAATGCGGCCAATATCGCCACGGTTGCTGACGAACCCAGTGCCACACGTCGATCCCATTGCAATGCAATTTCCCCCTCTAAACAATTCTTCTAGAGGAAGTTTTTCCCAAAATATTGAATTTTAGACGCATTCGTTAAGGATGAGCATTAGCATAGGCAATATTGGCTAAATGTTGTGGGTAAGTCGTGGCAAATAAGACGCGGCCATTACGCATAGTTAAAAAATATAAGTAGGGCACCTTGGCCGGATGCAGTGCAGCAGACAGCGCCACTAAGCCTGGATTGGCAATCGGACCCGGAGGCAGGCCGGCGTGCAAATAGGTATTGTAAGGAGAAATCACCTGAAGGTCTTGGTAACTCAGCCCTCCCATCACGACATGTCCTAGCGCATAGCGCACCGTCGCGTCGGATTGAAAGGGCATGCCTAAGGCCATTCGATTGAAAAACACTGCGGCAATATCTGGGGCGTCTTTAGGACTTCGATTTTCCTGCTGGATAATCGAAGCCATGGTCACCCAGGCTGTTAAGGTAAGTTGGGTGTGCGCTCGACGATACAAAGGTTGAATCGCCTGAGTTTGAAAATTTCTCCACATAATCGAGATCGCTTGCGGAGCCGTGGTGCCCCAAGGAAATGAATAGGTGGCGGGAAACAAAAACCCTTCTAAAGCATCCCGTACGCCCGGCAGGGGTTTTGGCATGCCAGCCGGGGGAGTGCGCTCCAGTTTTTGATATTGTTCAAACGTCCCAATGTGAGCTCTCACCAATCGGGCCACAACCTGCTGCGCGGTAAACCCTTCCGGAATAGCCACTTTAATGACGACGACCTGTCCAGACCGCATGACCCGTAATATGGTGCCTAGACTGTCGTGAGGAGACAAGCGGTAGACTCCACTCTTTAGACTGCGTGACAAATGGTCCAGGCGACTCAGAATATTAAAGGCCAACGCAGAACGGATAATGCCGCGATGAACCAGAGTGGCCGCAATTTCGGATGCTGACTGTCCTGGCGACACGCGGACATAGTCATATCGTTGGCTGTGCGGAGCAGCCGGGGCAAGCTGGTACCATGCGTATCCTATTACCAAGAGGACGGCGGCCATTGCCCCCGTCCCCACCCAACGTCCCCACGGGCGGCGCAATCTCCCCCCAGGTTTCAGTTCAGACACTACCACCCCAGGAATCCCCTCTTGATAAAAGAGTCCTCCCCCTAATAACCCCATAAGAAGGCATGAAGGACTTTTTCGTCATTTACTCTTCGGACTCGTCTTCCAGTAGGTCTTCGTATGCTTGGGCAACTTTCTCCCACTCTTCTTCCGCTTCGATGTCAACCAAGATGTCGTCTCCGTCAGCATCCTTTTCCAATCGTAGAATGACCGCCTCAGCCTCTTCATCATCCTCGGCGTCGATTGGCAACAAAATGGCATACTCCTGACTTTCCACTTCAATGACATCCACTACCACGAATTCATGCTCATTGCCATCTTCGTCGGTCAGCGTGATTATCTCGTCGTCTTCCTCACCCATTGTTCCCATGAGGTCCTTATCGTTATCGGCCATGTGCGTCTCCTCTCTTCGCGAGTGCGCCCGGGAGTTAAGATACGACTCCAATATCAGCGCCGCCGCTACCCCATCAACTAATTTTTTCCGCTTTTCGCGGCGAACATCTTGCTCTATCAGTAACCGCTCCGCCTGCCGGGTGGATAACCTCTCGTCCCATGTGGCAACGCGGCAGGCCACCGCCTCGCGCAAGCGATTCACCAAAGCCATGGTGCGCTCTGCCTGAGGCCCCACACTCGCATTCATGTTCAATGGCAATCCTACCACAATTTCACTTACATTCCACTCCTCGGCCAACAGAGCCAATGTTCGAACATCTTCGCTCATCTTGGTCCGGCGCAACGTAGGTTTGGCAGAAGCCAGAATGCCTAGCTCATCGCTAAGCGCCACCCCTATCCATTTATCCCCTACGTCTAAACCCATTATGCGTTCAGACATCAGTGGATTGGCGCTCCAATTGATTGACGTACTGTCGCAACAGCTCCTCTAAAAGCTCATCCCGTTCGACCCGGCGAACCAAATTGCGCGCCCCTTGGTGACTGGTAATGTAGGCGGGATCCCCGGACAACAGATAGCCAACCAATTGACTTATCGGGTTGTATCCCTTATCTTTCAATGCGCTGTAGACTTCGCGCAGAATGGCATCGGCTTGATTTTCTGCCTCTTGATGTCCCCAGAGTCTGCGGGTTTCATCCGATGGCCCCATGGCTTCACTTCCTCTCCTTGCCCTTGTGGTCTGTGATTATCCCTGTCCTGCGACTACCAGGCGTTCGGTTAAGATGCGGCGCGCTTCCTCCAGTAGCAAGGGTACGCCGTTGGGATCCTTTCCGCCCGCTTGCGCCATGTCTTGTTTCCCACCGCCCCCGCCTTGTATGATGGGGGCAAGTATTCTGACCAAGGTTTGAGCATTCAAGCCCCGATCGGTAAGGGTTCTCCCTAAATATACAACGAACGAGGCGCGGTCACCATGTCTAGCTGCAAGAATAGCCCCATCCAAACTCGGTTTGGCGCCATCCAGCACCTGACGCAAGGCCTCAACGGACAAAACCTCAACCTCGGCAACCAACAATCTCAGTCCTTCCAAAACCCAAGGACTGACCGCCAAGTCTCTGCCCAGCGATTCGCGCTGCTGTCTTTGCAACTGTTCAAGTGCACTCTCTTTCTGACGTAGAGCCTCGGACAGTTCCATAATCCGGTCAGTCAAAGATTCCAATGGTGCCCGTATTACACCCTGAATATTCTCTAACAGCTCCTTTTGCATTCGAAAGCTCTTGAGCGCATTGAGCCCGGTCACCGCCTCTAACCGACGAGATCCAGCCCCTACACTAATGTCTTCCATTACTGCAAAGAGGCCAATTTCACCGGTCCGCGCACAATGGGTCCCGCCGCACAGTTCTTTGGATGCCCCCGGCACACTGACTACCCGCACCACGTCACCATATTTGTCCCCGAAAAACGCCAATGCTCCCTCGTCCAGTGCGTCATCACGGCTCATCTGCGCAATATCTACTGGACGGTCCTCTAAAATCCACTGGTTGACCAGATCCTCAATGTGAGCAATCTGTTGTGGGGTCAAAGGTCGGGGATAGGAAAAGTCGAATCGCAACCGGTCAGGGGATACATAGGACCCCGTCTGATGCACACCTTCTCCCAAGACTCGGCGCAGCGCAGCATGCAAGAGATGGGTCCCGGTATGATTGCGCATAGCACCCCAGCGCGCATCCTTATCAACGGCTAGATCAACCGGTTGTCCACTTTCAATATATCCTTCAACAACTTCGACCAAGTGCCATATGTCATGCCCGCTTTTGGTCACTTCGAGCACCCGCGCGCTGCCTGTTGATGCCGTAAGCCACCCTGTGTCAGCCACTTGGCCCCCGCCTTCGGGATAGAACGGGGTTCGAGCCAGCCAAACCCATCCGGTCTCGCCCGTCACCAAACGGCCAACCCGATCTTCCCCGATATAGATTGCCCTAATCGGTTCCTGCTCCCAGTTAAGATGGCTATAGCCCTCAAAATGCGCCGTTCCCATGGAAGGCAAGGACTGTCCCGGTTTAAGCCGACCCCGGCGCGCTCGCTCGCGCTGTTCTTCCATAGCGTGCTCAAATCCCACTTGGTCCACCAGGATGCCCCGCTCCTCGGCGGCATCCAGGGTTAAGTCCAAAGGAAATCCATATGTATCCGCCAACAAAAATGCGTCTTGTCCAGACAGCGTGGCCCCGGGACTTAAGACAGCCATTTTATCATTCAACACTTTCATGCCCGTGTTCAATGTCATCGCAAAGCGCTCTTCTTCTTCACGAATATAGTCTTGAATCAACGACTGTCCCTCTACCACTTCGGGATAGGCGCCCCCCATGATTTGCCCCACAGTAGGTACTAAACGCCATAAGAACGTCCCGTCAAATCCTAACAACATCCCATAGCGCACCGCGCGCCGCAATATTCGCCGCATCACATACCCGCGATCAGAGTTGCTAAAAGATACCCCTTCAGCCAACAAAAACACAATGGACCTGATATGGTCTGCAATGACCCTATGCGGCATGCCTTTTGCTCCCGCGTCATAAGGGTGTTTCGATAGACTGGCCACTTCGTCAATCAAAGGTTTTAAGAGGTCGGTCTCAAAATTGGAGTCTACCCCCTGCAAATAGGCGGCAATACGTTCCAAACCCATACCCGTATCGATGCTGGGTTTGGGCAATGGGGTCAAGGTGCCGTCCAACGATCGGTTGTATTGCATAAAGACTAGATTCCAAATCTCTTGGATCCGATCGCATTCACAACGTCCTAATCCGCAATCGGGTCCACAAGCTAAGGCCTGACCTCGGTCGACAAAAATCTCGCTAGATGGCCCGCAAGGACCCGTGTCGCCCATAGCCCAAAAATTGTCCTTTTCTCCCATTCGCACGATACGGTCTGGGCTGACATGCGCTATCTCCTGCCATAATTGAAATGCCTCGTCGTCCGTTTCAAATACGGTAACCCAGAGTACGTCGGGAGAAATCTTCATTTCTTCGGTAAGAAAGCCCCAAGCAAGGCGAATCGCTTCTGCCTTAAAATAATCACCGAATGAAAAATTCCCCAACATCTCAAAAAACGTCTGATGACGAGCCGTCTTCCCAACCTGGTCTAAATCATTGTGCTTTCCACCCGCCCGCATGCACTTTTGAACCGAAACCGCACGATGGTAGGGCCTTTCCTCGACGCCGATAAAGACATCCTTAAATTGCACCATTCCTGCATTGGTGAATAACAGAGTGGGATCTTGCGCTGGTACCAAAGGCGAACTAGGTACTCGCTGATGGCCTCGTTCTTGAAAATATTCAATAAATCGTTGTCGAATGTCTGCGGATCGCATTAGGTTCCCCACCTTGCCCTCGTTGGAAATAGCTAGATCCAATGTGTTTCATTGTACCGATCCCAGTCTGTAACGGTCAAGGCTAGATTGTAAATCGCCGATATAAGTGGCTCAAAAACACTTTTAAGACGGCAGCTGTGGGCACTGCCAATAACAATCCCACAACCCCGCCCAACTCTCCTCCCGCCAAAATAGCGAACACCACCACTAAGGGATGCAGTCCGACAGATTCTCCCATCACCTTAGGTCCAATCACCGTGCCTTCCAATTGATGAATGGCAACAAATCCCACAACAGTGTCCAGGGCAATCAGTGGAGAAATGTTCAACGCCAGTACGACCGCAGGTAACGCGCCAGCAATGGGCCCAACATAGGGTATAATGTCGGTCACGGTGGCCACCGCCCCGATCAGCAAGGGAAACGGTATGCCGAGGATAACCACTAAAATGGTTGAAAGCGCTCCTACTGCCAGCGCCACAATCAATTGTCCGCGGATGAACCCATTTAGTGCGCGGTCCATGTCAAATCCCAATTTAAACATCGAAGAGCGCCACTTTAACGGCACAACGTCCCAAAAACGCATGCGAATCCGATCCAGGTCCTTAAGGACATAGAACCCCAGTACAGGGGCCACGATGACACTCACCACTCCGGGAACCAATCCGAAAATTGCCCCCACTAATGCCCTTAAAAGGCCAAATAGTTGGTTTTCCAAATGCATCCCAGTAGCACTAATCGCACTGCGCACAGAGGAAGGAATGGGTGCTTGATGCAAACGGCCCAACCAGATACTCCAGGTGGACTGCAATTCGTTGGCAAAACCCGGTACCATGCGAATCAGATGGATGCTTTCTTGGATCAATAGAGGCACCATATAAATGATCGCAGCCGCAATCACGAATCCGACCAGAATATAAACCACCATGATTGACACAATGCGATTCAAGCCATGCCGCACAAAGGATTCCACCAGCGGCGCCAACAGATATGCTAGCACCAACGCCAGCACAAAAGGCAGCAATATGGCTCGGGTGTACCATAAGAGAAGTATGCTGCCCCCGCTTAAAACGACCAAAAGCCCCCAGCGATACCATCGCAAGGGGCTAAGTCGCGCTTCCAATTTCACAAAGCCCTCCCCATCTCATCCCGTCTAACTGAGGCGACGGCGAGCCATATGCACCAACCCTTTACTGCCAACCCGCGCTACCCGCCACACCCGGGGGCCTATCCGGCGCGCTCCTCGGACCGCCACTTGCGCCCAACTAGGACGCGGCCGATTGAGAAGCCACACACCGGCCATAACCGCTCCCACTAATGCACCCGTCATCATGCCGTTCATATAGCGTTTCACGACGTCACCCCCTCCAATCCTGATTCAGGTTCAATCCGCGACAATTCTCCATCGGGCTCAACCCGATACATCCGGATGCCCCGATGACCCACTTGAAACTCGATAAAACATTCCCAACAGTAATATTGTCCTGTCCCCACTTTCCCCACATTGCGGCCTAGGCATCCGGGGCACATTGGATCCACTGTCACTCTCCTGCGCCTCACTTTACATCAATAATGTCCCCGTTTTTAGCGTACCCAAGGCTGTCAATTTTAATCTTCCCGGAAACGTCTTGCCATATGGTTGGGGCAGACACCACCAACGCTCCATACAGCAAGTCCGCCAATAATCCCCGGGACACCACCACAGACTGAACCTGCAAGGTATCTTCATCGATGATCAGGTCTTTGACCATACCCACCACGCGGTCCTGCGGATCATGTACCAACAGGCGTCCATAAATCCAATCGGACTGCACCCATTGTTTACGCCACCGCCGGTTTCTTCGCTGCACTAAACTTCTACTCGCCATCTCAATTCCGGTGGTCGTAATGCGCACCCCAGCGTCGGCCGGCAAAAACAACGTGCGAAAGGGTCCGGATTCCAACACAAAACCTTGCAGGACCAGGTCTGACCAATCCACGACGACATTTTTGACCAACGTCAAGTGCCGCTGGTGTCCCTCAACCCGCACCGGCAACCGTAGCAAATGCCAACGGGTCACCATCTTGGAAACCTCCCCCATTAGCGGGAGGAGGTGAGAATTTTCCCCCCGCCAACTAATACCTCATCCTGATATAGTACTGCCACTTGTCCCGGCGAAACCGCCCATTGCGGCAAATCAAACGAAATAAAAGCCGCGCTAGAAGACTGCACATTCCAAGAAGCGGGCGCCGGCTCCATGTTGTAGCGAATCTTTGCTTGTCCCCGGAGTATACTTGCACCCTGTGGCTCCCCAGCCACGTAATGGGTGTCATACACGTGGACTTCCGAGGCCTGCACCTCGTCGCGCGACCCAATTACCACCCTGTTTTGCGTACGGTCAAGCCCCACTACATAGCGCGGTTCGCTAGCTGACAGTCCTAACCCCCGACGTTGGCCAATGGTGTAAAAGGCAATGCCATTATGCGAACCGACGACAGTTCCTGAGCTATCCACAATTTCGCCAGGATGGCTGGCTTCTGGCCGATGCGACACCAAATACCCTTGATAATCATTCTTAGGGACAAAACACAACTCTTGGCTGTCAGGTTTATTGGCGGTTAAGAGACCCGCTTCTTGGGCAATCCGACGGCTGTCCTCCTTTAAGTATTCCCCAAGCGGGAACAATAAATGCTCCAGATCCTCTTGCCCCAAGGTATACATCAAATAACTTTGGTCTTTGGCCCGGTCTCGGCTACGAAGCAGTTGATAGCCGCCGTCGGTCTTTTGCACCCGAACATAGTGTCCTGTAGCCAAAAAGTCGGCCCCTTGACTCTTTGCCCAGTCCCACATAGCACCAAATTTTATGTGGCGGTTGCACATCGCGCAAGGATTGGGCGTGGTTCCTGCCAAATATCCCTCTTCAAAAGGCCGAATCACCTGTTCGTAAAACGGTGCTTCGACATCTACCACCTGGTGGGCAATACCTAGTTTCTTCGCGACTCTGCGCGCGTCCACAATCGCTTCCAAAGAACAGCAACTGTTAGTGGTCTCAGCCGGTAAATGCCGCATGGTGACTCCGAGCACCTCAAATCCCTGCTGCTGAAGCAAAACGGCGGCTGCCGAGGAATCGACGCCGCCGCTTAATCCGACAACCACGGTCTTGCCCACGTCATCCCCTACTTTCCAACAAGTGTCCCAATCGGCGTTTTCCCATACCCCGCTGCATAGCTATCAACATCTCAAAAGACATGGCAACCATTGTATCCGTCACCGCTTCTTGCACCCGACTCCAAACGTCTGGACCTACGCAACTATCCATATCCAAGCATCCGATCGATTCTTCACTGCTGCAGTCTGTCAAAATAATCGGCCCCTCCACCGCTGTTACCACATCATTCACTGAAATCAGCGAGGGGTGTTTAGCCAACATGTATCCTCCTTGCGCTCCCCGCATGCCAACCACAATGGCAGCCCGTTTCAATGAAGGCATCAGTTGTTCTAAATATTGTTCAGACATGTTTTGGGCCCTGGCGATCGTCGTTACGGCAACAGGACCTTGCCCATACCGTAACGCCAATTCATAGACAGCTTTAACGCCGTAACGGCCCTTGCTTGATACTTTGATCATCTTGGCACCGTCCTTTAGATCTCTCTACTATTAGCGTATCATCGGCGCCGCCATTGGTCAAATGCCGTCCTCGATAAGATTTGCAAACTCTTGAGTTCGCAAACCAACGTTAATGCAAAGATTTTTGCAAAAAATAGCGAAAAATTGCGTTTATGGCAAATTCCTGGGCTGTCGCAACCGCAAGATGACCCGTGAAGTTCGACCAACTGAGACTTAGGCGCGGGCCGCTAATAACTGATGCCCCGCTTTGGATAAATCCAGCAGGGCATCACCTTCGTTTAGGAACTTACGTCCGAAGACGTTAGACAGATTGATTGGTGGGGGATTCCTTCTTGCGTCGAAACAAAGCGCGCAGGGGATCCCAATATTGGTCGGCTACCCGTTCCTTCAATGGAATGATAGCGTTATCGGTAATGCGAATATGCTGCGGACAAACTTCTGTACAACATTTGGTCACGTTGCACATGTTAAGTCCGGCTTCGTGAGCCAAGAGCGGTATCCGATCTCCCCCTTCACGGGGATGCATCTCGTATTCCGCAATTTTCACCATAAATCGAGGACCGAAATACTCGTCTTTGGCATCATGATCGCGCAATACGTGGCAAACGTCTTGGCACAAAAAGCATTCAATGCAATGATGGAACTCTTGAACGCGATCCACATCAAACTGCTGCATCCGAAACGGCACCGCGGTAGCTGGCTTGAAGGCCGGAATCTTTTTTGCCACTTCATAGTTCCAGGATACATCAGACACTAAATCTTTAATAATGGGAAACGTTTGCATGGGTAAAATGTGCACCGTTTGCCCAACATAATCGTCCAATCGAGTTTTGCAAAGTAATTTAGGTCGCCCATTAATTTCGGCGCTGCACGATCCGCAATGTGCGGCTTTGCAATTCCACCGAACGGCCAAGTCCTGGGCTTGATGGGCCTGCACTTGGTGAACAGCATCCAATACCACCATGCCCGGGGTCAGCGGCACCGAATATTCGACCTCTTGGCCTCCGTCCGCATCGCCCCGATAGATACTTAAGACGATTTCCTCGCTCATCGCTATTTCTCCTTTGCTTGCTGCTGCGATGCGTATACTCCCGGCGCCATGCCGCGCTCAAAAAGTTGAGCCAACTCTTGGGGCATCACCGGTACCGCCACTTCTCGAACTCGCACGGCATCCCCGTCCAGATCCTGAACAAAATTCCATTGCCCCATTTCTGGAAGCTCGTCGGGATAATCGGTGCGCCAGTGCGCTCCACGACTCTCCTTACGGGCCAACGCCCCACGGAATATCAGTTCCGCAATCGTCAACATCGATTGCACATCAAATACCGCATGCCAACCCGGATTGTAGACTTGAGATCCTGTAATGGCCATGTTCTGCGCCCGTTCTTTAAGCTCCAGCAACTTGGCCAGTCCCTCTTCCAGCATCCCCTGGTCGCGCACAATGCCGGCGTGATTAGACATGATTTCCTGCAAATCTTCGTGAATCTGGTACGGGTTTTCTCCCTGTGAGATGGAAAATGGTCGCAAGACCCTCTGCATTTCGGCCTCAATCTCTGATCCCGGAACGTCAGCCACATCATCACGGCCTTGAATATAGGCCAGGGCTCCATCGCCGGCGCGACGGCCAAAGACCAGCAGGTCGGCCAAAGAGTTCCCACCGAGGCGATTTGCGCCATGTAGACCACACGCCACCTCACCTGCCGCAAACAGCCCCGGAATATTGGTGGCACACGTTTCGGGCTCTACTCGAACTCCACCCATAGTGTAATGGCAGGTCGGTGCCACTTCAAATTTCTCTTTGGTAATGTCCACATCGGCCAAGGTCAAATATTGCTCATACATCCCCGGCAATTTGCGTTTAATGAACTCGGGGCCTCGATGGGTAATATCGAGCCAGGCTCCTCCGTGCGGCGTACCACGACCGGCCTGCACTTCTTTGTAGATAGATCTCGCGACCACGTCCCGCGACGAGAGTTCTTTGCGCTCAGGGTCATAAGTCAGCATAAATCGCTCACCCTCGGAGTTGTAGAGCAACCCGCCTTCACCACGCACACCTTCAGTGACCAAAAGGCCGCGCACTCCCGGCGGCCACACCATCCCGGTTGGGTGAAACTGCACCATTTCCATGTCCATAAGTTCGGCTCCGATGCGAAATGCCAAGGCAGCGCCATCTCCGGTACTCTCCCACGAATTGGATGTGACCTTGTAAAGCTTGCCCCAGCCACCAGTAGCGAGTACAACGGCCTTAGCCCGGAACAGTACGAACTTGCCAGTCGCCCGGTAATATGCCAAAGCTCCCGAAACAGCGCCATTTTCATCACGAAACAGTTTGGTTACCGTCACTTCTTGAAATACATCAATGTTTTGGCTGATCGCTTTGTACTGCAATGTCCGCAAAAGCTCCATCCCAGTGCGGTCGCCAATATGGGCCAAACGCCTAAACGTATGCGCACCAAACGGCCGTTGCATAATCTTGCCGTCCGGCGTTCGATCGAAGACCGCGCCCCATTCTTCCAATTCCAATACTCGCTCCGCTGCTTCTTTGGCGAACACTTCCACAATTCGATAATTGTTAATGAAGTGTCCGCTGCGCATAGTGTCATAGAAGTGGGTTTCCCACCCGTCCCATTGGTCCAGATTGCCTAGTGAAGCGGCCACTCCACCTTCGGCCATCACCGTATGCGCCTTTCCTAAAAGCGACTTCCCGATAATTCCCACTGAGACGCCGGGCACTGCCGCAGCCTGCACCGCCGCACGAAGACCCGCGCCACCCGAACCGATCACCAGCACGTCATATTGATGCGACTCCAATGTCGCCAACTCTTGCGCCGCCATATTAGAACAACCTCGGATCGCTGAATACGCCACTAATCAGCAGGCGAATATACAAGTCGGCGGCCCACACCGAAAAAAGCGAAGCCCACGCCCACGCCCCGTGAAATTGATTCCAAACCGACACTCGGCGCCACCATTTATATCCTGTTGACGGTTTGCCGTTGGCACACGAAAAACAGTCTTTGCGACCGCCGATCATATTCCTAAAAGCGTGGCAAGAAAACGTATAGCCGGTCAGCAATACCGCATTTATCAACAGAATAATCGACCCGAGGCCTACACCAAAACCATTTTTGAAAATAAAGGCTTGTACCGTGTCCTTCCAGAGGAAAATCAACACGATCACGGCAAGATACCAGGCGTACCGATGAAGATTGTTCAGATTAAACGGAAAGCGGCGCTCTCCGGTGTATCGCTTGTTTTTGTGAGAAGCTGGCTCCGATACCGCGCACCCAGCGGGATGAAAGAAAAATCCGCGAAAATATTCCTTGCGGTAATAGTAGCAGGAAAATCGAAAGATAAAAGGCACCCATACAACGTAGAGCGCTGTCAAAACGTGGATCCCAAACCACCCGGCCACTCCCGGGGAGAAAAACGGCGACACATAATTGTGATACGTACCATTATTGTGCGCTAGAACTTCCCATATTGCATAAATCACAAATCCGCCTAAAGCCACTATCGTAAACGCCGGCTCTACCCAATAGGGCAAATGTTTCTCAGCCTGTTTTCGTCCTTCGACCGCGGCTTGCACTGGTTGCGCCATTGCAATCCCCCTCTTGAGGCATTGATCGCGACAAAGCGTGTCGCGCGATACCGCACATCGTCAGTATAACGCAGCCATCACTTGATGAACCCACTCTCAGTCTAAACTAAAAATTCAGAAATGATTCAGGATTTGCCTGGATGCCACCATTGCCGCAAGCGATCTTTCACCTGCTTCTCTATTCCTTGGTCCGACGGTTCATATAGCACCATCGCATCGAGTTCCGGCGGCCGATACCGTTGAGCCAAAAAATGTCCGGGCACGTCGTGTGGATAACGATAGGGATCTGTGATGTCGGGCCGGAAATGGCGGTCCCGCAGGTGATCCGGAACCTCCAAGGTCGGCCACCGCTTTAAAATAGCATCAAGCCGCCCTAAGGCTGCCACCACCGCATTGGATTTAGGCGCAGCAGCTAGGTAAATCACGGCTTCAGCAATGGGAATTCGAGCCTCAGGCAACCCTACCGCATTAAGTGCCGTCCACGCCGCCGCAGCTACTACCAATGCCTGGGGGTCCGCCAGACCGATATCTTCCGCCGCATGCACCAGCACTCGCCGCACAATGTATCGCGGATCGTCCCCCCCTGCCAATAAACGGCCCATCCAATACAGCGCGGCATCGGGATCGGACCCGCGGATGCTTTTAATCATGGCAGAAACAATATCATAATGCCGATCGCCGGTAGTGTCGTGATAGTGGGCGGAATCCTGCCATACCCGGTCCAAATGGGCAACCTCAATCTCATTTGCGCCATCAGCATCAGCAACCCAGGCGACCCGCTCCAGCAGGGTTAACGCCAGGCGACCATCACCGCCAGCCCGGGCCGCAATCTGCTCTAAGACTTCAGGAGCCAGGGAGCCTTGATGCCACCATTCGTGACGACGTTGCCAGGCTCGATCCAAAATGGCAACAATGCTTTCTTCTGACAATGCTTTGAATTGCACGAGCAAACAGCGAGACACCAAAGCACTATTTAGCGCCGCCCAAGGATTTTCAGTGGTGGCGCCCACTAAAATGACCGTGCCGTCTTCAACGTACGGCAACAGCACATCTTGCTGCCCTTTGTTGAAACGATGGATTTCGTCTACAAATAATACAGTGCCTCGCCCATCCGCGTTCCACAGTTGCCGGGATTCCTCCGCAGCCTTGCGAATATCAGCCGCGCCAGAATCAATGGCCGACAGAGAAACAAAACGCATCCCGCTCGCGCCGGCTAAGATTCTCGCACCCGTGGTCTTCCCGGTACCCGCAGGCCCGTAAAAAATAGCTGACCGCAGTCGGTGCTCCAACAAATTCCGCAACACGCCCTTAGGACCGGTCAAGTGCTCTTGGCCGGCCAACTCTTCAATCCGGAGCGGTCTGAGGCGCCAAGGCAAGGGCGCAGACTGCTCGCGATCACGGTCTCCAGCTTGCGAGAAAAGGTCTTCTCGGCTTCCTTTAGGCATAGAGCGTTTGCGCCAGTCTGCCAAATCCGTAGAGAGCAGTTTCTATGTTGTCATCATCCACATCCAAATGAGTCACCAATCGCAGTCTTTGTGGCCCCATCGCCCCCACTAAAACCTGATCAGCTTTCAATTGCGAAATCGCCTGGTCGGCCGCAATCGGCAAGTCAACCATCACCATGTTGGTAGGATTCGAAGGCTGCGACACGGCGAACCCCATCTCCCTCAGGGAACGAGCCAGATGGTTGGCCCGGGCGTGGTCATCGGCTAATCTGTCAATGTGATGTGTCAAGGCGTAAATTGCCGCCGCCGCCAAAATACCGGCTTGCCGCATTCCTCCACCCAGCCACTTGCGAAATATTCGAGCTCGATCAATGAAAGGATGAGTTCCTAATAACAGTGATCCCACTGGGGCACCGAGGCCTTTTGATAGGCAAACCGACACCGAATCAAAGGAATCGGCCAATTGATCTGCCGTCACCCCCAGAGCCACCGCCGCATTAAATAAACGAGCTCCGTCCAAATGAACAGATAAGCCTTCAGACCGAGCTTGGGAAATCACAGGATCCAATCTTTGCAAATCAATCGCTGCGCCACCAGCTCGATTGTGTGTATTTTCCAAGCTAAGCAGTTTGGGGTGGGGGTGATGGATATTTTGAGGACGTATGGCTTGGCGCAAGACTTCTGGAGAGGGAGTCCCTTCAATGCCGTCCAACAAATTCCAAGTTATGCCACTCCACATGGCTGCCGCGCCACCTTCATAATAATAGGCATGGCTGTCACGATGGATGAACACTTCATCCCCGCGCTCCGTGTGAGCCAGAATTGCGACTTGATTGGCCATCGTGCCACTAGGCACAAAGAGGCCAGCTTCTTTGCCCAGCATTTCGGCCGCCATGGCTTCCAATCGATTGACGGTTGGGTCCTCCCCATATACGTCATCGCCGACTGGAGCTTGCATCATGGCTTCACGCATAGATATTGTTGGCTTGGTTACTGTATCCGATCGGAGATCTGCCATCATCGCTACAAACCCAACCGCTTGAGAAGTTGCGCCTTGGGCAAGGCCCCGACAACACGGCTCGTTTCCTGGCCGTTTTGAAATCTGATCAAAGTCGGAATACTCATGACCCCATATTCTGCCGCCAAATTCGGGTTTTCGTCCACATTAAGCTTGGCTATGGTCACAGCGCCGACCCGCTCGTTGGCTACTTCTTCCAAAATGGGACTAATCATGCGGCAAGGCACGCACCAAGATGCCCAGAAATCTACGATTACTGGGTTTTGAGCTGAGTTTATCAACGTAGCAAAGTTATCTTGATTTGCTACTACCACGTTATTAGACACACGTCATCCCTCCCATTTCCTCCCCGATCTTACCAGGGAACAACACTAAAGAGAAGACACGAGTGCCTTCTCTTTTAGCAATCCCCGCCTGTGCCGTGAAGATTCGACGTTTTGAACCTGCTCGAAAGCAGGTGGGTGCCTCCCGCTCGCTTTCGCAGTCCCCTTCACCGAAGTGGGGGCAGGACGGCCACGAGACTAAGGATCAGGCTCCCTATGTTTTGGTGTTGGCTCAAAACATATCGAGCGATAACACGCACACCGCAGGGTGATTGCCTTTATTATAGATCCTGCATTAAACGCCCGCAATGGGAAAGAAGCCCACCAGACCCAATTATGGCTCTGGTGGGCGATAGTCTACGAGAGGTCCTCGTCGTCTTTGGCCATGTCAGAGACCATATTCGCCAGCATCTCCTTTTGTTTCGGGCCGCTGGACTGCCAGACTTTCTTGGCTAAGCGGTCCTGGGGCGACTTGGCTTCAACCCCGGATTGCTGCATGGCATTGCCCATGTCAATCACATCCTGTTTGACGTTTGAATCGCCATTTTGCAGTCGTTGCTTGACTCGGGATTTCAGATCCTGAAAGGATTGAGGTACACCTTTAGCCAAAGCGAATCCCTCCCTCGATGATTATCGGAGCCTTAGCTCCTACGGTATAGTCTTCGCTGATTCGCTCAAAATATCATAATCTACGACGAATATTGCACGGCGAATTCTCCCACAATAGCACTGTCTGTCAAAGGAGGTGAGCCTATTGAATTGGGTGGGTGCCATTGTTCGCTTTATTGTTGCAGCCTTGGTCCTGATGCTGTTGGGATATATCGTCCCGGGCTTTTCCCATTTGGGTTTTTGGTCTGCGCTTTTGGCCGCGTTGGTCATCGCTTTAGTCGGCTATGTGGTCGAAGCGATGTTCGGCAAATCGGTCTCACCATATGGACGGGGTTTGGTCGGTTTCTTAGTGTCTGCGTTGGTCATTTATCTTACACAAATTGTGGTTCCCGGCATGCACGTCACTATTCTAGGCGCTTTAATTGCTGCCTTTATCATCGGATTGGTGGACCTTTTCATTCCCACTGCCGTTCGTTGAGAAGAATTGGACGAGGCTGTCCCAACCATCGCAGACTGCCTCGTCCAGTCTTTAAGTTTTGGGCTTGAGTTGAATTCCCAACTCGTCCAGCTGCCGTACATCGACAGGTGACGGGGCATCCATTAACGGATCGGTACCTCGAGCAGTCTTGGGAAATGCGATCACTTCCCTCAGCGATTTAGCGCCAGCCATCAGCATCACAATCCGATCCAAGCCAAAAGCGATGCCCCCATGTGGTGGAGCTCCATACTGAAAAGCTTGAATCAAAAATCCGAATTTCTCAGAAATTTCATCCTGAGTGAGTCCCAATACCGAAAATATGCGTTCTTGCAGATCTGGGCGATATATCCGTAAACTGCCTGAAGCTAGTTCAATGCCATTCAACACTACATCGTATGCTTCGGAGCGCACGGCGGCCGGATTGCTTTCCAAGAGTTCAAAGTCTTGGGCGACCGGCATGGTGAACGGATGATGAGCTGACACCAAGCGCTCTTCCTCCTCCGACCATTCGAATAACGGAAATTCGGTCACCCATAAAAACCGCCATCCCGGCTCTAACCGATTTTCCTGCCGCGCAAATTCCAGCCGGATTTGCCCCGCAACCACATAGGCTAGAGGTTTGGGCCCTGCCACCACCAATAACGTGTCTCCAGGCTGAAGACGGGCATTGGTTGCCAATGCCAAGAGTTCCTCTCCGTCCAACCACTTAGCCGCCGACGACTTGATCCCATCTTCGGATTTCATAATCCATATTAAGCCCGAAGCCCCACGCTCCCGCGCAAATTCTGTCCATTGCTCAAGCATCTTACGCGACGGCCGATATTGCCGACAAATCACACCCACCACGTGCGGAGCACTGGCCAGGATTTCCCATGATACGCTGCGCGCTTGCGATGTCAGATCCACCAAGGGCTCTCCCGCCCGCAAGTCGGGCTTGTCTGAACCATATTGGTGCAAGGCCTCTTCCCACGATAAGCGCGGAAATGTCTGCAACGCAACGCCTAATGCATCCTTAAAAATACGCTTAACCATCTCTTCCATAAGAGAGAGAATTTCTTCGCGATCCATAAAGGACATTTCTACGTCAATTTGAGTGAATTCTGGTTGTCGGTCCGCCCGCAGATCTTCGTCCCGGAACACCTTGGCAATTTGATAATAACGTTCAAAACCAGCCACCATCAGCAACTGCTTAAAAATCTGGGGACTTTGTGGCAAAGCATAGAAAGTTCCCGGTTGGACCCGACTGGGCACCAGAAAGTCACGGGCCCCTTCTGGCGTAGAACGAGCCAGGGCCGGGGTTTCCACGTCTAAGAATCCGTGCTCGTGAAAGAAGTTTCGCAGGGAATACAAAACGCGGTCACGCAGCTCAAAATTGTGCAGCAGACTGCTGCGCCGAAGGTCCAAATAACGGTACTTTAGCCGCACCAGTTCATCGACCGTCTCGGCCTCTTGCGGCATAAACGGCGGTGTCTTGGATTGCGATAAAATAACCACCTGACTGGGGACAATCTCCACTTCTCCAGACGCTATGTCCAAATTCACCATCCCATCAGGCCGTCGGCGAACCATTCCGGTAACACTCACCACATATTCCGCGCGCACCGTGTCCAACGTGGCAAAAGCCGCTCCCTTAGGGTCTGCCACCACTTGTATAATGCCGGTTCGATCTCGCACGTCGACAAATATTAAGCCGCCATGATCCCGGCGACGCTGCACCCATCCGGCTATAGTGACCATCGTCCCCGTGAGCGTTGCTGTCACCTGGCTAGCCCACTCCGTTCGAAAGCTCATAAATTACTCCCTCCATTGGTGTCTTGGCTTTCGTCCCTTAATCGGTCCTTCAGAAACAAAGGAAGATTTTCCAATTCTACAATGTGCTGCTGGCCATTGGCGAAATCCTTAACCTGCACCGTTTTTTGCTCCCATTCCCGACCGCCCACAATAAGCGCCAGCCTCGCCTTTTTGCCCGCTTCCCGCAATTGAGCCTTCAGACTGCGGTCCAATAAGTCTGATTCGGTCGCTAACTGCTGATTGCGCAATTGCTCTGCCATTATCTGTGCCTGCCCCATAAAGCCAGGCAAGTGCGCCACATAAATCAGCGGCGCTTCGTCTGGTGGGAACTGGTCCCCCACAGCGGACAAAATTCGCTCAATACCCATTCCAAATCCCACCGCTGGTGCGCCCGGACCCTCAAACGACGCGCTAAGCCCGTCATACCGACCGCCGCCGAACAATGCCGTATTGGGCCCTTGGCTCGGGTGTCCTACTTCGAATACCGTGCGGGTGTAATAATCCAAACCACGTACCAAGTAGGGATCCCGACGAATCGGTCGACCGACTTGACTCACCTGGGCCATCACCGATTCAATGTGGGACTTGCAGTCATCACACCAGTAATCTGCCAAATCAGGCGCTGTTTGCCGGATCGCCACGTCGACTTTACAGTCCAAAAGGCGCAAAGGATTCTTTTCCAACCGATTTTGACAATCCTGGCACAATTCATCCCGGCGTGCTGAATAGTAGTCCACCAGCGCCTTACGATAATTTGGACGGCAGATCGCGCACCCTATCGAATTGATCCGTACATCGGGATTGGTCAGTCCAACCTGTTCCACTACCCGACAGGCCAGTAGAATGATTTCGCTATCCGCCCCAGGGTCCTCGGAACCATACAATTCCGCCCCAAATTGCGTATGCTGTCGATAACGGTCCGCTTGCGGACGCTCGCGGCGGAACATCGGGCCCCAGTAAATCAACTTTAAGGGTTTAGGCCAATTGTACATGCCGTTTTGGACGTAGGCTCGCGCCACCGCCGCCGTCCCCTCCGGCCGCAGGGTCAGATCGACTCCGCCAGCATCGATGAACGAATAACGTTCGTGCTGTACAATGTCGGTTGATTCTCCAACCCGCATAAAAACTTGCGTTTGTTCGAAAATCGGGGTCTCCAACAATTCGAATCCATATAGACGGGCCGTGTCTAAAGCAATTCGGCGCATTTTGTCAAAGCGCCACGATTCTGGAGGCAGTATATCTTGTGTCCCTTTAGGCCTTTGCAAATCGGCGTTCATCGCCAAATCTCCTCTAAAAGAATTTTTTTATCCTTATGGATTCCCTAAAAGAGGGACGGAACGTTTCCACACACCTACAATTTTGATGTGATGCTTTGCCCGCGAGCAAATCAGGGAGTTTCGATCCATAGCGTCACCGGACCCCAATTAGTAAGGGAAACGTCCATATCAGCGCCAAACGCACCCGTCTGCACCTGCGGCACCCATTTCCGACATGCTGTGACAAATTTATTATACAAGGGTTCTGCATAACCACTCGGCGCCGCCTTGGTAAAATCGGGTCTCCTGCCGCGGCGGACTTCCGCATACAGTGTAAATTGAGACACCACCAGCAAACTCCCTCCCACTTCGCTAAGATCACGCTGCATTTTCCCAGTTTCATCATCGAACGCCCGCAGACGCGATATCTTTTGGCTGAGCCAGAGAGCTTG
Source organism: Bacillota bacterium (assembly GCA_021784595.1). Classification (GTDB taxonomy): domain Bacteria; phylum Bacillota; class Sulfobacillia; order Sulfobacillales; family Sulfobacillaceae; genus Sulfobacillus_C. Next base: position 37,180 of record JAJYHT010000080.1, on the reverse strand, counting down.
CTCGTCGGTGTCGGTGGGAGAAACGCCTAAAAACACCACCAGGCCGATTCCTATCTGTCCCCATAGAGCTCCGTTTACTGTGACCGTAGCGGTTTTTACACGCTGGACTAGGGCTCTCATTAAATACGTTCGTGGCTGACACGGTCAACTCGCTGCACATAGGGCAGATTTTCCAAACGCCCAATGATGCGTGTCAATTGAGTTAAATTTTTTACTTCAAGCCTGACATTGACCACCGCTGTGCGATCCCGAAACCCTCTCGCCTTTGCCGAAATGATGTTGGAATCAGCCACCACATTGGCCACGTCAGCCAAAAGCCCCGCACGGTCCCATGCGTATACCGCCAACTCCACCGGATGTGGAGCCATTTCGGCTTCGTCTTGGTCCCAACTAACTTCAATCAGCCGTTCCGTATCACGGCTTAGTTCTATCTCATTGGGACACCCTAAACGATGGACCGAAACCCCCCGTCCGCGCGTTAAATAGCCAATTATCGGATCTCCAGGCACCGGCTGACAACACCGCGCCAAGCGTGTAAGCATTCGGCGTTGGCCGCGGACCAATATTTCCGACCCGTTCGCGGGAACCACCGGTTTGGGTTTTTTCGGCGTGGTGGAGGTGACGATGGGAGTCATCTGACGGGTGATGTCCTCTTTAATTCGAGAAACCGCTTGTACGGGGTTGACACTGCCGTCACTGATGCCAATCGCCAATTCTTCCGGAGTTCCCCACCCCAGTCGGCGCACTTCGTCTGCCAAACGGTCGGCATGGATTTCCACTGCCGCCCTGCGTAGTTCGCGGTCAAGAATTTCCTGGCCCCGGGCCAAATGCTCCTGTCGCCGTTCCCTCCTCAACCATTGCCGTATTCTCGTCTTGGCTTGCGAGGTACGCACTATGTTGAGCCAATCTGTACTGGGCCCCGGCGATTTCCTATTGACTAGCACCTCGATAATATCACCGTTTTCCAATGAGGTGGCCAGAGGAACAATGCGTCCGTTGACCTTGGCCCCCACACAGTGATTGCCCACATCGGTATGAATCCGATACGCAAAGTCTATAGGCGTCGATCCTGCGGGCAAATCCAGCACATCCCCCTTAGGGGTAAAGACAAACACTTCGTCGCTGAACAAATCCACCCTTAGGGTTTCCATAAATTCGCGGGCATCACGCATGTCGCGTTGCCACTCAAGCAATTGGCGCAGCCAGGAAAGCTTTTGTTCAAATTCGCGGTCCTCTTTGGTTCCCTCTTTGTAACGCCAATGCGCCGCGATCCCGTATTCCGCCGTGTGATGCATCTCAAAAGTGCGAATTTGAACTTCCAGAGGTTCTCCTGCCGGCCCCATGACGGTAGTGTGCAGACTCTGATAAAGGTTGGACTTAGGCATGGCAATATAGTCCTTAAAACGACCGGGAACCGGCTTCCATAGCGAGTGGACCAGTCCTAGCACCGCATAGCAGTCCTTGACCGATTCCACCGAAACCCGCACCGCGACTAAATCGTAAATTTCGCCAAAATCCTTCCCTTGTTTTACCATTTTTTGATAAATGCTGTAGAGATGTTTGGCTCTTCCCGACACTTCAAACACCATGCCCATAGACTCCAGACGGTGGCTCAGTTCATTGGTTACGGCATCGACCGCCGCTTCTCGTTCCTTGCGCTTTTTCGCCACCCGTTCCTTCATTTGTTGATAGGCATCGGGCTGCAAGTGTTGAAACGCCAAGTCCTCGAGTTCCCACTTTATTCGAAAAATGCCCAGACGATGGGCCAAGGGAGCGTATATATCCATGGTTTCCCGCGCAATTCGCTGTACCCGATCGGCGGTTAGATGTTTTAGAGTGCGCATGTTATGAAGGCGGTCCGCCAACTTGATCAAGATGACCCGAATGTCCTTGGCCATAGCCAACAACATTTTGCGAAGATTTTCGGCCTGTTCTTCCTCGCGGGTACGAACCTCCAACCGGTCCAGTTTGGTCACCCCGTCGACTAGTTGCGCTACCTCACTGCCGAACCGCGCCTCAATATCTTGCAACGTATAAGAGGTATCTTCTACGACGTCATGCAGCAAAGCCGCAATAATCGTCGGCGAATCCATCTTCAAATCGGCCAAAATCGATGCTACAGCCAGGGGATGGGCTACATAGGGATCGCCAGACGCCCGACTCTGCCCAAGATGGGCTGACGCGGAAAAACGTATGGCTTCCGCAATTTGCTGCGCTTCGGGAGAATCGGCATCAAATCCTAATTGCTCCACCATTTCTAATTCGGTCATGCCCACTCCCCCTTTTGGCGCATAGCCCTTTATAGCGTCAACAACGTGATGATGTCGGCGGTACGCAGATCTAAGCGTTGACGTCCCTGCAATCCCTGCAATTCAATTAAAAACGCATAGCCCACCACATTTGCCGAGAGACGCTCCACCAATCGGGCACATGCCGCCACGGTCCCCCCGGTCGCTAGCACATCGTCGACAATCACCACCCGTAATCCGTCCAACGGGGTGTTCTCCTCGATTTCCAGCTGGTTATCCCCATATTCTAACGAATATGCCTCGCGGAGAATAGGGTCTGGCAATTTGCCCGGCTTGCGAACGGGAATCAATCCTATCCTAAGACGATCGGCTAGTGGCGCCGCGATCAGAAATCCCCGTGCCTCAGGAGCCACTACGGCTTGTGCTCCCAGTGGTCGTATCAGATGTTCCAACCCATCCAACGCTTCATGCCACGCCTCGGCATTGGCCATCACTGGCAGTACATCGCGAAACAATACACCCGGCATCGGAAAGTCTGGAATTTCACGCAACAAATCAGTCCACGCCATTGTTTTCTCCTCCTCGCTGCATCGTAATTGGTCCTATGGCGCACGGTCGGGCAAATCTTCCCAAAGGGTGAGAGGATACTGCCAACAATATTCATGTTCCTGCCATCGTCGCACGGCGTCCTGGTACAGCACGCTGTTTTGCAAATCAGATTTTGTGGTGGCGGGGTCGTTAGGATCAAGACCCAGCTCCCGAAAGATACTACGGCCAATCACCAAAGGAGAGCCACCTCGCTTCCAATTTCGCCAGTGACGAGCCATTTTGTCTCGGTTTGGCGTCAATTTCTCCATAAATCGAGCAACCGGTTCTTTAGGTGCGTCAGGATCCACCCACAGTGTCCCCTCGGCGTTTAACAGCCTCGCACTAGCCTGGAGCCACCATCGCGAGGGAGGATGAATCAACCACACCACATGATCTGCCCAATTCTCCAGACGTGGCCAAGGCCGCCACGCATCAATCGCCAAGTTCGTTAGATGCCCTCTTTGAGCAGCTTCTTGCATCACATAGTTGACCCCTACAAACGGAGAAGGCCAGGCAGCCCGGCGGCCTGAAACTATCCAGATTACCCGCCCATTGAGATCGGAAGGTGCGCGCTGCCACACTACCCGACCCTTAATATCCGCTGTTGGTCTCGGTTCCAAAATTTCTTCCGCCAACCATTGGGGATTGGTTCGGCCGCGAAACGTATTCCACTCCAACTTCGCTACCACCCGGGTAAACGAAGCATCGGAAAGAGGTTCAGCCAATGGGCCCTGCTGAAAAAGAAGAGTCCGCATCGTGCTATGTTTGAACGTCATGGCCAAATGTTGGTGCTGAGCCCCCATGGTCCATACATCTCCAATTTCACCGCTCAGCAAAAATCGCGGTCGCTCAAATCCATGGCCAAAGGGCTCCAAAACGGCAAATTCTCTCAGCACATTCTGATCAATTTGGCTGGCCATGCCTTGCCAATCGACCAAGGGACCGCGCCTGGACTGCCGCCGCACATCCAGGGGAATCTGTTGCGACAAGAGGTGACTTAAGATCATGGGATCCTGCTTGAGCAGGCTAAATCCGGCGGCTCCCTGATGGCCGCCCAATTTGGTGAACTGGTCGGCATGCTGGCGCATGTGTTTTAAAAGGTGAAGGCCTTCGATGCCGCGCCCCGAACCCTTGCCCTCTTCTTTATCCCATCCGATAACCGCCACCGGTCGGCGCAGAGCTTCTTTCAGCCGGGACGCCACAATCCCGATGACGCCGTGATGCCATCCATCGCCAGCAACCACCACAAAAGCTGGCAACTCACTTTCCCAGTGTTGGCTAAGCCATTCCCATGCTTGTTGGGTAATGTCTCGTTCCAATTCCCGACGCTGTTGGTTGATGGAATTTAAGGACAAAGCGGCCGTCATCGCACTGGGCTCGTCCATTGACAACAGCACCTGAACCGCCAAGTCAGCATCGCCCATTCGGCCGGCCGCATTCAACTGAGGTCCAATCGAATACCCTAAGTCGTCTGCATTAATGTGGGTCGTGGTACGGTCTCGTACCGCCATTAGCGCATTGACCCCAAGCACTTGGCCCTGTTGCAAGACGTCCAGGCCCAAGCGGACTAAAAGACGGTTGTCTCCCCGCAGAGGCACGACGTCGGCTACCGTCCCTATCGCGGCCACGCCATAACACCATTGGGGAGTATCGTCCCCCAAAAGCGCGCGAATGACTTGAAGGGCCACACCAGCTCCTGACAGCCGGTTAGGGCGCAACATCCGTTCTGGATTGACCAATGCCCGCGCTTGGGGCAGACGGTCAGGCAATCCATGGTGATCGGTAATCAGCAACCTAACTCCCAATTGGCGGGCCACTTCAGCGGCTTCAGGCGAGCTTGATCCACAGTCAACAGTTATCAGCCAGGACACCCCATCGACCGCGGCTTGCTGTACTGCCTCCACATTCAAGCCGTAGCCTTCATCAAAGCGATTAGGAATGTAATAATCGACTAGATGCCCTACGCCCCATGCCGTCAGTCCTTTAACCATTACGGCGGTGGCGGTCACTCCATCAGCGTCATAGTCGCCATAAACCCGAATCCGCTCTTGACGGCCCTTGGCCTCCGTTAGAGCAGCTACCGCCTGTTCCATGTCAGGCAGGTCAAATGGCGACGACAAAGTTTTCGACCCAGCAATTAATTCCTCATACGCGCCTTTGGTTTTTATGCCACGACGCCACAAGACTTGTGCTGTAATCGATGATATTCCTGTATCTTTGGCAAACTGTGACAGCAATTGCAGTTCATGGGCATCGCGAACGGTCCATACTGGATATTGATGGCTCTTCAATCAAAGGACTCCTTAAGAGTGCTGGGATGGGGACGCGGGATTGACATGCACCATCACGTCCTGAACACGGGGCAACGTCATTAAAGCGTCCTTGACTCGATGCGAGATTTCATGAGCCTCTACCAAAGACAGTTGACGATCCACCTCTATTTTAACGTCTACCAGGGCCTGTGTGCCGGAAATCCGGGTTCGCAATTCAGAAATTCCTATGATGCCTGGCACCTGGGCAATCGTATTTTTCATATCGCGCACCATCTCCGGCGAAGCTGCTCTGTCCATTAAGTCATTGGCGGCTTCAGAAAAAATTTCAATGCCTAGCCATGCCACTAACACGGCGACCGCCAGCGCCCCAATCGCATCAAAATGGGGCAACCCCAATTGCGCGCCAAAAATAGCCGCACTTGCCACAAGGGATGAAATCACATCCATACGGCTGTCTAAGGCGGCAGCCATCAGGCTGTGGCTGCCGGTTTGCAACGCCACCTTACGCTGGCGATGGTACATGACCCACTTAAACCCCATCACTGCGAGCGCCACCCCTAAGGTAAGGGTAGTGGGCCGTGTGCGACTCGGATGTTGAAACGCGCTGAGTGCATTGTTGCCGAGTTCAAATCCGGCCAGAATTAATAACAATGCCACCACTTTTTGAGCGACGGCCTCAGCCTTGGCGTGACCGTAGTTGTGGCCGGCATCGGGAGGTAAACGAGACACCTTAAGGCCCACCACGACTGCTAAGGACGACACCAGATCGGCTCCCGAGTGGACGCCATCAGCAATTAATGCTCGTGAGTGGCCAAAAATCCCCACTGACACCTTGAGCACTGTCAACAATAAGTTTCCTAAGGCTCCCCACCATGCACTCCGGGTGCTGGTGCGCAACTCTCCCTCAACGTCAACCATATTCATGCCCCGTTTAACTCAATCCGTCGCGTTAACACACACGCAATGATTGTACCAGAAGACTCCCATCTTATCGAAATCCCAACGGCAGAAAGAACACGATAGCCAGCGCAACGGCCAAGCGCGCTGACCTTATGAGGGCGCGCCTTTTGGCATCGCGCAAAAATCCCCGCAGTCGAATCCCGGCGTCGAACCCCACCGTCCCCTGCCAGGCTACGATGCCCGGCACCGGACCCAATAACAGCGAAAACCAGAGTAGCGGCAGCGACTCCGTCAATAGCCGTTTCATCGAACGAGCCACAGGCGGGTCGGGCAAATAGTTTCTTAGTAGGCCCTCCACGGCGAATAGGACCACCAGCCCGCCCCACAACCACCAGAGGGCGTGAGGCAACCGATTCATGCCAAAAGTCCAGGTCAGCACGAAAGTTGCCCAAAACCAGGGCCAATCATTGACTAAAGAAAGCCCCGCAGTAATCCAGGCCAACGCCCAAATTATGGAGTTCATTGCCGGATTGTAGGTTTGAAGGAACGTGATTTGGTCAATTGGCGCTGCACTTGAATCTCAAGCAGTCCATGATGCCAATTGGCCCGTGCGGTGTCGGGATTGACATGGAAGGGCAACGGAATCACGATTTCGTCCCCACCCCATCGTCCTTTTGGATCGGGTCGCACTTCAAGATTCACGTGGGTGTCATCCATCTCCACCAAAGCATCTTGGGGGCTGATGCCAGCCAAATCCACATCGATGATGATGTCATCGTCATTTTCATACACGTAGACGTCCCGCGTTTGCCCAGGCCGCCATTGTGACACCATAGCCCAAGGACTGTTCCAAAAATGCCGTGCTTGATTTTCTACAGACTCCCACTCATGTTCGGGCCCATATCGCGATAACGTCATAATAGACACCTCCACCCCTAGGATGCCCATCCTGACAAAAAAGGTTCTGCGCCACGGATGCACCTTGAGCCCGGAGGTCGAAGGGAACGCGCGTGGCTAGAAGTCATGTGCGGGGGGCTGGACGCGCATGGGGATTCCGGCGCTTGTTTTCATCGGCGAGATGCCATCGCAGCCAGATAGGACTGGCCACGAAGATGGAGGAGTAGGTTCCTACAATAACCCCGATGAGCATGGTGAGAGCAAAATCTCTAATGCTGCTGCCGGCAAAGATTAAGAGCGCAAGCAATGCAATAGCCACCGTGGTCGATGTATTTATCGAACGGACCAGCACTTGATTCAAGCTGGTGTTGACCAACTCGTCCAATGGATCATTCTTTTTCTTTTTCTTGAGATTTTCGCGAATCCGGTCAAAGACAATAATTTTATCCGTGATGGAATATCCGAAAATAGTTAGAACCGCCATGATGAAATACTCGGAGAGTTGAATATGAATCAAGGCGATAAGTCCCACCGTAATGATGACATCGTGGATCATGGCGACAATTCCAGACAGCGCGAACTTCCATTCGAACCGCACCGTGATATAGAGGATGATGGCCACAATGGCGATCAATACCGCTAAAAGGGCTCGCTGTTCCGTTTGTTGGCCAATGATCGACGATACCCTGGTGGTCGATATTTCAGTAAACTGCCCCACTTTTTGGCGGAATTGAGTCAGCAACGCGCCTCGCTCATGCTCCGAAATGGTAGGGGTGGTCACCAACACGTTTTGTCGGCCAGTCCCCACAAATACCACTGTACTTCCCGCTATGTGGTTTTGGTTCAGCACGGTCTTGATGGTCGTGGTGGTCACGGCATGGTGAAACTTCAAGTTCATTTGGCTGCCGCCGGTAAAGTCAATTCCATAGTTCAATCCGCGCACAAAGAATGCCCCTATGGCCAATATCACCACTAAACCTGAAACCATAAGCCAGGTCTTCCAGTGCGGAATGAAGCGAAAGTGAAATCGCATCGTCATATTTCTCCCCCTGCCGTCAATCTATCCCACGAACACCTGGCGAACTTTGGCCCATCCAGCATCCGCCACCCACCGTATCACCACGCCGGTGACGGACACCGCAGTGAACAACGATATCACCGTGCCTATCATCAAGGTTAGCGCAAATCCCCGAACCTCTCCGGAGCCAAGATAAAACAAGATAAGCGATGACACAAACGTCGTCACATGAGAGTCTAAAATCGCGCGAATGGCATGTCGGAATCCTGCCGCCACCGAGGCTCTAGGCGTTTTTCCATTCAAGATTTCTTCTCGCACGCGGGAAAATATTATCACGTTGGCATCAACCGCCATCCCAACCGATAAAATCAGACCCGCAATCCCCGGCACCGTAATGACCGCATGAAGTGCCCACAGGGCCCCCAAAATAAGCATCAGATAAATAGCCAAGGCTATATCTGCCACAAACCCCGCCAAACGGTACCAAACCACCATGATAATGGCAATAAGCGCTATCGCAATAGCAGCTGCCAATTTACTGGCGCGCACTGAGGCTGCCCCCAGGGTAGCGCTGACGGTTCTCACATCGAGCACTTTAAGGTTGACCGGCAAGGCACCCGATTGCAAAAGCAATGCTGTTTGTTGTGCTTGTTTCAACGAAGTGAAATTGCCACTCATCTGCGCCTGTCCATTAGCGATAACCGCTTTGACATAAGGCGCCTCGACGAGTTTGCCGTTCAAATAAATGGGAAGCGGCTGTCCGAAGTATTTGGTGGTGGCTTCCCGAAACAATGCGGTGCCCTTGCCGTTGAATGTCAGATTAACCACATAAGATCCGTTGACTATTGCCGCTTGTGCATTGGACAAGTCCGCCCCGGTCAACAAAACTTGGCCTTTAGGGCTCTTGATGATCAATTGCGAGGTTTGGCCTAAATATTGAAGCGCCTGCTCGGGATTTTTTACTCCCGGCAAATCAATGGTAATCCGGTTGTTACCGACTTGCTGGATCAGAGGTTCCGATACGCCAAGCGCATTGACTCGAAAACTCATGATTTCCATTGCCCGTGCCATCGTATTTGCATTGACGGGTGCCCCAGGTGACGGCTCCGCCTGATAAGTAGCAGTAACCCCGCCTTTTAGATCCAATCCATAGCGAAGATGGTCTGCAATTGGATTAACCGTAGTAAAATAATATATACCTGCCAACAATATTGCGATGAGCGCAAAAAATTGGACACGGCTCCGTTGGCGCATGTCGCACTGCCTCCTGTCCCAAAATCGTTTCATTATATGCCGCGGTCAAAAACCCTGTCAATGCAACTGAATATAGTTACAAGACGGTCGCCGCTATGCTAGGTCCTCCCAGGAGACTTTGCACCGCATCGGCCAGTGGGACACCCGAGGCCACTGCACGACGAATATGCGCCTGCTCAGCTTGACGCCAGTGGGGATAGCGCAACCATAGCGTCTCCAGTCCCAAGCGTTGATCCCACCAGCGTACGATAGTGTCCACCACCTCTTTTCGATTGAGTTCGTCAGTATGCAAAATGAGATGGGCATCCTTTCGCGCACCCTGCAATCTCATCCATTCGGTGCGATAAAATTCGGGTTCCCATGCTAAGTGGCGACGGCGGTGCACGGTCGCCCAGCTGGCCACCAAAAGCACAACCAGTCCTAGCCCGCCTTTTCGGTAGAGACCAGCCACCATGGAGTGTTCTTGGGCCACGGCACGAGACACGATCCCATAGTTCGCCAGACCTTGACTTGCGGTTGTTTTCCCCGAGGCGCAAACACCCACCAGCACCACCCCATTAATAGGGAATGCTGGCCGTAAGCTTTCGTAATGCGCTTGACTCATCCATGACCACTCCTAACGCCATGACACTAATGTCATCCGACGGTCTACCCTGGTCTAAGTCTATCGCATGAGCAATTAGTTCGTCCACCCAACCGCCTAATTGAGATACAGGGAGCTCAACCAACTGCTGGTCAATGCTTTCCCACGGTAAACTTTTCCCGTAACGCTTGCCAGCGGTTGCTAAACCATCCGAATAGGTCAAGAGAATGGTCTGAGCATCCAGAGGAAGCTCAGTCATAGCCGGTTTGGTCCGACGGTAGGTTCCAATCACTTCAGCATGCCCTTCTAGCCGAAACACCTGGCCTCCCTGCCTAACTACCACAGGGGTGGGAGAATTGCGTGCCACCACCATCGTGGCCGTATGAAGATCCGCGCTCAACAAGGCCAAAGTCGCGGTGACTCGCCCTTCCCGTGCTGTATACAACATGTCCTGCACAGCCCTGGCCACCGCGCCGTCACGAGAACCGTCGGCAATCAGGCTCACGGCTTTCATAGCCACCATACGGCTAATCCGCCGGGCTGCGGGGCCTGAGCCTTGTCCGTCGGCCAAAATTAACGTCACACCCCCCAGTGGCCTTTCGACCAACTCAATGCTGTCTCCGCTTTCTCCAAATCCCCCTTTGGGCATTTTAGCCCAAGCGACTTCGATCCGCATCACGCCACCCCCTTATCCCATCCATAACCGTTTATCCCCAATTCTCCTGGTCACACGTTGCGTGTCGAGCCATTCCAGCACCAAAACCGCAAATCGCCGGTTAGTATCCAGGGCCGTGCGCAACTCCGCCGTGCTAAGTCCCTCAGGGTGCTGAGCCAGCGCCTGGCGAACAAGGGAAAGGGCACGGTCCAACGCGGTCTTGGCCACGTACAGTCCTTCTTCCAGTCTTACGATCACCTGATGTTCAGTTAAGTAGTGGACCGCGTCGAAAAATAATCCCTCCGGACTGCTTACTTTTTCTCGCATTTGGTCTAGCGTTGGCGGTCGAAGCCCGCTGTCTTCCCATAAGGTTTGCAGGGTCATGAGTAAATCACGTTCTGTTTGCGAAACCGGTCCCGGCCTAAAATCCAGCGTCCGTACCCACTCTCGATCTGTGGCCAAGTAATCCAGCTGATCCATAAACCATGCCATAGTTCGCGTCGGCCATGCGGGGAGCGTTTCTGACTTTAACCGCTCGCGGGGCACTCCGGGCAATAATGGATGAAGGCTCTGAAATTGCTTGACAAATTGTTCGACAGCCTGCTCGGTTTGTTGCCATAGCGCATCCGACAAATAGTAGCCGGCCTCCGTTCCACCACGAGCGCACTGTTTGAGCACTTCCTCCATTTCTCCTTGTTGATCCGAAGACCAATGCACTCTTTCCAATACTTCGTCTACACGAAGTGGAACTGGACTATTTCCCACGATCTCGCGCACCACGGTCGCCACGTCACCTGAAGCGCGTTGTGCCAGTCGTTCCATCAAGCCCGGTTCGCGGCGCCTGTGATGCCCCCCAGGCTCAATCACCTGACCTCCCCCAATAGTGGTCATAGGGCTGTAGGAGCGCAATAAAAACCGATCACCCCGCACGGCCGCAACGGGTTCTTCACATCGCAGTTCAGCAAACGCCGCCTGACCCGGCCCTAATTCATCGCGGTCATAAAAATAGATTCGGGCCAATACATCGGCCGTCCCAATGTGGCAGTGAACACGGGTCTTTTCTTCCACCGGCCCAGGCACTGATTCCAAAAGGCGAACCTCGCCCACCAGAGACGTCACCGCGGGTACAATATTGGGGGTCGCCAGCACTTGCCCGCGGCGCACCTTATCTTTGTCGACGCCAGACAAATTCACCGCAACCCGTTGTCCGGATTGGGCGGTCCCCACACTATGATTGTGGACCTGCAAACCCCGTACCCGAACTCCCAAGCGACCTGGCATCAGCTCTAGCGCTTGATCACTGTGGATGCTTCCTTGCACCAGTGTGCCGGTCACCACAGTCCCGAATCCCCGCACTGTAAACACTCGGTCAACCGGCAGCCGAACAGGCCCCACCGCACTGCGTCCAGGAATGTCATCAGCAGTACGGTCCAAAAGTTCTTGCAGCTCAGGCAGTCCGCGGCCGCTGACCGCATCCACCAGCGCAATAGGGCGGTCAACCAGAAAAGTGCCCGCCAAGGCTTCTCGGGTCGTTTCCTCCACAAGCATCAGCCACTCTTCATCTACTAAATCGGTCTTGGTAATGACGGTGAATCCCCAACGCACTCCCAACAGCCCCAAGATGTCCAGATGCTCTCTAGTTTGCGGCATGACCCCTTCGTCGGCAGCGACCACCAGGAGTACCGCATCCATCCCGTGAACGCCAGCCACCATATTTCGGATGAACCGCTCATGACCCGGCACATCAATAAATCCGGCATGCCGTCCACTCGGCAACGTCATATCGGCAAATCCCAAATCGATGGAAATGCCGCGAGTTTTTTCTTCCGGCAATCGATCCGTGTCCACTCCCGTCAATGCGCGGACCAATGTGGTTTTGCCGTGGTCAATGTGGCCAGCAGTTCCGAAGATTACCGGACGGGGCACTGCCATATTTTGGCTCACAGCGCTGACCTCCTATCCTTCACGAAAATGGCGTGTATATCCTTTTTGCGTCAGATGCTGACGCAAATCCAGTAGGGCGGTGTATGTAGGCATCACATAAATTGTCACCGTACGGGTAGATTGGTCCACCATCATATCGAGGGCAATATTGGGATTTTCCACTACATGGACCTTCTCATCCGGAATCCCTGCATATTTTAGGCGCAAGGCCATGTCATAGGCGCGCATCCCACTGACCCACCATTGATCAATGCCTAACCGGGGTCCCAGGGTTTCGAAGTCAACATCCCACAACCAGGATACGTCCTGTCCATCAGCATAACGGTCATTAATCGCAATCAGCGCCCACTTGGATGACTCCGGCCAGTCCCCCACGGCCTCCAAAACTTGGGTAAAGCCGACAGGATTCTTTACTAAAGCCAACCAGATTTGATGATCCCGTATCATGACTTGTTCCATCCGCCCAAACGCTGGTTCAAAATGCTCTAAACATCGCCCCATCTCGTGGGCTGGCAAGCCTTGAGTCATAGCGGCGGCCACAGCCCCCACTAAATTATAGACATTATAAATCCCGGGCATATTCATGGGCAGTTCCATCAGGTCGTTTCCATGCCTTACCGTCACGATGTGACTCTGCTTATCCCATAGTGTCGCCGTCCAATGTGGGATAGGGCGACTCCACCCGCAATTAGGGCAGCTATAGTCGCCCAAATGAGCGTAGTAGCGCTGCCTATACCGCAAGGCTTGGCCGCACCGGGGACAGAATCGGGCATCCACCACATCGTCACCGGTTTCCTCTAAAGTCGCGTTCACCGGCAAATCCAGCCCGAAGTATATCACGTGCTGTTGGTCTTGGCCCAAAAACGCGACCTGGGGGTCGTCGGCGTTCAATACCAGCCAACCGTCGGAAGCCATTTGGCTTATTGCCTTTCGGACCATGCCCACGGTGGTGGAAAGTTCACCATACCGATCTAATTGATCTCGGAAGAAATTGGTCACAACGATGGCTCTGGGATGCGTTTCTTGTCCGGCGCGCGGCATAGAAGCCTCATCGGTTTCCAACAACGCCAGTGCTGCTCGAGGATAAACGCGCCACTTCTCGGCCTGAACCATGGTTGAGGTCAGTCCTACGATCAAGTTGGCCCCTGCTTGATTATGCACTATCGGATGGCCATCGCACTGAAGCAACGAAGCAGCCAGGGCGGCTGTAGTGGTTTTTCCATTGGTACCGGTCAACAAGATGACACCTTTTGACAGCCGCGACACTAATTTCGACAACACCAGAGGGTCGATGCGACGAGCCACCATTCCTGGCAGTGAACTTCCACCCCGCCCACTAATGCGGCTCACCAGCCCCACCAAACGCGCCGCCCATACCGCGACCCATAGTCTCATCATCGGCCCGCCACCTTACAAATCTCCATATTGAGTGCGGTAGTACTCTAGGTAGGCACCGGATTTGATAGGTTGCCACCAATCGCTATGAGCGTGATACCAAGCCACAGTTCCCGACAATCCCTGCATCCAAGAGATCTCTGGTTCCCATCCCAGTTCGCGGCGAATCTTTTGTGCGTCAATCGCATAGCGGCGATCGTGCCCCAAGCGGTCCGGTACAGGAACAATAATCGAGGACGGCAGCTGCATCAGCTCCGCAAGTGTCTGGGCGATTTGGCGATTGGTATGCTCATTGTGTCCCCCAATATTGTACACTTGCCCAGGTTGTCCGCTTTGCAGCACCATCCATAATGCCCTCACATGATCAACCACATGCAGCCAATCCCGAATATTGAGTCCATCCCCATACAGGGGCCAGGGTTTTCCTTCCAATCCGTTGGTGACAAACAAGGGAATCAGTTTTTCAGGAAATTGATACGGACCGTAATTGTTGCTGCAACGGGTCACCATCACTTCTTGGCCGTAAGTATGAAAAGCCGCCAGCGCCAACCAGTCTGCCCCAGCCTTGCTAGCGGAATAGGGGCTGTTGGGCGCAAGCGGCGAGTCTTCGCTAAAATATCCGGTGGGTCCTAAGCTGCCGTATACTTCATCAGTAGAAACCTGAATAAAGCGCCCGACTCGGTGCCGGCGAGCAGCCTCCAGCAAAACCTGAGTTCCCATCACATTGGTTTGCACAAAAGGCATGCCCGACTGGATGCTCCGGTCGACGTGGGACTCTGCCGCCAAATGCATGATGGCATCGACTGGGTAGGACGATAATAGCTGATCGATGGCGGCTTCATCGGTGATCGAGACCCGATGCCATTGATATCGCGGATCCTCTTCCAAATCCCTTAAATTGGCTGGATTGCCAGCATAGGTTAACGCATCGACATTGATAATATCCACCTCGGGTTCATGTTGCAAAATCCACCGCACGAGATGAGAGCCGATGAACCCTAAGCCGCCTGTAATCATTACCCGCATGTTGAGTGTTCCTCCGTTAACGGTGTTGGGTAGTCCAATCGAATCCAACCGTGGGATCATCCCAAGCCACTCGTTTTTCATCAGGCTGGTCGGGGCGGTAGGACTCGGTGGTAAAGTAGACAATCATTAAAGGGGTTTGTCCCAAAACTCGATAACCATGCAAGACGCCAACTGGAATCACGATCAAAAGCGGGTTGTCATGGCCTGGGTACAGTACTTGGGTGATCCCGCGAGTAGCAGAGCTCGATCGTTGATCGTACAATACCACCTGAGCGGAACCTACGGGAAAGAACCACAAATCATCTTGCCTTTCGTGATAATGAAAGGCTTTAATGACGCCTGGATAACTCATAGACAGCGAAGCCTGTCCAAATCGACGCAATAATTCATCGTCATCTCGCAATATTTCTTGGAAAAACCCTCGGTCATCGGGATGGCGTATCAGTTTTTTGATTTTGACACCTTCGATATGGCCAAAGTGGCTCATGGATCAAAACTCCTCTTCCCAATTTTCAAGCTAGCCCATCGTGCTATAGATCAATTCGACTCTGATCTCCCAAAATCAAATGGACAGCTCGAGGTCTGGACCGTATGCCCTGTACGATTACACCGCGTCCAACCAAACTCTGATCGATACGTTCAGACACATCAATTATGTGGCTGTCTGACAACACCACACTGTTTTCAATTTCCGTATGGATGATGTGCACCCCTGGGCCAATTGAGGTGTATGGACCCACATAACTATCCTCCACCTTGGCACCCGACGCAATGCTGACTGGGCCGCGAATGGTGCTCCGCCAAATCTGAGCTCCCTTTTGGATAACCACGCGCCCCTCGATGCGGCTATCATTATCGACTTCTCCATGCACTGCAGTCTGGATGTCTTCCAACACCAAACGATTGGCTTCCAAAACATCCTCCGGCCGCCCAGTGTCCTTCCACCACCCTTCAACTAGAGTGGCATCCACTGGCAAATCGGCGTCAAGGAGACCCTGAATCGCATCGGTGATCTCATATTCTCCCCGCCAAGAGGGCTTTAAGCGCTCAATAGCTTGGTGGATCAGGGGTGTAAAGCAATATGCCCCAACCAGCGCCAATTTCGAAGGGGGATTCTGTGGCTTCTCAATCAAATGGATTACGCGGCCATGATCCACCACGGCGACTCCAAAATGTTCCGGATTGTCGACTTCCGTTAAAAGAATAGACGCAGCGAAGTCACCTTGACGAAAGCGATCAACCAACCTCGTCAATCCGCCACGCAGTAAATTGTCTCCGAGAAACATCAAAAATGGCGAATCACTCAAAAAATTTCGGGCAACTTTGACCGCATGCGCCAAGCCGAGCGGCGCACTTTGAGGTATGAACGTGAAGTGGCAGTCAAATTGGCTTCCTTCGCCCAATGCATCTTGAACCTCTTCACCAGTGTCTCCGATAATGACCCCAATATCCGTAATGCCCGCCGCCACCATAGCATCAATGGCGTAAAACAAAATTGGCCGGTTGGCCACCGGAATCAGTTGTTTGGCTCCCGTATAGGTTAGCGGCCTAAGTCGACTCCCGGTGCCACCCGCTAGCAATAATCCCTTCAATGTGTTCACACTACCCCAATCTCTCGCTGAGTCTCAGCTATTGTATTATAAACCAGTCGGCGGCTGCCAAGTTTCGATGACTTGACATAATCTCTCCTTACAGCATACAATAATTTACGGTCGTCGGGGAGTAGCGCAGCTTGGTAGCGCGCCTGCTTCGGGAGCAGGAGGTCGCAGGTTCGAATCCTGTCTCTCCGACCACGAAGCGAAAGATTTCCCTATATCTACTGTACACGCGCTTAAAAACCCCCAACTGCAATGCGAGTGTCGTTCTCTATCGGATAAAAATAGAAACGAATTGCGTCCTGCGTACATAGTTCAAGTAATCGCTAATTTCTTTCACTTGTTCATATTTCAACAACTAGCCCACATTTTGATAGGCGCTTGACTCCATATCATTTGACCTATACAAGAAAGCAATCCTGAAGGGGGACACCATTCATAGTTCGGCGGCTATGATGCGCAACTCAACAATTCAGTTCCGCCCGTCTGCCGCATATAAAAGAGAAGCAGGAGGCATGGCAATCATGCCTCCTGCTTCTCTCCGCCTCTTCTGATTATTGATGCATGAACCCACCTTGGTGCCTACCATGCGATCGTGGCGTCATCGTCACCAGGTGGTCGATCATGGTGCTCAAATGGCTGTTGCGGGCGCTTACTTGGGCGGCGGTCATGTGACCCGCGGCCTCAGCCTGATTCAGACGCGCTTGGGCTTGTGCCAACAGCGTCGCTTCCAAGGCGCTCGCACTGCTGCCGTGCGCTTGGGCAATGCTGGCCAAACTTTCACCCGCTCGGCGATCCGCTTTTAAGCTCGCTGCCGTCACATGCAAATCCTGCGCTATTCGTTGCATGACGTTATTGCGTGACCAGTGAGACGATGCTATATGACTGTTAACGGGTGCTGCGGCTACCTGGCCGGTCGCACCGCCGGCTACCAATCCACTTGCCGCTAATAAAACGAAGGCTTTAGCGAACATATTTTACACGCTCCCTTAGGAAATCTCCCGTTGTTTAGCCATCACGCTTGCTGGCATTTTTACCATTTACTTCTTGGGTGGCATGCTTACATCTCCTCGCCCATTTCAACCCATGTGTATTAAACAGCGCCACTGTTGCGAAACTATTGCCGAAGGATAAAGACCTGCTGAAGCATGCACCAAAAGCGTCAATCTATAACTATTTGCTGATACTTATGTAAAATTATATGTATTTTACAAATATTAGAGCGGTCTTTAGACTTAACGTATCAATGTTTTTACGACTCCCCTTACTTTAGGAGGTTTGCTATGGCCAACAGTACCAACACCGATAAGAATCGCTGGGCCGCTGGTGTCACACCCTATGCTCAAATGGGATACTGGCAGCCGGATTATATACCTCAAGACACGGACATCCTCTGCGCATTTCGCATTGTGCCTCAAGATGGCGTAGACCCCATTGAAGCTGCAGCCGCCGTTGCTGGAGAATCCTCCACGGCAACCTGGACGGTTGTATGGACTGACCGACTAACCGCGCATGAACATTATCAAGCCAAAGCCTACCAAGTGTCTGCGATACCAGGAACCGACCAATTCTTAGCCTACATCGCATATGACATCGATCTTTTCGAAGAAGGGTCGATCGCCAATCTCACTTCCTCCATCATTGGAAATGTGTTTAGTTTTAAAGCGTTAAAAAGCCTAAGGCTGGAAGACATGCGGATTCCATTGCATTATGTGAAAACGTTCTTGGGACCGGCGCATGGTGTGGTCATGGAGAGAGAATACCTTGACAAATACGGCAGGCCATTGCTGGGAGCCACGACGAAACCCAAATTGGGACTTTCGGCTCGCAATTATGGACGCGTGGTATACGAGGCACTGAGTGGCGGTCTGGACTTTACTAAAGACGACGAAAACATCAACTCCCAACCGTTTATGCGCTGGCGCGATCGATTTCTCTACGTCATGGAAGCGGTCAACCGAGCCATCGCCGCTACGGGCGAAATCAAGGGCCACTATCTCAACGTCACCGCAGCCACGATGGAAGACATGTATGAGCGAGCTGACTTTGCCAAATCATTGGGTAGCGTAGTGGTCATGATTGATCTAACTGTCGGATACACAGCAATACAATCAATGGCCAACTGGGCTCGCAAGAACGGGGTCATCCTCCATTTGCACCGCGCGGGTCATGGTACGTATACCCGCCAAAAGACTCACGGTGTGTCGTTTAGAGTGATTAGCAAATGGATGCGGTTAAGCGGCATTGATCATATCCATGCGGGAACGGTTGTCGGCAAACTGGAAGGCGATCCCCATATGATTCATGGGTACTACGATACCCTTCGTTTACCCTATATTCCGACCAATCCCCTAAACGGCATCTATTTTGATCAAGACTGGGGATCGATGCCTGCCGTGATGCCGGTTGCCTCCGGAGGCATTCATGCAGGACAAATGCACCTTTTGCTTCACCATCTCGGAGAAGACGTCATTTTCCAATTTGGAGGCGGAACCATTGGCCACCCATTGGGTATTGCATCAGGAGCCACCGCCAACCGGGTAGCGTTGGAAGCGATGATTTTGGCCCGCAATGAAGGACGCGATTATCTCAGCGAGGGTCCTGACATTTTAAACGCCGCTGCCAAATGGTCGCCGGCTTTACGGGCGGCTTTGGAGATATGGAAAGACGTCACCTTTGATTTTGAGTCCACCGACACCCCAGATGTACTGGCTACGCCCACCCTATAAACTTAAAGGAGGTCTCCCATGGCTTTTCACCTGACACAAGGCACCTTTTCATATTTGCCGCCCTTAAGCGATGATCAGATTAAGCGCCAAATACAATATGCGCTGGACCACGACTGGCCGCTTAGTGTGGAGTACACCGACGACCCGCATCCTCGCAACACTTATTGGCTGATGTGGGAGTTGCCTATGTTCGACCAAAAAGATCCTGCAGCAATTTTTTATGAAGTCCAACAATGTCGCAAGGCATACCCTTATCATTACATTCGGCTCAACGCCTATGACCGGCATCTAGGCCGACAAACGGTCGCCCTGTCGTTTATCGTGCAGCGGCCTGGGGTAGAGCCAGGCTTCCGATTATTGCGTCAAGAAGGACCTGACCGCCAAATTCACTACACCATCGAAAGCTATGCCACCATGAAGCCCGAAGGAGAACGGTACACGGAATAGCTATTGCGGAGGCGGGGGCGGTTTAGCCACCCCCGCACCATGTTCCAACTGCGATGCTCCAGTTAGCAACAATTGTTTGAATGCCTGGGCAGGGGGCACCAAATATCCCTTGTCTAAATGCACGACATACCACGACCGTCGAATGGGAAATCCCTCTACATTCAACACGACCAATCGCCCTGTACTTAATTCCAGTTCAATCACCCGGCGCGATATCACCGTAAGACCAAGGCCATGAATCACAGCTTGTTTTATCGTACTGTTGCTGCCTAATTCCATAGCGATTTGAAGGCCCAACCCGCGTTGCGCCAACAATCGCTCCAACGCCTTGCGGGTGCCTGATCCTGGCTCCCTCACCAGCAACGGAGTATTTGCCAGTTCGTCCAACCGAATTGCGTCTCTTGTACGCCACTCATGCCCCGGGTTGGCGATGACAACCAATTCATTGTCTAAAAACGGCACCGCATCCCATTCCCATGGTGGGTCGGGCACTTGTCCCATCACAGCCAGGTCCGCCTGCCGCAGACGCAATCGTTCCACCACCTGACTGCGGTTGACAACGTCTAACGAGATAGCCAAGTCGGGAAACTTCTGGCGAAATATTCCTAAATAAGCGGGCACTATATAAACACCAGCGGTGGTGTCGGCCGCTACCCGCAATTTCCCGTAACGTCCCCCTTTGAGTGCCGTCATAACTTGTTCGGTTTCTTCCAACACAGAAAAAATGCGCTGCCCATAATCCACCAGCGTTTGGCCGGCATCCGTCAGCATCATGTGTCGACCTCGCTTTTCAAAAAGCGGCACTCCGGCGCGTTGCTCCAGGTTTTTCACATGCATGGACACAGCAGATTGACTGATATGCAACTCCTCTGCCGCCCGTGAAAAACTCATCAGACGCGCTACTACCAAGAACACGCGAAGTGGGTGAAGATTGGTCAGAAATCCCTCAGAATCCATACACTAGATGCCAGCCCCATCTTGCCATAGCGGGGAATCCGGCAACACCACGGAATGCGCCATAACCTGAAAGGGTTCGGTGAGGATCAGATGTTGCAGCGTAATGGTTGACAGCGTGGCCCCAATGCACAGTTCCAAGGCGCCCCAAATTTCCGGCCGTATGCAGTCTGGACATGCGTGGACATCGCAATCGCAAAAAGCAATCGGCCCTTGCAATGCCGTCATAATATCCAGCAAGGTAATTTTTGTCGCTGAGCGTGCGAGGGTGAACCCACCGTTGGCCCCACGCGTCGAACGTACCAAGCCCGCGCGTTTTAGGGCCATCAACAGTTGTTCTAAATATTTGTCCGATAAATTCAATTCGGGAGTCATTTCACTAATAGGCACGGGTGTACCCATTGGATTGCGAGCTAATATGGTCAGAGCCCTCAGGCCTGCCTTAAATCCAGAAGACAGCTTAAACATGCGGCACCTGTCCTTGATACAATGACGTGCTCAAGTAGCGCTCTCCCGAGTCCGGCAAGATGACGACGATCAGACCATGGCGCGGTTGTTGTCCAGATAGCCATTGGCTTGCGCCAATCAGGGCTGCTCCTCCCGAAATTCCCGCTAAAACGCCTTCCTCAAGCGCTAGCTGGCGTGCTGCCATCATAGCATCTTCACTGGATACCGCAATCACGCCATCGATAATGTCCCGATTCAAAATTTTTGGTACAAATCCCGCCCCGAGTCCTTGGATCTTATGCGGTCCCGGTTCTTCCCCCTTGAGCACCGCAGATTCTTTAGGTTCGACTGCGATCACCGAGATTTTGGGGTTTTTTGATTTCAGGTATTCCCCTACTCCGGTAATGGTGCCCCCTGTCCCGACTCCCGCCACCACCGCGCTCACTTTGCCGTCGGTGTCCTGCCAGATCTCGGGTCCGGTAGTTTCCCGATGAATAGCGACATTGGCGGGATTGTCAAACTGTCTTAAGGTCACCGCTCCGGCAATTTCCCGCACTAATGCCTCGGCTTTTTGTATCGCCCCCACCATTCCGAGCCGCCCAGGAGTAAGAATCAATTCCGCTCCAAAAGCCATAAACAGCATGCGCCGCTCTAAGGATGCGGTTTCCGGCATGGTCAACAACACCCGGTATCCTCGGTGCGCTGCCACCATCGCCAAACCAATGCCGGTATTGCCGGATGTAGGCTCTACGATGGTGCCACCCGGAACCAAAAGTCCATGGGCCTCCGCGTCTAATATCATAGCCAAGCCCAGACGGTCCTTGACACTGCCGCCTGGGTTGCGGGACTCCAACTTCCCATATACCGAACAGCCACTGTCAGAGGAAAGTTGGCGTAACCGTACCAAAGGAGTACGACCAATGAGTTCATCGACTGATTCGTATACTCTCATCATTCACCCCACCGCATACTTCCGTAATCCCTATATCAAAACTTACCATTATTGTAGCACATCTGCTGGCCATACTAGGAGAGAGGAGGTGAGCCAAATGGCTCGTCGAAAAAAACCGTTGGTCGACGGGGCACAAGCCGGGCTCGATGAATTGAGACGACGCGTGCGCCCCGAAGTCTTGCCCCCCGCCACTCCATTTCGCAACCAGTTCTTAACCATTGCGCGCAAGATGGCGGAGGACCTGGAGGATCCGCCTAGTCCATCATAATAGGACCCGGGTCTTCAATAAGCTGGCCGGCAAATCCCTCAATTCGGCGGATTCCCCTCAACACGCCCTCGGTATAGGCACTGCGATCATGGACGTCGTGCCTTATCGTCAACACTTGCCCAGGGGCGCCAAACAGCACCTCCTGATGCGCTACCATGCCAGGCAGGCGAATGGCATGAACGGGAATTTGCTCAAGATCGCGTCCCCACTGGTGCGCTAATCGCTCCGCCAAACGTTTGGCGGTACCTGAGGGCCGATCTTTTTTATGGGGATGATGCGCCTCCACCAACTCGGCTTCGGAAAAATAGCGGGCAGCCTCTTCCACCAGCCTTTCGATTAACCAAGCCCCGAGCGAGAAGTTGGCAATCAAGGCCGCCCCCACTCCCCGTTCTTGCACTCGGTCACGTATCGATTGGCGCTCTGTACTGGTAAACCCTGTGGTGCCCACCACCACATGCCATCCTCGATCGATAGCCTCAAGAACTCGAGAATAAGACGACTTTGGCTCCGTAAAATCGACTAAAACGACCGGGTTTCCCTCTACCCAGGGCAAAGCGGCAGTGATTTCCAGGTCGCCGGACTGACCGGGCCACAGGGAGTCTAAACGCATTCCTACTTGGGTGTTGCCAATCGCTCCAGCCAGCGTCATGTCATCAGCGGATAAGATGGCCCTGCCGACTTCCCGCCCAGTCCGGCCCGAAGCGCCCGCCAAGACTACTTGAATCGGTCCGCTCATCGTCGGTCGCCCCTGTCAAATGTTGTCTAAATCGTAATTCTTCAGCAGCCTAGAGGCGATGATTAAGCGCATCATTTCTGACGTGCCTTCATAGATCTCCGTCACCTTGGCATCGCGCAGCAGCCTTTCTACACCATATTCGCGCATATAGCCATAACCTCCAAAGATCTGAATGGCATCGGCTGCGTGCTGAACCGCCTTTTCCGAGGCAAACAGCTTCGCCATCGCGAAAAGCGGACGTTGACTAGGTCCCTCTTCGCGCCTTCGTGCCGCCTCATAAGTCATCATACGGGCGGCATGCAAATCGGTCGCCATGTCAGCCAATCTCCACTGCACGCCCTGATAGTGACCGATAGTGTCCCCGAACTGTTCACGTTGGCGCGCGTACGCCAAGGACCGATCCAGCGCAGTCGACATGATTCCCACACTCTGGGCGGCAATGCCGATCCGTCCGCCATCGAGCAGATAAAGCGCTATTTTATAGCCTTGGCCTTCTGCCCCAATCCGCTGATCCAGAGGCACTTCCACCTGGTCCAAAATCAGTTCTGACGTGCGCGAGGCGCGAATCCCCATTTTATCTTCCGGCGCTCCAAAAGACAGTCCAGCTGCATTTTTATCCACCAAAAATGCTGTAATTCCCTTTTCTCCCAAAGCAGGATCCAAGGTGGCAAATACCAGGTAGCGATCGGCTTCTCCGGCGCTGGTGATAAACATTTTTCGTCCGGTTAAAATATAACGGTCTCCCGTGCGTACGGCCCGACAGTGTAATGCGGCGGCGTTTGATCCGGCATGCGCTTCCGTTATGGCAAAGGCGCCAATGGCGAGCCCTCGGCATAAGTCCGGCAAGTATCGGGACTTTTGCTCCGGGGTCCCATATCGCCAAATGGCCTCGATGTGCAGGGAATTGTGCACCTCATAAATGACCGCGGTGGCCGGATCGGCTGCCGCAATCGCTTCCACCACCAGAGTTTGCGCCAAATAACTAGCGCCGCCCCCGCCAAATTCCGGATCGACAATCATGCCTAAGTAGCCTTGCTTCCCCAACAACTCAATATTTTCTCGGGGAAATTTTTGGAGACGATCAAATTCCGCAGAAGTCTTCGCGATGGTCTCCCGAACTAGATCATGAATCGCGTCGCGAATCGCGTTTTCGTCCTCTGTCAGTAGGCTTAATCCCACGGCTACTCCTCCTGAACTGACTGATGCCAAATTTGCTCCGCCACCCGATCAGCGTCAATCTTGCCTTCACCGACATCAATTACCCGCTTGGCCCAATCGCTATTGAGCCTAGCCTGGCGGATCAGGCGCTCGCCTAAATCGGATACGGCTTGCTCAATGACGTGTTCAGTCTGTGACCACCGGTAGCGGTCCATTAATCCATGCTCTATAAGATATTGATGATGCCGCTCCAAGGCTTGGCTGACTTCCTCCATACCTCGGCCATCTTCTGCCACCGTCTTAATGATTGGGGGCATCCAATCGGGATGTTCACTAGAGAGTGCCAGCATGCTGCGTATGGACCGCACCGTATGGTCAGCCCCATCACGGTCTGCCTTATTCACCACAAAGACCTGCCCGATCTCCAAAATTCCCGCCTTAATGGCTTGAATATCGTCTCCCATACCTGGCGCCAAAACAACCATGGTAGTATGGGCCATTTCCATAATTTCCACTTCCGATTGGCCTGCGCCCACGGTCTCGATCAGAATCTTATCGAATCCTGCCGCATCCAATAGCGTCAGGGCCCCGAAGGTCGCCCTCGATAAGCCGCCCAAATGTCCGCGACTAGCCAAACTCCTCATAAAGACGCCCGTATCCATAACCGAGTCCTGCATGCGAATGCGATCACCTAAGATCGCCCCGCCAGTAAAAGGGCTGGACGGGTCGACCGCCAAAATCCCCACCTTAAACCCTTGATTTCGCAAGTGAAGGGTTAAGGTGTTGACTAGGGTGGACTTGCCAACACCCGGGGCGCCCGTAATGCCGATCACATGGGCGTGCCCAGCATGAGAAAACAATTGCTGAGCCAAGAGCTTACCTTCGTACCGGCCTTGCTCTATCCAGGTCAGACCGCGCGCAATGGCCCGCTTCTGGCCGTGGAAAATGCCTTGCCTCAACTCATCAAGATCTTTCATTCGTCCTTCACCCGTTCACGGATGAAACGCACGATATCGTTAGTGTCGGTTCCTGGGCCAAACACTTTCGCAACTCCTGCGGATAACATATTCTCGACGTCATCCTCGGGAATAATGCCGCCCAACAAGATCAGCAAATCATCCATCCCATTCTCCCGGACCAGCTCCATGATGCGTGGCACCAGTGTTGGGTGAGCTCCCGACAAGATCGACAGGGCTAACACATCCACATCCTCGGACAAAGCCGCGTCTACCACCTGCTCAGGAGTTTGATGCAAACCGGTATAAACCACCTCCATCCCCGCATCACGCAAAGCCCGCGCAATGACCTTGGCTCCACGGTCATGCCCATCTAAACCTGGCTTGGCAACCAGCACTCGAATCACAATCAATTCCTCCCTATGCTCCTGGTCTATCTCCGCAATCACTATATTATGGAATTTTTTCCGAATCGATATTGATCTTTCTTCGCTAGTGTACCATGTCTCTAAAATAGGGAGACCCTAAGTGGGCCTCCCTCGTCAGAAAACCAAAACCTGCTTTAGGCGCCGCGCGCCTGATGCTGACCTTGGATAGCCCGTCCTTGATTGCTCGACCGCGAATATACGTAACCAAGAAATATCAAAACCAGTCCGAGAATGTTCATAATCGGGAAAATCGATGCTCCAATCCCTTGGGACACTAATGCCCCAGCCGAACTAGGAATGAGGGCACCGACCGCAATCAGCAGATTGTAATAGCGCTTAGACTTCCACCAAGACCACAAAGCGCCCAACACCACGATGGGCCCCCCCACTGCCGCCAATAACAAGTACATCACCTGGGTGGCCCCTACAATCGCATCTTTGCCGCCATTCAAGGCTGCCCAGCTGCCATGCAGCACGGGAGGAAAAACAAAGGCAAACACCGCCAGCAACACCTCAACCACCACAAAGTACACCGCGTAACCCACGGCGAACTTGGACTTTGGCAATGCTAGATAGGTGGTGCCCACCGACATTGCGCCCACCAAACCGGCCGAAGCGATGATGTACAATTGATATTCAAATTTCACATTCCAATTGCTGCCTACAGTCAGAGCTTCCATGCCAAACGCAATCACATATAAAAAGAAGGACACACTCCACCAAAGATAAAATGGCGACTTCTTGCTGCGATAACGACTGACTAAATTCGCTGCAAATATCAGCGCCAATAGGGCCGCCGCCCAAAATAGCATACTCGCCATGCAAACAACCTTCTTTCATCAAATAATCGCCCAGACGCCGTTCAGAAGTGTCTTCACCATACACCTCGCTACCACATACCATACACTAAAATTCATTAGGGACCAAAGGAGGAGATTGTATGCATCTCATCAGCCCTGGCGAATATGTCTTAACAGAGGCCAAATCCACCGTGGTATGCCAGGTTTTAAAGAGTCGCCCACACGCTCTTTACGTCGAAGAAGTCTTGAGCCGCCGTCGCTACATCACTGGGTTGGCGGAGGTCATCCGCCTAACCCCTACCGAAACGGCTCGGCTTCTCCTGCAGCACTGGACGCTAAGCGTCCTGCATCCCGTGTCCTCGTACCGTGGGCATTACCGATGAGTCAGCATCGTCGGATTCCATCGGCGCCTCAGATTGTCCGAGCCATTCGTCCTTGAGCAGTTTGACATCATGGTCCAATTTTCGACTCTTTTGCAACATCCGGTACATAAATCCAAACATGATGATAAATAATCCCGTGTACGCTCCAAATAGCGCCAGCAAATATTCGTGCTGCAATGGTGTCATGTGGTGAACCCTCCTTTTCTCCTAATTATCTAGCCGTTATTGCCCTTCAATGTGAGCTCGGATCGCATTCTTTAAATCGCCCACTCCTAATTCGGCACGCATTAATCGCATCCTGACCGCCATCCACACGATAAACACCAAGGTCATGGCCCCCATCGACAAAAACATAGGAATTTGCATGGACACGGGCATGTTAATGCCCTGATTGGTAAAGATCACGGGATGAATTGATCGCCACCAGCGAATAGTCATATAGTCGATGGGCACATCGACATAGGCAATCAACGCAATGATCGCCGAGTAGGTTGCCCGACGCTCAAAGTTGTCGGACCACTCGCGCAACAGCAGATAACCGGCAAAGATTATCCATAAAATGAGTGTCGCCGTCAGTCGGGGATCCCAGGTCCACCATGCACCCCAGGCTACACGGCCCCAAATGGTGCCGCTGACCAGAATCATCGTCGTAAATACGGTGCCAATCTCCGCGGAAGCCGCTGCCCAGATGTCCCACACCACGGTGCGCTGTATAAGGTAGCCAATGCTCGCAATGGCCGTAACCGTAAAGGCAATTCCAGCCACACTGGCGGATCCAATGTGAAAGTACAAGATGCGCGCACTCGCGCCCAGTTGCGCATCGTTGGGGCTACCCACAAAATCAAAATACAAAGCGATTAGCATTACTGGCAAAACCGTCCAAATCCACCAGTCTTTTGCGAACACACGTCTCACCGATTACACCTCCCATAAATAATCGTACAACAGCAAGGGTAGCGCCAAAAAGATTGCGTCATAAGCCATTAATCCGTGAAGCCACAGCCACGGATTTCCAGCCGGCTGAGATAAAATGGCGTGAGTCCCTTCCACTGTGGTAATCAACACAGGAATTTCAAAGGGGAACATCAGCATAGTGAAAATCATTTCGCCTGATTTTAAATTTGCACTGATGGCCGATAATAGAGTGCCAAGTTCGACGATGCCTAGGGCACCTAAGGCTAAAACCAAAAGCAAGGAACCCCATGCGCCATTCCACGGTTCATTGAACAGAGCAAAAAATATCGGGGTGGCAATCAATTCCATACCCATCATAAACAGAAAAGCGGTGGTCAGCTTAGCTAAAAAGATTGCCATTCTGTCGCCCGGTGCCAGAATCAATCCGGTCAAAGTATCCTCTGGTACCTCATGCGCATAGGTTCGACTGATCCCTATCATACCCGCGAATAGGAATGCCATCCACAAAATCCCGGGAAACACCAAACTTAAGCGGACCTGACCAGCATCCACTGCAAAAGCAAACATGAAAACTATCATGATGACAAACGCCATCATGGTCACCCACATGTCTTTAGTCTTCCACTCAACGAGAAAGTCTTTTTGCACGATCAACCAGTACTTACGGATGACGGGCGCCTCCCTGCAGCCAGTGTTGGTACTCCAGCGCCAAACGGTCAGCCGCCCAGCCTTTGGTATCAGACCACCACACCAACCGCCCGCGCACCAAGATTGTCACTCCCTGAGAAACTCTTAATGCCTCTTGCACATTGTGGGTTATTAAGATTAATGCACCCCCAGACGCTTGGAAGCTTCGCAAAGTCTGGTCTAAAAATTCTTGGGCCGCCATGTCGAGTCCTGTATAGGGCTCGTCAAGCAGCAGCAATAGGGGGCGGGGCATCAGCACTCTGGCAATGGCAGCCCGTTGCAACATGCCCCGTGAGTAGGTTCTCACTGGGTCTGTTTGCGACCAGGTTAAGCCGACTTGCTTTAGGACTTCCTCAGCACGCTGCGAAGGATGTTCTAACCCCCAAAGTCGTGCATAAAAGATTAGATTGTCCAGTGCACTGAGGCTGGGATATAAAAAAGACTGGTGGCCCAAGTAACCGATCCGCGGGTCGCTACGTCCTTCGCGATCGACTTTTTTTCCAAAACGCCAGAGCTCCCCGCGGGTTGGCCCCCATATGCCTGATAAAATACGCAACAAAGTCGTTTTCCCGGCCCCATTGGGCCCCAGTATCGCGAGCGAGCCAAAAGCTCCCACCTCTAGCGACACATCTCGCAGAACAACTTTATCCCCTATTTTCTTTTCAAGGTGCAAGGCGCGCACGACAATATCGTTTAATGCCCCATTATCCGACACGGGATTCGTGGGCATCCCACACAGTTGAAAGATTGACTAAGAGTTCCTGTCTGATGGTCTCATAGGCATTTTCGGCTACCTCGCCGCGCCGATGACTAGCCTCCAAAACTGCCAATTCACTGAGCAACTGATCTCGAATTGCTTGCCGTCTCGAATATTGACTAAGTGGGCGCCAATTCATCCCAATGAATATCCCACCTAATCCCAATATCACCAACAAGGCTTGAAAGATGGAGCCCACTACGGGGTATGACCCGCCAGACGGCAACAACAGCGCGTTGCTGCTTTGAGCAATAACTTTGGATTCAATTACTGCCTGAAAACCTTGCCCCGCCTGAAGATTGGATGTAGCGTATTCGTAAAACAAGGGACTGTTGGGTATGCCTGGCAATTTCCCTTTGCCAGCCGGCACCAACGAAGGATTAAGGACTTCCGGCAACGACAGGTCTGATGGAGCCAATATGACTAATGCGTTGGTGGCCAAATAGGCGGGAAGCAACAGATTCGCCGATTTCCCGTTCCACCCCACATCGTATTTAATGGCGAATTGTTTGGGGGTGCCATTCATGACCACATAGTTTCCGGAAGTTTTAATAATGCCATCGCCGACACCTTCCAAACCTTCAGCGTGGGGAATAATGCCAATGACCGGATTGGGTGTCAGGGTGGACATGTCTACCTGCTCAAATACCGCTAGTTTCCCGTGAGACGGAAGCAAAACCACCATTTCCATCCCAATCTTGCCCGGCACCGAGGCTGCGTAGGTGAACGGGGATGCGGCCAAGATAATTCCTAGCACGGCCACCCATGAAAACAGTCGCCTCAGCATCAGATCGGCCCCCCTTCCTCTCCTAGACTAGCTCCGCAATGGCTACAGACCTTTTGGTCGAGTTTGTCCAACCGGCCGCCACAAGTGTGGCAGTACCACAAGTGCAGAACATGGTTGATTTGATGCTCAACGTTGAGGGGTTTATCCTGGCCATCGATGTCCGGCAGTGGTCCCCCCAGACTCGAGCCTAGCGCACGATAAGGGAGATAGATTATCGCCAGTACTCCAGCCGTTAAAATTACCGCAAGAGACCATATAATCACGCGTGGTCCCTCCCCTCTGCGGTCACCAGCCTTCTTCTAGTCTCGGCGGCATTATTGCCAAACTCCCAGCTGCGGGCCGGAGCGGAGTCGCCTCCAATCGGGGCTCCAATGGCAATCAGGGTAGCAAATGCGAGAATGTACATGCCCATCCAGATCCAAGACACCATCGGATTGATGAAGATCTCCACAATCGCTTGGTTGTGTCCCGGGCTGCCTTCAAGCACCATATAAAGGTCACGCATCACCCCACTCCTAATAGCCACCGTGGCTACAGGTTGCGCCGAGCCCGGGTAAAAGGACAAGCCCGGTGTCTCCGTATAGGTATGGCCGTTTTGATTCACCACCATGTTGGCCTCGGTCATTTGGTACCCGGGGTGGGTGGTTGCCCGCAAGCCTTGATACCTAATTTGATATCCACGAACCGAAACCGTCTGGCCAGGCGACATTACACGCGTGATAGTCAGGTTGTTAGTGTGAGACCCAATAACGCCCAAGACGATGATTAGAAAGGAGATGTGCGCCAGATAACCCCCGTATCTGCGGCGGTTTCCCATCACAGCACTCCCTAACGATTTCAACCAGGAAGCCTTCGTGGCAATATGCTTGAGACGAGCTGCACGATAAAATTCTTGGATCATCGAACCCAGCGAAAAGGCAACGATTACAACCCCAAAAAACTCAAGAACCGAGTGATATCCATGCACGTATGCAAAAATGCCTACCGCCAATCCTAACACCCAAGGTTTCCATAAGCGCTTTATAACCGACTGCCACTTGGCACTGCGCCATCCCACCACAGGAGCAGTACCGAGAAGCAATACCAGTGCCAGAAACATGGGAGCCGTCATTGCG
The DNA here is from genome assembly GCA_021784595.1 of Bacillota bacterium. Taxonomy (GTDB): domain Bacteria; phylum Bacillota; class Sulfobacillia; order Sulfobacillales; family Sulfobacillaceae; genus Sulfobacillus_C. The sequence continues at coordinate 6,284 of JAJYHT010000080.1, read as the reverse complement.
TTAAAGAAGTGCACCGTTAATACTACAGAAGTGCCTAAGAACGCCTTGGAAATAATCGGATAAAATGTCCCGAACAGCACAACTGCCGCAATAGCTGCAAAAAAGGCATTCAACAGCAAGTAGATGCCTTCTTTGGAGAAAGTGCTGTCCATCGCCATACGGTCACGCAAGGTATCGCGCCGCAATATGAACACGACCGCGCTCCCAACCAAGGAAAACCAAAACAGCACAACAAAATACGGGCCTACACCAGTGCCAGTAAATGAATGAACTGAATTCTTTAAGACGCCGCTCCGGGTAATGTAAGTCGCAATTAAGGTCATTAAAAAGCTGCCTACACCCAAAAATGCTGTCCACCATCGAAACATTCCACGTTTCTCTTCTAGTTGGATGGAATGTAAAAAGGCGGTAGCGAGCAACCAAGGCAATAATGCCGCATTTTCAACCGGATCCCACTCCCAATATCCGCCCCATCCCAATTCCATATATGCCCACATTCCACCCAGCACTATGGCTACGGACAAAAACAGCCAGGCTACCAGCATCCATCGACGGACGACCGGCACCCATTCTCGAGATGGCACTCGGGTCCATAGTGCCGATAAAATGTACGCCGCAGGGACCGCCATTCCAATCAGTCCCGTGTACATGACCGGCGGATGGATAGTCATCACTAAATTCTGCAACAAGGGATCGAGGCCGTTGCCATTGGTTGGGCTGCCTGCCACCAATCGAAATGGATCCACCACGAAATTAGACATGCCTGTATAAAAAAGAAGCACGGCCCCCAACAACGGGACCACCATTGGAGTCATTTGGCCCTCACGCGGCCAGCCCCTCCATGCCACAAAAGCTATATAAATCGAAAGAATCCAGCCCCAAAAAAGTACGGAGCCAGAATCTCCCCCCCACAGTGCACCCATTTTGTAAAGAAGAGGCAAAGCACGGTCACTATGGTTAAACACCGCAATTACCGAGTAGTCCCCTGTGACTAATAAATACTCCAAAACCAAAACAGCAGCCGTTAGACTAACCGCAATAGCCACCGCCGCGCCGCGCACGGTCTCTTGCAACCGCTGATTATGGTGGTGATTCGCCCACCACCCCATGCCCACAGTATAAAGCGCAGACAAACCGGCTAAGAGTAGCGCATAACGCCCTAATAAAGGCATCGTCACCCGGTGCACCTCATTTCTAACTGTTTGTTGATGTCGCCGCAGAATAGTGGTCCGGACATTGAATCATCAACTTTTGCGCATCAAACACGCCATTTGATCCCATTTTTCCCTCAACAATGGCGCTGGCGTTTTTGAACTGCTCGTCCGGCATAGGTCCTTGGTACAATATTGGCAAAGTCTGCCCCTTGGCCTCCAAATTAAATCGCAAGGTGCTGTTGACTGCGTTATATTTAACGGTACTACTCAATAAGGTGCCTTGCACCTTAACCACTTGATTGTCGTAGCGGCTAATCTGGCTGCGAAATTGATTCACTGGGACAAAATAATTAGAAAAATGCGACCCTTGCAACACAATATAGACTAAGGCTGCTAGGATAACCAAAGTTCCGATTTGCAACCGCACCTTTTTTGTCATGGCACACCTCACTCACAAACACCGTTTCGGAGCTAATCGCGTTCAAGCCGGATTATATCACAGTCTTAGTTGGTTGACTGAAATTTCACTTAGCCTAAGATATAATTTAACCCGAAATACTAGAAATATTGTACTGAGCTCTTGGGTGTCCAAATCTTCCTCAAAACGGCCCTATGCCCTTAGTCAAAACCTTTTTTGCCTGTGTTTACTTTGTCAGCTGAGGTTGCGCCAAACACTCAAACCTGATAAACTATGTCCTGCATGTGGGAATTGCCGAAGTGGTGGAATAGGCAGACACGCGGTGTTCAGGGCGCCGTGGGCGACAGCTCGTGTGGGTTCAAGTCCCACCTTCGGCACCATAAACCTATTTGAGCACATAGTCACAACTTAATTTTTAGATAACCTGTGCAAAGCAAAGAACCCGACACCATAAAAGGCTGGTGATTTCTGGGGGTTTTTTGTATTGTGCTAGAATTGACTCACACTTATCGATTCCGTCCGTAGCGTGATGGTGGGTGTCGGCTCCCCGCCCACCGTGCAGAAAACAGGGCTCGATCCCGTTTCTTGACGATGGTGTCTCTGTCCAACACCATGAGATCAGCCTATCCCACACGTTCTAGAAAGTGCTCACACTTTATCGTTTGTCGCGGTTTGATGGGGGTTTCGTGGCCGTGCGTGCCTGACCGCGATCTGCCCGGGGCTTGCGGAGCTGGAAGGCTGGCACCGGCTCCTTGTTCGGTGAGGTCGGGATCTGTTGCGGTTCCGAGACCAAACGGGCTCGGCGTCGCGTCAACTGTCCATCTTGTGCTCGAATCTCTGACCGGACTTCGGATCGCACAATCGGACGGTCCTTGAGCATGACGGTAAAGACGGGGACTCCAAGATCTTGGACCGCAGGCATAGGCCGGTCTGCCACCACCCACGTCCTTATCCACTCCGCAATAGTCTCCGGCACCAAGACCGGAATCTGGAAGAGCACCGACGCAGATTTTTGATCGGGAGCCACACGCATTTCCGACACCACCGCTTGAATGGCACGCAACCAAACCAACGAGTGCACATCCGGAGGATACCGGTTAAAAAACGACTGCCAGGCATCGCGCCAGTGTTTAAACGCTTCTTGGACCTGTGATAGGGTCACTCCACTCGCCTGCTGCCGTTCATGCGCATCGATCTGCACCTTCAGCGCATCGAGTTGCAGACCAAGATTTTGGAGTTTCTCCTTGATGAAATCCAAGGAGCCCTCCCCCTACAGTGTCCAGCACCAGATCAAACTGCTTCTGGAGCTTATTCTCCTCTTTAGCCACGGCCTCACGCTTGTGATGCCAGGCAATCTGTTCGGACTCCACATGCTGGAGATGCTCGGCTACCTGGGATTCGAGTTGCGGATCCTCTCCCTGCGCTACCCAGTCTCCGAGCGCACGGATCGGGACCGGTTCAATATCAAAGGCTAAGAGGGTGCACACCGTACAGTTGTGCATCCCCACTCCCCGGCACCGATATCGGGGGGACTCCCGCTTGGATCCATCAGCCCGCTCCACATCCGTGGTGCGTACAGTGCTCTCCACAGGCATCACAAATCAGTTTCCCACTGAGAAGATACAAGGCGCGCTGAGGTGTGGCCGGCAATCCATTCCCCCGAGTCCTCGATTGAGCCCGCTCCTTGACTTGATCAAAGAGCTCTATGGGAATGATCGCGGGATGGGAGTGTTCCTTACGATACTGTTGGGGCTCCGGTCTATATTTGACCCCCGGAGGCATTTTCTTCCGCTGCAATGCCCCGATCCATCGGCCCTGAATCATGGTGCCAGTGTAATGCTCGTTATGCAGTATGACGCGCACAGCGGAGTCCCTCCAGGGTCCCTTGCCTCCGGGAGAAGGCATCTTCAAGTCATTCAGACGCGTGGCAATCCCTTTGAGTCCAATGCCTTGATTCACGTACCAGTCATAAATCTTCTTCACCGTCTCCACAGCTTCCGGATCTCCGAAGACGAGCTTCCTGCGGGACTGAAGGCGTTTCTGCCCATCCATCACGTCCACAGTTTCAATCCTATAACCATAGGGGGCATGAGAAGCCATCCAATAGCCTTGTTCTGCCCCATACCGCAGAGAATCCTTGATCTTTTGAGCCGTGACCGTAGACCAAAACTGACTGACGTTGGACTGGATGCCAATCTGCATCTTGCCAGACGGGGTCTGGGGGTCGTACTCCTCCCGAACACTGTAGACGAACACTCCGATGGGTTCTAACTTCTCTCGGTGCCATGCCTCTTCTGCAGAGTTCCGTGCAAACCGGTCCTGCCAGGCCACGAGGATACGATCAAACTTGCTCGAAAACGCCTCCACCATCATTTTCTGGAACTGAGGCCGGTCATCGTTGGATCCCGATAGCCCCGCATCCACGTATTCACCGATCACCGTCCAACCCTTGCGCTCACTGTAGTGCTTCATGTCCTCGATTTGTTTGTCAATCGACAGTCCTGACACTTGTTCCACCGCCGAGACGCGTGCATAGAGAGCCACAGTGTTCTCGGGTGCTGGAATCCATTGAGCACGGCTCAAGAGCGGTCATCCTTTCTATGGTGCCGGTAGGGTGATGTAATGATCCTAGTATGATCGAAAGATGAGGAGGTTGTCCACTCTGTGCGAAGAATTAACGAGAGTGGCGGACGGGGGTGCACTGTGAGAGGCAGTCGGGGGCTGGGTCATGGGGTTATCAGCGGTGATATCCCTCTCGGGGGGCGAGCATTCCAAGCTCAGACGTCAGACATGTGACGTATTGTGTCCAAAGATTCCACCATATTTTGCTGAATTTAAAGGAAATTTCACTCACATCGTCGAATGGTATATGTATTCAACTTTCTCAGGAGGAAAGTGTCCGAAAACGTTGTCAGGCCGCCTTCGAGGCGGCGCTGCACGACACTCTCGATTTGACACCCGACCAAGTGGAGGCGCTCTATCAAGCCTTTCTGCAAAAACTTCCGGATCCACTCCGCGACCGGATCGACGGCCTCCAGAAGTCAAGCCCCGATCAAAAAGCCCGCAAAGCGGCATAGCTCAAGGCAAAAGGTTCTGTTTTTACCTGAGAAAGTTGAGTATGTAAACCAACTAGGGGTGTAAAAAGATGGCCAGTGACGAAGAATTTAATAATTCCAACGATTCCAGTTCAAGCTCCAAAGTCCTGACACCACGTCAGCTTAGGCTTCAGGCGGAAACAGAAAATCTCGAAAACTCTTTGAGCACCTCGGATTTTTCTACGCTACGCACTGGAGTAGCATTTATCCTGAACACGTATCCCGCCAGTAGAAATTCTGATGTGACCCTCCAGTTGAAGTACTGGGAACACTTTGAACCAGAAGTCCTTGAGGACTTTAACCCTAACACTCTCTACCAAGGCACTCGTCTCACGTCCATTGCACGGTCCCGCGCAAAAATTCAGAATGAATACGGATTATTTCGAGCTGACGAGGTTATTAGACGTGGACGCAGAGCGCAAGAAGATTGGACGAAAGAGGCCATGTTGCAAGATCAGCCCGGTATTCCATCGATTTCGGTGTATGCTGATGAATCCGGTAAGACTGACCGTTGCAAGATTATCGCAGGAGTATGGTCAGGAGATGGACACGAGTTGTTTAAGTTCCAAGGCGCATCGACCCAGTGGCTTGAGTCTCATCGTGGCCCGCATGAATTTCATTTTGTTGACGTTTCTCCAAGCTCTATCGATAGCTATATGGCTTATTGGGATTGGGTCATGGATAACTTCGTATCCTTGGGATTCAAAGCTGTCATTATCGATTCCCAAAAACTGAACCGTAAAATTCAGGAAACCTTTCATGAATTATACACACTCTACATTGTGCACGGACTGCGACATGAGTGGAGTACCGGGCGTGCGCCTACTACATATACTAATATCAATGTCCTTGTAGACGAAGAAGATTCCCTCAAAGATGCAATCCTACGGGACAAGATTCACAACGCAATCACTGACGATATTCGTAGACAGGGCCTTCAAGATGTGGCACGAATCGAAAGAATTTCTCATTTCAACTCCAGAGAGCTCAAAGGTCTTCAACTAGCCGATCTATTCAGCGGCACGGTCAATCGTTACACGAACACTTTAGGTAATGGCTCACACGTCAAAGACCGATTAGCGAACCATATTCGCGATAGCCTAGACATCCGATGGGATGGCACCAAACTTCAACCACAAGGAGACCGGGTTTGGATTGAATACTTATAAGCAGATATTTCTCGTCGTATCCAGCATGAGGTTTATGGCTAGGCATTGCTCTGATTCCGCCATACTTCTCCACGCGCTAATTGTATGTGTAGAATTTAGCGGTATTCACGAACCAAATACAGCGTGATAGAGAATTTTGGTGGACGCAGAGGGCAGCGTCGAATCTCTTTGGTATGCCAGTCGAAGGCCCGTCAGTGCGCAGTTGCAACCTGGTTTGCGGTCTGTTCGTATCCCTTGGCCGTAGTGACCATCTGCTGCGCTTGATTCAACGCGCCATTCATGCCCTGCGTGTCATTTGCGACATTAGCCTTTATTTGCTGTACCCGGCGTTCTACCGGCAGAAGCGCGAGTTGCGCGTCCCGTTGACCCGGGACTTTTTTCTTGCGTTCATACGTGATGGTTTCAGTGGCCGGCTCGAGCGCGGGAGTGGCTTCCGCCTCGGCCTCAT
>JAJYHT010000068.1 GCA_021784595.1 Bacillota bacterium | reverse complement strand
TTGGTGGCCATACCCTTGTTCAATGGTCTTAATCATCAAGGGAATATCTAGCGCATGGGTAATGGCCTCTCGAACGAGCAAATTGTTGGTGGGAGCTTGATCGGTGTTAAATGCAAGATACGCTACCCGGTCGGTCGGCGTGGCGAGAAGTTGCAAAGTCGAACTGGACTGCAAGACGGAGGCCTGGTCTGGTTGAATGGGGAAAGCAATATCCGCGACGCCGGACTGTAAGTCCGACACCCGAGTGGCCTCACTTGGCACCGCACGAAATTCTACAGACGGAAAAATCGGCTCTTTGCCCCAATAATGGGGGTTCCGCACCAAGGTTACGGTCGATCCCTGCACCCATTGTTGGAGCTCATAGGGGCCGGACCCAATCGGATGAAGGTTAAAATACGCATTGCCATGCGCCACAATGTAATTTTTCGGCACAATGCTCAATGTGGTCAAATTCCCGAGCAACACGGGATCAGGCTGTGTCGTTGTGATAGTGACCTGGTTGCCTGACGCGGCCACCGACTTGACTTCTGAAAAGTTAGGCGCTTGCGGGCTGTCGAAAGAAGGACTGATGATGCGATCCAAACTATAGGCCACATCTTGTGCCGTTAACGGTTGCCCATTGGTAAATTTGATACCTGTTCGGATCGTAAATGTCCATTGGGTAGGCGAGACATTTTTCCAAGATGTGGCCACATCGGGTTCGATGGCATTGGTCTTTGGATTATCTGTTAAGAGCTGATCAAACATGTTCCGATAGACCCAATAACTTTCCAGATTATACTGTAATCCTGGGTCCAGATTTGATGGTGCAGCGTCAAGATCCACGACCAACGTATGCGGCACGTTGCTGATGGCCGTCGGACTAGCCACTTTCGACGCAGTGCCGCACCCCGCAAGAAGAGAAATGCTGGCGACTCCAGCTCCTATAGACCGGATAATCTTCCACTGATTCGTCATCATCACGAGTCCCCCTTTCAATGTTCACCAAATTTCGTCGTCTTTCAACTGGTCATACCACCGACCTATCAAAGACTATATCATTGGGTCTCCCTCTCAGACAAGACTTCTTTTTCAAAATTTTTTCCTGGATTTACACAGCGGGATGCTTATGGTACCCTTTGTGCAACACAATTGGTTATACCACATACCTTAACTAGTTTTAACACACAACACTACCACCAGTGGTTTTTGTCGAAAGAAGGTTCGTGTTCCGATGAAAAAATATTTCACAAAAAACTTTGATCAAGATGGCGCAAATTACGACCAACGGTTGGTCCTCCCTGGGCTGGATAAAGGCGTCATGATCCTGCGCGATCAATTGGGAATTCCCCACATCATGGCAGAAACCCTATCGGACGGCTTTTTTGGTCAAGGATATGTACACGCCCAAGATAGATTATGGCAAATGGAATCTGACCGCTTACGGGCTTACGGGAAAATGGCCGAAGTCCTAGGCATCCACACCCAAGACCAAGATGTGTTTTGGCGTAGGCTTGGCCTTGAGAGTAACGCCAGGGAAGATTTTCATCACTGTTCCGTGGCCGTCCAACAAATGTTTATATCATATGCCCATGGTGTGAATGCCTATTTATCCGGGAACACGCGATCACCCGAATGCGTTATTGTAGAGCACTACCCACTCCCATGGAACCCATGGGATTCTATCGCCGTGTTTAAATCAAGGCATTTGGCCATGGGGCGCTGGGAACACAAGATGTGGCGTCTGCAGGTGCTACAAAAATTCGGCCTGCAGGCGCTGTCTGTTTTATATCCTTTGTCATCTCATTTTAAAGCCTTGTCTCCCGACCTTGATCACCTGTTAGAAAACCAAAGCCGTACATTACAAACCCTATCTCTTCAAAACGGGTTATCTGATTCCGAAGAGGGTGGCAGCAACAACTGGGTTTTAGCCGGTGCTCGAACGAAATCCGGAAAGCCCTTGCTGGCTGGTGACCCGCATCGAGCCGTCGAAGTGCCTAACGTATATTATCAAAACCATATCACGTGCCCGGAATTTAATGTGATTGGATTTTCGTTCCCCGGCACTCCGGGCATCCCTCACTTCGGCCACAACGAATGGGTCGCTTGGAGTATTACACATACCGCCGCGGACACCCAAGACGTTTTTATCGAAGAACTCAACCTGGATAAGAGCCTTTATCGACGGGGCAACAGATGGAAAAATGCAATTATTCGCGACGAAGTGATTCACGTCAGGAACGCAGCGTCAATCGTTATTCAGGCAGTAGATACGGATAACGGACCAGTGGTCGACTTTGTGAACCATTATGGCCTTGCGCTAAAATTAGCTGCTTTGCAACACCCCAACAAAACCTGGGAAACCTTGTTCGCCATGCTCTTTGCTAAAAACACTGATGAATTGGACACATCGATGCAAAACTGGGTCGATCCCGTAAATAATTTGCTCTATGCTGACGTTCATGGTCATATTGGCTATCGCATGCGTGGCAAACTGCCCCTGCGTTCCCTGGCTAACGCATGGGTCCCGGTGCGGGCGGACGATCCTGAATATGCATGGCAAGATTTCGTGCCCTTTGCCTCCATGCCGCGCATTACGGACCCGTCGGAAGGCTTTATCGTCACCGCAAATAATCAAGTATACGACGATGCGTTCCCTTATTATGTGGCCTTGGATTTTGCCGCCGATCACCGCGCCACTCGCATTAAAGAATTAATTCTAAGCCAACCCCAATGGGATGTCACCGACATGGTGCGCATTCATGCCGACATCCAGTCTAAATCCGCGGAGAAGTTTCTCGCCATCCTTCCAATGGCACAACCGAAGACACCGGAAGGAATGAAACTCCGGGACCAGCTGCTGTCGTGGAATGGTGTACTCACCTCCGACACCATTGTACCGACGATTTATAATACGATGCGAAAAATATTAGTCGAAGAAATCATGACCGCAGTCACTAACGAAAAGTTTTTTAATGCTTCACGGACCGTCCCCGCGGTAATGTGGCAGTTTTCGCGATTGACATCACATTTAGTAACTCTCTTAACCGAAAGCGACCAGCCCATTACCAAAACCTTGCGCCATCGTTGGCCTGACCCCTTGGGATATGCCTTGGATGAAACTGCAAGACGGCACAAGCTAAAGCCGAGCCCTTGGCCCCTATGGCGCGACGTTCATGTGCTTTACCCTAGTCATCCGCTATCCAGAGCCTTTCCGGAAATATCCAGCCTAGACTTACCATCTATATCCATGGGAGGTGATGGCGATACCATTCAGGCCGCGTCGTATTCCCTGTCGGGGTTTGATGTGAAGGGTTCATCAGTGGCACGATATGCGTTCGACCTGGCGGATTGGGACAAGTCTGGCTGGATTACGCCATTTGGAACGAGTGGTGTAGCATCGCACCCGCACTACGCAGACCAAACCTCATGGTGGAGTCATCATCAACTTTATCCGATGCATTTCAGCAAGGAAAGTGTCGTCGATCACGCGCGGTATTGTACCACGCTCATACCGAAGGCAAAGGAATGATAGGCGTCAAAACTGATATACGATTATCGGCGGGGCGTGCCTTTGCCGTCTGCGAAGCCAAGCACTTGGCAGTGTGGATTCTCAACCAAGGAGCGGAGCCCAGAAAGCTCAAAGTCATCACGGTCTGTTCAGCCCGACGCTACGGGGATCGATCCCGGAAGAGTCCAAAATTGCTGCATAGCGTGAAACACGCGGTGGAAAGCGTCGTCATGATTGTCTCCCATAAAATGGCCCTCGATCCCAACGCTGGGCAAAAGACCATATTTCCGCAAGGTGGCGGAGATGGCGCACTTTGCGTATAACGGGGCCTTGAATCAAGGGCAACAACCGTATGATGCCGGGCAAACCGTCCTGGCCGAAGCCTTCGGACGGCGCCCTGCAGCGTCAACGGAACGCGAGCACCAAGAACGTGCCCCAGATGGCGATAATCCTCCCGGGGTCAAGCGTTTCAGAATTTCTTCGCGACCACCCCGCATTCAAGAAAAGAAGGCAACACGATAGCGTCAGGTTGACCAACGATCCATTCACCCTCAAAGGTTTGAACGGTAGCCCGCTCTGTCAAGGATCGCTCACGGTCATTGGAAATCGGCCGCCGACACGGCGACCGACCGATGATTCGCGTCAGATTCTATAGCGCTCGCTTTTCGGGTGATGCGGGTCAAGTCTGGTAACATTTCGTCTCCTCCTCTGTGTGTGAGGGAAATGGTGCGATGACTCGCGGTGTTTTGTGCTCGCGCTTCCCCATGTACGTGGCTTTCCCACGCGCGGAGTACTATCACGAGCTCTGACTCCTCGACCCCCGTCCGCTGTCCTTCGGCACCGCCTATCGGGTGGAGCGTACGCGCTTTGTGCGAAGGGCCGGGGTCTCCCCAGTTTGGTGCCGTGTCGCTTTCCGCCATGCCGTGCTCTCCGACTCCGCCATGGTCTCCCGAACCCTTGCCTGTGTCAGGTTCGTACTATTGCCTTCCCGGTTGCTTAAGACGGTCGGCCCACGGATTTCATTTGTCACGAAGCTCAATCACTTCACCCCGTAGGGTTACGGCCTGGACGTCGCGCTGTGTACGCTTGATGACTATCCTCACGAATACTCACCCAACACTCGCTTCCTCGTGAGTGGCTAGCTCGTGCGAGGACCGGAATTGCACCGGCTCAACACGACCCACTTATCTGGGCGCACTAAGCGTCGAATCCTTACGATGGCTGCGGAAATCCTCACCCGCTGGCAAAGCTATCGGTAGCATTCAGCCGATCTAGCAACCCCAGGGGAAGATCCCTGGGGTTCGCTTTTCATCCTGTTAACCCCCTGGTGTTGATCGAAAAAATTTCCGTATAACCGAATATTTTTACGGGCCCTCGCCTATCACCTCCACCCGTCACCGGCCTATGCCCCGCGCAATGCCGAATGGTGGCCCGCCGATATGGCGGCCGCTGTCGCCGCAGTAGGGGTCATCGCCCAAGGCACCACGTGGTCGCACTCGGTGCGCTGGCCAGCCCTGGTGGAGAATTGGCTGGCCCTGGGATTGCCAGGATGGCACCTGACGGCAGAAATGATGCACGAGGCTCCCCCGCCGGTTTCGCGCCCGCTCTGGCTGTGGGGTTCCTGGGGGTGACACTGAGTTTGGAGCACGATACGGCCGAGGAAGCGGCGCGGGTGCAGTATCGCGAACTCTGACGACATCGATTTGACGACAGTTGTATTGGGGTATGTGCTCACCATGGTCGAGCGGACGCGCCATGAAGTGTCAAAAGGGAAAAAGGCTCTGGCATTGCCTATCGACGCAGAGTTTCGGGCCGTCGCCATGGCTTGGCCGGGCTTGAGTGCTGGGCATCGGCGATTGGTGCGGGAGCTAGCGGAGGCGTTAACGGGATCCCGGTAGTCTATTGCCGATAGTCCCCTTTGCCTGTCATGGCCTGTAATGCTGCGGCCCGTCCACGACCCTTTTCCTCCCTGTCGCTTCTGGGGCCGAGCGCTATCGGCTCCATGGTTTGGTGAGTCCGGTATTGTTGTGTTGCGGCCCGAAGCGTCCTGCAGATTTTCTGCGGCCCCGGAGGGATTTTTCAGCGGAGCGCAAAACAAAAAACCCCGCAATGCCTTGCGGTGTCCCAAAAAAGTGGCTGGGGAGGCAGGACTCGAACCTGCGCGTGCGGGATCCAAAGTCCCGTGCCTTACCAACTTGGCGACTCCCCAATTTTCTCGTCAAGCGTTTCTACAACAGTAGGAATTATGTCACAGCGCCCTACTTGTTGTCAAGGCAACAATCGTTTAATTGACCACCTAGTGTCCAATATCTATCTGGAAGCAAAAAAATATCGCCGTGTATAAATACCTATGTCATAATAAATGCATCAGGATCTTCGTCCTATTGCGACAATTCAGATCTGTACAAAATACGATCGAGTGCAAGTCTCGTGGGATCTATAAAAGATGGATGTAAAACTATTTTTTCGAGGGAGCGACTAACATTGGCCAGTGTAGTACTTGAACACGTATCGAAGCGGTATGGTCAAGTCGAAGCAGTGCACGATGTGACCTTAAATGTTGAAGACCAAGAATTTTTAATTTTGCTAGGGCCGTCAGGCTGTGGCAAAACCACCACATTGCGCATGGTCGCTGGCTTGGAGGACTTGTCCAGCGGAGCTATTCATATTGGATCACGCGACGTCAGTCACGTCCCGCCTAAAGATCGCGACATAGCCATGGTTTTTCAAAACTATGCGCTCTATCCCCATATGAGCGTCTTTGAAAATATGGCTTTCGGCCTCAAACTGCGTAAAGTGCCTAAGCCGGAAATCGAACGTCGCGTCAAAGAAGCAGCGGAAATTCTCGGTATCGGCGGGCTCTTGGACCGCAAACCCAAAGAGTTGTCCGGTGGTCAACGGCAACGCGTGGCACTAGGTCGCGCTATCGTGCGTGAACCGTTGGCTTTTCTAATGGACGAGCCGCTATCCAATTTAGATGCCAAGTTGCGAACGCAGACCCGTGTAGAATTGAAACGTCTCCATCAGCGTTTGGGGGCCACGATTATTTACGTCACACACGATCAGACCGAAGCAATGACCATGGGTACTCGCATTGTGGTCATGAAGGACGGCATTGTCCAACAAGTTGATACGCCAGACGGGATTTATCATCGTCCTGCCAATCAATTTGTCGCCACGTTCGTGGGAACTCCAGCAATGAATCTCTTGCGTGGAGCGCTAACCCGTCAAGGAGACACCCTAACGTTCCGGACGGACGACCAATTGATGACTCTGCCTTCTCATATTGCTCACGCAGCCTCCGCATTAACCGGTGAAGCCATGGTACTCGGCATCCGCCCCGAGGATGTCCATGTATCACAAGAAGCCGTGGCTCGGCTCCCTCAAACGCAAATTCGCGCCGTGATTCGACTCATTGAACCGATGGGTCACGAAAATATGGTATATCTCGATCTCGGCACCCAATCCATTACGGCCCGAGCTGCTAACGATTGGTATGGCACCGTTGGCGATACCATTACCTGTGCCCTTGACCCAGCACGTCTGCATGCATTTGACGCTGCAACGGAAAAATCTTTGCTATCATAGCCGTTCGAGGCAAGAGAAGTCTATCGACTCTTCTTGCCTTTTCTGATCCAAAAACTGTTGATCCGCAACAGTTCATGCATGAGACCTTTTTAGTGAACGCATACTATCGGCGGAATCTGCTGAAAGGAGATGTCTCATGAAAGTCAGTGAAATTATGACCAAAAAGGTATCGACCGTATCACCCTCGGACTCCATTCAAAAAGCTGCTCAAATAATGCAGCAGGTAGATTGCGGAAGCACCCCGGTTATTGAAGGCGATAAAGTGGTAGGTGTTGTCACAGACCGTGACATTGCCATTAAGGCCGTGGCTACGGGAAAATCTTTTGACACGCCGGTAAAGTCTGTCATGTTCAGCCATGTTGTGACCTGTACCCCTGACACCGACGCCCGTGATGCAGCGAACAAAATGGCGGAGCATCAGGTGCGCCGGCTTCCTGTGGTGGATCATGGGAAATTGGTGGGCATCCTGGCCATCGCAGATTTAGCTCGCGTCAATATCTTTACCAACGAATCAGGTCAGGCTCTGAGCGAAATCTCCGAACCCAGTCGCCATTCCAACGCTATCCAGCAATAAGCCAGAGAGAGCCGCCTTACATGGGCGGCTCTCTCCATTAGTACATCATTGTCATGGCCAGACTTCTTGCACCATCCGCGGATCAAGGACGCAGGGTGGTTGCCGAGTGTGCAGCCATTCGCGACAAAAAAACAGCGCTTGGCGGCGCTGCCCCAAATTTTTGGTGGAGCTTAGCGGGATCGAACCGCTGACCTCCTGCGTGCAAAGCAGGCGCTCTCCCAGCTGAGCTAAAGCCCCAAGTTATTGGAGCGGGTGATGGGAATCGAACCCACGTGATCAGCTTGGAAGGCTGAGGCTCTACCATTGAGCTACACCCGCAAAAGTGGCAGGCCAGGAGGGACTCGAACCCCCAACAGGCGGATTTGGAGTCCGCTGCTCTACCAATTGGAGCTACTGGCCTGCATTTATGGTGGGCCATGAAGGACTCGAACCTTCGACACTCCGCTTAAAAGGCGGATGCTCTAACCATCTGAGCTAATGGCCCAATAATGGTGACCCCACCGGGATTCGAACCCGGGTTACCACCTTGAAAGGGTGATGTCCTAGGCCTCTAGACCATGGGGTCACTTTGGTGGAGATGAGGGGAGTCGAACCCCTGACCTCTTGAATGCCATTCAAGCGCTCTCCCAACTGAGCTACATCCCCGTTTGGTTAGCGGCCTAACCCATGCTTCCTCATTATACAAACGTGTCATCGTCGGGTCAAGATACCGATTGTATCAAGTTCAGTTGCTAATGGTTCTGACGCACGAGGGATAGTTTATCATAGGACGATGTGTGACGCAAGACGAATTTGACCATTACATGGCTACTACTTGATTTTTTCCTTGTTGTTTAGCAAAGTACATAGCTCTGTCGGCTGCTGTAAAAAGTTCTTCAGTGGTCATATTCCCTTTCAACTCCGCTACGCCAACGCTTATTGTTACTCCTATCATGCCCGCATCCCGCCACGCAAACCGTTGATCCATCTCTTGGCGAATCCGCTCACCTACGGCCATGGCCTCGTCAACGCGAGAGCCGGGTAAAATGACCACAAACTCGTCACCTGCATAACGACAGGGAGTATCGTTGTCCCTAATGCTGCGTTGAATGGCTTGAGCCAGCATTTGCAGATGAGCATCCCCCGCAGTATGCCCGTATCGGTCATTAATCTGTTTTAAGCTGTCAGAATCAATTACCAGCAGCGACAACGGTTGTTGGCGATTAATGGCATGTTCTATAGCCGCGGGGAGAACTAAAGAAAAATGGCGGGAGTTGCCCAGTCCACTGAGATGGTCGGTCAGCGCAATTGCTTGCGTTTGCTGGTACAATTGCGCATTTTGAATGGCGATGCTAGCTTGCGATGCAATAGCTGACAAAAATTCCAGATGATCTTGGTCATACTCTTTTTGATAGGATTGGGCTGAAATAGCGCCAATAACCCGTCCCTCATGAATAAGAGGTGAGACCAGCATTCCTTGGGAAGCTTTTTGCGATCCCGTCAGCTGTGATTTTTCAGGATTGCCATTAAAGATTTTTCCCTCGCCCATCGCCAGTACACTCGCTGTCGGTCCACCCGGAGTTAGGGGCAAGACCTCTAGCGGATATTCCTGACCATCGTCGTATAGATAGCGCATTAGCACATGGTCTGGGTCATTGGGTATGTTTAATGCCACAAAAAAGCTGTCGGTTTCCAACTCATCCGCTACTGCCTGATGCAGAGATTTTAGCAAGATCGACATTTCCAAGTTACGGTTCACTAAACGCCCTACTCTCTCCAAAACGGAAAGCAGACGCCCACGCTTTTTTGCTTCCTTCCGAGCGGCATCATAACGTAATTGATTAATGACAATGGCCGCCAACGTTTCCAAAGCACCATCGGTGGCCGACACCACAAACTGATTGCTGCCGAGCACTAGCATCCCGATCAGATGGTTCGTATCGGTAAGCGCTACCACCGCAGCGTGGCTTATTCCTAAAGCCGACAGCCCATGATCTCTAATATCGGATCCAATATCTTTAAGAGGGTGAATGCCGACCGCCTGGCGTTTCAGCGCCCAGGCTTCCATGCTGTTTTCGTAAAGACAGCCCTCTTCCTTGAATGCAGTGCGATCCATGCCGATCGCAGCGATCGGCATCAGCACTCCATGAGCGGTTAATTGGACAATGTAGCCCAGTTGGGCTCCTACTAATCCCACTGAATTTTGAAGCAAGGTGGCCAAAACGACGTCAATGCTTTCGTCTCCCACAACTAGCTCTTGCAACGATTTTAACGCGGCAATTTGGTCCAATCGCCGGTAATTTTCCTTGACATGCGCTTGCGTACGCCTAAATGCCGTTCCTAAAAGGCCAGCAAATAAGACATAGAGCCCAATAATAGCGGCTCTCCACCAAAATATTTTGTCATCCCAACCGTCGGTCACCAGCCCATAGACCAATATGATGACCAATGATCCAATAGAGGCCCAGCGCAAGGCGCCATAGGCAGTGAGAAACAGTGCTTCAACGGCATATAAAATATATAACGGGCTAGATATTCCACCCGTTCCAGCGATCGCGTATGTGATCAATAGAATGTCGACCGGTATTAATAAAGGGTTAATGAAGTCCAGTTTAAGGGGAGTAAATTGAACCAGTACGGACACCAAGACAATATATAAAATCCAAGAAGTCCAAACCAAACCAGCGTTACGGGTCCCTAAAGAAAAGAGGCACACGGCCAGCCATACTAAAGTACGCATCAAAAAGATCATGCGATGCATTTCGAATCGGCGCCAGCGGTCCCCTTCTCCCACCGTTTTACACTCCTACCATCAAAATGGAATGGATTACCAGGATCCAACAAAATATTCGCTTTCTTTTCGTTAAATTCCTTCTTATACAAAAATAAATTTGCAATGAAAGTTCGGGGCTCGTTGACTCCCCGCATGTAGGTGAATAGGGGTCTCTTTCAATACTATTGCGTTACAGCGAGGGCGGCATCCAAGGGCGAATCGACCGCACATCGATACCTTGAGGTTCTATGCGCCCGCTAACGGCTAATATGGGATGCACACGTCCAAACAGCCAGTGCCCAAATTTCTGATATCCTTCGGTGGATAAGCGCGCCTCTAGCACGCCGGTCTCATCCAATAAAGAAAAAAACACCACCAGACGCCCGCTGCGGGTGGGTGGCCGATGCGGACGAACGAGATATCCCACCGTACGCGCCATGTTTCCCACTGTCATTCTCTTCAGATCCGCTATCGGTACATACCCGTCTTGGTCAAGCTTGGCACGCCACGGAGCCAACCATTGCTCTCGTTGCCCGAATCCGCAAATCCTATAGTCCCAGGCTACTTTTTCCGCCATGGTCCAGGTATGGTGAGTCTGCCCAGCGGCGAGCCCTAAACGGTTATTCCCCTCTAGATCCCGCAGTAACCCGTCCCTATCTGGCGCAATACGATCAAACGCGCCCACCTGCACCAAGGCACGCAACTGATCGCGTCCAATCTTTATGGTTTCCGCAATTTGACTAGGATGTTGCCACCCTTCGTTGGGACGCTGGCCCACTAGCATATTGGATAATTCTTCCCCCAAATTCCGAATGAAGCGAAACCCAATGCGCAAGACCGAAGGGTCTTCCAATGAAACCTCAACCTGACTCGCGTTAATGTCAATCGGACGAATTTCTATCTGTCGGCGTCTGGCCTCCACTAGCAGCACATCAATAGGATAGTAGCCCAAAGGTTCAGCATTAAGCAGGCCCATGAAATATTCCCGCGGATGATGTTCCAACAAATAGGCCGTGCGATAGGCGGTTTCAGCAAATGCTGCTGCATGTGCCTCATTGAATCCATAACTAGCATAGCCGACAATTTGCTGAAACACCGCGTTTGCTATATGAGACTCAATGCCACGCTCCACCGCTTTTTGTTTGAACTGAATGCCCAATGCCTCCATTGCCTCTTGAGAACGGCCATGTGTCATAACACGCCTTAAGGCGTCCGCTTCCCCAGGAGTAAATCCTGCCAAGGTACTGGCAATAGCTATCACCTGTTCTTGAAATAGCACCACGCCATAGGTCTTAGATAAAATAGGCTCTAGGTCCGGGTGTAGATAGGTCACCGCTTCCCTTCCTTGTCGGCGCGCAATAAACGGATCGACCATATTTCCCTTAATCGGGCCGGGACGAATTAAGGCTAAACTTGCCACGATATCCTCCCAACGATCAGGGTGCAGTCGTTGGGCAAGGGATCTTTGCGCCGGACTTTCCAATTGAAATACGCCAATCGCTTCACCTCTGTCCAATCGCCGATAGGTGTCTTCGTCTTCGTGCGGCAATGCATCATAAGAAAAGTTGGGATCTTTTTGCGATATCGCTTCCAATGTCATATTCACGGCGGAAAAAGTCCTCAAAGAGAGCAAATCCAGTTTTAGCAGTCCCATTAATTCAATGTCCCGTTTATCAAATTGAATAATCTGCACTCCTTTTTCTGACCATTCTCGCGGACTCACCACATCTAGCGAATCTTGGCTTAAGACCAATCCTCCCAAGTGGGTTCCCACATGGCGCGGCAACCCAATAATATGCCGAGCCCAAGAAAGCATTAATTTAAGCCGTTCACTTTCAGGATATTGACGAAGTTCGGGAATTTCATCCCAATGCGCGATGATGTCATCGATCGCTCGTTCCGGCAGCGATTTCGCCAATGCGTCGAGTTCCGAATAAGGGAATCCCAACACTTTCCCTATCTCGCGCACCGCTGATCGGGTGCGAAACGTTTGATAAGTCGCAACCTGGGCCACCCGGTCCGCTCCATATTTTTGTCGAACATAGTCCGCTACCTCATCGCGTCGGCGCGCATCAAAATCAATATCAATATCTGGCGTCTCTTGACGTTCGCGACTCATAAACCGTTCAAAAAGCAATTGACGGGCATGCGCATCCACATCTGTAATATGCAAACAATAGGCCACCACTGAATCTGCCGCCGATCCGCGTCCCGCAAATCGAATGCCTTTTTGGCGGGCAAAGCGCGCAATGTCCCACACCACTAAAAAGTAATCGGTAAAGCCCATTTCATCGATAATAGCCAATTCATGGCGCACACGGCCATACACTTCAGCCGCCCGGTTTCCATATCGGGATTGTGCCCCTTGATAAACCAATCGCGCCAAATATTCTGAGCCTAACTCTGCTCGGGGCAAATCTGGAAAATGTGGGTAGTGCGGCTTATGCAAAATGTCTGGCGTTTGTAGCCGTTCTGCCAATTCGTTTGTATTCCGAACAGCTTGAGGCCATGAACGCAAAGCGTAAGCCATCTCAGACCATGGCTTTAGATAGTTCTCGGCATTTAAATACCGCTCGGGGCCCGCTTGCTCAATTCGTTGTCCCGTACGAATACAGGACATCAGATCAAACAGTCCAAAATCCTGCTTGCGCGCATAATGCGCTGCACTTGTGGCCACCAGACGCAAGTTCCGACTTTGCGCTACATCATTTAAGAACTGAAACAGCAAACGATCGCCCGGCAAATAATTAACCGTAAGTTCAATAAATAAATTGTGTGGACCAAAAATGCTTTCTAGTCGGGCAATAATTGTGGGTATTTCCTGACGATGTCCTTGGAGCCAAGGACGGGGTAAAATGCCTCCACGATCCCCCGTCAACGCGACTAACCGGTTCCCATAACGCTCCAGTGTTTCCCAGTGCACTACCGGCTGTCGCCGAGGTGAAGAGAGTAAGGCTTCCGTTAATAAGCGAGTAAGAGACTCATAACTATCCGTGTCGGGCACCAATAGCACCAGATGTCCCAAATTCTCAACCAAAACTTCGGCCCCTACAATTCCTTTGATGCCCATTTCCTGGGCTGCCTGTAAAAACGATGGCACCCCTGATAATCGAAAAGTATCTGTAAGGGCCAGTGCGCCAATGCCTAGCCGTGCCGCTTCTTTGACCAATTGGGGAGGGGTTGAAGCTCCCGAGAGAAACGAAAATGCTGAGTGCGCATGAAGATGCGCGCCTACCAATTTACCCAACGCCACACCGAAGCCGCCAGCGAATGAGGACGTATCCGGTAATTATGACCCCCAATGACAACTAAAGGACCACCACGCGCTCTCCCTGCATCCGGTTTCATGTGAGGAAACGGAATGATTTTTGCCATTGGTTTAACCTCCCTTGAATGCTTTTTCATCCATCTCTGGTTGGACCTTAGTCATATACGTGATACATCCACCATTGATGTGTCTGAGGATTACATGCCAATTCATATACCCCTGATTCCTGCCCTTGAATGCGCCAAAACCATAATTCCGGCTCGTCCCGCCACCATTCCCCAACATCGCGCCAATAATCCAACACTCTCACAATCGATACATATTGCTGTCGCCAAACAAATGCATAAGGCACTTGGCGCTGAGCCCACACCTTGTCAATCGGTTTCATGTGCCCAAGGGCGATGGCATTCGCCAAATATCCCAGAATTGTAAAAGATTTTCTCGTCGGCCGATGTCAAATGCAGGAGAACGCGGGATAAGATTCGTTCGACACTTTTGATCCATTTTCCACAATTTCAATTGCTGCGCCTTAATGACTTCGGGATCATCCACCTCCAATATCAGTTTATCCGGCTCCGATCGGGGGAGAGTCTGCATCAGCGACAAAGCTCGGCTAATGATTCTTTGCCGTTCGGCTACCACTTCAGGCCACTGTCGCTCCCGTATTTCTATCCCCTGGGCCGTTTCCCAAATAAGTCTCAAATGGGACATTCCACAATTTTTTTGTCGGAGTTCGTCGACTAATTGGTGCGCCACAAAGGCTATTAGTTCTCCCAATCCCCGATCCATCCCGCCTTCAATGACTTGTTCAATGTGAATCGACACGGGAATCTGTGTCGATGTCATCGGCAACTTTCGCACTTGCTCCACTAGACCGGGAATCTCTCCAACACTGCTCCACCCACGAATTTTCCATTCTTTAGCACGCTGAGGCCACCACCGGGCGATGTAGTGCAAGGGCAATTTAGGCCAAAGCTGTTCTTCTTGACGTGGAAATATGACAAATGCCTGAGCGTCAGCAATATCCCATGTTTTCAACCCTAGACTAGTCCCTTGATCGCATGCCCATTGTGCAAGAATAGGATGGCTCGCAATGCCAATTTCTGCTCTAAGTGCCCAACGAGGAATGATCTCTGCCATAAGATCTCGCAGTGCAGTGGCTTCAATACGTGGCCATTCCCACCAGCCTTCCCGCTCATCCTCCTGCATATAGACGGCCGCATGTTCTCTCAACCATCGAATCAACTCGCGATAATTTTCACGGTAGTGGTCTGGATTCCATGGTATTAACAAAGCCTGAGGATACCGCCACTTAAGCTCACTTAAAGGCATATGAGGACGCACTCCCAGATCCCATCCTTGGGCATCTG
The DNA here is from genome assembly GCA_021784595.1 of Bacillota bacterium. Classification (GTDB taxonomy): domain Bacteria; phylum Bacillota; class Sulfobacillia; order Sulfobacillales; family Sulfobacillaceae; genus Sulfobacillus_C. Next base: position 28,042 of record JAJYHT010000068.1, on the reverse strand, counting down.
TATCAAACACCTTATTCTGTTGAAACACCACAAAGGGCCCTAAGGGCCGAAAGGCCTGGTCACGATTCAAATGTCCTAACCGCCAAAAGATGATGCCCATGGTGTCCTCCTGCCGTTAAAGAAACATTTGTTTGCTTAGTCATTATACGCACCCCAAGGACTTAATTCAAGTCTATTTTTTGTTGGGGCCCGTATTCGACAGCAGCGTGGGCCAGTCGCATCGGGTTGGCGGGTCTCTCGGATGTGGCCGTCTTAAAACGCTTACGCCACGCGCCCGCGTGGCTGGGGGCAGACGGTCCCCTTCTTCGAGGACGGTGGCACCGGGAGTTGTGAAAGTGCCGTGTCCTCCGGTACTTACGGGGGCGAATCTACGGTAAGGGTCCGGGACGGTCGGGCCGTTGCGGCAGCACATGCTTGCATTTTAGACATTAGTTTGGTACTAATTAAATGACTACAAATATTATTTGTGGAGGAATTTAGTGGATCCAACAGACGTCTTTGAAAATAACTTGGGGCACTGGATAAAGAAGTTGGATCATGTCATGACGATAAAGATCAACAAATTATTACGTCCATACGGATTGGCACGTAGCCAGTGGGAGGTTTTGTATCACCTACAGAATTCCCATGACATGAGTCAGAAAGACCTACAAAACGTAATGAAAGTCGAATCAGGCACCCTAACAGGAATAATTGATGCTCTCGTTAGCAAGGGGCTGGTCATTCGTCGAGAACACCCAAACGACCGACGAATAAACGTATTGGCTCCAAACGAAGACAGTCCAATCCCATGGGCTGACATACCGAATCCAATTCACGTCTTGCGTCCAGTAATGATGCAGGAAATTAGCAGTGAGGATGAAGATTTGGTTATTGGTATTTTAAAAACAGCAGTATTGAATCTTGAAAATGCTGAGAATATGGAGATGGATCAATGAAGGTACTGGTTACGGGTGGTACAGGATACATTGGTCGACGCTTGGTAGATGTGTTAATTGATAAGGGTTTTCATGTTCGAATTTTTGGGAGACAAGCATCAAATTTGAGTAAATCGGTGGAACAAGTGATGGGAAACTTGGCTGATTTAAATGCGTTGAAGGATGTTACAAAAGATGTGGAGGTTGTATTTCATTTAGGTGGCGGCATGCGACCGTCAGACGAGGACGTGACGGTCGTTAACGTACATGCGAGCCGATGCTTAATGCAAGATGCAATCAGCAACGGTGTTCGACGATTCATTTCCCGTAAGTGCGGCTGCCGTTTATGGAGACATTACATCTCCGCCTGCCTCTGAGAAGACCGATTGTAATCCATTGCCTGGTCACACTTATGCAGTTTCAAAGCTACAGGCAGAACAACACCTGCTGTCCCTCACCAACCGTAAGACTGACCTTATAATTATTCGACTTCCACAGGTCTATAGTGCGGGAAGTCCATCGATAAAACGATTTCCCCAATTAGCATCCGTGGTCGAAGGGGAAAACACCACCCATTTTGTCCATCGGGAGGACGCGGTACAAGCAATTTTGATGTTGGAAAACTCCGACTATGCTCCTGGTATCTACAATGTAGCGGATGATAAACCGCTTACCGTTCAGGATGCAGCCACCATAATTAATAAAGCATTGGAAAATATCGACATGACGACACCTCAAGGGACTGTAAACATTCCGCCTATGCTACGTCGAATCATGCAAGCGACCTTGGTATTGGATACCAACAAGGTAACTCGCTTAGGCTTCTCACTCAAATACCCGAGTCTTGAACTGGGTGTTTATCACGACACGTAAGTGAATCTCGGACTTAATGATCCTACGTGGCCAGAGGTACGGGAAACGTTCTGTCGCTGAAGAGGGCACATCCGCAGTAGGACTGTGACTTGGTAAGTGGATTAATATTGAATGTCGCAATAAGCCGTGTTGTTGTACACTCAGGGGAGTATGTCCCGTAGTCGGTGCTGAGGCGCGACTGCTTTCGATTCTGGGATCAATCCCAGAGGCCGCCGAATCAAATAGAACGATTTGATTTTATGGATGGAGCGGAGCTGCTTACGAGCCCCCGGTTTGTATGGAATGATGAACACCAAGATTACGGCGAAGAACGCCGTGTAACCATTGGCGTGATCGCGGGGTGGATGTGCGTCTGTGCCTATACACTTCGGGGGTCACGCGATCGGATTATTTCTTTGAGGAAGGCGAATGCGTGTGAGCAGGCACGGTATGGGAAACCACCGCAGAGCATTACCATCGCCGAATTCTGTGTGTCCATGAAACAGAATAACATCCAGGCCTGCCCTACGTCGGTCTGGTAGACATTGATGGAGAATCGCATCACCACTATCAACGAGTTGTCTGGTAACTGATGCAAGGAAAAGCCTTGCAAGGCGAATAAGCGGCATACGGGGGCGTTAGCGCAATAGCGTCTGCTTTTGACCACGGTTTGGCACGTCGTCTGCGAATTCCAACCAGCGGAAAGGTAGCATGCCGTCAAGACGAACCGCATATTCCAATCTTGGCCAAAATTGCCGGCGACGGCAGCTTGGAGTCACAAACCGAAACTTCCAACCTGAGATTGCACATAGCTAAACTTATAATACGCCACAGAAAGCCCTGGCAAAGTTTGGACAATCGAGGCCGGCTGTTCTTGCCATGCCACGGGTTCACTGATGGCGCGGAATTCTCTAAGACCAGCGCCGCCAAATTCCACCGCGTCGCTGTCTAACACGACAGACCAGGAGCCGCTTCGAGGAACTCCAATGCGATAGCCATAGTGTGTCACCGGAGTAAAATTAGCCACTACCAGCACCGCATCCGTTTCTTTAATACCCTGACGCAAAAAACTGATGATGCTGTGGTTGATGTCCTGCCAATCGACCCACCGAAATCCTGAGGAGTCATCTTTTTCATATAGCGCGGGCTGTCTTCGATACCAATGGTTAAGGCTTTGCATCCATTTTTGCAGCCCACGATGCCCCGCATCGTGCAATACATTCCAGTCCAGTTCACGATCTGGACTCCACTCACGCCACTGTCCTATTTCTCCCCCCATGAACAGCAGTTTCTTACCAGGAGTGGCCATCTGCATCCCCAAGAGCAGACGCAATTGAGCCAATTTCTGGGTAGCCGTTCCCGGCATTTTATCAATTAGAGATTTTTTCAAATGCACCACTTCGTCATGGGACAGCGGAAGCACAAAATGTTCATGGTCCATGTACAAAGGGCGGAATGTCAATAATCCATGACGATATTTCCGGTAGAGCGGATCAGTTTCAAAATACTCCAATGTATCGTGCATCCAACCCATATCCCATTTGAAGGAAAATCCTAGTCCCCCTTCGGCGATAGGATGGGTCACCCCAGGCCATGCACTGGATTCTTCAGCAAATACCATGGTCGACGGATACTCTTGGCTAATGGAGCGATTCAAGTCGCGTAAAAAACCCACCGCTTCTGTATCTTCAGCACCGCCTTCCCGATTAGGTATCCATTCATGGGCCTGGCGTCCAAAGCTTCTAAACAGCATGGAAGTGACCGCATCCACCCGCAGTCCATCCACATGATAAACATCCAGCCAAAAAAAGGCGCTACTCAACAAAAAACTGACGACCTCATGCCTTCCGTAATTAAACACATAGCTTTGCCACTGCGGATGAATCCCTTGCCAAGGGTGCGCATGTTCATAAAGATGCGTGCCATCAAACAGGCCCAAACCATGCGCATCTGTCGCAAAATGCGAGGGAACCCAGTCTAAAATCACCCCAATGCCGGATTGATGCAGGCGATCAATCAAATACATTAGATCTTGGGGTGTTCCCCACCGACTGGCAGGAGCAAAATACCCTGCCACTTGATAACCCCATGATCCCGTAAAGGGATGCTCCAGAACGGGCATAAATTCCACGTGAGTGAATTCCATCTCCAGCAAATAGGCGCATAATGGCTCCGCTAGTTCTCGATATCCCCACATTTTTTGACCATTGCGACGCCACGACCCTATATGCATTTCATAAATCGAGACGGGTTTCTGATGATTATTGGTGCGTTTTTGCATCCACTGGAGATCTTGCCAATCATAAGAAAGATCCCAAACGCGAGAGGCCGGAGCAGTGGTAGTTTCATGAAAAAACCCTACCGGATCCGCTTTATCCGAAAGAATGCATCCTGCTTTATCCTGAATCCGAAATTTATAGCCCATCCCCGCTTGGACGCCCGGCACTTCTCCTTGCCATACTCCAGACCCCAAGTCATAGTCAAGGCAATGACCTTCACCATTCCATCCGTTAAATTCGCCAATAACCCAAACCTTTTCGGCATTAGGGGCCCACACTGCAAAATGAGCCCCCGCTCCAGTCAAATGAGCGCCAAATTTTTGGTATATGCGTCGATGAGTTCCCTCGTTGAACCAATATAGATCGTTAGGATAGAGCCGACTGGTCATTGGTGATGCCAATCCGGTTCCCGATGACCCAGAAATGCGGCAATGCCTTCCTGGGAATCCTCGGTCATAGCTGTCAGCGACACCATATTGTGTAGGTAATGCAACGCATCCTCGTAGGACAGACCTTCAGCCCCCCTAAGCGCTTCTTTGCCCAGTCGCGCGATGGCCGCACTGCCTGGAGTCACTTCTAAAGCAAATTGACGCGCATCTTGGTGGACGCGCTCCCGAGGCACCACGCGATTACAAAATCCCCATTGCTCCATTGTCCGCGCATCCACCAAACGGCCGCTCATTACCAATTCCAGAGTCCGCCGACGCCCAATCAGACGCATTATCGGCGCCATCACCACCATAGGAAACAATCCGATTTTAATTTCTGGCAACCCAAACACCGTATCGTCCGCTGCCACCAAAAAATCCGCACCAGCAGCCAGTCCCATGCCTCCCGCCAGAGTATAGCCAAACACAGCCGCAATCACTAACTGCGGCTGCCGCCCCATCGTCTCAATCAATTCGGCTATCGCGCCGAAATACCGGCGTCGCGCTTCGACTCCCGCCAGTTGCTGCACCTCTTTCAGATCCGCCCCAGAACAAAAGGCCCGATCGCCAGCGCCGGTCAAAATAATGGCATGCACCGTGGGATCTTTCTCAAAACGGCGAAACGCGCGAATCAATTCGTCAATTGTTTCGGAATTCAAGGCATTGCGGGCCTGCTCCCGATTAATCGTCAATTCCACTACCGTCTTGTCTTGCGCCACCTCAACCTGCATCTGTCATCCCTCCTTTGGGCACCATGCGTCCTTTGGATTGAAAAACCCGCGAGGGCACTGGATGATCCAGCTTTTGAACCAAAAATTGAGTCGCTGCGAGCAATTGGTCAAGGTCAACACCCGTATTTACGCCCATTTCTTCCAAAAGATAGACGGCGTCATCAGTTGCCAAGTTGCCGCCAGCGCCCGGAGAAAATGGCGATCCTCCAATTCCTCCGAGCGCGGTCTCAAACCGATCTGCTCCGGCGGTTAAGGCAGCTACCAGGTTGGCTAGCGCGGTTCCCCGATTATCATGAAAATGCAATCCGAGTAGAAGGTCGGGCTGCCGCTCTGCCAAGGCTCGGATCATTTCAAACACTTGGCGCGGATTGGCCACTCCAACGGTGTCTCCCAGGGTAATCTCATGGATGCCCAGTTCCACCAATCGGTCAGCTAACCCCAATACGTTTTGGCGCGGCACCTCCCCTTCGTACGGGCACCCGAATGCTGTCACAATCACAGCGGACAGGGGAACCCGCCCTGACACCCATTCGGCAATCTGGCGAAATCCTGCCAGCGACTCTTCGATTGTACGATGCACGTTCTTCCAGTTGTGTGTTGCGCTGGCCGACAGAAAAAGTGTCAGTTCGTCAGGATGGGTGACGAGGGCACGCTCGGCGCCCTTCACATTAGGCACCAATACCGAATATCGAGTGCCAGGTCTTCGACTGATTCCCGCCATCACCTGCTCTGCATCCGCCATTTGAGGCAGCCACTCAGGACTTACAAAAGATGTCACTTCAATGCGGGGCAGGCCCGCTTTGGTCAACCGATCCACCAAAGCAATCTTATCTGCTGTGGCCATAACCTGCGGTTCGGCCTGCAAGCCATCGCGCGGACCCACTTCACGCAATGACACCTTTTGTGGAGATTTCCATCGTTCCATGTCCATCCTCCTTAGACCGGGGTGACGGGATGCCGCCGGGTGCTGAATTCCCTCCGTTTATTGCGGTAGAGGCGAAATCTGCGGATTAGTTCGGCGCGCAGCACCGCTGGCTCCACCACCTCATCGACCACTAATTCGGAGGCCAGACGCAACAAATCAATATCCTGGCGATATTCTTGCTGTTTTTCTTGGATAAAGGCGCGCCGTTCTGCGCCCTCTAATTCCTGAATCTTGTTATAGTACACCGCATTGACCGCAGCTTCTGGCCCCATCACTGCAATTTGCGCAGTCGGCAGCGCCAAGGTGGCGTCGGTTCCATAGGCCGGACCTGCCATCGCGTAGAGCCCCGCCCCGTACGCCTTGCGCACCACCACGCTAATTTTTGGCACGGTGGCTTCACTAACCGCTGCAATATACTTGGCCCCATGGCGAATAATGCCTTCTTGTTCCACTTTGGTGCCGATCATAAACCCCGGGACATCGGCCAAAAACAGCAGAGGGATGTTGAAGGCGTCGCAGAGTTGAATAAACCGCGCCGCCTTATCGGCTGAGTTGTTAAACAACACCCCGCCTTTGACCTTGGATTGATTGGCCACAATGCCAATCGGCAGGCCTTCCAAACGAGCCAAGCCCACAATGATCTCTTGTGCAAACAATGGCTTAATAGGGAACCAGCTCTCTTCGTCAACCAGTCCCCATATCACTTTATGCATGTCAAACGGCACATTTTGGTTCTCTGGAATCACCCGATCCCAATCCACCGCTTGGGCCGGGCGCGCTGGCTGAGCAGGCGCGGGCTGCTGGTAATTGTCTGGCATAAACTCCAAGTAGGTTTGACCCCACTGGATGGCTTCTTCTTCATCTTGCGCCAGCAAGTCGCCTAGTCCGCTCACTGTGCAATGCATTCGGGCCCCACCCATTTCTTCCAGGGTCACTTTTTCCCCAATCACCATTTCCGCCATTCGAGGCGATCCTAAGTACATGGAGGCATGGCCTTGAACCATAATGACTAGATCGCAAAAGGCTGGAATGTACGCTCCTCCTGCAGCCGAAGGCCCGAACAACAGACAAATTTGGGGAACCTTGCCAGATAGCCTCACTTCATTGTAAAAAATGTGCCCCGCACCGCGCCGGCCTGGAAACATATCCACTTGATCCGTTATGCGTGCCCCAGCTGAATCCACTAGATAGAAAATGGGGCATTCCAAGGCCAGCGCTTTTTCTTGAATCCGCAAAATTTTCTCAACCGTGCGAGCCCCCCAGGAGCCCGCTTTAACGGTGGGATCATTGGCCATCACGACTACGGTCCGGCCCCTGATGGTCCCGGTCGCGGTAACCACGCCATCGGCTGCCAACCCCTCGCTCTGGGCATTTGCCAACAAGCCATCTTCGACATAGCCCGGATCCAACAAGAGCTCGAGACGTCGACGCACCGACAATTTATGATCCTCCGCCAGTTTCTGATGATACTTGGCCGGACCGCCTTGCAGCGCCCGCGCCCGTTGCTGGCGCAATTCCTCTACATTCACCCTGATCCCACCTTATGTCCTGTGTCTGATCCTATTGCGGATCTCCCAAAATCACCAAGGGGTCGCCTTCATTGACAAAGTCGCCCTCTTTGACCAACACTTCCTCGACTACCCCCGCAGCCTCGGATTCCAAAGGAATTTCCATTTTCATCGACTCCAACCGCACCACTTCTTGACCAGTAGACACCATATCTCCCGGTTTGACCAACACCTTAAATACCACTCCAGCTAAACTCGCGACCACACTCGTCATGTTCAAAGCCTCCTATTTTCATATCGCAATCCCAAAGAGAACCAACCTGCAGAGCCCGCTACAGGCTCAACACGCTGGTTGATTACCACGCCCACCGGCAGCTGCTCGCCGCGAAAGGACCGTGAACCATCCCAGTCCAGTCCTTTAGCCATTTCCAGGCTGCCATCATGCATTACTCGCCCGCACGGGCCCAATATTTGGGGATGCCACAACACAATATGGCGCCCGTTGGTCGCCGCCCAAAATCCCTCGCGCGGCGAAGGACATCGGTAAAAAGTCTCTTCTCCCGACCACTGTGGGATATCATTGAACCAGTCGGCCCACAAGGGAACCCCGTATACCCGGGCAATATCGAATTGTTTCCATGCCTCGGCGGCCTGATAGACCGCACGATGGGAAAAGACCCAAAAGTCCCCGGCTACCTTCAACCCCACCGCCAAATCGGTGGGCTGGGGACATGAGCCCACGGTGGGTGGGCCATAGCTCCCAAGTTGCACGGGCAGGCCTCGTCGATCAATACGAAAAATCCCTCCCGCTAGCCAGATCGCGAGGCGATCCGACCACGACGCAGGACTAAGCCACCACACTCCCATACCTGCCGCCGCTTCCCAATATGGGCTGGCCAACGGAATCGCAGACTGCCAACGATGGCACACCGTGAGCCTCATTAGACCGGATGCTCTTCCAATAAGGCGCGCGCGATGACCAGACGCTGGATTTCCGAAGTGCCTTCGCCAATCACCAACAGCTTGGCATCGCGCATATAGCGTTCCACCGGAAAGTCATGCATATAGCCGGCCCCGCCATAAATCTGGACCGCTTCAGACGCCGCCCGCATAGCAGTTTCCGATGCAAAAAGCTTGGCCATGGCTGCCTCTTTGGCATAAGGCCGATGCTGATCCTTGAGCCAGGCGGCTTTGAGCACCATGGTTCGTGCCAATTCCACTTCCATGGCCATATCGGCCAATTTGAACTGAATGGCTTGAAACGCACTGAGAGTTTTACCAAATTGACGTCGTTGCTGCGCATATTGCACCGATGCATCCAAGGCCGCTTGGGCTACCCCGACTGAAAGGGCGCCAATGCTGATCCGACCCCCATCTAAAATATCCAGAAATTGATGAAACCCCTTATCTTCGGCCCCTAGCAAATGGTCCTCTGGAATGACCACGTCATCGAAGTGAATTTCACAGGTCTCACTGGAGCGCATGCCCATTTTTTTATAGTCGCACCGCACCCCCACCCCTGGTGTCTCTCGCGGAACGATAAACGCCGAAATTTTACGCGATTGATCCGAGGTACGGGCGGTCGCCACAATGTAGCCGGCATGGCCGGCATTGGTAATAAAAATTTTCGTCCCATTGAGGTGATATGTATCACCCAGCCGACGGGCCCGGGTTTGGGTGCCCCCCGCATCCGAACCGGCTTCCGGTTCCGTCAATCCAAAAGCGGCCAAGTACTCCCCACGAATGGCCCGCTCTAAAAACTCTCGTTTTTGGGTTGGGGTCCCAAAGTAATATACGGGAGAACAGCCAAGCGACACATGGGCCGCAAATCCCAGGCCCAAGGAAGCGTCTACCCGGCCAATCTCTTCCACCGCCAAAGCATAACTTACCGTATTGGCACCCGTCCCTCCCCACTCTTCGGAAAAGGGAATGCCAAAGAAACCTAAGGCGCCCATTTGCTGCATAATGTCCAGCGGCACCTCTCCTGTTTCATCGCGGTGCCCAGCGCCGGGCGCCACCACCCCGTCCGCGAAATCGCGCACGGCATCCTTAATCATCAGTTCTTCTGGGGTTAAATCAAACTGCACCCTCATCGCCTCCGCATTCATTCTATCGCTTTTCCACGCCATCCTCTATAATTGGGCCAAGGAGGATGCGCCATGGCTAAACTCACAATTCCTGAACTAATTAAGCTTAAGGGCCAGCGTCCCATTTCTTGGATGACAGCATACGACTTTATCCAGGGACAACTGGTGCAAGCTGCCGGCATTGATGTAATTCTTGTAGGTGACTCATTGGGGATGACCACTTTAGGATTTGACACCACCTTGCCCGTAACCATGGATCATATGGTACACCATAGCGCAGCGGTTCGGCGCGGTGCTCCTGATACGTTAATGATAGTCGATCTGCCGTTCTTAAGTTATAGCGAACCCTCTCAAGCCCTGCGCAACGCGGGCCGAATCATGCAACAAGCACTAGGAGACGGTGTCAAAGTAGAAGGCGGCCGAGCCATTCTTCCGGTGGTAGATGCCTTAATCAAAGAAAGCATTCCAGTCATCGGCCATCTAGGACTCACGCCGCAAAGCGTCCATCGGATGGGCGGATACAAAGTGCAGGCCCGGTCAGCCGAAGCCATCAGCCATTTGGTAAGCGACGCCCGCGAGCTCGCCGACCACGGGGTGGGGGCAATTGTGCTAGAGGGCATTCCGGATCGGGTAGCCCAGTATGTCACTCAAACCATCGACATCCCCACTATTGGAATTGGTGCTGGAGCAGGATGCGACGGACAAGTCTTGGTTTTCCACGATTGCCTGGGGCTCTCCTCTGGATATCCTAAATTTGCCCGCCCCTTTGAAGATCTACGCGCCCGCATCATTGAAGGACTCACACAATATCGGACTCAAGTAGAAAACCGATCATTCCCTACCGACCAGGAAAGCTACCACGTCACCGATCGCGAGTGGCAAGAGTTTTTGTCGTTAGAGACTCCGATCTAGCCATGAAAATCGCCATCTTAGGCACCGGTTCCCTGGCACGTCTTTATGGTGCGATATTTCAAGACGACGATCCGCTGATGATTGGACGCCAATTGGGACCGTATCTGTTGACCGATCCCAACGAGTTGGTTAGTCGGCATAATCTGCGGTTTCAAAGGTGGGACGACCCCTCGCCCGACTCCTGGGATGTCGTTTTCATTCTGGTAAAATGGCCTGCTATGCCATTGGTGCGGAATTGGTTGCAGCGATGGGCGGGCGACGCCCTAATCATTCCATTTATGAATGGCATGGGACAGGAAGATGCCCTTATCCCGCCTCTTCATCCATCGCAGTTAAGTCCAGCTATTACCACGGACGCTGCCTTTCGCGATGATGATCCAATGACAGGCGTCTGGCGGGTTGCCGTTAAGAACCGCGGACAGGCCCAACTCACCCAGGTCGCGCATCCCAATGAATTAATCCTTCGAGATAGGGCCCAGTCTTTAGGATTGCCTTGGTCTTGGCATGATGCGGAATTCATGAAAGTTTTGCGTTGGAAAAAGCTCATCGCCAACTCAATTATCAATCCCTTATCGGCGCTCGCCGGTCAACCCAACGGAGATCTGCCAGGCTTGCCGATATGGCGTCTATCGAAGCCCTTGTGTCAAGAAGCCGAAACCGTGGCCCGAGCCTATGGTGTCGAGATAGACCGTACGTTGCCATGGATTGTTGAATTGGCGACTGATACAGGGCCCAACCGTTCCTCTATGCTGCAGGATGTCTTGCTAGGCAAGCCTACCGAAATCCAGGCGATTACCGGTTATATTATAGAACAGGCAAAAAAAGCAGGAATCCCGATCCCCCACCACCAAGCTCTATATCAATTAATTGAAAGCCTTTAATCCAATTAGCTTTGTCATCTTGCATTCTCCCCGGGGCACTCCCATTAAATAAAATTGTGCGGCAGACCCATCGATCAAGAGTTCCACAGTGCCCTCATTATCTGGATACAGGCTCGTACCGCTCCCAAACCGCATTTCAAACCCCCTGGGGCTGGAATTCAATTTTTGGTTCACGGGTATGATATTGGCAGCAACCTCAAGAAGAGGAGCACTTCGATGTTGAAAAAGTGGGTTTTTGGTGCCATATCATCAGTGCTGTTGACCACCCTATTAGGGTGCGGCCACAGCCAAGCGAAAATCACCACTCCCTCTATGCCGCCAACCCACTGGATCACCTACCATCCGGCCCAAAATCTCTTAACACTAACGGTAATGGCTGGCTATCCGAATGGCGGAATGAATTTGAATGAGAGTGCTTACGGGACACTGAAAGTGTTTATCCCTAAAAATCTCAAAGTTATTGTGTATTTTGGCAACGAGGACCACCATCGTCACTCGCTGGCGCTGATCGATACCCGCACCGATACTCCCTTATACCCCGGCGCGGGCACTCCTTGGCGAGACCTAGGCTGGGGTCTAAGCTATCATCAACGGGGATATTTTCGTTTTACTGCTAAGACTCTGGGCCACTACCGTCTAGCGAGCTTGGTTCCAAATGACTTAAGCCACGGACTATGGATTTCTATATTGGTTCAGCCCCATGGTGTTCCTCGGATAACCGATGCGCTTGGCTGCACACAGGAATTCCATGACGCATCAATTCACGGCTTGGCGGGTACACTATCGGAGCCATAGTTCTCGCACATTGATAAAATAGTCCCTCAGGAGGCGACCTTCATGGTTATCAAAGATTTTTCCTTTACAGGGGAATTCCCCAACTACATGGTGCAGGCCGTTTTATCTCAGGATGAGTCCCAAACCGGCGAGCCGCACAAGCTAATCTTAGGCAACTGGGACTATGTCTCCACCTTGAACGAAAAAGAACTCACCTCTTTGATTCATATCATGCTGAAGGCTCATCAGGAACCCAACCCCACAGAGGCGATGACAAGCCTCATCGGCCATCGTTTAGAGACTGCTTCGAAATAATCGGGCCTCCTACGATGGGACAATCCCGGTGCGGCGTCGGTAAACCGTGAGCGCAGCCGCCAAGCCAAGACCGACCAAAGTAGCGGCGGCCCACGGCATCATATGGGGTCCGATCGTATCGTCGACACCCCCAATCAAGAGACCTCCGACAAATGTTGCCAAGCCACTGGCCCCGTTAATCATTCCCATAGCAGCGCCATGCATTTGCGGAGGCACAGATTCGGCCACCGCTCGTTGAACCCCAATATTTAATAGGGGGTAGAGGGGCAAGCAAAAAGCCCCGACCACAATCACCGGCCACGGTACTAGTGACATCATGACATACATAATCACGTACACTAACAGTACTCGCGTCAAAAGCATCTTGCCTCCCCATTGGTCCGCCCACCGACCAATGCGGGACGCCAAAATCCAGCCCAACCCCGTGCTAACGGCAGCGCTCCAACCCACCCATGCTCCTGAAATATGAATAGCCGACAGGTACAAGCCAAAATTAGTAAAAAATCCTTCGTTGCCGGAATACGCAAGGAAAAAAGGCAGCACCAACAACACAATCAAGAGGCCGTAACGAGTCCTAGGCAACACAATTCGGTCTACAGGATCCACCACAGTTGGCCTAGAGGCTGAGGCGGGTGCCTTCAACACCAGGAATAAGGGTACTGCTAACCCTAGAGACAAACCCACCATTAAGTCCAAATAGCCATGAGAAGACAAATCAAAAATGTAGCCGCCCAAAAGCCCACCCATCATCCAACCGCTACTTTGCCATTGCAACCGTTGAGCCAGACGTCGGCCCATATTGCCACCGGATTCCGTGAGCAATGTCAGAGTGGCGGGGGCGAGTGCCGAAGAGCATAAGGTGATGGCGCTCACTCCCACGATATACCCTAAGGGTGTGCGCTCAACAAAGATTACGGCGCCCAATGCCAAATATCCCAATAAACCCACCACGGCCAATGCTCGAAGACCACTTCTGCGCGCCATCTGACCCCAGAACATCGAACCCGCAAATGTGGCTAGGGCTGGCAATGCGGCAGCCTGACTAGCTAAGAAATATCCTGCATGAAGCTCTTGATGCAAATATAGTGGACCGTACCCCAACAGAACCAACAGGAAAAATGCTTCGATGGCCGAGGCTAACAACAATGCTCGACGCAAAAGTCTGTCATCCTCTCCGTGGCATATCGCATTAAGCTGCCCCACAGTGGTTGACACCGGAGGCCAGCAATAAGCATACCAGAAGGTTGCCCCAACAGAGAACCTCGTCCAGCCCACCAAGGCAGACTCTTTATAGCGCTGTGGTATATCATAGTCTAGGATGCCAATGCATTGGTCAGTGGCCATAAGGAGTGTTCTATGAAAACTATTGAAGATCCTGAGATGTTGAGGCGTGATTTGTCCCCGTTATTCTCTGGTACCTATCGGAGTCAACGGTTGTTTCCCCATACCCACCCCGGCCAAGCAAGTTGGGTGTGGAGCGTCGATACCACCGAGGGAGAGCGCATTGTGCGGACAAGCCGGTTTTCTATCCCTCCTGATGAAGATTTTTGGCAAGGAGCTAAACGCTTATTCGACGTTGATTCGTCTCAAGTTCGCCGGATGGTCACCGTGCACCGTCGCCTAGAGCCGCTCTCTTCCATCCCCTTGCCCAAAATCTTCGATGTAAAGACCCTGGGCGAAAACACATATCTCATTTTAGAGAAACTTCCTGGCTATGCGTTATCATCATTTATGGAACTTCCCGTCCCTGCACTGACTAAGCTAGGAGAAGCACTGGGAAGCATCCATAGCTGCCGATATTCTTCTTTTGGCTCGCCTTTGCTTATGGAAAAGATCACTCCCCCTTTTGTTGACAACCATGCGCTGTTCCGGTTTCACGCCAGAATGATTGAAACCATGCAGTACTTGGTAGACACGTTTTACGCCGATGATTTGCAGGTACGGCCCTACTGGACAAATTTCTTAGACCAGAGCTCACATCTTTTGCCCCTCGATTATGCCTCGCCGATTATGCTGGACATGGATCCGACCCAGTTTCTTGCCGACGGCGCGGCCATTACTGGCCTAGTCGATACCGAGCTTTACGCACTGGGCCCAAGACAACTGGAGTTGATCGGATTGGAATACTTATTGGATGAGGATCGGGCCCAAATGTTTCGTCTAGGATACGAACGCATTATGCCTCTGCCTATTCTCGCACCCTATCGTTCGGCTTATCGGCTGCTATTGCGACTCATGTCTTTCCAAGGGGCGGTCGATTGGACTACTTGGATGAATGCTCCAATTAGATTTATCGATCATCCTCCCTCTCCGGTTTCTCAAACAGAAGAGAGGGTGGGAACCGTTTGACGCTTACGTATGAAAGGCGTGCGGTTTAGGTTGGAACCGGCCGGCCGAGGGGCCTTCTGGCGATCCCCCAGTCAGAACGAACATGCACACCACCCATGCCAGTGCTTCAATTATCCACAACCCGAGTTGATTGTATCAGGGGCGGAGTGGGAGTTTGTCCCCGGCCAACATTTGACCGAACCAGTCCAACGGGACCTGGAAGCCGTGATTGCCGCCTCGCCCACGGCGGCCCATCAGATTCTGGCGCTACTCGAAGTCTTGGAAAAGCTGGCGGGTATCGCTGCAAGCGCAGGACTGGAGTTACTCAATGCCTACAATGTGATCTGGGCGGGAGACATGGCAGGATAATCATCGGATTTTAGAAAGAGCCAGTTGCTGCTATGGTTTGAGGCAAGAATTTTCAGTCAATCTCTCGCCGTCGGCCGTCCCGGTTCTGTTTTTTTAAGGGGGCCGAATCATGTGGGGAGAATTATTCGGGGTTGTACCCATTTACGACAACGTCCAATTTACCCGTTTCAGGATCAATGACGAGTCCGTGAACTCGAAGCGACTTTGGCATTAATGGGTGATTGCGAATCATGCGCACGCTTTCACGTACGCTGTCTGGTATCGACTCAATGCGTTGTAGCCATGCGTTGAAGTTCACTCCTGCGTTCTCTAGAGTATCAATGGTGTTGCGGGAAATTCCCCTTTTGGTCATTTTTTTGATGGTTTCCTCAGGATCGATACTGCTCATTCCACATCCGTGATGGCCTATCACCCAAATTTCATCGGCTCCTAGATCATAGACAGCAACAACAATACTGCGCATAATGCTGCCAAATGGGTGAGAAACCACGGCTCCAGCATTTTTTATGAATTTTGCGTCACCATTTTTAAGGTTCATTGCACGGGGCAACAGATCGCTAAGTCGCGTATCCATGCAGGATAAAACCACAAGTTTTTTGTTGGGAAACTTAGATGTGCGGTACTGCTCATACTCCTGGTTTTCTACAAATTGCTGATTGAAAGCTAAAACTTCGTCCAAACGTGTCACTGTCACTACACTCCTCGGAAAGATGGGTTTTTCCAGACAACGCCCTCTGTTGGCTACTAATGCCCAACCATGAACCATTTCTTCCCTTAGACAAATCATTGTACCATTGCAGTAAATCTATCACCGCTCCACGCACCTCAACATAATACACAACTTTGCATTCTGTGAAAAAAAGAGTCCCGCCAACGAATGCGAGATATGTTACTCCTAGCAATTGTACTGTGCGGACGCCCACAAGACAAACCGTCTAACCATAGACGCGGCTACGACTTCTTACAGATTTAACGCTGTTCAACGCGAGGACCACGTTTGACTGCCGGCGTAGGATAGGTTCTTTCGTAATTTTAGGCACTCCATACCCGGAATCGGGCCTGTTTAACGCCGGATGCCGCCCACACCGTGCGACAGACCAAGACGCGTCGACCCCAATGAAATGCGAGATACCGTGTGATTCGGACATACCTATGCTGATCAGTCGAATTCTTGGTTGTCGGCATCTGAACGGTTTTGGCCGCCAGGATTGAGCGCACCGAAAATAATATCCCCACCCAGCGGCGGGGATATTATTTGCTTCCTTTCGGTTAATTAATACTCTTCTGTAACCTTACTGACAATCACAGTCGGGCGTCACTGTCCTGTCTTTGTCATACCCCTTCATGGTTAGCCGTTATTCCATTGCGCCAAGCTCTTTGCCAAATCGTATACGTCTGGCGTACCTAAGCCAGTAACCGCATTCCAACCAGGACCGGCATTGTAATACCAATTGTTGCCTTGGGTTATGGAATGGAATCCGCCGTCTTTGGCCGTAGCATACAGAGCGGGGTTAATTAATCCCTGCGCACCGCCCAGATACTGGTCGAGTAGCGCGACAATGCCAGCCCATTGAGGGGCCGCAAATGACGTGCCGCCCCAACCGTTTGTCCAACCGTTTGAAGGTGTGGTATACACGGAGTTCGTGTCATAGATGGCATATCCCGTAAAGGGGTCGGCATTGAGTGCCACGTCTGGCACTCCGCGGGCTCCACTTTGACCAGTCCCGCTTTGCCACCAACTGTATAAGGCGCTTGCGCCATCAGGTGACCCGGAAGTCCATAGGGCACTGTAGCCACCCGTAGACCCCACAGGATAAATGTCTCGTTGCCACTGTGATTGCGTCCTCACACCGAAGTTGGCGTAATAAGGAAGGAGGTACTGCCACCCCCATCCCTGTTCACCAGTCATGGCAATAGTACCACCGGGAATGGGAATTACTCCGGATTCGGAAGAGCCCGGCGTAATGGGATTGGCATTAGGTTTAGAGGAAACCATAGGCAAGGTGGTGCCTCCTGCCGCTAAAATGTCCGGACTCGACGCGGGTGAGTCAACGGCCAGATTCTTGTCGGAAGGGTACCCATCGTATGCTCCGTAATCACCGGAAGCGGCCATCATCGTAATCCCCTCGGCCGCTCCCTGCATAAACGCCTGGTTGAGCAGATAAGCGTACGAGAATGGCAC
The DNA here is from genome assembly GCA_021784595.1 of Bacillota bacterium. Lineage (GTDB taxonomy): Bacteria > Bacillota > Sulfobacillia > Sulfobacillales > Sulfobacillaceae > Sulfobacillus_C. The sequence continues at coordinate 10,554 of JAJYHT010000068.1, read as the reverse complement.
AAAGAATTCTGCTTCTCCCCAACTCGTTGTCATTACCTGCACCTGATCCTGAGTGGCCACAGCATCGTAAAGATCGATAAAGCCCGGATTGGTATTGGGCGCCTCATAGACAATGATGTTTGCGCCCGGGGCCATTGCGCCCGACCGTTCAACGTCCAGACTAGTTTCAGATCCGCCGAGTCCCTTACCCGATGCGGTCGTACTCTGACCGTCGACCCCTACCTCTGACAACGTCCCCTCGCGTTTAATCCCGTAGTACTTCCAGAAATACGATGCATCGCTAGGTACGAAGCTAGCCAAGGTAGCAACACCAATGGTAACTCCTTTCCCCGTGATGCTAGAGTTGAGCAACGGTGTCGCATCGTAAGCCGTGGCCATTTGTTGCGGTGAATATCCTACCGGACCGCTTTGACTATCCAAATTCGACACATTTTGTTGTTGCTGCACATGAGTCGTTATTGCGTTATATGTGGTCATGCCCGCCACTCCAGAAACCAGTGCTTGAAGATTGTATGACGTGCCGTTGAATGTATAGGACAGGGGGAGTGAAGGATTCTGATTGTTAGCGATAAATGAACGCCCACCCGATGTATAGTTGTTGATCGAGACGTCAAATGCCTTCTCCACATTACCCACGCTACCGGTTACGTTGATTCCCATCGCGTATTGTACCGCTTTCCCATTAACGGTAACTGGTACAATGTTGTATTGCGCCAGGTAATTCAACATTGCGCTCACTTGGCTGGATGACGGGGCGTAGTAGGATGCGAACTCAGACTTTGTCAAGAACTTGTGGAAATATGCGTTTCCTGGCGTCTCCGTGTCCTGAATATACTGAGATAATGTTGGCATATTGCTAGGTACTTGAAAGTTAAATCCGACGAATAGGGTGATTTGTGCCGAGGTGTCAGCTGGGCCGTTATTAGTCGATTGACGAAGCAGTGCGTTTGCAGTGCTTCCTTCCAACTGACCATATTGGCTGGCTGCCGCTGAACCTGAGCTCAACATTATGGGGACGACCAAGAGCGCTGCGGAACTAAGTACAGCCCATCCTCGTTTCATTGCATCTGTCCTCCCTGACTTCGCAAATTTTTGTGGGGATTTCTACCTCCCATGCAAAGATTCGCGACTTTCCAGAAAAATCCTGCTACAGTGTCGTGAACGATGTATGTGGCAGGTCCTCGCGCAATGCCATCTCGCCCCCACAAGCACGGCAAACGTTTAATAAGACGGGATGAGTGTGATCATGTACAAAGGTTTGGCCGTGATTATCTTCATTAACAGGATTAATCTTAGACCTCTTGCGGCATCACCCCAATTCAAAATATCTGCACACTCAGCCATTTGGCGCGATGCCATGTGTTCTGCAACGTCCATGCCGTCCCGCCAATCGGAAAGCGGCCATGGCGATTAGCCCTGCAGCCACACCCATCAAGGCCGTAAACGCCCAGGTCGCGGCCATTCCCCCGATTCCCCGCAAGTAAAGATCGACGAGCGGCCCGACCGCCCACGCTGCGGAACCACTCGCGCCAAAGGTGCCCAGGTATGCGCCTCTGTTGACCTCAGACGCGAGCAAGGCCGCGAACGCTTGCGATGTTGGTCCCCAAATCATCTCGCCGAAAGCAAATAAAATAAGAACGAGAGCAATTCCCCACCTGCTGCTAATGGTGATGAGAATAAGGAACGGCGTCCCCATCAACACCAGCGACCCGCCGAGCTTCAGCATCGTCGAAATTCTTCTTGTGACTTTGATGAATCGACCTTGAAACGCAACGATAAGAATGGGATTGATCATGGCGAGAAGCCCCCAAGTTGTCGCCGATAATCGATAAGACATTACTGCAGCGATGGGCAGCATGACCTCATAAGCTGTGTACACCAAAAATCCTGCAAAAGTGGATAAAAGGATCAGCAGGAACGGTCTGTCATTGAATAACGTTCGGAGGTTGATTTGGTGTTCACTTGGAACCCCATTCTCGACAACATGGTCATCCCGTAGCAAAACAAACGCGGCCGTTGCCGAAATCAAACCCATCAAGGCGATGCCCAAAAAGAAAATGAACCAGTGATTTCCCACCAGGGCCAGTCCGCCTAAAGGCGGTCCGGCCATATACTCTATATTGGTCACCACACGGAGCGTTCCATACGCCGTTTCGCTATTGTGTTCGGGCACCAAGTCGCCTACCATGGCATTTGTGGCGGCAAATCCAGGACCAGAAGCTGCACCCGCAATCACTACCATAACGATTCCAAAGATAAGATCATGCCCACAAACAGATAGTGCGAGACTCGCAATTGACTGGGCACCCCAGGCGAGGCCAATTGCTTGCCGCCTGCCGACGCGATCCGACCAGCGCCCCCCCTTGATAACCCGTGGTAGCGGCCGCTGTCGCATCCATCGCATACATAATTCCTATACTGGTAGGAGAAGCATGCAAATAAGAAGAAGCCCAAATCCCGATGAAGCTCCACAATGCCGAGAATGCGACGGTGCTGAGAAACGAGACAAGTAGGAGTGGTCGTAAGGAAAAATCTATTTCCACTCCTACTAGCCGGTTGAGAATACGGTATAACATGGTTTCCTCCTAGAGAAGATTGGAGTTCTAGAGTGCCATGAGCAATTCAAACAACCATTGGCACACCGGTTGCCCTAAAAGAGTCATATGGATGGCCGTATCCAGGACAAACCAACTGTGTTTTCCATAGAGTTACTCGTTACGCCAAACAATTCAAGAACCCCAGAGAGCCACACGCAGCCAAAATGCATGCCGTCCAGCTATCCATGAGAGTTTCCTATCATGACTGTCGTACGGCGGTGACGATCTCACGAAAGGCGTCTTCCAAATCTGCTACGTGATGAAGCATAGTGCCCAACTGTCCATCTCGTGCCACCGCATACGTCTGACAGATGCCCAAAGCCCTAGCTTGCCGATACTTGAGATCCGACAATTCCCCCTGATGCAATTCGAGAAATGTTGCATAATCGAGAGCACGCCGGGTCGCTAGCGGCAAGGAGAAACCTATCAGAAATTCTCGCGCCTTGTCCCTAAGCATCCCCTCATGGGCAAGGCGGGCCACAACCCGAATGGCTTGGGATCCGGCGATAATCTCCGCCTTCTCTAACAACATTTGTTCGCCACTGTATACTGTCTTCATCCCTGCGAGAGCACGCTGGTAGATCTCATCCTTTGAGGGGTTTTCGACCCGCCATAGACGCCTCCAGGCTCGAAAGTAGCCTCGTTTGTAATCAATGGTGTCTGCTCGCCAAGCTTCTCTGAGTTCGGCGTGGGAAATCATGGCACAAGGAAAACCCCAGGGATCATGGAGGAAGACGAACGCATTGTCCGCATCATAAGCGAGTGCATAGTGATCAGCGCCGCTCTCCCCCAACGTGTGCGGGTTATACGACAATAACCCAAGGTCCAAGGGGCCAAGAATCACCGGGCCTTCTTGCAGCGCTTCGATCAGCCCAGGCATGGGATCCTGTGCCGGCTCCTCCTGCCAGATTTCTAGGAAGTCGAATCCCAAGGCGTGCAAGGCTCGAGTAATCCCCGTGTCGGGTGTAGAACAGTCAAAAAAAAGAAATCCGGAGCCTTTTTCCAGAAATGCCCCAATACCCATACCAGTCAGCACCTCAATGGTAGACGGCTCAATCCGCTCACCCAAAGTGGCCAGCATCATAGCAACAGAATTTGAATAGCAATACTCGGATTTTCCAATGTAGTGAGGCGGTGTCATTGTCTTGTTCCTCCCGACCTTTACCGGCTGATGCCCTGACCAAAAAGATTCAGTGCAAACTCACGTTATAATCCTAGATCCACAAACATGACATCTTGTGTCATGATAAGAACAAATTCTGCAATCGGGGAGGCGATGTCTTATGCGCGCTGACCGCCTGGTCGCCATGATTCTGCTTTTGCAGCGTCGCCACTCATTAACAGCCCGTCAGCTAGCAGAACGGCTTGAGGTATCGGAGCGAACCGTTTTACGAGACATACAAGCCTTAGGCATGGCCGGTATCCCGGTGTACGCGCAGCGAGGCTCCCACGGGGGTTTTCAACTGATGAGCGGCTACCGACTGGACTTGTCTGGTCTGCGAACCGCTGAACTCCGGACCTTGCTTCTTGGAGGCCATGAAGGCCTGCTGGCTGATCTTGGTTGGGAACAAGATGCCTTGACAGCACAGGATAAGCTGCACCTGGCCATACCGTCAGATCAATATTCCGTAGCCGCAGAGGTGACTCAACGGTTCTACATCGACGAAACACCATGGTTTAGCTCGCCCAAGACCGAACCCGCTTTGGACACGATCCAGCAGGCCCTGTGGCAAAACCGGCAGTTGGATCTGATGTACGCCAAACCAGACGGTTCTGTGATATCCCGCGCTATATGTCCATATGCGCTAGTGGCTAAAGTCGGCGTATGGTACCTGGTAGGTGCCAGTGATAAAATACTCAGAGTATATCGAGTGTCGCGCATTCAACAGACCCTCATGCGTGACGAACAATGCGTTCGATCAATTGCGTTCGATCTCCGAGCCTTTTGGACGCAATGGATACGTGAATTTGAAACGAGTCGTCCGCGATATGAGGTGTTGCTCTGGATTAGGGATCAGGTTTATGGCCAATTCATTCAAGCCACTCCATGGCGTATCCTCTACGACGAACCGAAAGGATATCAAGAGACGCATCCGGGTTATACCGAGGTGCGAGTGATCTTCGAAACCGTGGAATCGGCTTGCCGCCATATCTTAAGTTTTGGATCGGACATCCGAGTCATCGGTCCTCCCGAGGTCGGTGCGATGGTCTTGGAGCGCGCAAGGCGCATATTGGCCTTTCATTCTCCTTGAGGAAGCCTGTCCTCCACGACTCTCTTCAAGCATCCGCGCTAACCTGCAGTGACGGTCCTGTTGGCAGACCAATCTAGTCTTTCCAAACTAAAGAGTCATTTTAAAATCCTGCCAAAGTGGCTGTCCTTGAAGTTCCCCCAAACCTTCGCGCTATTACGGTCTTCGACCACTGAGTGTTTATTGACCCTGGCTGGCTCACCCCCCTATTCACAATCTCCTTGGACATTGACTAGTCGTCCAACCGCGCTGCACGCAATTGGGTCATCAGTTGCACCGCCGCGTAGGACATCGGCACCTCTTTGGAAACAATCAGCCCCACCGACCGACTCGGCATCGGCGGGACGGTCTGCACTTCGTAAAGGCGTCCGCGGGTCAAATCGTCCTGCACAAAATTACGGATGACTGCGGATACCCCCAACCCAATGCGAGCAAATTCGACCAACAGATCGATACTACCCAGCTCAATTTCTGGAGTGAGGGACACCCCGTTGGCCACGAAAAATTCGTCGATCTGAGCTCGGGTCACGCTCCCAGTCTCTAGCAGGAGAAGTGGAACTCGTGATAATTCCGCCAGAGCCAAGGGGCGGTTCGCCAACTCGCGATACTTATCCCCCACGACAAAACAGTCCTGCAGACGAGGACCTTCGAAAATGGTAAGCCGCTCGTTGGATACCGGGAGGTTCACGATGCCAAAGTCAATCTGTCCGGCCTGCAATAACGTCACCGTTTCCCGCGATGTTCGATTTGTCACATGCAATTGGATGTGGGGATGTTCCCGGTGAAAAGAATCCAAAATGGGCAAGAGATAATGACGGCAAAGAGTGTCGCTGGCCCCAATGCGGATGTCGCCTCGGTTCAATTGCCGGAGGTCGGCGACGTGGCGCTCTCCAGCCTCCAAAAGCTGTAATGCTTGGTCCACATACGACAACAACACGACCCCTGCGGAAGTCAATTGGATGCCCCGAGCAGTGCGAATCAATAAAGCTGCACCTATCTCGTTTTCCAATTTTTTAATTGATTGGCTAACCGCTGGTTGCGATACGAATAAGTCCTCAGCCGCTTGGGTGAGGCTCCCGGCTTCTGCCACCGCATGAAAAATCCGATACCGGTCTATAGATGTCACCATATTCATAAAACTTATGGCTCCTCTAAGAAGAATTAAATTTCATTATATCTTGGGCTTCATTATACTAGCCAGGCAGGCAATTAAGAAGAGGGGGAACCGTTCAATGGGCGTCATGGCGGTCGTCGGGGCCAATTGGGGCGACGAAGGTAAAGGGAAAATTACGGATTATCTAGCCCACGATGCAAATTTTGTGGTGCGTTTTCAAGGAGGTAGTAATGCCGGGCACACCATTCTCAACGCGTGGGGCAAATTTGCTCTGCATGCATTGCCCTCTGGGGTGTTTTACCCTCACGTCCACAATGTGATTGGACCGGGCGTGGCAGTGAATATCAAAGATCTCCTGCGCGAACTCGCGACCCTCCGTGAGCGTGCGGTGCCGACGCCGCAACTGAGGGTGTCAGAGCGCGCTCAGGTAGTGCTACCGGTTCATGTCCAGTTAGACCGATATGAAGAAGAGCGACTCGGAGCGAATCAATTTGGATCCACCCGCACGGGTATTGCGCCGTTTTATGCTGATAAGGCGCTCAAAATTGGAGTGCAGATTTCCGAACTGTTCAGCAAGAATCGGCTTCGAGAGCGCGTGGAGCGGGCGCTTGCACTGAAGAATGTGTTATTCGTTTATGGCTACAACCAACCTATGGTAGATCCCGACGCTCTCACCGAAACCTTGTGGCACGAGGCTGCCCAAATTGCCGACTATGTGGCGGATACGACCACATTACTTCAAAATGGATGGCGAGATGGCCAGAGCATCGTACTAGAGGGTCAGCTGGGGGCGCTCCGAGATCCCGACCATGGCATTTATCCCTTTACCACATCGTCATCTCCCTTGGCGGGATTTGCCAGCGTCGGAGCCGGCATTCCACCGTACGCCATCACGCGGATTATTGCCGTCACCAAAGCCTATTCCACCTGTGTCGGCGCCGGGCCCTTCGTCACTGAGCTCTTGGGTTCGGACGCAGAGACATTACGTGAGCGCGGCGGGGACGCGGGCGAATACGGCGCGACAACTGGCCGGCCGCGTCGGGTCGGTTGGTTCGATGCGGTCGCCACCCGCTATGGTTGTGCGGTCCAGGGGGCAACCGAAGTCGCGTTAACAAATCTGGACGTGTTAGGCTATTTAGAGGAAATTCCCATTGCGGTCGGATATCGCATAGATGGGAAAGTAACCACCCAGTTTCCCACCACGACTCAACTGACCGCAGCCCAACCGATATTCGAGATGATGCCGGGATGGCGAACCGACATTCGAGCCATCCGCAGGTATCACAACTTACCGAGCGCCACTCGCCACTATGTGGAACGGATTGAGGAACTCATCGGCACTCCGGTGCATCTGATTTCCGTTGGCCCAGAACGAGAACAACTCCTAGTCAAAGAATAACTTGGAACACTCCCGGATTTCTTAGCGGCGCCGATGGCATGGCAAGCAGTATGGCTCTACTTTAGTTTTAGGCACTGACCCGTACTTATCGCATAATTATAACTCAACTTTCGCAGGAGAAAAGTGTTTAAAAACGTTGTCAGGACGCCGATTTTTTGCGTTGACCTGACCGCTTGACAACAAAAAATGCCTCGTTTCTGGTGTAATTTAGGTGTCTACCAAAAATTAGCCAGAAAGAGGCAAAATAATGATACCACAAAATCATCCGGATTCAAGACTTTCTCCGTTCCTCGCAACGATCGGCTTCGCCCGCATTCTCCACGCGGCAGGCATCCATAGAGCTGCGGTGGGGATCGCTCCCCGTATCGTGATACAGTTTCTCCTCGGCCTGATCTTCACCCAACGAAATTTCTGGCGGTGGTGGGAAACTCGCCCATCTGACGAGGTGCCATTCGGCAAAGACGTGGTCTACCGTTTCCTCAATGACCCCCGCTGGAATTGGCGCCGAGTTTTAAGTCACGTGGCCCGGGAGGTCTATCGGCATGTGCGGCCCTTTATACCGCTTCTTTTCCAGCGATAGTAAAACTCTCCAATGACGGCGTGGGGTGGTTCGATTTACAATGACGAGGAGAATCCTGGCCTGACCTAATCTCTTCCTTGCAATATTGCCTATTTTTCTTTTTAGGCAACAAACCCCATCTACTCACTAATTCCATGAATCCTAGCCGCAATAGGGTGCACTTTAAAATTGTGGTCACACGAAAAGAGTCGACTGGAAGGCATGTAATACCACAGGCGCGCATCCGATCCTTGATTAAAGGGTCCCTCCCACGGTGCGCAAGAAATGTGATCCGCGGACCGAAGCCTGGGCATCACCCCCTCGTCTTTGAGGGCAAGCACCACAGGCCCCCGTTACATGGTAACCGCCCTTATCCGCACCCCTCAGGAGGAGGATTTCCCCGCAATCGGGGGTTCGCCCTCAGGTGGTTTCCTGAGTCGATTACCGGCAAACATAGCCGTTAAAATGAAACTGTGCTCCGTTTCCTCGATTACAAGAATCGTTCGACAGCACTCAAGTTTTTCCTACCCGGGAGCGTCTGGATCAGGTACTGTGATGGAGGATGCTTGTGTTTCTCTTGTAATTGTAAAGGAGGATGACTGTGCCGTCGGAAGAGTTCCCCCGTAACGCCAAAGATGTCATTCAAAGAGCACTCGCCCATATTCTCCAGGACTCCCTGCTCGAGTGGTATGGCTTGCAACTGCCCCGCATTGTCCAGGCGTACCCGCCCAACGTACCGATCATAGACGTCCATGAAAAGGTTCTCGACGCGGTGTTTCGAACTGAAGATGGCCAATTGCTCAATGTGGAGTTCCAATCGACCCCGGTGCCGTCATTGGTTCGATTGGGCAATTATGCGTTGCATCTGGCCGACAAGTATGGATGTTCTGTGCGGACGGTAGTCATTTATCTGAGTGGTGTGCGTGATGCCGTCACGGACGAAGATTGGGGGACGATTCGAGTTCACGTGCACAATGTGTATCTGGCGAACAAAAATGCCGAAGACGCGATCCGCCGTATCCAACGGACTCGACCCGAAGACTGGACGATCTACGACGATCTGGATTTGGCGTTTCTGCCCTTCATGGGGCATCGGGATTTAACCCAACAGCAATTGGTGGCACAGTCGGTGGATCTCTTGCCCCATATTCCCAAGACCCATCAGTCGTACGTGGGGGCGCTGATAGCGGGATTAACCAGTAATTTTCTCAGTGCGGATATGTTAAAATCGTTAAAGGAGGTGATTCGGATGACTGAACTCATCCGACAGTTAGAAGAGGAAGCGATTGCGCGAGGATTAGAAAAAGGATTGCAACAAGGAAGGGAACAGGGACTGCAAGAAGGACTTAAAGAGGGACGGCATGATGGGCAACTACAAGCAGCGATCACAATTCTCCGTGCTCGTTTCGGTCCCCTCAGCGAAGCGGTGGTGACGGAACTCTCCTGTCTTGACGCGACAGATATCATGCGCTTACTATTGCCCAAAATACTAGAAGTCTCCACTTTAGATGAACTATTGGCGGCCATCCGTATCGACAAAGAGCACTAACCAAAAGAGGACATGAATATCGGTTGATTCCGGTCTACCGTAGCTAAGGATGTATCGGATTCGCGGTAGATGCCCAAGAACACTATAGACTGAGTCGTTACCAAAATCGCCGTCAATAGTTACTAGATTCAACAATTACGCTCACCGACCAATCGACGTTTGTATAGTGTGCTACGCGGAAGACTACGGCTATGGCGTGGTGCATGTGTTTCAAGAGCCAGCATCCGGTATCAACGGGAATTTGATCAGTGGACAGTAGTCCATCGCGTACTCCACGAGCTCTGCATCCATTCATTGGGCGAACTCGGTGCTCATTTTGAGCTTGAATGACGGTTCAATTGGTGTAACGATTAAATGATGAGGAGTTATTTCTCCATCAGCCTTTCAAACTCTTTTGATCATAAATTACCATGTATCCCATATTATGCATTACAGTCATTCATTCTTAGTAGTTGAGATCGAATTAGTAATGGCCCGTGGGCCGTTGACGTATATCATCAGGACAGTGTGTTTCCGACCCCGAAACACTAATGGCCTCTACGGGGTCATTAGTAGGGCCTAGTATGGCTAATACGCTTGGGCGAATATTCGCCTTTATGTTGCGCACGCACCTCACCCAAAATCTCTTTCAACTGGGTTACGCTACCAACTGTTTGGTAGTAAATCGGCGTAAGACAACCGTTGCGTAAGGTCGGTTTCTGGCAAGCTGTCCATCCTGGCTACGTAAACGGCCTCCGCCCAACCAGGACGGCCAGCTGAATAGTTTTATCAAAATGACGCGAAGTTTTAGTAGATAAGGCCATTGATAATGGGTGTACCTTATTTTTGTGAGTAAGTTAATGGCTTAAATGGTAATAATTGGTACGCAAAGATGTTATCGAATATGTCAACACTTTTATTTTGGGGATAAATATCGGCCCATGGCCAGGATTAACACCCGCAGGAATATCCCATGTTATCCCTGCCAACCACTACCAATTTTATCGGTGCGGTGCCCCATTTCCTGAGCGGCTCCTCCTGACTTACACGGGCTCGTACGCCCCAGATGTTGATCCGAGCTTCAGCGGGGGCCCCGCCAGGGGGCCGG
>JAJYHT010000001.1 GCA_021784595.1 Bacillota bacterium | reverse complement strand
AGGATTCACGTGTGTTCTTCGCGAACAATTAAAAGCTCATTTTACCGTGTGACATAGACGACAGGGAGGTCAACATATGATTGCACCGATTGCCAAACGGATCCCACATCCACACGTATTGCACAACGATATCCGACCCGACGACTATTACTGGCTGCGAGATCGAACGGACCCAGAAGTGGTGCAGTACTTAGAAGATGAAAATCGTTATTGGGAAGACACTATGAGGCCACTTGAGCCTTTGGTGAATCAAATCTACCAGGATATGATTGACCGCATTCCTCCGTCGGAGGAGGAGGTACCAGTCCAGGACGGGCCCTATTTTTATTTTTCCCGTACGGCCGAGGGTAAACAATATCCCACCTATCTTAGAAGTATGGCATCCCATCGCAGCGAGTTGGATGGGGCTCGGGAAGAGGAAATTTTAGACCTGAATAAATTAACGGATGACAGCCAATATTTAAGCGTTACGGTGCAGCGAGTTAGTCCAGGGCATGACAAACTGGCTTACTTGGAAAATCGGGATGGCAGCGATCGCTACGTCCTGTTGGTAAAAAACTTGACAACGGGCCAGTGGTATTCTGAGCGGATACACGATGTGTTTTTACACGGTAGTTTAGAATGGGACGCACAAGGAGAGTATCTTTATTATGTCACCGTAGATTCCAGTCAGAGGCCCTCTCAACTATGGCGGCACAAATTGGGTGATTCTGGCCCTGACACCATGCTTTTTGAAGAAACTGATGCCACCTTCTCGCTGTCCATTGAAAAATCACGGAGCGGGCAATATTTGCTTTTAAAATCGCATAGCACCATGAGTGATGAGGTGTGGTATGTTTCAGCCAATGAGCCTTTGGCGAACTTTCAGTGTTTTGACCGCAGGCGCCGTGGCATAAAATATGATGTGGAACATTGGGGCAGCGATTTTTTAATTCTGACCAATGAGGACGCCGACAACTTTCAATTGTTGCGTTGTGCGATTGGAAACCTTTCGGAGCGGAGCCAAGTATTTCCGTATGATCCCACGCGATATCTGGAAGGAGTTTATCCGTTTCAAAGTGCGTTGTTGTTATCGGGACGGCAAAATGGGCTGACTCAGTTGTGGATTTACCGTGACCACACGCTTTCTTCTCTAAGCTGGGAAGAACCGCTTTATACTGTCTCCCCAGGACACAACCGAAGTTATGACACACCCGAGGCGCTCATATATTATGAGTCTCTGCTGACGCCTCGGACGACATTGCAACTTGATTTGACCACCGGTGTCGTGATGCCGCTCAAAATAGACCCGGTTGCGGGCGATTATGAACCGACTTTGTACCATCAGGAGCGTTTATGGGCTCGCGCGCAGGACGGAACATTGATTCCTCTGTCGGTTTCATATCGGCAGGGCACGCTGGATCTTGGTCCAGCGCCGCTCATCTTATATGGATATGGATCTTACGGCCTTAGCATGGACCCCACCTTCGATGCCAAAAAGATTCCTCTCATGGATCGGGGCATTGTCTTGGTCACTGCTCACGTGCGTGGAGGAGCGGAGATGGGGCGCCATTGGTATGAGAATGGCAAGCTTTTGCACAAACGCAACACCTTCACTGACTTCATTGACGCAGCCAAAGATCTCATCAACCGTGGTTACACTACCCCGGGTCAACTAGCGGCCCGCGGGCGCAGTGCGGGAGGCCTCTTGATGGGAGCGATACTAAATCTGGCGCCCGACTTGTTTCAAGTTGTGGTGCCCGGTGTTCCCTTTGTCGATGTTCTGACCACCATGTTGGACGCGACCATACCCTTAACGAGTCTTGAGTGGGATGAATGGGGCAACCCCATCGATGCCCAATACTACGCGTATATGCGATCATACAGCCCCTACGACAACATTGAGGCGAAGGCGTATCCCCATATCTTGATGTTTACCGGTCTAAACGATCCGCGGGTGGGCTATTGGGAGCCGGCTAAAATGGCGGCTAGACTACGGGCCACCAAAACCGATTCCCACACTTTGCTTTTAAAAACTCTTATGGGTGCGGGACATGGTGGACCTTCGGGACGCTACAACCGGGTTCGAGACTTGGCCGAGGAGTTTGCCTTTATACTGGACAAAATTGGGGTGCACGCCTAACAAGTCTTGCTGAATCCTAGGTCTTAAAAAATGTACGGCACTGGCCTTTCCGACCGGTGCCGTACCCATTGGGCATGTCTTTGTGAAAATCGTATAGTGCGCCACGAATACGAAGTGCCCGGTCGGGTAATGATCCCCAAAAGGTCGGGCGGGAGGCTGCTTTGATGGATTTTCGCATTATCCTCATCGGTAGGATACAATGAGAAGGAGGAGGGGTTTGACATGGCGGAACAGACAGCACCTACGTTAGTAGTGTTAACTACTGGTAAAGAAGCTTTTGTACGGGCCAATGCAATTTTGCAAATGACTCTTATGATACGTAAAACCGCTGACGTTGCGGTGGAACTTTTAGCATTGGGGCCAGGAATAGAAGTTTTTCGATCGAACCAAAAAAACTCTCCGCAATTTGGCCAGATGCTGCGCGAGCTCAAAGAGAACGGAATAGATTTAGCCGTATGTGAAATGTCATTAGAGAATTTGGGTTTGACGCGGGACCAGATGTTTGAAGCCCGTATTGTCAAAGGTGGGGTGGAAGTAGCGCACCGGATGCAACAAGGATATACGGTGTTAACCTTTTAAAGGACGCCATTTTCTCGGGGCGAACATAAAGATGGGTGTCGCGGTTATTTCTGGCAGCACACGCAGCGACTCCAATTCCGAGATGCTCGCCCAAAGGGTGGTAGCGGAGATGCCTGTGGCTAACTTTCCCCTGCCCCGCTACCACATTGAGTCCATTGTAGATGGACGGCATCAACCCGGGGGATTTGCGGCTGTCAATGATGACAACGATCGCTTGATTCGCAGTCTTTTGACCCGCTCGTGATGGGTTTTTGCGTCTCCTATTTATGGGACATGTGATCGGGGAAGGAAGCCGCCCGGGAGAAGTCATGGAGGACGAGATTCGCCACCTAGCCACACTTAGTGAGCCTTAGTTTTGAGAGCCAAGGTACGGGACGGCGGGCCAGGGCAGCTGGACTAGAGAGATTGCGTGATCTTTTACCAGGGCCAGGGTTTCCGGGCTGTCATAGTGGCGTAGATAATAGATGGAGCGAATGTCGGCCTGCACTAGTGCTCTTGCGCAATGTCGACAAGGAAGATCGGTGCAATACAGGTCTACCTGGCTGGTTGAGATGCCATATTTGGCGCATTGCAACAAAGCATTGAGTTCCGCATGGATGGTACGCACGCAGTGGCCGTTCTCCAGTAGACATCCCACATCCGTGCAATGGGGTTGGCCAGCAGGCGACCCATTGTACCCGGTTGCGATCACGCGAAGTTGTCGTACTAGTACTGCTCCTACCGCCCGCCGTGGACATGTAGACCGGGTGGCCACCAGTACACTCATCAGGCTGAAATATTCTGACCAAGATACCCGAGGCTCTTGCTGCATAAATTCTCCCTCAAATTAGGTTTAGATTTCAAATTGCTCGCCCTCAAATCGCAGATAGGCTAAGCAGCTACATTGTACCGTGTCGTTAAGAAAAAAACCGCTGTCCAGAAGAAGATTGCCGAGTTCAATGATGGCTGTGCGAACGGCACCCTATATCATCAAGCGGCTAGGGAGAGAACGCCTGGATGGCCGGGGATAGTGGAATCGTCGGGTGACAATTAGCGTAGCACGACAGGATATGTCAAAATACATGTCTCGTGCCAAAGAATATTTTGAGGGAGGCGATTGCGTTGAAACAATGGAATGACAAAGTGGCTGCGGTAATCACCCAGGTCGTAACCTCGATGTGGTTTCTTTATGGATTTGTGGTCTTTATCAGCCTATGGATGTGGCTCGCTCCGCTGATCCATTGGGACAGGTCGCCGAACTTTCCTGTCATGCTGTATTGGGTCAATCTTTTTCAAGCCCTTATGCTGCCCATTTTAGCGGTAGGCCAGATGGTCCTCAATAGGGCGGGTGAGATCCGGGAGAAGCGTGAATTTGAAATTGTGGAAAAACTGGATCGTCTGCTGGCCCACATGAATACAGACTTAAGCAAAGTGCATAAAGAAGTATCGTCTCTGGATGTGTCAACATTAGAGAAATCACGGAGTTGCCGCGAAAACTCGTGAAGATACGGCTCTTTGATCAGTACAGGCCTAACTGCTCTTTAATGCGGTGACGGTCAAACGCGATGGTAACCCCTCCGTTCAGGACAATCACTGGGATGCCACGCTCCCCGCGGCTCAGGATTTTCATACGTTCGACATGGGCGCGGTCAGACAGCGAATGGTCAATATAGCCAAATCCATAAGACAAAAGAAACTCTTTCGTCCCATTGCAGACGCTTCACGTGGGAGCGGTATAGAGATCAATGTCCGGCAGCAGGATCCGACGCCCCAGTCCAATTTGAAAGGATTTGGCGGGAGTCGGGACCGTTATTTGATAGCAAATGAAGTTGGCTGATGCGTTGGGGTCACCTAACCAATCGGCAGCAATTCTTGCGGTGTCTCCCCAAGGACTATCCAAGTCATATACCGTAATTTCTCCATAAGGATGAGAGTCAAAGAGGCTTACCGCACTGCACGGCGTCACCGTGTGCGAAGATGGCACCTGCACCCGGTAGCTGAAACGCAACGCGCCCTCTTGATGGCTTTGGCGCAACTGCTCAGCCATCTCGTCACTCTTGGCAATTAATGTGAGTCCGCGGTCCTGTGGTCTAAGGAGATGGATTACACCCGGAGACCGGCTGGTCTCCATTTCGGCAAGCCATCGATTGGCCTGTAATAAGCCATTGACCAAGGTTCCGACCGCTGAGTCGCCTGTCGGATGGACAGCCATCTCCTGCGGCTTATCGGCGATCAGAAATGTCGGACCCTCATACCACAAATCGACGTGCAATTGTGGATCAACCGGCAACAAAGGAATTTTATCCGTTATACGGCCCCCATTCGCTAAATGTGTTGATTTTATCGGTTCTGAAGACAAGTACTCCCAAAATCTGTTATGCACAACAAAATTATATCAGAAAAGACATTTGGTGACGGAGGTAGTGGTTTTTACCACGGAGGTTCTTCGGGGTTGGCATCATGAGTTTCCATTTGAATAGTCATATGTTCAATCCCGCGGCTTTGCAACACTTCGCTGACTTGTTTCAAGATGGTTTGACTGCCGTGTATGGAAACATCAGGGTCTAACACCACATGGCATGCCAAGGCGTTTTTCCCGGTGGTTACGCTCCATACATGGATGTCGTGGACACGGGTTATTCCAGCAATGTTCTCCAGAGTTTGGACCAAGGTCTGAACGTTTAGATGCTTTGGAGTCGCTTCCATAAGTACACCGACCGTTTCAACAATGATTTGCCATGCACCCCACGAAATGAGGCCAGCAATCAGTATGGTTAATATGGGGTCAATCGGCGTCCAATGAGTCCATGCAATAACGAGCGCGCCTAGCGCGACGGCCAGAGACCCTGCGGCATCGCTCACAATGTGCAGCCAAGTGCTCCGCACATTGACATTGGTGTGGCTTTTTAGGCCCTGGGCCAAGTAAAGATCAACGCCTAACGCCACTAGCGCAGTGGCCAGCATCGGCAGCGGGCTTACCGGGGCCGGGGCGAAAAACCGCATGACGGCTTCAATGAGTAATCCCAAAGTCAGAATGAGCAGAAGTACGCTGTTCACCAAAGCGGCCAGAATTTCGGTGCGAAAATATCCAAAAGTCAAAGTGGCCGTGGCAGGTTTTTGCGCCTGATGCCACGCGTACCATGACAGTCCTACTGCCGCGAGATCGGTCACCGAGTGGCCAGCATCTGCCCACAGCGCCAAACTTCCAGACCAAGTGGCACCGATGACCTTAATGCCCAATAAAATGGCGGTGATGGCAAACGTCTTCCCAATGGGCGCGGTGCCAATGTGATCGGAATGGTGATGCGCCATGCGTTCCCCTCTCCTCAGCTCATGTCTGCTCCATTTTAGCATTGTCCGGCGGGTGCATTTTGCTGGAACGCGTTTAACTTGTAGGCCTTTTAACGGAATCTTGGCCCGCAAGCAGGTCCATAATTTGGGCACTGGCCTTCTTTAGTCATTTTGGACCTTGATGGAAACCTTCGATCGATCTAAGCTCAGAACAGTTTTTGACAAACTTTCTCCACGCGGTACAATCGTTTCAGCGTCCGCAAGGGAGGTGCCCGCACGTGATTGTGTCAAAGCCACCGCGACTGTTGAAAATTCTGGCCGTCATCTCTTCTCTGGGTATGGCGTTGGTTAATCTTGTGGGGTTTTTGGACACCCAAACCGGTTCTGCGCTCGGGTGTGGACCCGATTGGCCTCTATGTAATGGCAAACTCTTGCCGAATCTCACGAACGAGCATGTGATAATTGAGTTTGGCCACCGCGTTATTGTGGGTGGATTTGCATTAATTGCTACGGTCTTTATGGTATGGGCCTGGATTCGCTATCGCGGCTGGGTGGAGGCCAAAGTGTTTTCCCTTATTGGTATAGGCTTTATCGTGATTCAATCAGTTTTAGGGGCATTGGCTGTGGTCTTTGTCAATCCTCCTGCCATCTTGGCACTGCATCTTGGGTTTGGATTCTTGGCCATGGAGGGTGTGGCGCTCTTGACTGCGTTCTTATGGCAAGTCGACCGGCTGGCGGATGGACAAGACGCTGGATTGATGTTTAGGACCAGGGTAATTTCTAAAGGGTTGGCTTGGCGCATTTGGGTGGTATGGATTTATACGTATTTAGCCCTTTATTTAGGGTCTTATGTCGCTTTTCGCAGCGCGGGCGAGGCTTGCTACGGTTGGCCGCTGTGTAACGGCCAACTGATTCCTTCTCTATCGGGCAATGTGGGACTAGACTTTGCCCATCGTGTTGCAGCCATAGGCTTGGCCGTTTTAGTCATAGAATTGCTGTGGCAACTGCGCCAGGTTCGGGACACGCGTCCCGATCTGTATCGCGGTGCGGGATGGCTTTTGATCATTGTGATCTTGCAAATCATCACCGGAGCCAATCTTGCTCTGAGTCACTTAGGGACCGGACCCTATCTGCTCCATGTGGGAAACCTGATGTTGTTGTTTACCTTAATTAGCTATTTAGCCGTACAGTCATTGAAACCGGTGCCCCGAGAAACGGAATGGATTACCGATAAGGCGACTCGCGACCCGGAGCGCTAGGCCTTAACCAATCGGCATATTGGTTGGAATCTTTTCTCTCGACATCCCCGATGGTACACTGGGTTTGGTTGTATAGACCAGTAGAGATGGGGATGTTCTCATGAGACTTGACCATTATGCAGTAACCCGAACATTGCTCCCGCTGTCGGTGCCGTTTCACACCGCGTTGCGCTCTGTGACCACGGTTGAGGAAATTCGTGTCACCCTTACAACGGATACCGGATTGCAAGGAATCGGCTCCGCGGCTCCTACGGCCGCCATCACCGGGGAGACCGAGGCCTCGATTGCCGCCGCTTTGCAGCACCATATCCTGCCGGCCTTGAGCACTATCGATCTAGACGACGCCCCAATGGCCATGTCTCTCATCAGACGAGCGATTGTGGGAAACTTTTCCGCCAAGGCGGCGGCAGACATCGCTCTGCATGACCTTTATGCAAAATCTCGCCAGGAATCGTTGACGACGTACTTAGGTGGACGCCCGCGCACGCTTTGGACCGATGCTACTGTGAGTTTGTCTGATGCGTCCACCATGCGAAACCAAGCGTTAAGTTTAGTGGGGCAGGGATTTAGACATTTAAAGCTAAAACTCGGGGGCCGCGATGGCCATGATGTAGAACGGGTGGTGTCGATTAGGCAAGAACTTCCCGATGACGTCCAGATCTGGCTGGACCCCAATCAAGCTTGGTCGGTGCGGGAAAGTCTAGCAGCCTGCGAGGCCCTGGGGCGTCTTGATATTGTCTTCGTCGAACAGCCGGTGGCCGCGCATGACGTGAAAGGTCTACAGCAGGTAACGATGCATAGCCCGATTCCTATTGCGGCGGACGAAAGCGTGTTTGGGTTAGATAATCTGTTGGCAATTTTGGACTTGCGGGCGGCCGACATCATTAATGTCAAATTGATGAAATGCGGCGGACTGGCGATGGCGCGCACGATGGCCGAGATCATTCAGTCGGCTGGCGTTAAATTGATGGTGGGCAGCATGATGGAAGGAATGGCGTCGGTCACGGCTGCCGCAATATTTGCGGGGGTCTTTGATGCGGCATATCTTGATCTGGATGCGGCATATTTTTTGTCAAATCCCAAGGCGGTGGGAGGCTTGCAATATGCGGGCGGGGCCGTGACATTGCCTCGTAGCGCCGGGTTGGGTGTTGGTTTTGTCGAGGAGGAGGGAGCAGCGGATGACTAGCCTAGGTTCCTTGCCCGATGCGCTGCGGCTAACGCCGGACATGCTGCACCCGGCATTCTGGCTGCAAAACGCTCTAGATGCCACCCAGGTGGCTGATGTAGCGGCCATAAACCACGAGATTGCTCAAAGCGGGCGGATCGTCGACTTGGGATGTATGTTAGCCGATTTTGAAGATCCCTTAAAATGGATTGAACCTTCACCGCCAATCCACAGCGGCTATTTCCATGACGGTCGACGCTTGGATGCGCTAACCCAGGAGCAGATAGCAATGAATTGCCAGGTCCGTCCGGTAGACGAAAAGTTTGGTTTTAGTGTGCATAGGTCTCCAATGGGATCATGGCCTACCGAACATCGCATATTTGGCCAACGGCAAGACCTAGAGTTTGACCAGGTGCAGCAGACAGCACTGCATACTTTTGAACCAGTGCTTATTCTAGGAGAAAGTCAAGACGGACAATGGTATGTGGTCCAGTCATGCACCTACCAGGGGTGGATAAGAAAAACGGATGTGGCTTGGTGTGATGCGGCAACCTTTGAGCGGTACCGCCGGGTCAGTGATCCCTTGGTCGTTGTGGGGCGAGGAGTCTATGTCGAACCGAATCCTTACGGGTCGGACACTTTCCCTCGCGAACTCGAATTTGGCGCTTGGCTGGCAAGATCTAGCGCTGACAGTGAATATCTAGGGCGTCAAGCGCCCTTGTGGCATTACTCGGTAGATATCCCCACCCGCAAATCCGATGGCGAACTTGCGGTTGAATCGCGTCTAGTGTCTCGGAGTTCCCCGGTGTCGGAGGGATTTTTGCCGGCACACCGGGCGTCTATATTGAATAGCGCATTTGCGCTATTAGGCGATCGTTACGGTTGGGGAGACAGCTTTAACCGACATGACTGCTCAAGTTTCATCATGGATGTGTATCGGACCGTAGGCATCCAATTGCCGCGCAACAGCCGATCCCAAAGCCATGCGGTCGCCAAACGGGTTTCCTTAGGTGAAAATTGGGCGCTGTCATTGCGGTCGGCTAAAATTGGAGATGAACTCTATATGCCGGGCCATGTGCTGCTTTATTTGGGGGAGTATCATGGATCGCACTATGCTATTCACGCATTTGTGGGATATTTGCAAACACCCGGGGCATCTGCGGTAATCGCCAATCAGGTCATGGTCACCCCGCTGGAATTATACTTGCGTAGCGGAGAAAAACGCTACGGCGAGGCGCTTGAGTCAGTCCATGGCATTCTCCCTTAATTTGATCTAAAAAATGGTAAACTAACGATGAATCAGCGTCGAAGAAAGGGGGCAATAACCATGGAACTCAGCATTGAGTGGGTCTCTCATTGGAAAGATGGCCAGGAAATGAAAGCGTATCAAGTCATGCCTCCAAAGGCTACGGACCATACACCAAGTGTTTTAGTGATTCAAGAAATTTGGGGCCCTGACGAACACATCCAAGATATGGCCCGCCGATTTGCCGAATCTGGGTATGTGGCATTGGCGCCCGATCTATATTCTCGCGGTGGACGGCCCGATGTTCTTTCGTTTGCCCGGATCGAGGCCGTCAAGCGTTTTTTTGACACGTTGCCTCAGGCTGCTTGGATGGACAACACGTTGCGGGAACAATATTTAAACCAGTTGCCTGCCGATGAGGGAGCGCGAATTCGTCAAACCTTGGGAGTGCTGTTTGGACCTCGCGACACCGACGCCATGGTGTCAGATCTAAAGGCCTGGGCGCAATACCTTCGTGACCAGGGACGTGAAGTAGCAAGCATTGGGTATTGCATGGGAGGAGCATTGTCTTTTGCTCTGGCCACTGAATTGCCCGATTTGAAAGCGGCAGTATGTAATTATGGGGTCGCTCCCAGCTCTGAATCCATGACGGCGATACAATGCCCGGTCTTTGGATTCTATGGAGGAACGGACCACCGCATCACGGACCAGGTACCGCAAGTAGATAGTGCGATGAAAGAGGCGGGAAAGACATATTTCTATGAGATATACCCAGAAGCAGGCCATGCGTTTTTTAATGATTCGCGGAGTTCATACGATGTGAATGCTGCCCGTGACGCCTGGGCTAAAACGCTTCAATTTTTGGCTTCGCAAATTCCCTTGTAAAGACAAAACTCGGGGACGCCAAAACATATGGCTCCCCGACTAAAGGCCTAGCGCTTTTTCAAGCTCTGCACGGCGAAATCCGATGATCACTTGGGCGGTCTCGCCGTTTTTGACAACGCTCGTGGGTGTAGCTTGCGAGCCGAGATTTACGACTTCATCGATCCATGCGACGTTTTTTCGAATGTTGCGTTCTTCAAAGGGCACCCCTCGTTGAGAAAGCCACGCTTTCTGCTCTTCGCAGGCGTGTCATCCGGGTTGCGTGTATACGACGATCTCTGGCAACAGGACACCTCCGGCAACAAAAAATTATTACCCATTATAGCCATGGATTGCCATGGGAAGCAACCGGATTGCGATTGCGTGGGAAATGTTAATTTGATATGCTGTTATTAGTCTTAAATTGACTAATTTTCATTCGGGCGTTAAAATAGGCCGTTGCGATTTAAAATTTTGTGCGCCCGTAGCTCAGGGGATAGAGCAGAGGTTTCCTAAACCTTGTGTCGGTGGTTCGAGTCCTCCCGGGCGCACCACTCAAGGTTAGAGAGTGCGAATGGACCATAGTGAATATATGGCCATCGCGG
Source organism: Bacillota bacterium (assembly GCA_021784595.1). Lineage (GTDB taxonomy): Bacteria > Bacillota > Sulfobacillia > Sulfobacillales > Sulfobacillaceae > Sulfobacillus_C. The sequence continues at coordinate 32,024 of JAJYHT010000001.1, read as the reverse complement.
TGGCCGAGGCTGAGGACGCCGCTCGATCCGGAGAGGTTCCGGTAGGAGCGGTCTTAGTACGTGCAGACGGTCTAATAATGGCGCGCAACCATAATCGAAGAGAATCTGACCAAGATCCCACCGCTCACGCGGAAATGCTGGTGTTGCGTGAAGCAGCACATGTTGAAGGTGGGTGGCGGTTGGAAGGGTCGACCTTGTATGTGACTCTCGAACCGTGTACCATGTGTGCGGGAGCATTGATTCTCAGTAGAGTGTCACGTGTGGTGTTTGGTACGCCTGATCCCAAGGGCGGCGCGCTAGTAAGTCTTTATCAGATTGGTAGCGATGTACGGTTGAACCACCGTTTTGAGGTCATCGAAGGAGTATTGCAAGGTCGGTGCCAGCAACTGTTGTCAGAGTTCTTTCAACAGAGACGCCGAAAAAACTGAATAGAACACGGAGAGGTGTCTGAGTTGGTCGAAGGAGCCCGACTCGAAATCGGGTAGGCGGTTTATCCCCGTCTCGTGGGTTCGAATCCCACCCTCTCCGCCATGAATGTGTTAAACGCGGAGGGGTGGCCGAGCGGTTTAAGGCGCACGCCTGGAAAGCGTGTTGGTGGGCTGAACCTGCCTCGAGGGTTCGAATCCCTCCTCCTCCGCCATCCATTACGATGAGGCCATGGCGCCGCATCGATTGGGTCCCGCGCGGACAACACCTGTGAACCCCGTCAGGCCCGGAAGGGAGCAGCGGTAAGCGGGCACGTTGTGGTGCCGCGGCCAACCTAATCGGTGCCGCTCTATGGCCTTTCAACATAAGATGTTACAATAAATCAAAACGGTTTCTCCGAAGAAAGGAATTGTCATGTCACGGCAAGCGCTGTATCGGGCATATCGTCCCCGCACCTTTTCTGAAGTAGTGGGCCAATCCCGTGTCGTGTCAACCTTGCAGGAATCGGTGCGCCAAAATCGGCTGACGCATGCCTACTTGTTTTCTGGCCCGAGGGGCACTGGCAAGACCAGCATGGCTCGAATTTTGGCTAAAGCGGTGAACTGTGCTGCGCCTACCCCGCATGGGGAGCCTTGTTTGCAATGCGCATCGTGTGTTGCTCTGGAACGGGGCAACCATCTGGACGTGATTGAAATCGATGCCGCCTCCAATCGCGGCATTGATGAAATTCGCGATTTGCGAGAGCACTTAGGCCAGTCTCCCGTGATGGGAAAACAGCGGGTATACATCATTGATGAAGTGCATATGCTGACTGAAGCAGCCTTTAATGCATTATTAAAGACACTCGAAGAACCCCCTGAACACGTGCTCTTTATCCTTGCCACCACTGAGGCCCACAAGTTGCCGATTACCGTGCTGTCACGATGTCAACGGTACGAATTTCAACGCTTTCGAGTGGCGGAAATTCAAGATCGGTTGCGTCAAGTCGCAAAATCGGAAGGAATAGCGATAGCTCCGGATGCGTTGGAGCTGCTTGCCGAATTTGGGGACGGCGCTCTCCGCGATGCGTTAAGTTTACTGGACCAGGCTGCTGCCTTAGACGAAGAAATCACACGAGCGCGCATCGAAGATATGGTGGGTGCACTCAGCCCAGCATTGCTGGAACGCATTATTCTGGCGTTGACGGACAAGGAATTGAGCGCGTTGCTGGTAGCTATCGACCAAGCTTTGCAATCGGGGCGGGATCCGCGGCAAATGTTGCGCGATGTGGCGCGCGAGCTGCGCAACCTGGTGGTCTGGAGACAAGCCGGTCCCGACTTGTTTCCCAGTTATCGTCGCGAATGGCTTGCGCGTTTAGATGCGCAGGTGTCGCGCGCGGTCGATGCAACCGATTGGTTTGAAGCCCTAGATATTTTGACGGAGGGCGAGGGGCGCTTAAAAGGGGGGTTTCCCCCTCAATTGGTTCTTGAATTGGCATTATTCAAGACACGGCAATGTTTGATGGTCGAGGACTCTGTTAGAGAAGCCTCGGCAATGTCAGCAACACCTGCCGCGGCGTCCTTGACGGAAGTGTCGGCGCCGCCGCCAGCTGCCTCTAAAGCATCATCTCCACCGCCACGTCCTAGCAGCTCCCCCGTTGGCGGTAGTGGACGATTTCAGCAGGTTCTGGAGTTCATACGCCGTGAGCGGCCTACCACGTACGCGCTGGTCAAGGATGCCCAATGTACGGAAAAGGGGACAGGCATCGAGTTGTGTTTTGCTTTCCCAGCTCACCTGGACCTCATCAAATCGAGCATTCATCATGACTTATTGCAACGGGCATTGCAAAGCGCTTATGGAGCGGAGATTTCGTATGCGCTGACCACAGCGGGCAGCGATGGCCAGATGGAACAGAAAAGTTCTCCGATGGCAGACCTGGCGCCTAAAATTAGGGCAAGCGACCTCGCACAAGAGGTGCGGGAATGGTTTGGAGATGAGGTGCATTTGGTGGGGTTCGACTAGGGGGCACTGCACTGATTGATTGCTCTATGCCAGGCACAACTTTAAAAAAATTTATTGTGGGGAGAGATTACGATGGGATTTAATCCGAACAACATGCAGAAGATGATGAAACAGGTGCAAAAGATGCAAGAAGATATGGCCCGGGTGCAGGAGGAATTACGGACTGAAACGGTCGAAGTGCAGTCCGGTGGGGTAATCAAAGCGGTGTTTAACGGACATGGGGACATTGAATCAATTGTCATCGATCCGCAAGCACTAGATCCCTCCGACATCGAGATGCTCCAAGATCTGATTTTGACGGTGGTGCGCGAGGGCCAAAAAAAGGCGCAAGAGCTGGCATCCAGCCGACTATCAGCAGTGACTGGGAATATGAATATCCCGGGAATGCCGGGAATTTTCTAAATGCTTTATCCGACGCCCATTCAAGATTTGGTCAACGAACTGGCAAAATTGCCAGGCGTAGGACCCAAGACGGCGCAACGTCTGGCGTTTTTCTTGCTCAACATGCCCAAAGGAGAGGCGGAGCTTTTGTCCAGCGCCATCGTAGCGGCACGCAACCGTATCCGCTATTGCTCGGTGTGCTTCAACTTCACGGATCAGGATCCCTGCGCCATTTGCCGCCATCCGAGCCGGGACGCAAAAATCATTATGGTGGTTGAACAGCCTAAAGATGTCGTCGCGATGGAAAAGACGCGCGAATTTAAAGGTCGCTACCATGTGCTGCATGGAGCCATCTCTCCTATGGAGGGTATTGGGCCGGAAGACCTCAAAGTCAAGGAACTACTCGGACGGATTGAACGCGAGTCGCCAGTCGAGATTGTGCTGGCGACAAGTTCTAATCTAGAGGGTGAAGCGACTGCCCTATACCTGGGGCGACTGTTAAAACCGATGGGATTGACTGTGACCCGCATCGCCCGCGGTCTCCCAATGGGCGGGGACCTGGACTATACGGATGAGGTTACTCTATCCAAGGCCTTGGAAGGTCGCCAAGAAATTTAACTAACTGAATACGAGTGTGATCCATGTAGCGTCCTGACACGGCAGGAATATACTGCCAGTAACTTGTAGAAGGATGTGGCAACATGGATTTTTTTGTTGTAATCACGGAATGGCTGGATTTGGGCATAAGCAGTTTGATGTTTTTGTGGCTTTTGCAGTTGTATCGCCACCGCCACATTTTGCGTGACAGCTTATGGTGGGTTACCGCACACTACCGGCGGGAGGCTCTGGTGGCCTACCTTGATGTCGCCATTCGGCAAGGAGAAGTCAATCCATCGGGCAAACTGGCAATCATGTTGGAGAACATGGGACACCCTTTATCGGCTGCAGAAAGAAAGTTTGCGACCGACTACCAAAATGCCAATATATGCCATAATATAAATCAAATATCTCCACAAGGAGTAGAGACCGATGGAACAACCCGAGCGAGAGAGCCGTGAGCCCATAACGCCGCCCGGTTGGGCGGAAGATGAGTTGCAGGAGGCTTACCGCAATTGGATCCAGCAGCAGGCATTTTTTGACGAGGCTACCGATCCGGCTGTAGTGGACCAAGCCATCTTGCTATGGCATGAAGCAGAGGTCCGCTATCGGCAATGTTTGAAGCGCCGCCGTCAACACGGAGGCTTCTAGGGGTTGTCCTGCCCGCATACGGTAATGGTGGGGGGATCGCCATGTTGCAACCGAAGGAAATTTTGGCTGGTGTTTTCGGTGTGTTGATGTTGTATTTACTGGGGCGGATGGTGGGTAGTCCGCTGCGTTGGATCGCGCGCAACGCGGTCAATGTTGCGGTTGCAGTGATCGTGTTGTGGGCGTGGGACCGTTTGATGGGTTTTACCGGTTTTTACATTGGCGTTAATCCGGTCACTGCCGCTGTCGTGGGCCTTTTGGGGGTGCCGGGATTTTTGTTGGTATTGGCCGCCCGTGCCTTGACGCTGGGCTGGTGAGGGTTCTGCTCGTAGCCGCCGGATGATCTATGCATCCCGGCGCGTCCCTATTTGCGTGATCTGTTGTTCATACGTCCGCCCTCAATGCGTTGTGAGCGAGAAAGCTTCCCTGTTGCCACTTTGCCCATGTCTCCCAATTCCTTTCTCATGTTGCCCTGTGGGCGAGTCGAATCGTTCATTCCCCTCTGGCGCCCAATAGGAAGTGTCATGAAGTGAAGAGGTTCCAGACTCCGCTCCGTTCCCAGGGCTCACCTAAGTGGTACTCAACATCCTCATGAAAATCAACGACCAGTCGCTCCCAAAACCCCAAGGGTCCGTCCCCGATGACTGTCTCATAGTGCAATTGGTTTTGATCTATCGATAATACGCGATAGCTGCTTGACCCAGGTCCCAACGCCCCTGCCGACATTTGCAGACACTCTGAGGAAAGAGCCCTTACGGTATTGGCATGGACATGTCCACACCCATAAACTCTGATTCTCGATGAACCGATGATCGCCTGGCGTAACAGGTCAACACTGTCAGGGATAAATTCATCAAACCCAAAGTTGGCTAAAATGCCGCGCTCTCTGACGTTAACCAATGGATAGTGGCCAAAGATTAACAGCGGCTTGGTGCCCGCCTCAACCAGTTTCTGAAGAATGGGAATGGTCCCATCGGGATCCCCGTTGCGTATATTAATCGTCATGACTTCCACCACTCCGAGGTCTGCCGTCTCCACCATATGGGTGCCAAACACTTGGGCGAATCCCGTATGATGAAAGGGGAGCTCTTCATAAAACTCCGTTTCGGGGTAATCCATCCCGCGGCTTTGATTCGATCCGAGGTCGTGATTACCCCCAACCACCAGGTACGGCATGTCCAGCGCGTCTAACCAATCCTTGGCCAACACTAAATCCTCTACTTTGGCGCTCCCGTGTGTAGTTAAGTCGCCCGTGACGACGACCAAGTCAGGTCGCGCAGCGATGAGGCGTGCCTTGACAACAGCGAGGGATTTCTCAACTTCTGCATATCGTCGGGCTGGGAGACCTTCAATGTGGAGATCTGAAATGTGTAAAATTTTCACGTGTTGATACATGATTTTCCCTCCGTAGTAAACTTGCAGAGTGATCAAGCGTGACCGTTGCAAACTTTTTTAGCGCCAATGCCACAACCTTTGGTCTAATTAGGGCCGGTGCCCAAACTCCCCAAACAGTGTTTCCAATGGAGTCTGATCACAGCTCAAGTCAATTCTTCGCGGGGCAGGTCGTTATAAGCGTTCTGATTCCGGCTGCAGAGACCCTATTGCGACAGGTATGGGCGTTATGGCCTCTAGACTGCGTCCTTTGGTTTCCGGGGCCATCAACAGCGAGATGAGGAAACCCAGGAGGCCCGCTCCAGCAAAAAGCCACAACGCGTGCTGAAGTCCCCATGATTTGACCAGTGACGGAAAGACCACAATGCTCAAGATGGCTCCCACTCGGCTGACCGCGGTACCTAAACCGGAAGCGCCCGCACGCAGACCTGTGGGAAAGAGTTCCGTAGCATAGACAAAATCCAGAATCCCGGAAAAATTACCAAAAAGAATAGCGGCCGAAAAGAGAATGAGCAACACGCTGAACGCTGGGTCATGCGTCAATGATAAGATGACCAAAGCCGTTGTTAATCCGCCAAATCCCACAAGAATCAGCGGTCGACGACCCCAGCGGTCTACAAGGATTACGCCTAAAACTGCCCCTGCCACCCCGACCAAACTGATGATAGCCGCGCCGAAGTCCGCCCCCGATTGGGATCCTTCAATGAATGGTTTGAGAATCGTGGGCGTATAAATCGAAATGCCGTAATAGGCCACATCATACGCAAACCAAAAACCGCAGACAAAAACGGTGCTTTTCCATAGGGTTTTAGAAAATAATTGGAGCCATGGGGATGATTGCGATGGTTGTTCTGGCAATGCGATAGACTGTCCCGACAGATGGGTGAGCACAGCAGAGGCTTCAGTATCGCGGCCCTGATGGACGAGCCACCGTGGTGATTCAGGAATGGATGAGCGAAACAATATCACCACTACGGCAATCGCGGCTCCAATGACGAGCATCCACCGCCACCCCTGCGCACCCAAAGGGAGCAACGCGCTGCCCACTAGATAGGCCGCTACGGATCCCACAAACCAAATCACGGATAGCAGCGTAAGAAAACGGCCTCGCGTTTTGGGGGGGCTAAACTCGGAGAGAAGGGTCGATGAAATCGGATAGTCCGCTCCGATCCCGATTCCCAGAAGGAAGCGGAAAATCAATAACTCCCAGACGTTTTGAGACAATGCCGTCAGCACGGCGAACACCACAAAGAAAATGAGATCGAACAGATACATTGCTCGGCGTCCCAATCGGTCAGTCAAATGACCCAGCACGAGGGATCCCACGAGCATGCCGATGACAGCCGAAGCCGCTACTAATCCCGTCATCGCTGCCCCGATATGCCACTGCTTCACCAATAAGGGCAATGCCACGGCAATCACGGTCAGATCAAACCCATCTAAAAACATTCCAGCGGCGGACAAAATGGTGAGTCGCCGGAGGAATCCCCGTAAATGGCCGGAGTCGAGCATCGCGTCCATAGCCGACATAGAGTTTGCCTCCTCGATTAGTGTGTCGAAGTCGTCGGAGCCGTAAGGCGTTTGAACCCCGCACGTTGATGGTATAGCGGGCCTGAGATCATCGTGTGAATGTTGAGTTACGCTGCGATTAACGTTTTACACGGGTTGATTTTGGTTGTTCCGAAAACTTTCATGGCATTTTTGCTCCAGCGGCATGCACCCTACCGTCCGCAATCTCACGTCAATTAGTCAATGGCGTGACAGGGCGAGTTGACCGGCAAGGGTCCCTTGACTACACTGGGGATACGACAACTGGTTGCAGGAGGGGCCTTTCTTGGTTAGAACACGTTATGCGCCCAGTCCTAGCGGTACATTGCACATTGGTGGGGCTAGGACTGCGCTTTTTAGTTTTCTGTTTGCGAAACACTATGGCGGGGATTTTGTATTGCGGGTGGAGGATACCGATCGGGCACGGCTGGTGAGCGGATCCGAAGAGGCCTTGATGAGGTCTATGGAATCATTGGGAATTCTATGGGACGAAGGGCCGGATGTTGGTGGTCCCTATGGGCCCTATCGCCAGTCAGAGCGTTTAGTCGAACATCAGCGCTATGCGGCGCAACTGCTGGACGAAGGCAAGGCGTATCGCTGCTACTGCACCCCAGAGGAGTTGGATGCCGCGCGCAAGGCGCGCCAAGCTCAGGGCTTGCCGCCCCGCTACATGGGGACCTGCCGTAAAATCACGGTGGATGACCCAATTCATCAAACCCATAAGCCATATGTGTTGCGGCTTAAGATTCCTTTGAGCGGAGTCACTGTGGTGGATGATATGATTCGGGGCCATGTCAGCTTTGACAACGCCATTTTGGATGATTTTGTGATCGTGAAGACCGACGGAACACCCACCTATAACTTTGCGGTGGTCATTGATGATTGGGCTATGCATATTTCCCATGTGATTCGAGCCGAAGAACATCTATCGAATACACCAAAACAAATTTTGGTGTATGAGGCCTTGAATTTCTCATTGCCTCAATTTGCCCATATTCCGATGGTCTTGGCGCCCGATCGATCCAAATTATCCAAACGCCACGGAGCAACTTCGGTAGAAGAATATGCCGCCCAAGGCATCTTGCCAGAAGCACTGGCAAACTATCTACTGCTTTTGGGATGGTCGGCACCGGATGGGCGTGAATTCATGACGGTGGCGGACGCTATCCCATTGTTTAGCTTAGATCGGGTGCAACATACTGCGGCGGTCTACGATCAGAAAAAGCTCGAATGGATGAATGCCCAATATTTGAAATCTCTGCCGGTCACAACCGTAGCCCAAGCAGTTCGGCCCTTTGTGGAAAAGTTAGGGATAACCATGGAACACGGCCCGAGCTTGGAGGAAGGGGTTGAACTGGTGCGGGAGAGAGCACATACACTGCAGGATCTTGCGGAAGGAATGCGCTTTTTATGGCAAAATCCTGAGGAGTATGATGCCAAAGGGGTGGACAAACATTTCTCCAACCCTGAGGTGGTTGCCCGATTGCAAGCGCTGGCAGAAACAATGGAGCAACTGTCTAAAGATCAGTGGCATCATGACGGCTTGGTGCAAGCTTTTGACCAACTGGCAACCCAGTTGGGCATTAAGCGGGCTGAACTAATTCATCCATGCCGACTGGCCCTAACGGGACGAACAGTGGGTCCGGGACTCTTTGAATTAGTGGTGGTTCTAGGACAAGAAGAAACCGTGGCACGCCTTTTGACCGTCGCCACGGCTTTATCTCGCGGGGCTCTCAAATTGGAGCATCCTATCGGCTAACGACTAGTTTTGGTGCCTGAGCAGATGCTACATGGCCGATGGCGTACAAAGGGAGGTTGCGGTCATGAAAACTTTGCCGCACCTCTCCTTCGTCCTCTGCTTTTATCGTAAACAACAACCCACCAGAGGTGACAGCGTCCGTTAACAGCGTAAGAAACCATTCTTCGATGTCGGTGGAGGCCAAATGAGGACGGACGTAATCCAGGTTGCGTCGGCTGCCAGCCGGGAATTTGTTGGATTGAGCCAACTCCCATGCTCCCGGCAGCAATGGCACTGACAACGCGGACAAGTGAATTTCAACGCCTGCGCCCAAAGCCATTTCCCAGGCATGTCCCAATAATCCAAAACCTGTTACATCGGTGACCGCGGTAGGCGTGGATGCGGCCTCTAGGGCCTCTTTAGCATAACGATTCAAGGTGGTCATCATGGCCACCGCAGCGTTGGCTATTTCCCCCGTGGCATCTCCATCTTTAATCGCTTTGATCACGACGCCACTGCCGATGGGTTTAGACAAAAACAACCGATCCCCAGGCTGCGCGGTGCTATTGCGCCATATTTTGTCAGGATGCACAATGCCGGTCACCGCATATCCCATTTTCGGCTCCGGGTCGTCTATGGAATGTCCGCCAATGAGAGCCGTTTCTGCTAGCTCTAAAATGGATTGGCCGCCTCTTAACATTTGGCCAATGACTTGGGGACTCAACACCCCGTCGGGCACCGCGAGCAAGTTGAGGGCTGACAAAGGCGTGGCGCCCATAGCATAAATATCCGACAATGAATTAACCGCCGCAACTTGACCGTATATATAGGGATCATCCACCACCGGTGTCAGAAAATCTACCGTATGCACCAGTGCGCGACTGTCATCCAATAAGTAGACGCCAGCATCATCGTGTGTTTCATTCCCGACTAGCACACGGGAATTGGGAACTATTGGCGGTACCAAAAAACTTAACGCTTCGGCAAGGTCCTCCGGACCTAGCTTACAGCCTCACCCCGACTTGGTGGTCATTTGGGTTAGACGTTTGGCCATAATTCTCACTTCCTTACTCTTATCCGATTGACGCAGTCAGTCCAGAGCCTGTACCCGTTATATACCGCAGAATCCCTGCGGCACAAGGTCATATAGAAAGGATGCATAAGATCCGACCAATTTATGGCGAGTCGCATAGCAGCCGCTGGATTCTATTGTCGCTGGGCAAACTGAAAGGTTTTGATTTGGGAAAAGGCTGGCTGTTTGTCGCCGAGAGTAATTTGGCGTGGGCTAAGATGCTCGGATATACTTAAGCCAGGAAGAGAAGCCCTGGCGTCAACGCCGTAGGGAAAATGAAGAGGGAGTTGTATGACGTATGGGAGCCGAGATGACGGTTCGATTGAACGCCAAAACTGCACGAGTGCTTGAAGGTTCTCCGTGGATTTACAAAGGGCAATTTGATGCCCCGGCGGTGTCTAGTGCTCCTAATACGGTCGTGGCCGTGCTGGACAGACAGGGACGATTTGTAGGACGCGGATTTTATAACCCGCGATCCATCATCGCGATACGGTTGTTGTCACGCCGACGTGATGAAAAAATCGATGCGGATTGGTTTGCTAAAAAAATCCAATCGGCCATCGACAGTCGTGCACCATGGGTGGGATCTCGCGACGCATACCGAGTGGTTAATTCTGAAGCGGACGGACTCCCGGGACTGATCGTCGACAAATATGGACCGATGTTGGTGGTGGAAGTGCTCAGTTTAGGACTTTCACAATTTATGCCGATTGTCCTGGATGTTTTGGCCCAGCAGTTCAAACCCACAGGAATTTACGAGCGGGGAGACATTCCGGTCAGGGATCGCGAGGGCTTGCCACGAGTCGACCAATTGTTGTTTGGCCGCCTTGAGTCTCCGGTATACATTCACGAACACGGTGTGACACTCAGCATTGACTTGGCGGGAGGCCAAAAAACCGGACATTTCTTGGACCAATACGAAAACCGGGGTCGAGTGGGAATGTTAGCAGCTGGCAAGAAGGTATTTGACGCTTTTTCCCACACCGGAGGATTTGGATTGGTGGCAGCCCGCCACGGTGCGACAGCGGTTACCGAGATTGATATTGATGCGCATGCTGTAGAGCACGCTCAGCAAAATGCCGCGGACAACTCGTTGACCGATCGCATGACCTTTGTGACCGCCAACGCGTTTGATTGGCTGCGTCAAGCCAGCGATCAGGGACCGCAGTACGACCTGGGCATCTTAGACCCGCCGGCTTTTACCAAGTCGCGCGATAGGGTGGCTGAAGCGCTCAAGGGCTATAAGGAAATTAATCTTCGGGGAATTAAATTGATTCGTCCCGGGGGCATATTGGTCACTTCTAGCTGCTCGTACCATGTTTCAGAATCCGATTTTATCAACGTGGTGGGTCAAGCCGCCTATGATGCCAAACGGCACGTGAAGATTATGGAAATACGAGGACAAGCGCCGGACCATCCAATGTTGGCTGCGTTGCCTGAATCCCGGTATCTCAAGTGCCTCATTCTCGAGGTGGGTGTATAAATAGTCTGTCTGTTGTTAACGTAATCTTAACCCAGTGTTAAACACGCCATAATTATCGTGAGGCATGATGGAGATGACAAATGGGCACACTGCATCTCACACCAATTCAGGAGGAACATCATGCCAACCGATTCGGAAAATCTACACGGAGCGCTGGATAACGCCAAACTTGGGCCGACCCACTGGAAAGTCTGGTTTTTGTCTGCCATGGGAGTTTTTCTGGACGGATTCGACCTCTTTATTATCGGCGTAGCATTGCCGCTTATTGCGCACAGCATGGGGATTTCGAAAAGCTGGATTGGGTTGGTGGGAGCGGCAGCGCCCCTAGGAGCCATGGTTGGTGCTTTTACCTTGGGACGATACACCGACAAATTGGGACGCAAGGCCATGTATCTGTTTGATTTGCTGTTTTTTGTGGTGTTCGCTGGCTTATCCGCCATATCGTGGAACGTCTCCTCTTTACTGATCTTTCGATTTTTATTGGGGATTGGCATTGGTGCGGATTACCCGATATCGTCCACCTACGTTTCAGAATTCATGCCGAAAAAAATTCGCGGCCGCATGTTGTCGGGAGCTTTCAGCTTTCAGGCTCTGGGGGCCTTATTCGGAGCGGCTGTTGGGTTGGGCATCTTAATGTTTCATCCGAGCCCCGATGCATGGCGGTATATGTTGGCCATCGGAGTCATCCCCGCCGTCATCGTGATGCTGCTGCGAACTACGGTGCCTGAGAGCCCGAGATGGCACATGGCACAAGGCAATCGCGAAAAAGCCATGGAGATTGCTTCGCAACTAACGGGTCAGACGGTTACCTTATCTGCCCCCAAGGAATCGAAATTGCGCTACTCGAAGCTTTTTAGCCGCCAGTACATTCGCCGCACGATATTGGCGACGGTTCCCTGGTTCCTGATGGATATTGGCTTATACGGAATTGGGGTGTTTACCCCCACAATTTTGGCCGTGATGGCTTTTGCTGGACATGGTTCCTTTATTCACAAAGACATTTTGTCCACCCAAGGTGCGGTATTCCTCGATGTCTTTTTGGTGGTGGGATTTGCTCTCAGTATTTTGCTCATTGATAAATGGGGACGAATTAGGCTTCAGTGGCTGGGTTTCTTTGGGATGACGGTGGCGATGGTACTGTTGGCTTTTGTGGGTGTTCCCAAAGGAGCGAGCGGAATAACGGTAGGAATTGTGTTCTTTGGGTTCGCCCTCTTTAACATTATGGTCAACATGGGACCCAATGCGACGACATGGATATTGCCTACTGAAGTGTTTCCCACCAGTCTGCGCGCATCGGGACATGGTTTGGCAGCGGCATCTGGAAAATTTGGAGCTGCGGTGGGAATTTTCCTGCTGCCGCTGATAGAAAAGAATTTTGGCATTGGGTATACCCTAGCCATGGTGGCCGTGGCCTCATTCCTCGGTTTGATGATTACTTGGTTGTTTGGAGTGGAAACTACGGGGCGTTCACTGGAGGACACCGGAAGCGAGGAAACTATCGCTCGGCCTGCGTTTAAAAGTCAAGACTTAAGTCACGCGGCAGTTAAATAACGGACAGCAGATAATGTTAACGCGCCTCGATCGCTAGGCGCGTTTTTACGTGCCCAAATAACTAGAGCTCAGCGGTTAGCAGGGATATTGGCTAGTCATAGCGAAAACTGTTCCCCAGCACCTAAACAGACGGTCGATGCGCTGTCCTAAAATTGGCCGCCTCCTATAAGAATTCGCTCGAAGGCCGATTGAGCATATTGCAACAGAAAGGAGCACCATGATGGAGTTTGAACGCATGCCCCGGACCACGCGCTTTCTTGATCCTCGTCAAGACTATCGCGAGACCACTATTGAGAGCGAAATCCGTCGCGATCCTTTAACCAAAATGACAGGTCGCATTGCCCATTTCGCGGGGGCGCAATATCCAGAATTGGATCTCGAAGAATTATCCCGCCTATCTCTGTCGCGTGGACCCTGCCCGTTTTGTCCAGATCTTGTAGAAAAGGTCACACCGAAATTTTTGCCAGAGATTGAACCTCAAGGACGATTCCATCGCGGGGAAGCTACGGTGTTTCCCAATCTTTCTCCTTATGACACGCACAGTGCGGTCACGGTAATGTCTGCGGCACACCTGGTGCCGGTTCGAGATTTAAGCATCGAGAGACTGAAGAATGCTTTTGGGGTATCTCTGGAATATTTTCGTGCCATCTACCGAACTGACCAACATATGGGATACGGGTTGATTTCATGGAACTATATGCCGATGGCTGGTGCTAGTTTGCTGCATCCCCACCTGCAAATTTATGCTACAGACCATCCCGGCAACTTTCTAGGCGCAGAGATCAAAGCGGCCAAGGCATATCGGCAAGAGACCGGTAGACTTTTTTGGCAAGACCTGGTGACCGAGGAGATCACACGGGGCGAACGATATTTGGGAGCGGTTGGGAACACAGAGTGGTTAGTTCCCTTTGTGCCCCAAAGCTTTATCGGCGACGTGCAAGTGATTTTTCCCCATAGGTTTTCGATTTTAGATTTAACCGATGGCGATCTAGAACAATTTGGGCACGGGATGACGGCGGTGTGCCGATTTATGGAAAAGCGTCACATTTACAGTTTTAACGTAGCATTCTTTCCCGGCCACGGGCCCGATGACGACACGTGGGTTCACGCACGGGTATCGTTTCGAGGCATGTTTAATCCCGTGCTTCATTCGGCGGATGTGTCCGCGATTCGCCAGTTGTATGATGAGCCGTTTACCACCATATATCCTGAGGATATTGCGCGAGACTTGCGTCCGCTATTTCATTGAGCATCATGATTCGAGCCTAATGCCTCATTGGTTTAGGTTGTTTAGATCCCGCTATCTTCGAGCTTTCCGGTCAAAAAAAGTGAGGCCTCCAGATTATGGAGACCTCACATTCCCCGAGAGGTTAATGGCTGCAGGCGTTCGCAGATCCGGAGTCTTCCTTGGTTCGGAAAGAATTACCACAACCGCACGAAGATACCGCATTGGGGTTGTTAATGGAGAAACCGCCCCCCATGAGAGAGTTCACATAGTCGACTTCAATGCCTTCGAGATAAGGCGCGCTTTCTGGATCGATAACGACTTTGATGCCGCCAAAGTCATATTGGCTATCATCGGTCTGGGGCGCATCCAATGCCATCCCGTAGCTGAATCCGCTACATCCGCCCTTGCTGATGTAAATCCTCAGAGCAAGATCATCACGGTCCTTTGAAACCATGAACTCCTTCACTTTATCTGCGGCTGAATCTGTAAGAGTAACCAAACTGAGGACCACCTCCTTGGGCGCATATGAGCAACCTTCTTAGATGCTATTATACGTTATTTACCGAAATGTTCAATCATAAAGTAGAAATTTTCGTTGATTTGGCTTCATGTTCCAGATCGCCAAATACGGTTAGTAAAGCGGACAAGCCTTCGATTAGTTTAGACCGCTCACTGGATTTCATACGCGCCGCAAATCGCGTAAATTGTTCCTGGCGTCGGGCTAGGACCAACTCCGCCAATTGGGTGCCATAAGATGACAAGCGCACTCGTACGATGCGGCGGTCCGTATCATCACGACCGCGTCGGACTAAATTCATATTGATGAGCCGATCCACCAGCCGCGTTGCGGCCGATTCAGTCAGTCCGAGCAGTTCGGCCAGTTCTCCCATCGGCAAATCATCGGCGCCATACAGAGAGACCAACGCGTTCATTTGAGAAGGAGTGACTTCTAGACCAATTAGCTCACGCGTAGCTTCGGCATCCAAATACCGCATGATGCGGGGAAACAGGTGCTGAATCTGATCGACAAATGATTGGATATCTCCCTCGTCCATGTGCGATCTCCTTCTCAATAAGGTGTGGATCCATGATAACAAATGTTGGCGAGATCGTCATGGCAAAACACTTGCCATTGACAAATATTGCGACCTGGGATTACACTGACCAGGCAAACGTGCATGGGAGGTATCGCCATGGTCACAAACCGCCATCCCTATAAAATGGACACTCTGAAAAGTATTGTCCGCGCTTTGGGCTAGGTCCGAAGCGTATTTTTGTCGTGCGGAGTGCCAGAAGGAGTAGACGATGTATATCAAAAAAGTCGCTGTAATCGGCGCGGGAACGATGGGAGCTGATATCTGCTACTCCATCGCCACCGCAGGAATACCCGTGGTATTGCGTGACGTAAGTGAGGATGTGTTGACGCGGGCGCGCCAGCATATTCAGGAGCTTTTTGATGGACGAGTGGCTCGCAATAAGATGAGTGCGGCAGACGCGCTTGACCGCATGAGCTTTATAGTCTTTAGTTCCAATCTGGATGACATGAAAGATGTGACGGTAGCTATCGAGGCGGTCACTGAAAAAATGAAAGTTAAGCAAGCCGTGTTTCGCGAGTTGGACCAAATCTTAGCACCGATGGCCCTAATCGTTTCCAACACCTCAGCCTTGAGCATCACCGAACTTGCCCAAGCTACCAGACGCCCCGAAAGAGTAGCCGGTATGCACTTTTTTTACCCTGCGCACATGATGAAATTGGTTGAAGTGATTGCCGGAGAAAAAACCAGTGATGAGACGCTTTACACCGTTATGCGACTGGCAGAGGAAATCCGCAAGATTCCGGTCAAAGTGAAAGAATGTCCAGGCTTTGTGGTCAATCGTGTGCTGATGGCCTCCATGGCCGAGGTTTTGCGGTTTAAAGAAGAGCGTGGAATTGATGCGGCAACCATTGACCAAGTCGTGACAAAAAATAAGATTGCACCTATGGGTCCGTTCATGTTGGCGGATGCGTTAGGCCTCGACGTGGCCTATGAAGTGGCCCAAACCTTGTATCAAACGTTGGGTGAGCGCTTTAAACCTAGCGACGAACTAAAACAGTTGGTCCTTCAGGGGCATCTAGGCGTTAAGACAGGTCAGGGATTTTACTCATATCGTTAATTGGCGGGAGGGGTAACAATGGGCGAACCTTGGGAAGCGGAACTGTTGAGCCGTTTTCAGTTAGCGACATTTTTGGAAGCTGTGCGACTTTACGACGAAGGCATTGCCAGTGCTGAAGACATTGACATTGCAATGCGGGCTGGAGCAGGGTTGCCGATAGGCCCGATTTTATGGGGTGACCAAACGGGCCTGGATGTCATTCTTAACCAGCTGAACGTATTGTCGGAGACTGTGGGGAATCAATTTACACCGCCTAAATCCTTGGTTGACAATGTGGCCCGCGGTCAGTTAGGCGTTAAATCGGGGCGGGGGTATCTGGCTCATTTAGTTCCAGCCCAGGGATAGACGCGAGGAGGCGAGAACAATGGCAATAATTGAGGTTGTAAAACGAGACCGGGTGGAAATATGGACATTGAATCATCCGCCGGTGAACGCGATCAGCATGGATGTGCTGACTCGATTAGGCGAACTTTTAGATGGTGCGCAAACTAATGATGAGGTCCGCGCGATAGTCATTACCGGAGCGGGCTACACCTTCGCGGCTGGAGCTGATGTAGCCGGATTTATGAAAATGGGTGGACAACTACCGGATTTTTTACGTCTGGGTACGCAGATCTTTACACGCGTGGAACAGTTTGCCAAACCGATTGTAGCTGCTGTTAACGGGGTGGCTTTTGGTGGGGGCAATGAATTAGCAATGGCTACGGACATCCGCATTGCCTCGAGTCGGGCTCGGTTTGGTCAGCCGGAAGTAAATTTGGGAATCATCCCAGGTTGGGGTGGCACCTTCCGCATGGCTCAATTAATTGGGAGATCACACGCTGCCAATCTCATCTTAACGGGCGAACCGATTGAAGCTGCTGACGCTTATCGTCTGGGGTTGGTAGAGCAGGTGGTCGAGCCGGATTTGCTATTGGACTATGCCGTCAACAAGGCGGATCGATTGGCCAGTCTTCCGCCATTGGCATTAGCCGCAATAAAAAGACTTTTGACTCAGGCACAACCGCCAGGTGCCAGCGAGCGGGAAACGACCGAACTGCTAAGTTTGATGACCACCCAAGACGCCATGGAAGGGGTCTTGGCATTCATGCAAAAACGCCGGCCGCGGTTTAAGGGGAAATGACTATGAAGACCTGGGATGCTAAACCATGGCTTCGGTTTTACGATGACGTGCCACACGAAATTACGGAGCAGCCAGCGTCCTTGTATCAGGTATTAGAGGGAAAAGACCCCGAACGCATTGCTCTGGTATTTAATGAAGAGACCATGACCTACGGTGAACTTCAACAAAACACCGAACGTGTGGCGGCTGCTCTCGATGCTCTTGGAATCGAGCCGGGGGATCGGGTGGCACTGTTGTTGCCGAACTGTTTTGCTTTTGTAGAACTGTACTACGGCATTTTGCGGCGGGGCGCCATAGTCGTGGCGTTAAATCCTTTGTATACCCCAGCAGAACTGGCCGTATTGTTATTGGACGCTCGTCCCAAGGCGCTTGTGGTGCCCGTTGAGGGGTTGTCCAAACTTCCCGTGGGGATGCCCTTCTCAGTAGTGTTCGCTGATATAGCCGGCCAGAGTGCCCGCGAGCACGAGGCGGCAACCCATTATCCGGGTGCACTCTGTTTGAGCGACTGGCTTAACCTGGACGCGCCCGCGCCGCCAGTCACAATTAATCCCACAGAGGATGTGGCGGTGCTTCAATATACGGGCGGCACGACCGGCACTCCGAAAGGGGCCATGTTGACACATTGGAACTTATTGTCCAATGCAATTCAATCGCGCTGGTGGATGCAGCATTTGTTGTCTGAACAACAGGACACTATACTTTTAGGTCTGCCGCTGTTTCATGTATATGGAATGACCGTCGGGATGAATCTAGGCCTTTTGATCGGCGCGCGCCTCTTGTTGTTGCCTCGATTTACCCCAGAAAGTGCGGCCCAAATGGTACAGTCTTATCATCCTACCATTTTTCCCGGTGCGCCTACGATGTATGTAGCGCTTGAAGCCTATGCCCGGCATACCCATTTGGATTTATCATCAATTCGCTGTTGCATCAGCGGATCAGCGCCTTTGCCGCTTCATGTTCAGGAGGAGTTTGAACGCGCGACGGGGGGCAAACTCGTGGAAGGATACGGCCTTTCAGAAGCGTCTCCGGTTACCCATTGCCAACCCTTATGGGATGAAGCGCCGCGCAAATCGGGGATTGGCATTCCTTATCCTAGCACTTCTGTGCGGATTGTTGATGACAATGGACACGATGTGCAGATTGGAGAACCGGGCGAGTTGGTCTTGGCCGGTCCGCAGGTCATGAAGGGATACTGGAATCGGCCGGAGGAAACGGCGGATGTCTTGCGCGAGGGATGGCTCTTTACTGGGGATATCGCCATCATGGACCAGGAAGGCTACTTTCAGATTGTCGATCGGAAAAAAGATGTGATTATCTGTTCGGGGTTCAACGTCTACCCGCGTGAGGTGGAAGAGGTTCTCTACCAATATCCAGGAATCCAAGAAGCATCTGTAGTAGGGATACCCGACGATTACCGCGGAGAAACCATCAAGGCCTACATCGTCAGTCGTCCTCAATCACTGTTGGATCTTGATGATCTTAACGCTTTTTGCCGCCAGCGTTTGGCCGCGTATAAAGTTCCGCGTTTTTATGAAGTGGTGGATACCCTACCCAAGTCGGCGGTCGGTAAGATCTTGCGCCGGGTACTGCGAGCGGAGGCTCGTGGCGAGGAGCCAACAGCAACACCAAATACACCGTAAAGGCAATCGACAGGCCTAGCATGCCCCAGCCAAAAGGAACGATGCCGGTGTGGGTAAAGGCAAGCAAGCTCTCGGCTGCAGCTGCGGTCCAAGGCACTGCCCGACGTGCGGTACGGACAGACAGCGTCACGAGAATGACGCCCAAAAAGCCAAAACCTGTCCACCAGAATAGGCCTTGGGCAAAGGTCAACAGCCCAAATACGAGAGCCATGATGATAAGACGGCCCAGACCCACGGGATTGACGCGGCGGGTCGTCTTGTTCTTGGCTTGAGGCCGCCGTTTGATGCGAAGTTGCATGGATGTCATCGGTTACGCACCTCCAAAGTAATGGGCCACCGGGCTGCGACAGAAATTTCGCCGTGTAACGCTTTGGCTAGCGCTTGCTGTGCCTCTGTGCTGGGATCAAAAGCAGTCAGCCCAATGCTTCCCACCGGGATGCGGCGCAAATCGTAGGGGGAGCTTAGGGCTAACGCTACGACAAGTCCGTCGGTCCATGCCCTATTCAAAACATGCATTTGATCGGGATGTTGGACCGCGTTGTCTAAAGCTACAACCAAAGGCATGCCTTTGGCCGCGGTGTGCACAGTTTGGATGTCAGTGGCCGAGGGACTTTGGCCTAATGTAAAATGGTTATGCACTTGTGGGCCTAAAAATTGTTTCAAGGGGCTGGCGTGCGCAGCTCCCAGGTCGTCAGCTGGTGTCCTTTGGGTGTTATGAAATGTCACCAATGTGATCGGGTCTGCAATAGGTAGACGCTCTAGTGCGCCAACTCCGGCCACTGCTGACTCCCAAATGCCCGATGCCAACTGCAGCGCTAGTTCGCGATCCACCATCGAGGAGGATTGGCCAATGAGTGATTTGGTGTGGGCCACATTTCTTAGAGCTTCTCTTAATCGAGTGGGCGACAGTTCGCCCTGTATCGCACCCCGCGTTAAGCGCTCGAAACTGGCATCTTGAAGGGTCGTGGTATGCGAGATGAGAACCTGGTCGGCGCCGGCTTCAATGGCCAGAAATGTGCCTTCGGCAGTGCCTATCCCTTTTTTGATGGCATCCATTTCCATGCAATCGGTTACCAACAGTCCCGAGAAGCCTAATTCTTGACGCATCAGATGGCCTAAAATGGTCGGCGAGACGGTTGCCGGTCGATGGGGGACGGGATCAAATGCAGGGAATACCACGTGAGCGCTCATAATAGCGCGAATGCCTGCAGCAATCGCAACACGAAACGGCAAAAGTTCGACCGCTTCCAGCCGCGGGCGCTGATGAGCGACAAGCGGCAATGACGTATGAGAATCTTGGTCAGTATCCCCATGGCCTGGGAAATGCTTGCCCGTGGCTATCATGCCAGCAGACTGCATAGCCTCGACATATAATTGGCCCCAACGCGCCACGGAGTCGGGGTCTTCGCCAAACGAACGAATTCCAATCACCGGATTAAGAGGATTATTGTTGACATCGAGATCGGGAGCGTAATTTTGATTGATTCCTAGACCCATCATCTCAAGAGCGGATAAATGCACTAAACGTGCAGCGGCCTCGGTTTGACCGCTGGCAGCCATGGCCATGGCGCTCGGAAGTGGAACAAAGGTGTCGCGCAGGCGGCGTACAGATCCCCCTTCTTGATCTATCGAGATGAAAAGCGGCGGCTGGCCCCCAAGTTGTGCCGCCTCTTGGAGTTCTGCCGTTAGATGGCGCAACTGTACCGCATCCCGCACATTTCTCCCAAATAGGACAACTCCTCCGACTCTGCCCTGGCGAATTGCCGCGAGCAAAGCCGGAGAAGCTTGAAGCCCATCAAACCCGACGGTCAACAATTGTCCAATATCCCTAGGTGTCACAATGTGTCCTCCACATCAATCAGATAACCTGGAGGATTCCCGGATGATACATGAGTCATGCGGGAATCCCTTTTTTACGAACCTGCAAGCTGTATGGCTCCATCGTAGCTTTGCGCCCAATAGGCGCTCGCCAGATTTTGGACCACAACGCCTTGCGATGGAGTGGCTGCCGAGATAAATTCCCCATTGCCTAAATAAACGCCTACATGTGCCGCGAACACACCGTCGATAGTAAAAAATACGAGATCGCCAGGGGTCAAGTCGCTATAGGCAACATGCGTTCCAGCATCCCATTGAGCGTATGAAGTGCGCGGCAGACCGATCCCAAACTGGCCATATATCCACTGAGTAAAGCCTGAGCAGTCAAATCCCTCGGCTGGGGACGCTCCTCCAAAAACATAGCGATAGCCCTCATATTTAAGGGCTAAGCCCGCTACGGCTTCTCCCGTGGCTGACCCGCTTCCGCGGTTGACTGAGGAGCTAGATGCACCGCCTGCAGTGCTTAAATCGCGGTTCAGCGCGCCCCAGGTGAGTGAGCCGACTAAGCCATAGGACGGCAAGCCACTAGCTTTTTGAAACGCCACCACGGCGTTTTGCGTGTCAGGACCAAATATTCCATCGATGCCGTAGGTGTTGTAGCCTAGTTTGGTTAAGTCCGCTTGCAATGTGGCCACCGATGAGCCAGAGTCACCCTCGTGAAGATATCCCGGGGGAGCTTCGGGGGCTGCCATAGCAGTTGGTGTCGCTGACGCTTGGGCTTGACCCACTTGATGCAATGCGGCTAAGGTTGCGGGTCCGGCAATTCCGTCCACTGCCAGTCTATGGTCAGCCTGGAAACTGCGGACCGCGGCGTAAGTCAACGGGCCAAAATCGCCATCGGTAGCAAGATGAAATCCTTGGTGATCCAAAAGCGATTGCAATTGGACGACCATGGGACCCGTGCTGCCTAAGTGCAACATTGGGACCGTCGATTCAAACGTCGGAGAAGTGGCGGCGGATGCTTGACCTCCATTAGTCGAGGTATGCAGCATGGCGTTAAGTTTTGCCCAGGTTAAAGGGCCCACAACGCCATCTGGAGTCAATTGATGAGCAGTTTGAAACTCCTTTACCGCTTGGAGGACTAGGGGACCAAAAATCCCGTCAATTCGACCGTGGTAATATCCTAAATTTTGAAGATATGTTTCGGCAGTATACACTGCAGAACCTTTGGAGCCATAGGAAATCGTCGAATTCACGGCAGTTTGGGCTTGGACCGCTTGAGACAACGTAGGCACGGCGATAACTGCCAGCGCCGCCGCAAAGGGGGCCAAGTTACGATAATTTGACGGTTTCAATCGCCTATACATCCTTCCTTCTGATACTGCCTTCGAGGTTAGTATCGGGCAGGCCCGTGGTTCGGGGGAGAAGGAGCCCCCTACCGACATAATATGTCAGATTCACCTACCCAGAGCATAGCTCTGGGATCCCCCGTACCTTAGGCTAGGCTAAGGATTCGGCGTATTATTACATGTTTTCAGTCTAGAAGTATAAGTTGACTACGTCAAGGAAATAATAGGGTTTTGTGACGAAATTCGAATAGGAGGATTATCTAAACAAGGTCGTTTAAGATGTATGGCGAAACGTGGAAAGGGAAAAATTTCAGAATCAATTCTAGAAGATGAGGTTTTGCGAAGAGAGGTGATATAATACTCGGGAACTAGACTTCGGCAATTCAATCACTCAGGTGGGAATAATACGGACCTATAACGATATTTACGATGATGGAGGTAGATCCATGCAGACAACGGACGCTGCCTATGAAGTATTGAAAAAGCATGGCCAGGCGATGGATATCCATGATTTGCTGGATGAAGCCTTGGCTTTGCTGGGGCTGGATCGGGAACCCCGTAAGGCAGCAAAGCTCTATACCGATCTAAACCTCGATGTGCGTTTTCAGTATCGAGGAAATTCTCAATGGAGTTTAAAAGAGTGGCTTCCCAAAACCGCTAGTAGGTTAAGTGCCACTACAGCGCGCGAACGGGATGACGACGAGGCAGAAGATCTTGAGGAGGACGAGGGCTAGTCCCCGCGGACTCCTCCTCCTTTTATAAAGGTTTACGTGCACCAAAGGCTATCAATACAGCAGGGGGCGTAATGAGACTTGGCTAAATTCGTTTTTATCACGGGTGGCGTTGTTTCCTCCTTGGGCAAGGGAATCACGGCAGCGTCATTAGGGCGTATTCTCAAAAGCCGAGGGGTTAAGGTGACGGCGCTAAAATTGGATCCCTATATCAATGTGGATCCAGGAACGATGAGTCCACTGCAACATGGCGAGGTCTTCGTCACCCAAGACGGTGCCGAAACAGACCTTGACTTGGGACATTATGAACGTTTTATGGATGTCAATTTGAGTCAGGCTAATAATGTTACTACGGGGCGCATCTATTGGACAACCATAACCAAAGAACGCCGAGGGGACTTCTTGGGTGGGACAATTCAGGTCATTCCCCACATTACCAATGAAATTAAAGAAAGAATACATCGAGTCGCAGAGGCCAGCGGTGCAGACGTGGTGATCGTAGAAATCGGAGGCACAGTCGGTGATATTGAAAGCCTTCCATTTCTTGAGGCCATTCGCCAGATGCGATCTGATGTGGGGCGCGACTCGGTGATGTACATCCACGTGACGTTGGTACCCTTTCTTAATGTGGCCGGAGAGGCCAAAACCAAACCGACCCAGCATTCTGTGAAGGAATTGCGATCGATCGGAATTCAACCGGACGTTATTGTTTGTCGCACGCAAAAACCCCTATCGCGGGAATTGCGTGATAAAATTGCGTTAATGTGCGACGTTGATCGACGCGCCGTGGTCCAGAATGTTGATGCGGATTCAATTTACCGCCTGCCTTTGATGCTGGAGCAGGAAGGGCTGGATGACATTGTCGCTGATCGATTGGGGCTCACGGCAACCGAAGCTCGGCTTGAGGAGTGGACAAGAATGGTGGCCCGCGCTACCAGCTTGAATGGGTCGGTTACCATTGCCATAGTGGGCAAATATGTTGCGTTGCACGATGCATATTTGAGTGTAGTGGAAGGTTTGACTCATGGTGGCATTGCGCACGGAGTGCATGTCAATGTGCGTTGGATCGATTCCGAAGATATTGAAGGAGGCAACGCCGAAGCCTTGTTGGAAGGGGTGGGAGGGGTACTCGTGCCAGGGGGCTTTGGATATCGCGGCATTGAAGGGAAAGTTGAGGCAATCCAGTGGGCACGGCTTACCGACACGCCGTTTTTTGGCATTTGCATGGGAATGCAGGCTGCCGTGATTGAATTTGCCCGTCACGAATTAGGGCTGTCTAAAGCCAACTCGACAGAGTTTTCCGCCAACACTCCCGATCCTGTGATCGATTTAATGCCTGAGCAGCAAGGGGTTTTGGATATGGGCGGAACCATGCGACTAGGAAGCTACCCGTGCGAGTTGCAAGATGGGTCGACAGCTCAGAATATTTATGAAGATACTCTCATCTTCGAGCGTCACCGCCATCGATTTGAGTTTAATAATGCGTATCGGGAGCGATTTCAAGCGATGGGCTTTATCGCGTCGGGATTGTCCCCAGACCGTAGATTGGTCGAGATCATGGAACTCAAAGGGCATCCTTGGTTTGTTGGCACGCAGTTTCATCCTGAATTTCAATCCCGACCTAACCGACCTCATCCGCTCTTTGCCTCGTTCGTAGGAGCCGCGGTGCAACGGACTCAGATGTCCATGAGGCACCGCGATTTAGTCATAGAGGAGCAAAACTAGCGCATATTGCACCATTGAGGGTGTGAACCGGCACTGAATTGGCATAGGCAACGTAGTCATCGAACTCCGTTGCATAACCTGCTCGCAACTGTCCGTCGTAACTTGCGGCAACCGCGCCCATGACGGGGGAAGCTACGGCAACACTGCCAGGGCCGATCTGAATGGATGCGAGCGTGCACAATTGTCGTGCGTTGAAACGGCACGATGTGACTTGACACGAAATGGTGGCCAAAAATATACCCCCCTAAAGATGGTTGGAAGTTAGCATGCCCTAAATTCCATAATTCTTGCTCTAGGCCTTGAGGCATCTTTGACAACGTTTTCCGGGTGGGAATATACTGAGGTCAAATGGGAGGAGGATTTACCATGGGCTTGATCTCACGGGTATCCACGATTTTCAAAGCCAAAGTAAACAATGTTCTGGACAAGGCAGAGGACCCACGCGAGACATTGGAGTATTCCTATCAAAAACAGGTCGAGCAACTGCAAAATGTGCGTCGCGGGGTTGCGGAAGTGGTCACCTCCAAAAAACGGATTGAACTCCAACTCAATCGTCTTGAGCAATCAGCGCATCAATATGATGAAGATGCGCGCGATGCAGTCAAGGCGGGCCGAGACGATTTGGCTCAACAAGCGTTGAACAGCAAGCAGGCGCTCATGAGCCAGATGGATGGATTGAGCACGCAAATCAATGATCTGGCGCGCGAAGAACAACGGTTAACCGAATTGCAGCAAAAACTTACAACAAAAGTAGAAACCTTCCGGACCCAAAAAGAAGTCATCAAAGCGCAATACTCCGCCGCCCAAGCGCAAGTCAAAATTGGGGAAGCCTTTTCTGGTTTGGGCGAAGACATGGCAGACGTCCACATGGCGATTCAGCGAGCGCAGGACAAGACACAATCCTTGCAGGCCCGGGCTCAAGCGATTGATGAACTATCGGGCACTATGGCCCTAGATTCCGGCCCGATGTCTACCGGAGATGCCGTGCGCGACGAATTGAATCGCATCAAAGCACAGTCGGGGGTGTCGGACGAGTTAGCTCGGCTGAAGGCTGAGGTGGCGAAGGAGGATACGTCCTCATGATAATCCGCATACTTTCTGAAGGCCAATATGATGTTGATGGCGACACATTGGAGCGCATCAACATGTTAGACGAAGAAGTGATGCGTGCCATCGAACGCAACGACGAGACCATCTTCAATCAGAGATTTCATGAAGTGGTGGAGTTGGTGCGCTCGGGCACTGCGCTCGAGCACCACCAACTATCGGAATCCGATTTAATTTTGCCAGCTCCAGATACCACGTTGAGCGAGGCCAAAAAGTTATTTAGTGAACATCCGATAGACTAAAACGGGGGGTCCCATAGCGCGTAACGTCGCTCGGGATCCTTTTCGATCGGCATATAGGGTTTTAACGTCTCAGATATTCGGAATTCCCTAGCCTCATTGCGTTCGCGCCGTGCGGTGGGGACAAAAGGATAAAATGTGCCGCGACGGTAACTATAGATGAGGTACCAACTCCCAAAGTCAAACATGGCCGCGAGCAAACTATCCCCGTACCCCGCTTGCAGAGTTAAGTCGGCGGTCAGATGCATGGCGTTAATGACGTCATCCGCCTGCTCACCCTCCAACAGGATCCACCGAAATCCCTCGGCGTCGTCCACGTGGCGGGCGGTCACGGGAATGTCTTTCCCACCTAAATGCAACACATCATTGACATCTTTTTCGATGGATTCGTAACTGCTGTTGTCTACGGTTCGCAGGACGACGCCAGCCCTTTTGGCAAACGGTGTGGATAGCCGTGTCTCGATGTCCAGCAAGGCGGTCGATAGCGCAAACAATTGATCGGTTTTTCCGGACGGGATTTTAGTCCGCCCAAAGAGTGAATCAAAAAATCCCATCGGGGTCCTCCTTATTTTTTGTCGATCTCGCTTTGCAGCTTCTCTAAATACCGAATGCGATGCTCTAGACTCGGATGGGTCGAAAGCATCTCCATAAAACTATCCTTACGCACGGCCGGAAAGATAAAAAAGGCGTTAAAAGCCTCCGCCTTGCGTAGATCGCGCTGCGATGACCGCGCCATGCTGAGGTTGATTTTTTGCAAAGCGCTAGCCAAATAGCCAGGGTGACCGGTCAAAATCGCTGATCCACGATCAGCGGCATATTCGCGGTAGCGGGACAAGGTGCGAATCAGCACGTAACTAATAGCCCATACCACAATGGAAGCCAGCCAAATGATCATGATGGCTTGGCCCCCATTGCCGCGACCTCGGCCACGGTCCTCCTCCATGGCAAACCCAAAGAAGAAAAACTGTTGGACAATAAAGGACGCGATCATGGCAAAAAAGCTTGCAATGGTGATGACCGCCACGTCGTGATTTTTGATATGGGTCATTTCATGCGCGAGCACCGCCTCTAATTCGGGAGCATCAAGACGATCTAACAATCCTTGGGTTACGGTGATCACCGCGGTCTTAGGACTGCGTCCGGTGGCAAATGAATTGGGCATGCGAGTCGGCATAATCGCAATTGATGGTTTGGGCAAGTCTGCGATTTGCGCTAATCGCTCCACAGTCTTATGCAATTCAGGAGCCGCCTGGGCTGTGACCCGGCGGGCGCCCGTAGACAGCAGCACCAATTGATCGGAAAAGAAGAACTGGCTAAAAGCCAGAGCGCCGATGATGACAATCAACAATGGGATCCCTACCCGCATAGCAATGAGTATCGCAACAAACCCCAAGTAGAGGGCGGCGAGCAACAGCATGGTGATGAACATCCGAAATGATAGGCCAAAATCATGACCATACCACGGGCGAGTTGTCTTTGACATGACAGTAGCTCCTTTCTCTCTTATAATAGTGTATGTTCTTGGCATAGCCTGCTCAAGTTTAACTTAAAAACAGCATACCATGAACGCTGGAAAATATCGTCGTTGCAGAGATATTGCATATCGTGGCCACCGCCGCTATAATAAGCAGTGCTGTTGGGGGATGATGTAGCGGTAGCATAGGTGACTCTGGATCATCTCGCCCAGGTTCGAATCCTGGTCCCCCAGCCAAGAGCCATTCAACATGGCCCCATAGTCTAGAGGCCTAGGACGCCGGACCCTCATTCCGGAAACAGCGGTTCGAATCCGCTTGGGGCTACCATTTGACCGTCGCACGCGACGGTTTTTTTGTTAAGATTTTAGTGGGAGGGAATGTTAATGGCGACCTGGAATTCAGTGGTTCGATGGTCGGAAGTGGATGCAGCGGGGATCATCTATCATGCCCATGTTTTTGATTGGTTCAGCGAAACCCGAATCGCATGGCTTCACGAGCACCTTCTCGATTATTACACTGTGTTGCGCCAGGTTAACGTCGAACTTCTGGTCAAGGACGCTCATGCAAAGTTTTTTCATGCTTTGCAATTGGGCGATGTGGTGGCGGTTACGGCCAGATTGACGGAAATATCGGCCACGCGGTGTGCTTTTAGCTACCTGATAGACGCACCCGGCCGCCCTGGCACACTGGCTGTTATCGGGTCGACTGACCATGCATTTGTTGTGGGTGGGCGAGCCAAAAGGTTGGATCGCTATGCGCCGGAACTTTTAACTCAATTTCGTCAAGCAGCCAATTCCGATTTGGGATGAAACACTAAGAGCAGGAGATCCTAGTTCAGGGACCTTCTGAGGAGGCGAAGATCATCATGCCAGTACAAACATATCAAAGCGAGCCATTAACCGACTTCGGCCACGCTAAGAATCAGCAAGCAATGGAGCAAGCCTTAGCGAAGGTCCGGTCATTATGGGGCCAAACATATCCCCTGATCATTGGTGGGGAACGTATTGAAACGGCTGACAAAACGATTTCCAGCAATCCAGCCAATCCGGTGGAAATCATAGGACAGGTGTCTAAAGCGACCAAGCCACTGATTGACCGGGCATTGGATGCTGGGTGGAAAGCTTGGTCTGAGTGGAAAAAGGTGCCTGGACCTAAACGGTCCCGCTATTTGTATAAAGCGGCAGCCATTATGCGACGGCAAAAGTTTGAGCTGTCGGCGTGGGAAGTGTTTGAAGCCGGCAAGACTTGGAGTGAAGCGGACGCTGATGTAGCGGAAGCCATTGATTTCTTGGAGTACTACGGCCGACAGATGGAGCGGTTGTCGCAAGGAGTGGAGTTGACACCGCTGCCGGGCGAGGAAGATACGGCATTTTATGTGCCGCTAGGTGTCGGGGCCATTATTCCGCCCTGGAACTTCCCTTTGGCGATACTGGCCGGAATGACGGCGTCGGCTATTGTGGCGGGCAATGCCGTCGTCTTAAAGCCCGCTTCGGCGACGCCGGTTATTGGCGCCAAATTTGCAGAAATTATGGAAGCTGCCGGTTTGCCACCCGGAGTATTGAATTTCGTGCCTGGGGATGGCAGTGCAATTGGCGACCATATGGTCACGCATCCTATGACAAGATTTATCAGCTTTACTGGATCGCGCGAAGTGGGGTTGCGGATAAACAAATTAGCTGCTGAAGCAGGACCCGGACAAAAGTGGGTCAAACGCGTAGTGGCGGAAATGGGTGGAAAAGATGCCATCCTGGTGGATGAAACGGCGGATCTCGACGCGGCGGCTGAAGGTATTGTAGCGTCGGCATTTGGATTTCAAGGCCAAAAATGCTCTGCCTGTTCCCGTGCAGTAGTGGTGGATAGTGTCTACGATGCGGTGCTAGACAAAGTGCTTGAGAGGACTCATAACTTGATCATCGGAGATCCCGCAGATCCTGGGGTTAATATAGGCCCTGTAATTGATGGAAAAGCCTATGAAAAAATAATGGGCTACATTGATTGGGGTAAGAAGAATGCGTCGTTGCGGGCAGGAGGCCAGAGAGGACTGGAGGGGGGCCATTTCATCCAACCTACCGTGTTTTCGGAGGTCGAACCGGGCAGCAAGTTGGAACAAGAGGAAATTTTTGGCCCTGTGTTGTCTGTCATCCGCGCGCGTGATTTTGCCCACGGCTTGGAGATTGTCAACGATACCGAGTACGGATTAACCGGCTCCGTGTATTCGCGTCTTCGTGACCGTATTGAGACGGCGATTGAAGACTTTGAGGTCGGCAATCTCTATATCAACCGCAAATGCACGGGGGCGGTGGTGGGCTCCCACCCGTTTGGTGGATTTAACATGTCCGGGACCGACTCCAAGACAGGAAGCCCTGAGTACCTTTTGCTCTTCATGCAGATGAAAGCGGTGGCGGAAAAATACTGAGCCATGTGTCAATAGTCTTATCGCGAGGGCGCTGCTTTTTTATCTTGGCAGCGCCTTTTTTATAAAGGGTCAGCGGGAAATAACGCCATAAGCGCATGGTAGCGATGTTCGAGCACAGTTAGTTCATTTCTTAAGCAGAGCAACGCGCCCTTCTCGGAAGGGGCTCGATTCCCAAAGATAGGTATCGCCCGTGGCCCACAAGGTATGTGTAGAAACGTTGGATAACAAAGTGCGGTCATGCGATGCAATCATCAGAGTACCAGGATAATTGACCAGAAGATCTTCCAAAGCTTCCCGCATGGTGATGTCTAGGTGGTTGGTGGGTTCATCAAGCAACAAGCACTGCGAAGGAGCCATTAAGGTCTCGATGAGCTTAAGGCGGGTGCGCTCACCTCCCGACCAGCCTTCGAGCCGATTTTCCCATAATGCAAAAGGCAGCCCAAATCGTGCGCCGATATAATATATTTCCTCTCGTTCCAAGCCTAATTCATAGGCATACTCAAGACCCGTCATATCGTCGGGCAACTGGGTCACTGCGGTTTGGGGAAGGTACCGCACGGTAATGTCTTCTCTCCAACGCACGCGTGCGTTGCGAATCAGCAGCGCTTCCAGTAGGGTGGTCTTGCCAGCGCCATTGGGGCCGACCAATGCGATTCGGGCCCCGACGGGCACTTTGGCAGAAAACGGCGCCCACTGCCTTTCACCTTGGCTCAGTGCCAATTGATCGACGATCAGCGCAGGCAGCGCCCCGCCGCGACCAGAGCCTTGATGAACAAGAGACAGCGTCTCGGTTTTTCGTGGGACAACATGGTTGGACATTGAGCGATTCAGTCGATCTAAGCTCTTGGCGCGGCTTTGAGCCTGCCGCGCCCTAGTGCCTGCCCGCCATTTGTTGATATATTCATTAATCCGAGACTGTTCTTCTAAATAGCGTTGATACTTTAAGGATTCCTGGGCGAGCCGTTCGCGGCGCAAATTTTGGTATTGGGCATATGATCCGCTCGTTACCCAAAAGAAGCCATCTTCCCAAGCCATGATGCGATTGCAGATGTGTTCTAAAAAGGTGCGATCATGCGATACGATTAAGGCAGCGCCAGAAAACTTGCGCAGTTGCTCTTCCACCCATTCTATGGTGAGAATGTCTAAATGGTTGGTGGGTTCGTCTAATAACCAAATATCGGCTCCAGACAGCATCACCCGCAATAACGCCAGGCGATGCGTTTCTCCGCCCGATAGGCTCATAGGCGAATCCTGCCATCGCTCCACACTAAAGCCGATGCCGAGCAATCCTGTTTTTACCGAGGTTTCCCACTCATAGCCGCCCCGATGTGAAAATTCTTCGGATAGGATGCCCCACTCTTGCGCCCATTGTGACAATAGGTCGGGATCGACGCCCGCTTGTCCCATTTGTGTTTCGAGCGCTGTCAATTGCGCAGCTAACGAGATGATGCGGGTATTGGCATGATAGGCGGCATCCCACAAAGTTTGATAAGGAAGTGATCGCCACTGCTCAAGGCGAGCCAGATCATGCTGGCCGAAATGATCTATGTGGCCATGGACAGCATCTAAATCTCCAGATAAAAGATTTAGTAGCGACGTCTTGCCTAGGCCATTGGGACCCACAATGCCAATGCGGTCTCCCGGATTGATGGTAAAGGTCGCATTAGAAAATAGATTACGCTCGCCCATGGCTAACGTCACATCTTGTACCGAAATCCACGACATAAAAAATCCTCCTCAAAAGTGTAGTCATCAGCTAGAGAGCATAATAATGCCCGGGAATTACTGCTGCAGCTGAAGAACCACCATGAAAAGGACTCCTTTTTTGAACCTGTTTCTTCTTTTTTATGGTGTGACTATATCATAGTTAAGCGGTGTTTGCCAGTTTTATAGTCTTTAAAATGTTATCAGTTTTTCTATCGTTGACCCTTGCTAACGCAATTTTAGCGTGATATTATCACTAAGCTGCTTTTCAAGCGGCACTGCCGCAAGGCAAAATCAACATCGAGCAATCCTTGACAAGATAGTGGTCAGGTGATACAATTACGTCTTGCGACCCGGTCCTTGAAAACTATATCGTCAGTCACGCAGAAGTATCAAAGTATTGCAATGCAAGTAGTGCCAACGATGAGATTGAGTCATGGAGAGTTTGATCCTGGCTCAGG
Source organism: Bacillota bacterium (assembly GCA_021784595.1). GTDB lineage: Bacteria > Bacillota > Sulfobacillia > Sulfobacillales > Sulfobacillaceae > Sulfobacillus_C. Next base: position 17 of record JAJYHT010000001.1, on the reverse strand, counting down.
ACGAACGCTGGCGGCGT
>JAJYHT010000036.1 GCA_021784595.1 Bacillota bacterium | reverse complement strand
CACCCTTGAGGTTGAAGCCATCACTGGATTATCCGCTGCGATCGTCAAAGAGGATGGCGAGCGAACATACCTAACACACCCAGGTGCCTTGCATAGTGCCTCCCCGCTAACCTTATGGCAACATTTTCTCGTAGAAAACCAACACGCGGACATCCTCCTGATTTCCGGACCACCCCTCATCGCTCCATCCTCCTATGAAGAATGGGTTGTGCTCATTAACGAGGCGCACTACCATGGGGTACGGGTCGCTCTCGATCTCGGATGGGATCCGAAACAGAATTGGCGCTTTTGGCATAGCATCCTTCCGTTAGCGGATATGGTCATCGCCAACGAAATAGAGTCCGCAGTTTATTTAGAGGCCCCACATCTACCTGACGTGGTCGTTGTAAAGTCGGGCGCTACGGGAGCCACCATCATCCAGCCATCCGGACACACTGCAGTACCTGGGTATCCCACCCACGCGGTCGATACCGGAGGCGCGGGAGATGTCTGGAACGGCGCCTTTCTCTCGACATTGATGGTTCAAGAAGACATCACGATGGCTGTTCGATGGGCTAATGCTGCCGGAAGCCTTTATGTCTCCCAGATTGCGGGAACATCGCGATATCCTGACACCATCGCGGTGCAACGGGTGGTCGAGCGTAATAATTGATGAACTGAAAATTGCACGAGGTACCCATTGTTCCATAGGAGTCTACCCAAGAATTCGGAATTTCCCCTTGGTTATTCTCCCTACGACAATCTCACACAAGCCTCAGAGCATCAATCGACACGCAGGAGAAAAAAGCGCCCCCGCCCACTGAAAAAGGAGAAAATGGACATTGTCGGGCTGGTCCGAAAGGGGTGTTCCATTATGTTGGACTGAGACCACGGACTGTGTAGGAGAGCGCCGTCATTGGAGAGTTTTGCTATCGCTGGAAAAGAAGTGGTTTATCGCGAGGTGGCATCGAGGCTGGCGCGTCCTCGGGCTGATTTGGAGACGACCGCCTGTTAGCGTCATTCAGCCGGAAACCATGTAGGCAGGGCGTCGGTCGACGCGCCGTTGGCGGTTGCCGTCCGCCCATCAGGGAGTCTCGCGCGGAGTGTTGAGCAACACCAGCGTCCAAAACCGTTCAAGCGGCGGCGGCAGTGTTTGGGAATGGCGCGGATCGTCTCCCATCCATACACCAAAAACAATCAATCCCAATCATCCAGTGAACCATCGGCGAGCACGGTGGGAATGAGGATCGCCGCGCGGCGGTCGGTGTCCAAGTGATCGGCGTGGTAGCGATAAAAGAGGCGTTGGAGGGACGAAGGCCGCGTCATAGCTGTGGTCCCTGGCATGCCGGGGGAAGAGAACCAAAGCGTGTCTCTGACCATTTATCTGTAAGTCGCGTTCGATTGCCTCAAACGACTGGAGCGTGGTCAATAGACTCAAGACGATATCTCGGGTATACGTTAACTGTTGCAAAAACAGCCGGGCAGAAAACGCCTCATGATATGTCTCTTGAGTCCACCGAAGAAGATCATCAAAGGAAATGAAGCCTGCCTGAAGCACCGCGTGGAGATCGAGATAGTCTCGGGCCTGGGCACGGCGCCCCAAGGTGTAAGCCTTTTGGATCGCAATATCTCGATAGTCTGCGATATCAAGACCACGCCTGATAGGCAAAATGAGGGGGGAACGGGTACGCCAAACGGGGCAACAGAGATACTCTCGGTCGCCACGATTTGAACGGCCATGCCGCACCAAAAAAGAAAGCTTCCTCTGTGGAGCTTCCTAGAATTGCTCTTGACGCTCCATCAGATGGTCCAAGGCCACTATCCCGCTATGCACCAACGGTCTGGATTGCGTCCAAAATCTAAATACCGCGCCTTTATCGATGCGTCGCAAAATCCGCTCTGCTTCGTTCGCGTAGCCTCGACGCACCATCTGTGGAGAAAACAAGAAGCCGCGCACCGTGCCCGAATGCGCGATAACAACACCCCAATCGCGGGCTTCGGACTCTTTGAGCAGAAGGCGCAATGCGTAATCTTCGGGATCGCGATCCGCCTGCACTTCAGCTGAAAGCCGACCCGCTTGTCCGAGTAGGGCAAAGTCTCGCTCTTGCACGCCACGCCTAGCATTGTCCAACGCTGCCGCCAACTTTTTTTGATGATCGTCGTCATAGGACTTTCGTTCACGGTGATGAGCCTCCGTGTTGACCCTGCCTCTACCCACCAGGCCGACGATCAATCCAAACGGCATCATGTTCCACCGTTCAATCACTGTCCCCTGGCGGGGATTGAACACCACTACCCCATCATACATGACCCCATCAGACGGTTCGATTCGAGCCGCCAAACGAGCCATCCGCTTGGGTGCCACCTCTTTGCCCATTGCTGCCCAGACCGCGCGCATACTGGCCACAATGTCAGCCGAGCTCGAAGCCATCCCCTTGCCGATCGGAATTACCGATGAAATGCTCAACAAGCCGCCGCCATCATAAGCCATTTGAATGAGCGCCAGTTGTGCAGCTTTTTGAGCCTTTTTTCGGTGAGACGGATACACATCCACGCCCGGTGCAGAACGTGGTATGAATGTAGCGCGGGTGCCCCAGCGTATGGGCAGAGTCACCAAAAACGGCGTGTCATCAATCTCTCCTTGCACCAATTCTCCAAAAGTTCCAGACGCAAAGCCCCACCCTCCTTGAACCATGGCTTCGCCCCCTTAACCCATCAAACGAAATGTCGCATTTGGCAAAATATTTTACCCTAATTTATTGCACTTTGGTAATCCCCCACAGGGACTAGTCTCTTTTTTACCCTATCGCAACCCCGGGCAAGTTGTGAAGAACAGCGTTATGCGGCTTCATGCGCATCAAACGCATAAGATTGGTGCCGCTTTACTAGGCGAGTGTCCCTCATGGGAACCCACAAAAGACCTATGGCGGCTACTCGTGGTCAACCGCTGGATTGGGTGGAAGACGGCACCGTTGAATTTTGTCCGCCCCATAGATTGATTAAAGCGTCCACATCGGATGCCTCTCCTTGGACTACGACCAAGGTTTTATTCATCACAAACGATGCCATCTCCTGCCCTGATGGCAGCATAGCTACCGTTACCGACAATGAGCCTGCGGTCTCTGTGGCGGTCACGCTGCCAGAGGGAAAAACTGACAACCCGGACCGATTGGCGCGTTCCGTCACCACCAGAGGATTGCCGTTCGGACTATTATAGGTCAACAACAGAACCGAGGAGCCTTTATTGGTCTGGCCGACATCAATTCCTACATAAGTTTCCTGTGCCTGTTGGGGGGGAAGCGCCACCACAAACCCCACTTTGGCTTGCGCCACATTAAGCGCAGTGCCCGATTGGGTCAACCCCACCGCAGGCGTCACCGTGGCTGGCGGGGTAAAGGAAAATATGTTGGAAGGCAAGTTGGGATTGACCTCAAAGTGCGAAGCAACCTCAGTTACCGTCCCCCCATTCCACTTCGCTACGATTCGCATCGGTGTATTGGTGGTCAGGTCATAGATTAGTTGCACCTGTGCTGAAATGCCATTTGGCAAGGGCGTGTCCATAACCAATGACACAATATTATTATGATCAAAATGAACCTTGGTAATATGGCTGGCAGCTACCAAGTGCGGCAACTCCGTCCCTAGAAGACGAAAATCATCGGAAGATGGCGGCAGAGACGCCAGCACCGTGTAATGCGGGGACCCCACTTGATACCATATAGTGTCCCGTGGAGTGGAAAAAATCTCAATGGGACTGCTAACTCCCGTAATGTGCAGCACAAATTGGGCCGGCTTTGTCTCTTCTGCCAATGACAGCTTGAGATGTTGAACGGGTTGTCCCACAAGACTCACAGTCTGGGTTACTTGGCATGACACACTCTGCCATGACTGCAACCTGGCCAAAAGCTGATGCTTTACTTGGCTGGCACTCAATCCACGCGCCAACGGCGCGGGGCTGGAAAACCATCCGCAACCGCCCAGTGCCAGCAAAAGCGCCATTCCTATGCTAAAATGCCATCCGCTAATTGGTTTCATATCGCTTATGGTACCGCCTCGACCCCGGAACATCAATCACCGGAATCCTGCATCACCCTGACGGACCTAAATGCCTCCCGCAGTTGCAGGGGGTCTTCTCCGGCCATAGCTGCCGCTAGCAAGGCGGCTCCCGCCACTGGGGACAAATCGGGAAAATGCGCGTCAGCCAAGGGTAGGGATTGTTTTAAAGTGTCCAGAAAAGCGTCAACTAACTGCGGGGCGCTTCCCAACCAAACCGATCCCGCCATCACAATCTCCACCGGTTCTTGAGTCACATTCAATATTTTGGCACATCCCACAGCACTCTGCCCTAGAGCATGGCCCATATCGGTCAAAATTTTCTGCGCCACCACGTCTCCTGCGTCCGCAATGCGAAAGCATAGCGGCGCCAGAGCTAAAAATCTATACGGCTCCATCCTAAAGCGCAAGGCATGCGCCAGATGAGCATAGTCGGCAAAACCAAGTGCCTCCAGTACTGCTAATTCCAACTGCGTTTTGGGCCCTCGCTGCTCATGACTACGAAACGCATGGTGGAGAACAGCACGCGCCAAATCGATGCCTCCTCCCCAATCGCCAAATTCGTACCCGTTTCCGCCGACATGTCCGGATCGCCCGTCATGTGCCAACCCCCACACGTTGGTTCCGGTTCCGCAAATGACCACGATGCCAGTGCCAGAACGCGCTCCACCTGCGAGAGCCACTTCCGCATCGTTAACGACTTTAAAAGGAACCTGCCCAAATAATGGTTGAAGTCCATCCGTTAGCAATTGGAAGTCTTCAGGAAAATCGGCTCCTGCCAGACCCAAGACGGCCTGGCTTATCGCATCAGGTGTGACCGAAGATTGCGCCAGAGCACCATAAATGGCCACTTGGATAGCCTCCACCGCCTGCGACAAGCCACCCTCTGCCTCATGATTGGAGGGTCCTGCCAATCCCTGGCCCAAAACCACGCCGTCTTGAACCAGCACGGCTAACGTCTTGGTACCGCCTCCGTCAACTCCCAAATAAATAGGCCCCATGGCTCACGCCTCCAGAGAAAATTGAGGTAAATACGCCGCATTTTCGCGTAAAATGTCCCCGAGGATTTTTAGTGCCACCTCTGCCGAAGGCACCAAAGGGTTGTTCAGCAGAGCGGCAAACGCCGTGTCACGGTCACCGGTCACGGCAGCCGCCACTGCCAAATCCTCGTAAGCCTTGACTTGTTGAATGAGTCCACGCACTGTGGCTGGCATTGGCCCGCTGTAGATGGGGCGCGCCCCTTGTCCGTCTATGATGGCCGACACTTCGATTGAAGCATGTTCGCCAAGTTCAGGCAAGGTATGCCCATTTCTTAGGTTCACAACCATCTCCCGAGGATGATTGGCATAAATCGAACTCATAACCGAAACCGCCACCTCGCTGTAATAGGCCCCTCCACGCTTCATTAGTTCGGGGGGCTTTTCGTGCAAGTCGGGATTCTGGTACTTTTTAAATAGCTCTGCTTCGAGGGCCATGACTTGAATGGCGCGAGTTCCTTTGCCTGCGTCCAAGTCCTCTTGTTGATGGCGAAACATTTCATCGGTAAACCAGTAGTAGCGCAGATAACTATTAGGCAGCATCTGAATGGCAGACAAGATGTCTTTTCCCCATTCTTTCTGCGGAATGTTGGCCATATCCCCGCCCTCATCGCTCTCCGCATGAAGCACTGCCTCGGTAACATCTTTTCCTTGGACAAAAATGCGGCGGGCAAAAGACAAGTGATTCAGCCCAAAGAAATCCATGCCCACATCCTTGGCATTTACCCCAAAAGCATGGGCAACCGCCATCTGGATACTAATGGGCACATTGCACAAACCAATGGTGCGAATGCTCGTGTAGTTGAGCAGAGCTTGGGTCACCATACTGGCTGGATTAGTAAAATTGAGTATCCATGCCGATGGGGCGACTTCCTCCAAGTCTCGGGCAATTTCCAAAGCCACCGGAATAGTCCGCAATGCCTTGGCAAAGCCGCCGGCGCCCACCGTTTCCTGTCCAATGGCTCCATAGCGCATAGGAATGCTTTCGTCTCGGGCACGAGCCTTTAAACCTCCGACTCGAAATTGGTTGCAGACGAAATCGGCCTCCTTAAGAGCCGCCTTGCGATCCATGGTCGTTTCCAGGTGAATTTCTATGCCGCGTTTTTCAATCATGCGCCGACCTAATTCTGCAACGATGCGCATCTTTTCTTGACCCTCGGGAATATCCACCAACACGATCTTTTCCACTGGCATCTCATCGTAATGATTTAAAAAGCCATCGATCAGCTCTGGGGTATAAGAACTGCCCCCGCCAATCACCACCACCCTAGACCCTGATTTCATGAGTTGGCACCTCTTTGCTCTGCTGGCGTTCCAAAACCCCATCCATCAATGCGCGGTCAACATAAACAGACACCTGCGGGTGCAGTCTAAGCGCACTGGCTGGGCATTCAGTTCCCACGGGCCCATACAAGAGCGCTTCTAGCGCCTGTGCCTTGGCGATGCCGGTCGCTACCAACATGATACGCCTGGCGTTCAAAATAGTCTGGATTCCCATCGTCAATGCCTTGCCAGGAGGCTCTGACCCATCGAAATCCGGTGCGTTTTGCTGCAACGTGGCTCCCGACAATTTCACTATGTGGGTTGTTGAAGAGAACGGGGTGCCTGGTTCGTTAAATCCAATATGTCCATTTATCCCCAGTCCCAACAGTTGCACGTCAATCGGGGACTCTGTGGCTATCTCTTCATATTCCTGACATTCTCGCTCCAAATCTGGCGCCAGACCATTGGGGACATGAGTATGCGCGTTATCCAGCGCCAGTGGCAAAAACAAATGCTGTTGCATGAAGTAGTGAAAACTCCGGGAATTCTGTGGCCCAAGGCCCACATATTCGTCTAAATTATACGTTTGTATGCCAGACCAATTCCAGTTTTCGGGCAAAGCCTCAGCCAATTCCACAAATTCCCGGTAGACGTCAATCATTGTGCGGCCCGTCGCAAAACCCAGCCGACGCGCCCCCGCCTCAATGCTTTCCCAGAGATCGAGGGCCACCAGGCGGGCCACACTCTCGCTTGTCTCTAGAACCCGCAGTTGCATGCCATTCCCTCCTAGATGTCTATACCAGATTTCCAAAACATCCACTGGCTAATGCCCCAATTCGACATAAAAACGATATCGATCACCCCGATAGACAGCCCGCACAAATTCTGCTGGCCTTCCAAACTGATCATAGGACAGACGTTCCAGTAAAAGCAACGGAGCTCCTTGAGGCACGGCTAACAACATCGCTTGCTCTTCGTCGGCCAAAATGGCTTCTAGTGTTTGATGGGCTCCCTGCAGTTCTATCTGACGGGATTTTAAGAATTCGTAGAGCGAACCGCGACTCAAGTCATGCTCCTCAATTCCTTCAACCAAGGACTGGGGCAGTGACGCCTCCTCCAACGCCATAGGGCGGCCATCACCCAGGCGCAATCGCCGAACCCGCACCATCTGGTGGCCCAAGTCGAGACGTAACCGCTCACGGTCGGGCAATGAAGGAGCTTCCGTAGTCAGACTTAAAATCACCGAACTGGGCACAATTCCTCGACTATGCATATCTTCAGTAAACGATGTCACTGTCAATAGCCCTTGGCTGACTTTGCGCACCGCGACGAACGTGCCGCGCCCTTGTTCACGGTACAAAAGTCCTTCCCTCACCAACTCGATTAAAGCTTGCCGAGCTGTCATCCGGCTCATGCCAAATTGGTCTGACAATTCCCGCTCACTCGGGACACGATCCCCTGGAGCCAGCCGCCCATCTTGGATTTGCGCCTTAATGAGGCGCTTTAACTGCAAATATAAGGGCATTCCACGTTCGGGTTCCACCGCCAAGTCCCATTCCTCCCATGCGCATTCTAAAGTGACCGCAATCTGCTACTGTAGAATACGGCACCGGAAGCCAAATTCCTGCTTTCCCACTGGGTTCCCGAGCAAAATGCCGTCCCACAGCCGACATCGCCCCACTCAAAGTTGCCGTGAACATACTGAACCGGGACGGTGTCCCTCTAACAATGCCCCTCTGTCCCAAATCGTCTAGGGTACTTGTTGCCCCTAAAACCTGGTACAATAAGAGGACACTGCATTCTTCATTACAGAGTTGTCAAGACTGTATAGAGACGGTGCATTTTTAGCACACAATGAACATCAAATGATTCAATAAAAAAGATACAGGAGGACATCGTGGATTGCCGTCGTGAAAGGGTAGCCATCTTCGTGGATGGCGCCAATATGTTTTATGCGCAACGCGTGCTTGGGTGGCATCTCGACTTTGCCAGGGTTATTGATTATTTTACTCGTGACCGCGAGATCTACAACGCGTTTTATTACACTGGAGTGCAGGTTCCTCCAGACAATTCGCAGCGGGATTTTCTTACCGCCTTGCGACATTTAGGTTTTACGATTCGTGAGAAATCCATCAAGGAAACCATGGATCAGAGTTCCAACGCCGTCATTCGCCGGGCCAACTTAGACATCGAAATTGTGATTGACATGTTCAGTACGGTCGATCGGTATGACATTGCGGTGTTGATGAGTGGCGATGGAGATTTCGAGCGGGCAGTGGAATTGATTCGCTCCCGAGGCAAAGAAATTATCGGGGTGGGGACACGTGGCATGATTTCATCCGAGCTGGAAAATGCGTGCGACCGTTACGTCAAATTGGAAGACATCCGAGCTGACGTGGAAAAAATTCGCTAAACTGGATCGGACAGGTATGAAACATTTCAAGGGATGTTAGCGTTGTATCCTTGTAGGAGGAATTTGGCGCTATGCAATCCCTTGATGTGTTTTTGCGCAAAAATCCTGTCCATAGGCTCCAAATCATATGATATCCGCTCGAAGATCAGCTCGCTATAATGAGAGACGACGGCAAACCTTAGGAGAGGACGACTCGTGACGCGTCAGCGGTATTGGCATGCCTTTGCTTTAATGATTCTTCTGGTCTTCCTGTTCCAACCTAGCGCATCGGCAAAGACGCAGACACAATCGAACACGGTCTCGCCGGATGCTATCACGACGCTCCCGGCTTATTACTCGTTTACCAAAACCGTCACCATTAGCAACCAGAGTGCGGCATCCGCTCTGGATGTCAATGCCCATGTCGTCTTGTTGGCTCCCCAGACTGCCTATTCAACGGTCACCTTGATCAATGCGTCGGTGTCTCCGAGCAGCACCCATTATGATCAATATGGCAATTTGATTGGCGTGTACACCTGGCCCCAGCTCAAACCCGGGCAAACTGAAACCATCGTGTTAAACTACTTGGCTACTTCGTCAGAAGTCTCTTACAAGCTTCCCTTAAATTACCCTCCGTATAATAAGAAATCCGCCATCTATCGTTTTTACACCAGCCCTACCCTGGAATATTCCGAGGGCGTCAACACCGATGCGCCGGCTTTGGTCGCGCTAGACCAACAAATTACCAGTCCAAGCCAAAATCCCTACCAAAAGGCAGACGCCATTTTTGAATGGATTGTGCATAACATTCGCTACAATTATTCTCTGCAAGCGTCGGGCAGTTCCTTGGCGACACTGCAAACCCATCTCGGCATCTGCAGCGACTTCGCGGATCTTTATACCGCTTTATTGCGGACGGACCACATTCCCGCGCGATTGGTGGGCGGGTACGTGACCAACAACGGGGCTGGTCAAGGGGGATTTCACCAATGGGTCGAATTTTATCTGCCCTCAGTGGGGTGGGTGGTCGCTGATCCTACGTGGGGGCAATTTGGCTACTTTGCCAATTTGGAAGACAACTGGCATATCCCCCTATACGACGGCATTCGTCAGGATATCTCCGTGCACTGGTATTATTCCACCGCTGAATTAAGCGCGGCGCAAATTGCTCAAATGAATAAACAAATAAAGATCGGATATAACTACGCATTTCACACCGATCAAACCCCACCTGCCAAACCTGTCGCCAAACGGCCTATTTTAGCAGTAAAACCGGCACCTAAGACCCACAGCGCACATCCACTGCCTCAGTGGGCCAGTCTTTGGGTGGCGTTTCGGCATTGGGTGCTGCAGTTGGTGCACAATATTGAACGTTGGCTAGGCATTACACCGCCGCCAACACCTCACCACAACTATTGGCCTCATATTAACGAATCGTAGACTTGTCCCGATTTCAGTCACCAGAGCAACCGCACGTTTTCATGATCATCCTACAGAGTGATTTCCCTCCCTGCTTCAAAGCGGTTACACTATCTAATCATGACGAAAGGGGACTCTTTATGCATTTCATCATTTTAGGC
>JAJYHT010000076.1 GCA_021784595.1 Bacillota bacterium | reverse complement strand
ACGCCGCCAGCGTTCGTCCTGAGCCAGGATCAAACTCTCCATGACTCAATCTCATCGTTGGCACTACTTGCATTGCAATACTTTGATACTTCTGCGTGACTGACGATATAGTTTTCAAGGACCGGGTTGCGCGTCGCACGGCGTTTACAGTGGCCTTTCGGCCCTCCGCAACTCGCATCGTGTCTCGCGACAGCTTTAGTATCCTATCACGGTCCGACAAACAATACAAGCTAAGTTGAAAAAAATCCTAACCCAGTCCTTAATCTTTAGGTTCCGTAATCTTCTCCAAATTTAAAGCTTCGTTTAATACCGATTCATCCAACAAATTCTGCTCACGCACAATTTGCCGCACGGTCTTCCCTTCGGCGAACGCCGTTTTAGCCACCACTGCAGCTTTGTCATAACCGATATAAGGATTTAACGCAGTGGCCAACGCGGTGTTCATTTCGACAAATCCGGTAACGCGTTCCACATCGGCTTGCAGTCCTACCAAAGCAAACTCGGTAAACGCCTTTAACCCATTGGCGAGAATCGCTACCGCATGCAGCAAGTTGTACGCGATCACCGGCATCATCACATTTAATTCCAGTTGCGCTCCGCCCACCGCACCTTGGATGGCTACATCATTGCCGATCACTTGATAGCAGATCATATTCATCATTTCCGCCATTACCGGATTGACCTTGCCCGGCATAATCGACGAGCCAGGTTGAACTGCCGGCAATCTCAATTCACCAATTCCTGTCCGCGGGCCAGAACTCAACAAGCGCAGATCATTGGCGATTTTACCCAAACCTGTCGCTAGTCCACGCAAAGTTCCCGACACTTCAAGCACCGCGTCCAAATTCTGAATAAAAGTAAACATGTTGTCCGGCTGCTTGAACGGCAACCCAGTTTTTTCGGCCACTGCCTTGGTTGCCAAGGACTTATAGTGCGGGTGGGCATTAATGCCGGTTCCTACCGCATTACCTCCCAGGCCTATGGCGTAAAGTCGTTCCCCCCGGTTCTGAAGACTATCGCGCCAATATGACAATGCTCCGGCATAACCACCAATTTCCTGGCCCAACCGCATTGGCACCGCGTCCTGTAGATGAGTTCGGCCCGACTTGACGATAGGCATCCATTGACGCGCCTTCTCCTCTAGAACTAATATCGCCTGGTCGATGGCCGGCAGCAAATCATGGACCAGGGCTTCAACTCCTGCTATGTGAATAGCCACATGAATAGTGTCGTTGGTCGATTGCGCCATGTTGACCTGGTCATTGGGATGCACGGCGTGGACATCGCCGCGTTGGGCGCCTAATAATTCCTGAGCTCGACTGGCAATGACTTCATTGGCATTCATGTTCTGCGAGGTGCCGGCGCCAGCTTGATATACGTCGACAACAAACTGGTTGTCCCATTTACCGTCGATGACCTCGTCTGCCGCCTGCATTATGGCATCTGCCACCGAAGGTGAAAGCTCTCCCACTTCCTTATTGGCTTTGGCCGCCGCCCATTTGATAATTCCTTGAGCGCGAATGAATCTGCGCGGCAACCGCAACCCACTGATAGGAAAGTTATGTATCGCGCGTTGCGTTTGGGGACCCCAATATGCTTCCTTAGGTACACGCACTTCGCCTAACGAATCTTTGCTAATTCGAAATTGTTGGCTCACCGATGTCGACTCCTTTATATTGATATGTTGTCCAAACTCCGACCATATTGTACATCTATGAATCGTCTCGGTGATCGCACACTTCTTCCTGGTTTAAAGCCAAGCGTCTCTCGAACCGGATTTTTGGTGTCCGACAGACGTCCGCCGATCCTCCGACCATCCCTCTATTGTTGTCTGTGTCATCACAGCTAAAATCTTATTGCTTGGTCCCCCAATTTATGCCCGCACTCCGTTACCCAAACCAGCAAAGCTAATCCTCGTGGTGCGGTCCCCGTTTCATCCAAAAATGAACCTGCTGCCCGCGTCCATAGCTCAAAGCATCCTAAAACCCAAAAATACCCGCACGAACTCCGGGTATTGGGATTGGACATTTTCGGTCATGCGATGAACCAATCAGACGTGACGGCAACAGCCACTACTTAGCCATGGGAGTATCTTGGGCATCGCTCAGGGCACGGCTTAACAGCGAGCGCATAACCTCCGAAGGCGGCGTGTGAGTTTCCCTGGAAATCCTCTGCACCTCACGAATTTGCCAGGTATAGAGATAGTAGTCGGCACGCTTTTGATCTTTGACTGGTGGCTTCATAAGCTCCCGCCTCCTCGTGTAATCCCTTTTGCATTTATAACGCCGCTCTGCCTAAAAGGTTACACGACAATCCATAAAATTATTCCGAGGTGTTTAGCGTCTTAGTAAAACCGATTCCCCATTGCCCTAAACCCCCGCACGTCTTCGTTTTCAGCCGCCAACTCTTCTAGCGCCGTCATAAACCAGGGACATCTTTTAGCCAAGGAAAGGAACTTTGCGCTCCCGTTTTGGTAGTGGAAAGGGCGGCCGCCCGATTGGCGACTCGAATGGCGTCACCCAATGCTTCACCTGCGTCCAACCGCGCAGCCAAGGCTCCCGCAAACGTATCGCCAGCGCCTACCGCATCAATAGCCTGGACTTCCTCGCCAGGCTGGTAAAACAGGCCGCGCGAAGTAGCCCAGACCACGCCTTCTGCTCCCAGCTTCACTATACCCACTTGGGCGCCTCGCGAGCGAAGCTGGCGCGCTGCAATTTTGGCGGTACGCACATCTGTAACCGGAACGCCAAGCAGGATCTCCGCTTCCCCTTGATTCGGGGCCACAATATCCGCTTTAAACAAGGATTTCGGTAAATTTTTCGATGCCGGCGCTGGATCCCAAACAATGCGGGCGCCGACTTTCTTAGCAGTGATGACAGCCCTTTCCACGACCTCGAGGGGTATCTCGCATTGCAATACAAGAACATCCGACGGTCCCAACACCTGTTGCAGATCGGCCAATGCATCCGACCCTACTTCCGCATTGGCTCCCGGCACCACAGTAATGGCATTTTGCCCTCCCTCTTCCACCACAATGAAGGCCAGCCCAGTCGGAGAGGTTTTACTCACCCCTATATGACTTAGATCCACTCCATCCTGCCGCAGGAATTTTAAAGCCTGCATGGCGAATGCATCTTCGCCAATCATGCCTAGCATAATGGTGTGGGCGCCCATGCGCTGCGCCGCCAAGGCTTGATTGGCGCCCTTGCCGCCGGGTAGCGTGACCATAGAACGGGCCAACCGCGTCTCCCCGGGGACGGGAATTTTGTCGATCTGCGCTACGAGATCGAGGTTAATGCTGCCTAATACCACAACACTCATTGTTCATCGAGCTTTAACCGCACTCTGGCTCACCTCGCATCCTGGCAAATCCTGATCTATAATGATCTAATTCGCCTTTAATACAAGAATTTCCTTTTTGATGAAATGCATCCGCCACAAGATGATATCATCGGGGAAAATACACTCATGCGAAACGAGGCTGACCCCATGGATATTACCACCTTGTTGAACCAAGCACCTGGACAATATGGCGTTTTTGCCATAAATCTTCATACTGGAAACACCGTAGCCTATCGCGAAAAGGAAACCTTCCCTTCCGCCAGCACCATTAAAGTACCAATTATGATTGAAGTGTTTCGAAGAGTAGAAGAAGAGCATTTGTCATTAGACACCCTTTTGACACTGACAGCAGAAGACCAGGTAGACGGATCCGGCGTATTGTTTGATTTGACCCCGGGAACCGCATATTCGATACGCGATTTGACTACGCTCATGATCACAGTATCCGACAATACGGCAACCAATTTGCTTATCGACTACTTAGGCGTCGATGCTGTCAATCTCACCATGAAACGCTTGGGAATTCATGATACCGTGCTAGTCCGGCGTTTGCAGCGTGTGCCTGTGGAACATCCCACGGTCAACCGTGCCACTGCTCATGATATGGCCGTGCTGATGGAGATGCTGGCTAAAGGGCAATGCATTTCCCTTGCGGTCAGCACGCGGATGGTCGATCTCTTAAAACGGTGCCAAGGCCCCGTCAGCATTACTGGGTTGACCTCCCGCAACACCTTATGCGGCCAACCCCCCAACATCACAGTAGCCCATAAAACTGGATCCCTATCGGACGCCAGTCACGATGTGGGCATTGTCTACTCAGAGGACGGACTGGCGTATGCCGCGGCGATTATGAGCCACGGAGCCCCTCATGAGACTTTAGCCCCTGTGATAAAGCGGGTTGGCCGCGCACTGCCCCGACTTCTGCGCTAAGGAGTCGGGGAGTCCACCCGACGGACCAGCCAACGCACGATATCATTGCGGGTCAAAACACCGAGAAGCTTGCCGTGTTCTATCACAAAAACCCGGCGAATACTTTGGCGCAACATCAAATCGGTAATTTCACCTACCGGCGTGTTAGGAGCTACGGTAATGGGTGATCGGCTCATCATTTTTTCGACTGATTGCTTGAGCAATTGATCGCGGTCCTCACGCCACACATTCTCGTCAATCACCACATGGGTCGGGCCGAACAGCGTATGGTAAACTTTTTGAGCTCTCTGCTGGATGGCGCGCAACACGTCACCTCCAGTGATGACCCCCACCAAGTGGTCCTTATTGTCCACAACCGGCAAGCCACTTATAGTGTGCTCTTTCAATAGCGCCACCGCCTGCCCAATTGTCGCAGTTGAGGCGATTTTAATGACATCACTGGTCATAATCTCTCTGGCAATCATGGCGATCCCTCCTTAATCCATCCGCTCCCATTTCGATTGTACCGCAGTTCTGCTACAATGGCTCCCGTAGTTTTCTCGGTGGCTAACCCACCGCGAGGAGGCTCCGGGGATGAGATGGACGCAACAGTTGATAGATCCGACATTGCCCAGGGCTTTTTATGTCCTGTTGGCAGGACGGTTCATCAATCTGGTAGGAAACTCGTTGGTGTTTCCCTTCATAACCATTTACCTGGCCGCTCGATTACATGCACCTATGAGCATGGTAGGCGTAGTCATGACATTTTACGGTGCGGCACAAGTGTTGGCAGTTCTAGTCGGCGGTGTATGGAGCGACAAACTTGGCCGCAGACGGGTAATGCTAGTGTCATTGGCATCGGGGGCTGCCTTCACTTTTCTCATGGGCTTTCCCGTTCATTCGTTATGGTTGGTCATTTTTCTCAGTGGAATGGGCTTTACCGTTCCCTTATTTCAACCCGCATCAATGGCGGCAGTCGGTGATATGGTGCCGGCCGACCGATTAAGCTATGCCTACGGCCTCATGCGAATGGCCAGCAATGCCGGCATTATTATCGGACCCATGCTAGGGGGATTCTTGGCCGACCATTCATTTTTCTGGATCTTCGCTCTCGATGCGCTATCGATGGTCGGGTTTTTAGCGGTCATCTGGTCTTTCATTCCCGAAACCCGCCCAGAGACCAGCACGGCAATTGCTCCGAGCCGATTGTTCGATGTGGCCCGAGACCCCCTATTTCTGAGATTTGCCGGGCTTTGGGGTCTTACCAGCTTGGTCTATTCCCAATTATTCATGGTCGTCCCCGCCTATCTTCACCTAGACTTGGGATATCCCCCGAGTGCGTTTGGCTATTTGGCCGCTGAAAACGCCGTTCTGGTTGTCGCCCTGCAGCTTCCCGTCACCCGGCTGACACGGTCTATCGCGCGACCCATGTTGATGGCGCTCGGAACTCTGTGCTATGCAGCGGGCTTTTGGTTGATGCTCACCGGGCATTCGCTGGCAACCTTTGCAGGTGCGGTGTTGGTGATTACCCTGGGCGAAAATGTCATCAACCCAGCCGCCTCCTCTTGGGTGGCGGACCGCGCCCCGCAACACCTCCGGGGGCGATACATGGGATTTTTCAGTTTAGCCAACCGCGCAGGATTTGCCGTCGGACCATTAACGGGTGGACTCCTCATGTCCATGGGCGTCTTGCCTTGGCTGGGCACCACGGGAGCATTGGCCTTGTTAACATCATTCGGCTACCAACGATTCTCGAGACAAAAACCCACTTCGTCATCCGTAGGAATTTCTTCTTAACAGCCCCATATCCCTCATAATGTTAACTATAATATTAATGTTTATGAGGTTTTCATTGACATATATGTCGGTGAAAGATATTCTATTCACAGGAGGCGGTAAAGTATGGCAAAAATGTTGACGAGCTGTCCAAGTTGTCGTCATTCGCTACAGATCACCGAGCTCACATGTCCTCATTGCCATATTATGATACGGGGTCAATTCGACAGTCATCCGACCCTCGAATTAACCGAAGAACAGTTGGCGTTCTTAAAGGTGTTTGTGGTCAGCCGCGGCAATCTAAAGGAAATTGAACGCATC
Source organism: Bacillota bacterium (assembly GCA_021784595.1). Lineage (GTDB taxonomy): Bacteria > Bacillota > Sulfobacillia > Sulfobacillales > Sulfobacillaceae > Sulfobacillus_C. Next base: position 38,663 of record JAJYHT010000076.1, on the reverse strand, counting down.
TTGGGGATCTCCTACCCTACTGTTCGCAGCAAGTTGGACCAATTGGTGGAAGCCTTTCAGCCCGATTTGAACCTCGAATCTCGAGATTCTGAGGCCATCGCCGGGGATCGCCGCTCTATCCTGGAACAGATACGTAGGGGACAACTTGAGGTAGCCGAAGGACTGAAGCTGCTTCGGGATAATTCTAGCAGTCCGATGAAGGACGCGTAGCCAAACACGCATTGGCCATGATGAAAAAACCTTTCTCAAGGGAGGATCATCCATGATAAGCGAAGTAAACTTAAAACTAAAAAAGGCGAAGGTCCGCATTAGTCCTAGCCATGATGACGAAGTGCATGTTGTCTCCAGTCTTCCCATCCAACAGGAACGCACCGACCAAAGGTTAACCCTCGAGTACGATCAGTCGCGCACCTTGGAACTTGAAGTGGAAGTCCCCTCCAGTATCAAGTCCTTGGACCTTAATCTTGGCTGGGGTCCTGTCACCATCAATGGCATGTCATTGACCAGCGCTGATCTTAACGTGGGCCTTGGCAATCTTATGGTCGACGCCTCAAAAGGCGAATTCGATATCAACGTCGGCAAGGGCAATGTGACGATGCAAAACTTTAATGGACAGATCGACATTAACGCAGGACTAGGCGCCGTCCTGTTGCAACACCTCAATGCGAGCGGGGACGTCAATGATGGCTTGGGGAACATCACCCTGGATGACTGCCGCGGAGCCTTTGACATTAATGCTGGGAAAGGCGACATTATGGGCAATGGTTTGTCCGGCCACATGGACGCCAATGCGGGTATGGGTTCGATTGTGCTCCGCAATAGCCGCAAACTGTCTATAGAAGCCAATAGCGGTTTTGGAAAAATTCAGCTTTTGGGAGGCTTGTTTGACCATGTAGAGTGCGAGTCGGGCATCGGGTCAGTAACAGTAGAGGCCCGTGTGGCGTCCTTGGCGGTAGACGTCAAAAACCGCGGTGATGTACATGTATCGATTCCCACCTCCCAAGGCGCCCGAATTGAAGCCAGCACAGATCAAGGGCGAGTGGTTTCACAAATGGAATTAGTCGAAGTCAACAACCCAGGACCCGCCCGAGGGCATCGCCTAGTAGGATCGGTGGGTGATGGGTCAACCCATATCCAACTGCACACGCGACGAGGAACCATTACGTTGGGACAATTTGCCGAAACATCCACGGGTCCTGATTTAGACCAAGATATCGATAATCTGCCCACCGATCCTCGCCTACAAATCTTAGAACAGTTGCAACAAGGGCTCCTGACGGTGGACGAAGCAGACGACTTGCTGCAACAACTCGATGAAAACGACGTCTAGCCTCATTCCTCCAATGGCGGCTTGCGAAAGCCTTCTCCGACGACTTCGTGCACGGTGCCTACCACCACAAAGGCTTCGGGATCTACCTCATACACTAATTCCTTTAGCGTGGTGACTTCCGATCGAGTGACGACCACGTACAAAATGGTGCGCTGCTCCCCCGTGTATTCACCAGTCCCTCCAATCCGCGTGACACCGCGGTCCATATTGGCCAAAACGCGTTGCGCGATCTCATCGGCGTGCTGACTGACAATCGTAAACGCCCGGGCATAGGAGACCCCTTCTTGCACCACATCGATGGCGCGTGATGAAATGAAAAGGGCAATCAGGGAGAACATGGCGATCGTCGGATTGAAGACAAATCCAAAACCGGCAATGATAAAAAAGTCTATCAACATCATCCCTTGACCCATGCTGACCGGGAGCAAGTGGCTTAAAAATCGCGCCGCCACGTCAGTGCCCCCGGTCGTTCCCCGCGACCGAAAGACCAGTCCTAGTCCCACCCCGGATAAAAGTCCGCCGTACACAGAGGCCAACAGCGTATTGTGGGTCAAAGGATGTATTGTCAAAAGCGCCACCGCGACCGAGAGCATCACGGTTCCGTACACCGTGCGGCTGCCAACCCGCCCTCCCCACAGCTTATGGCTGAGCCATAACAAGGGCAGGTTGACCACCAACAGAGTGGCCCAGACCGGAATGTGCACGAGATAGAATAAAATAATGCCTAGGCCCGAGACCCCACCATCAGAGATTCGGTTAGGAACATAAAAGCCATTGATGCCGACTGCGGTAACCACTGTGCCAGTCGTAATTTGTAGGTAATCTAGGATGATGCGCCGTTTCGCTGTCATGGCGTCTGAGCTTTGACCTCCATCGACCCTTTTTGGAGGGTCACCGACTGGATTACCAAATTGACTGGCAACTTAATTGCATTAACGTTGAAAATCTCAATATCGGTCACCATGGGCAATTGAATGCCATCAATGGATGTTGGATGAAAGATAATGCTTTTTCGATCCGACGACACCACTAACGTACCCCGCGTGTTGAGAGGAACATAGACTCCCCCTAAAAGCACTTTCCCACCAATGGTCAACCCAGTCGGATCGATGCCCACTGTAGGATTTTGAAATTTGCCTTGTTGTGCCAAAAACTTTGCCAATGCCGCCTCATCCACTGTTATGGACACCGTCATGTGACCGCGCCGCGTAATTGACAGTCGATGGTGCAATAAGGCTTGGACGCCAAGGCCCCCCTGTTCCCAATTCAATTGGGCATCCGCAACCGTAAGCGGACCTACCGCCACGTGTTGCGCATTCACGTAGAGATCTTGAAAATTCCCCTGCAGCAAATACCAAAAAGGAATGGCCGTCACTTCCACTTGGGGTCGCGTCCCATGATCCAGTGCCATAATTTGCGTTGCTACTTTACTGGAAACCCACCGCGGCACATACCACTGCAACCCAACCAACGCGAGAACCGCAAGTACTAAAACCTGAATCACTCGGTTCATCAGTCCGAGTCCTCAGGCATCAACGCCCCTTTGGCCTCAGCCTGTAGATATGCCTCAATAAATCCATCGATGTCGCCATTCATCACCGCTTGCACATTGCCCATCTCGAAACGGGTCCGATGATCACGTACGATAGTATACGGCTGAAATACATATGACCGAATCTGCGAGCCCCAACCAATATCTGATTGCACACCGCGAACCTCAGCCATGTGCTGCTCCCACTCCCGTTCCTTTAACTCTGCCAATTTTCCTCTGAGCATCTTCATCGCGGTTTCCCGGTTGGAGTGCTGGGATCGCTCAGACTGGCAGGTAACCACGATTCCGGTTGGCAAGTGAGTAATCCGAATGGCTGATTCCGTCTTGTTGATATGCTGGCCTCCCGCCCCCGATGCCCGATAAGTATCCACCTTAAGATCATCCGGTCGAATCTCTATCGTCTCATCGGCTTCTAAATCCGGGATCACTTCAACCGAGGCAAAAGAAGTATGACGACGTCCTGACGCATCGAAAGGCGAGATTCGCACTAACCGATGCACCCCTCGTTCGGGACGCAAGAAACCAAATGCGTTTTCTCCACGCACTTCAATCGTAACGCTCTTGAGACCCGCTTCCTCCCCCGGCAACTGATCAATGATGTCGGCCCGAAAGCCGCGTCGTTCGGCCCACCGCAAATACATCCGCAGCAACATTTGCACCCAGTCTTGGGCCTCAGTGCCACCGGCACCCGCGTGCAGAGTGGCAATCGCGTCTTCGTGGTCATAAGGTCCACGCAAAACCAGCGTCAGTTCAAACTGACGCAAGATCTCCTTCATTTTCAATCCCTCGGTGAGTTGCTCTTGCAACATCCGAGAATCCTCTTCCAGTGTGGCCAATTCCACCAGTTCAGTCCATTCCTGCATTGCGGCCACCAGGGTATGATACTGTTGCAACGGTCCCGACACCGTTCTCAGTCTTTTAGTGATACGCTCAGCGCGTGCTGAGTCGCTCCAAAAGTCTGGCTCCGCCATTGCAGCCTCAAGGTTTCTCTGCTCTGTTTCCCGCTCTCCTTGGTCAAAGAGACCCCCTTATTCGGTCTAAAATGCTAATCATTTCTCCGTGTACCTGTGAAAGATCATCAGAAGTCACGCTGTATGCCCTACCCTTCTCCAACCAAATTAGCTGCCGTGATTAGTCTTTTTCCAGCGCGCCATGACACCGTTTGTACTTTTTCCCACTTCCACACGGGCAGGGATCGTTGCGCCCCGGCCTGGTGTCGTTGGTCTGTTTTGCTTTGCCCTGCCCGCCTTGAATGACCTGGAACGGATGAGCCGCCGGACGCACCTCATCTCCATGCTGCTCAGCCATTGCGGTTGCCACCGGCTGCATCAAGGGAAGTTCCGCTGCAGGAGCCATTTGGAGATGGAACAACATACGAACCACCTCTTCGCGAATCGCCCCCAGCATATTCTGATACATGTCGTAGGCTTCCTTCTTGTATTCAACCAAGGGGTCGCGTTGTCCATAAGCTCGCAGTCCAACCCCTTCGCGCAATGCATCCATGGCGTCCAGGTGCTCCATCCATTTGGAATCCACCACCCGCAATAAAATCATGCGCTCTAACTCTTTCATCGCTTCTTCCCCAAACTCTTGCTCCTTTAGGGCAAACAGTTCCTGACCTTTTTCGTATATCACCTCTTGCAACTCATCACGATTCATCCCCAGCAACTGTTCTGGATCCAGCGAGCCTTTGGGCATGAATAGTTCGTCAAAGCTGTCCAACAGTGCTGAGATATCCCATTCTTCAGGATGCAGGTTTTGCGGGCAGTAAATGGTGGTGGCATCTTCGATCAGTCCCTGCAGCATGTGAAGCACGTCTTCTCGCAGATTGTCCTTGGTCAAAATGTCTCGTCGCTGCTTATAGATTACTTCTCGTTGCAGATTCATCACATCATCATATTGTAGTACTTGTTTTCTGGCATCAAAGTTGCGCGCTTCGACCTTCTTTTGTGCCGATTCGATAGCACGGGTCAGCACCCCGCTCTCGATGGGCTCGTCTTCTTGAACGCCTAGGCGATCCATTAAGCCAGCCAATGTAGGCGCAGCGAACAATCGCAGGAAGTCGTCTTCCAGTGACAGATAAAACCGGGAGGACCCCGGATCTCCTTGGCGGCCTGACCGGCCTCGCAACTGATTGTCAATCCGGCGCGATTCATGCCGCTCGGTACCGATGATGTGAAGCCCGCCCATCTGCGGCACTCCTTCTTCCAACACGATGTCCGTTCCGCGTCCAGCCATGTTGGTCGCGATGGTGACGGCGCCGATGCGGCCCGCTTGCGCTATAATTTCAGCTTCCTGTTCATGATATTTTGCATTGAGCACGGTATGCGGAATTCCTTTTTCGCGCAACATCTCACTCAGCATCTCGGACTTCTCAATAGATACGGTCCCCACCAGCACCGGCCTACGACTTTGATACAGCTCTTCAATCTCTCGAATGACCGCCCTAAACTTAGCGGCTTCAGTTTTATACACCATATCTGGGTAATCCTTGCGGATCATGGGCCGGTGAGTAGGCACTACAATGACGTCAAGTCCATAGATCTTGCGGAATTCTTCCTCTTCAGTGACGGCGGTTCCTGTCATGCCCGATAGCTGTCGGTACATGCGAAAGTAATTTTGAAAGGTGATCGTGGCCAAAGTTTGGGTTTCATCCTCTATCTTAACACCTTCTTTAGCTTCAATAGCCTGATGCAATCCATCTGAATAGCGACGTCCAAACATCAGCCGTCCCGTGAACTCGTCAACAATGATCACTTCACCGTCTTTAACCACATAATCGCGATCCCGCTTCATCAAAGCTTTAGCTCGCAATGCTTGATTTAGGTAGTGCGAGAGGTCAAGATGAGCATCATCATAGAGGTTGGACACCGCCAACATCCGCTCCACCTTGGCCACCCCTGCTTCAGTTGGTGACACTGCCTTCAATTTCTCATCGACCGAATAATCGATTTCTGCCTTCAAGTTCGAGGCGATGCGGGCAAAAGTATAATACATATCAGGGGACCGGTCCGCCTGTCCTGAAATAATGAGCGGAGTACGGGCCTCATCAATCAGAATGCTATCCACTTCGTCCACGATGGCATAGTGCAAATCCCGCTGCACCATCTCCTGCACCGTGTTCACCATGTTGTCCCGCAAGTAATCAAACCCGTATTCGTTGTTGGTGCCATAGGTAATGTCTGCCGCATAAGCCTGCCGTCGAGCTTCCGGTTCCAAATCATGTTGGATGAGGCCCACCGTCATGCCTAGAAATTGATATACTTGCCCCATCCATTGCGAGTCACGGCGCGCCAGGTAGTCGTTGACCGTAATTACATGCACACCTTTGCCTGACAACGCGTTAAGATAGGCGGCCAAGGTAGCCACCAACGTCTTTCCTTCGCCTGTCTTCATCTCGGAAATGCGGCCATCATGCAACACCATGCCACCGATCAGCTGGACATCAAAATGCCGCATGTTGAGCACCCGACGCGCCGTTTCACGTACCACTGCAAACGCTTCAACCAGCAAATCGTCCAGTGTCTCCCCGGCTTCGAGTCGCTGGCGAAATTCCGCGGTCTTTTGGCGCAATTCCTCATCGGACAAGGTCTGCATTTTTGGTTCGAGACTATTGATATCCTCGACTAGTCCGCGGTAGCGCCGTACCTCCCGTTCACTAAATCGGTTGACCCAATTGGACAACATCTTGAGCATGTCCTGATTTCCCCCATTCAACGTAAAAGGAACCATGGAAGGTTCCTACGTCGATCCTCAATATGACATTTTATCATGAAGGGTGGGGCCTATCAACCGGACTGACTTGTCCCTTTGCGACTAAAACGAGAGAAAATCGACGGACTCATGTCCCAACCATGGCCACTACCCTCGGTGCGAGCCAAGTCCGTGTGTTCCGCAATCTCCAAAAACTTCTCCACGATAGCGGGGTCGAATTGAATCCCAGCGCCAGCGCGAATCTCCGCGATAGCGGCTTCGTGGGGCATTGCCCGCCGATAGGGACGGTCCGAAGTCATCGCGTCATACGCATCCACGACAGAAATGATACGCGTTTCAATCGGAATTTCTTCTCCGCGCAAGTTGTCAGGGTACCCAGTGCCGTCCCAACGCTCATGGTGGTGAAGGACTCCTTTAGCCGCGCATCCCTGCAGTTGGATTTGCGCCAAAATCGCACTGCCCACAATAGGGTGGCGCTGCATAATCAAAATCTCGTCCATGTTTAGCCGACCAGGCTTGTTAAGAATGTGTTCCGGTGTCCCCATTTTCCCAATATCATGGAGCATACCGGCAAACCGCACGCCTTCCACTTGATCGTCGGGCATCTCCAAATGCTGTGCCAGCAACATGCCGTAATGGCCAACCCGCATGCTATGACCGTAAGTATAGGGATCCTTGGCATCCAACGTGGCTAACATCACACGAATAGTGTTGAAGTAGGCCTGACGAAGGGCCTTGACCAATACCACTGTCCACCGAATACCCGCCAAGGGCAAAAAGAACACCAGTTCGCCCCAGATGCCTAAGGTCTTGTATAAACCAGCCATTAGAAACGCCACAGGTAGCATTAAGAGGAAGCTGGGTATCATCGACTTGTAATATACACGGAAAATTTCCTGCAATGACCGGTGCTTCCGCAATGCAATAGCTGATATAACAAACCCAACATTAAGTATGAACGCTAAGGCCACCGTAACTATTAAAGGAACCGTATTACTCACTAAAGTGTGCGCGCGAACGTCTCCGTGCAACCACAGAAAAGCGTACCCGCTAGTCCAGCCTATAATCGCAAACTGCGCATGATTAAACAGTGTGGATGGCCACCGGATTTCTCGGTTTAACTCTCGACGTGTCCACGTGGCCAAAAGGCCTACCCAAAACCCATAAAATGGGCCAAAGATTATGGCGACAGCTACCAGAATAGGTAGATCTACTGACACTTCCCCGTGACCCCGTATAAGAGTCAAACTCCCGAACGCCCCGATTTCATTCCCAATTGCCATTACAAGAATGCCAATTGAGAACATTGTAGGTACATAGACATTTTGTATTGCGATAATACACGCCACTCCAGCAACTGCAGCAATAAACCACGACATCGATTTAGGGTACATACGCCTTCCCTCCCACGTCTTGAAAATCAAAAATTACGACCAACCTATTTAATCGATTCGAAATCCAGCACCTACGGTTAAAACTTCCACTAACCCTGAAACAAGGTGACGTACAAGACCCTTCATCATTTGGCTATTACTCCTATCGTAATCGCCATATGGCGCCCTCCGCTTGGGGCTTTCCACATAATTTTTCGCTTCGGGTCAAATTCAGTTGGTCGAATCCTTCTAAACTTTTTGCCCACTGTACACTACGAACCTGCGATTGACTGCATCCAACGTCGCCCGAATCACTGAGTCCTCCATGGTGTCCCGCAACACGGCACTACCGGACAGCACCTCGGAGGCCGACTCCACAACTGTTGCCACGACTACTTCGGAGCCACCGCTGCGAATAATGTCAACCCCGTTGAATACCAAATGATCCAACCGTGCCAACGCCTCATTCACTGCCCCCACAGTAGCCATCGCCATTGCAACCGGCAAAGATGGCCCGATGGCTGTAGATTCGTAATACTCCGATCCCCGATTCAGCCGACATGTAGCTTGAATTCCAGTTCCACCATGCCCCACAGCAAACCCTGCAATCGAGAGCCGTGTCGCCGAAAAAGCGGTATCCCCTTCCTCATGCACCTGAACCACCGTTACCCAATCGGCACTGGCATCTGCCGCGCCGAAGCTCCTGAGGAGCGCGGTCACTTCGCGAATAATGTGCCGCGGCGCTTGTGCAGTGGTCGCCAAGACATGAATCTTTGGATGCCCCTCTTCGTCCAATAAGACGTGCGCCCCTCGAATATAGGGGATGCGGAGGATGATGTTTTCAAGTTCCTGCCAAGATGGTGTCATAGGTCCTCCTATGGGCATATTCTAGTCTTTCGACGAGTTTTTCCAGAATCCTTCTTTTGAATGCAAAGAATGGAAAAATCCCCTTCTTTTAGGGAAGGGGATTTTTTAATCGTTCATCACCTTGGTTCGAGGAGCCCATATTCCCCATCACGCCTGCGATACAGGACATTGATAGTATCAGTTTCCCCGTTCGTAAAAACAAAAAAATCGTGTCCTAAGAGGTCCATTTGCAACAAAGCCTCATCGAGCAACATTGGCTTGGCTGGAAAACTTTTTCGACGCACCACGTTAGATACGTCCATTGGCGGGGGTTCACGGTACTCTGTCTGGCTGTGGCGACGCCGAACCCGAGTCTTAAATTTGGCATACTGTTTTTCAAGTTTTTCTACGACAAGATCGACAGATGCGTACATATCGGGCGTGGCCTCTTCTCCACGCAAGAGCAACCCATCAATTGGCACCGTAACCTCAACGATTTGGCGCTCTTTTTCTATACTGAGAACCGCATGCGCGGTGACGGGGTGGGGGTCAAACAATTTAGCCATTTTGCCTAATTTTTTGGTGACATGCTCCTTCAGAGCATCCGTAACCTCAAAATTTTTGCCGCGAACGATGACTTCCATGAGTATTCGCCCCTTTACGGCTTTGTCCCAATCCATGGCAACCAGACTGGTACCTTATTATAACATCCTTGCAGATCTAAAAAGCAAAGGACCGGGTATCCGGCCCCTTGCTAATGTCGAAATTTACACCTTATAGGCGGACGACGTTCGCGGCCTGTGGGCCACGGTCACCCTCTACAACATCAAATTCGACACGCTCGCCTTCATTGAGCGTACGGAAACCTTCGCCATTAATGGCACTGTAATGAACAAATACGTCGCCGCCGTCTTCACGCTCCAAGAAGCCGTAGCCCTTTTCTGCGCTGAACCATTTGACACGTCCGGTCATACTTAAATATTTCCCCTTTCTTGCGCCGTCCCAACTTCGAGGACGACCGGGCTTAATATAGCATCTGCTGCCAAAAAAGTCAAACAATATCCGTCGTCAACATTCGCCAAGGAACTCTGACGTTTCAATTGCCACACTTTACCATCCGTTCTCACCTGGGGATAATGGGGATAACTCTGTTGATAACAGCCATTCCAACGGTTTTTATTGGGGATAACTGAAATTTATCGAGAATTTGTCTTAAATTGTTGCATATTATAGAATATTTCTGCGCGCCTCCTTGTTGTGATACATTTTTTGGTCCGCCACACTTAGAAGACTCTCCAGGCTATTTCCATCTTCCGGATAAAGGGCCCAGCCGACACTCACCCCTAAGGGAAATGCGACGTCTAAAAACCGATAATGGCCAATCCGGTCTTGAATACGTTTGAGCACCTGGGTGACTCCATCATTGTCAATATCGGATAACAACAGAACAAACTCATCGCCTCCGTAGCGTGCCAGTACATCATGCGCACGAATTTCCCGGCGCACGACAGAAACAAACTGCCGGAGCACCTCGTCCCCCATTTGGTGTCCATACTGGTCATTGACCATTTTGAAATGATCCATATCCAAAAATGCCACCGCGCATTGTCTTTGATACATCGAGGCATAGTCCAGTTCCGTCTGCAGAGCAATACGAAAGTAGCGGTAGTTAAAAAGCTCCGGAATCAGGGGATCCACCCGCGCCAACCGCGTCGCCTCGTGGTCGAGGTCGATCTTGCGAATGGCTATGGCCGCATGACCGGCCATGATCATTCCTAAGCGCAGATCGAAATTGTCGTAGATGTTGGGACGAATATGCCCTGCCACGAGCATCCCTATCAATTGGCCTTCCATGACCATGGGCAACATCAGCGCCGATCGAATGGGGTAGGGATCGCCGGGGTTGATCCAACGCTGGCTGATTTGAAAGCTATCCCGCACCAATTCCGGGGACTGAGTTTCCATCACCCACCCCGTAATACCTTCGTTGGGATGCACCGTCCAGTCGTAGGGTGCATTTTCCCCCATTGGGTGAAACGTCCACTCTCGGACCAGCTCTTGCGGATTGGGACCGCTGGCATAGATGACCAGCGCCGTCACATCCATAATGTCCCGCACGGCACTTTCGATTAGCTGGTAGATTGCACGTCGCTCGCCAGCCAAGGCGATCCCAGTGCTCATGCGTGCCACCACCATGGTGTTGCGGTGAGCTCGCCGCGTTTGATAGGCTGAAGCCAACAACCAGGTCACGAACAAAAACGGAAAGAAAGCAAGCATAGCCCCCTCGCCATGATAAGCGCGGTCCAACAAAACAAAAATCGCAATTAGAGGGCCCGAAAGAACCCACGCCAGGCCATCTAGCGTTAAACTGGGCAACACATCAACCAACGCCGCCTTACCTTCTAAAATATAGTAATAGGCATTAACCAAGAGATGGTTGATGCCTATAGAAACCACGACAAACGCTACCAGAGCCAGCCAAAGATGGTCCTTGAATTCCCGAAAGATCAACGCCGCGCCAAATAAACTCAACATGAACTGGGCCATGTTAAAGGCAGACCGTATTCCCCTGGGCCGTTTCAGGGTGCTTAGCAAAAGCCCGCCTAACAGTGCATACGAAGCGGCTGACAAACCTCCTATCATGAACACCGAGAAATACCCGGCACTCGACAAAGAGATGCTGCCCCTGGCCATTTTTAAGGGCCATATGTCCGAGACGGCGACCATTGCGATGCCCAGCAATATCGTAATATAGTGGATGCGAGGATAAAAACCTAGGCCAAGAGCCACCCAGCCCAGACTTGCCACTCCCACTACTATCCACGAATATCCATCTGCCATACGTTGTCGCATCGTCACCTGCATTGACCCCTGTCAAGCCTCTCTATACGAATAAATATTCTTAACACAAGTGCATTTTCCTGCTACTCGGCGAGGTTTTTGCTACGAAGGGGCATCTGCGCCAACAGGCGGTGCACTGTCGGGATAATGGTGCGCACCGCATGGTCTGGAGAGAAATCTACCCAAATCACCACCGGATATCGGCATAAGCCCATGACAGCACCGGGATCTAGTCCTCTGTCAGCCACCCTAAAGTAGGGATACTGTTGCGCCACCCGCTCGATGATGGCCGCGGTTTGGTCTCTTGAGCCCCCGTCAGAAATCAATACTTCGATATCGCTATGGCGCCATTGGTGATCGGTCCATAAGGATATTAATTCTCTAAGGGTATGCTCAATAGACTGTTCCTGGTTCTTGACTCGAACAACCAAACTCACCGCCACCGATTGTTTCAAATCATTTGGTTGCGTCAGACGCCCATAAACCCACTCGAGCAAAACCACAACTCCATACAACGCCAGTGCTAGGCCGACGGCCCCCCACCATGTCACAGCGGTTCCCCCCCACTAGTCCATGTATACGGGGGCCAAGTCCTAAAAATGCCTTTGGTCTATGCTTTTAGATACATTGAAGCATTATCGCGCAACGCATCCACCATATTTAACTGCTCCCAGGGGAACACCACATCGGTTCGCCCAAAATGTCCATATGCTGCCGTTTGCAAATAGATGGGTCGCTGCAAATCCAATTGGCGAATGATCGCAAGAGGACGCAAGTCAAACACCGTCTGCACAAGTTTACCCAACAAGGAGTCGGACAATTTCCCCGTCCCCGAGGTGTCGACCATAACCGAAATCGGCTTGGCAACCCCAATCGCATAAGCAATTTGAATTTCCGCCCGAGAAGCCAACCCTGCCGCCACTAAGTTTTTTGCCACCCAACGAGCGGCATAAGACGCAGACCGGTCAACTTTGGTCGGATCCTTGCCTGAAAATGCTCCGCCCCCATGGCGTGCATAGCCGCCATACGTATCGACAATAATCTTGCGTCCAGTTAATCCTGAATCCCCATGAGGTCCGCCAATTACAAAACGTCCGGTGGGGTTGGTGAGAATGCGCGTTTGCTGAGTCAGCCAGGTTTTTCCTAGAATCGGCTTGATAACGTGCTCGATTAGTCCTTCGCGAAGCGTCTCCTGAGATACCTCTTGGTTGTGTTGGGCTGAAATCAACACCGTGTCCACACCTACCGGACGGCCATCCTGGTATTTGACGGTGACTTGGGTCTTGCCATCAGGCCACAAAAAAGGCAATATCTCCTCTTTGCGGACTTGCGCCAGACGATAGGACAATCGATGAGCCAGTGCAATCGGCAATGGCATCAATTCCGGCGTTTCATCACAGGCATAGCCAAAGACCATGCCTTGGTCACCAGCTCCGATGCGCTCTAGGTCTTCACCTTGGCCGTCACGCGCTTCAAGCGCCTCATTCACTCCCATCGCGATATCAGGGGACTGTTCATCGATAGAGGTAATCACGGCCACGGTATCGGCGTCAAACCCCATTTTGGCCCGTATATACCCTATATTGCGGATTGTATCGCGTACCACATGAGAAATGTCCACATAGCATGATGTCGATATTTCACCGACCACTAAGGCCAGACCCGTGGTTACCACCGTTTCCGCAGCCACTCGGGCAGTACTGTCCTGCGACAAAATGCGGTCCAAAATGGCATCTGAAATTTGGTCGGCCACCTTATCTGGATGACCTTCGGTCACCGACTCCGAAGTAAATAGAAAATCTCGTTCCAAGCCGAGCCCCCCTACTAACAAAGAAATCCCCTTCTCAATGCGAGAGAAGAGGTCTGCGCCATATCTCTCATCCGTCCCCTGATGGGGTCGGGATTGGCACCATGGCGTGGTTCCGCCGGTTGCCGGGCTTCATCGGGCCTGTCCCTCCGCCGCTCTTGATAAGAGCCTTACCATATTATCGTTGCAATTATAGAAGGGGAACTGAGGAATGTCAATTCGCAAGCGGGCTGGATTCTCGCCGGGGGCGATGGTCGCCCCCGGCTGGGCCCTAAAGACGCACAGAAGGACCCGGGTTGCTCAAAGGGTGTTTTGTGTGCGGAATTTTTGACGGGTGGCTTCACCGCCTCGAAGATGGCGTTCGGCTTTGTTCAACTCAAGGACTTTTTTCACTTCGTCGGCTAGGTGGGCGTTAACTTTGGGCAATCGTTCCGTGACATCTTTGTGCACTGTGCTTTTAGAGACGCCAAACACTTTGGCTGTGTCGCGAACCGTGGCCCCACTCTTCAAAATGTAATTGCCTATATCCATTACACGTTGCCAGATATGGTCCTTCACACCTCCGGCCCCTTTCTCCCCCCGATACTTGGTAGAGTATATGGCCCGGTTAAAAAATAATGCCAGAGCATTTGATGGCTGCTCTGGCATAAGATCCCTGTCTCCTCATCCCCAATTATGAGGAAGGGTGAAGATAGCTTTCGGGATCGGTTGCTTGGTTTCCCCGATATACTTGAAAGTTTACGTGAGCTCCGGTTTGGTGACTGTAAATATCGTTGCCGCCTACTGTGCCCAACACCTGTCCTTGTCTCACAATCTGGCCCGCTTTCACCTCAGCTTGACCCAAGTGACCATACACCGTGGTATAGTTGTTGCCATCAGATACGGTCACGGTCATGCCCATTGCCGGATTGTCAGAAACCTTGCTCACCGTACCTGCCCAAGCGGCGTGGACCGGGGTGCCGGCTTTGGCGGCAATGGTAACTCCGGGATTGAAGTACCACTCGTTCAAGGCTCCCGAATATTGCCAACCATAGGCGTTCTGGACCGGTGCGTTCACAGGCATCATCAGTGGGGCGGCTGTTGGCTCGGGCACCACTCGGCCTGGGGTGGTGCCACGAGTCGTGGGGCGATTGCCCCCGGTTAAGGGCACAGTGACTGTCCTGCTCGTCGGGTGATAGAGCGCCACGGTAACAATGCCGCCCGCCACTACCACGGCTCCGCCAATGATGCCTAATAAGGTGAGACGACGATTTGCCATGCATTTTCCCGCTTCCTGTCGTAAATTGAGGCGCCATCGGCATCCTCTCGCTTCCAGTTTGCCCAGTTTATTCCATCTTAATCGGGGGAGAACACTAGTAGGTCACGGTCACCAAGGGGGAACCGATATCGATTTGCTCCTGACCCCAGTAAGTGTTGTAATTGAGTGCCACTTGAATGTTGACTGGATGTCCCTGCAAGTTTTCCGAGTCTTGGAGCAAATTGCTATGGCCCGCTATCGAGACATATTGCGGCGTAGCAATTCCGTTGACCCGAGTGGCGCCCACAGCAGAAAAAGCTTGGTTGACCACGTTTTCTTCCTCGACCGCTGACAACGGACCCGGCAAAGATCCCTCCAGGGTTACCGACAAGTGCACGGAACCTCGAGGGCTGAGCACTTGCGACACGATCTGAGAGCTTTCCCTTAGACCTTGGAACCCTTGGCTGCCGGTACGGTCGATCACGAGAAAGGTGTTTCCGTTTTGCAGGCGTTCCGCGATAACATCGGTATAAAAGCCGGCTACCGTAGCGGACACTGAATATTTTTGGTAAGTGGGCCCGCTGGCGGTTATTGCAGGTCCCTGGACATGCAGACTGTGGGTCAATTGGTGTACTAAGACTGGCAAAGATTGCGTTTGCGCCGGGGCCCCAAGTTCGACCCAAGCATTGAGACTAAATCCTGTGGGCTTGGCATGAGTGCTGTTAAATGCAGTTAACAAAGGAGAAACCACCGCAGCCCGCACTGACGCGCCGACCCAGAGAACGGCAGCGACTGCCCCTATCCATAACACTGTCTTCATCTTTGTCCCTCCGTGGATAATGTCCTACCAGATTGTTCCACGGAATGAACAGTTTCATACCTCGTAGAGTGCATGCCTCGCACTCTCAGGTGAAGTTAAGGCTTATTGATGGCAGGTTTGCAATGGCGCTAGGCGGTTGGCAAATCCTTTGACGCAATGAATTACACCGTAGGCATGACAAGTCATACCAGCCACAATCACTCCGGCGCCAGTCCTCGGGCAGTGACGTGCGGTCGGATCTCTCACCCCGATATCTTTGACCCAACACCCACCGTCCAACCAGGTTAGGGTCCTCCGCTCAACCCATAGACAATATCGGTCTGAGGATTCTTTTGCAAAACCAATATGGTAGGGACGTAAGGTGAGTGAGCGGCTAGGGGAGTTTCTAAAACAGGTAAGCCAATCACGGTTTGTCCGGTGGGTTCCAATGGTCCAAATTCAGAATCCGCCTGATGCCTTGCCATTTGCGAACCATAAACATAGGCCCGGCCCCGATACCACACCTGGTCATAACCGTACACAAACCAATGAGCCGCGTGATGCAAATTGCCGTCGCTATACGCCACATCGTGGTAGATCCGAGGACCTACCAGACCTATCACGGCAATTCCCAACACCGCCCATAATGCGATGGATCGTCTATTCGCCCGCGCTTTCACAGTAATCCGACCTTTGCACATGTTATGGTCAGTCCCGCACTTCCTCTGAGCCGTGAGACACACTTCGCGCACAGCCCACCATCCCTTGCGCTTCTTATCAACTCCGACCATTGGGGCTACACGCGCAGTAGTTAATACTCAAATGGACTCCTTATGCCCATTATCTGTGACTATTTCTCAGATGTCACCCTAAATTCGCAACACCCGATGGCTAGCTGATTAAGGGCCCTTGCCCCTTGGCAATCGAGAACGGAATTGCCGTTCTGTCGGACGGCACCCTTAGCATGCTGACTCGTCGTTTCCACTCTCGCGATGACACGCTCCTCCACTTTATAGATGGTCCCCACTTCGCTTTGTTTCCGCTGTGCACTACATAAGGTACAACACCACCTCAGAATCTGTCTAAGACAACGATGAAGAGAAAAGGCCCTCTCAGATAACGCTGAGAGGGCCTTTTGTAACAAGCTTAACTTTAATGGGTGGTAGCTTGATTCACAATTCCCCCCGCCAGTTTTAAACGGTTTTCAGCACGCTGCAACGCCCGTTGGGCGCGTTTTAAGTCTAGGTTGGAACCACCAGTCGACAATATTTCCAACGCGCGTTCCCGAGCCCTCTGGGCACGGGCCACATCAATTTCGCTTGCCCATTCGGCCGAATCCGCCAAGACCACCGTGGTATCTCCAACCTCTAAAAACCCGCCACCGATATGCAGACTTGCAGTCTTCCCGTCATTTTCATAAATCGTCATGATATACGGCACCAGCGGCGTAATAATATGCACATGGTGCGCCAAAATTCCAATTTCCCCTTCTGTCGACCGCACGATAATCATAGTCACCGGCTTATCGTACATGGTCCGCTCGGGGGTCACCACTTTCAGTTGGTAGCTTGTCGCCATATCATGTCCCCCTGACTACAGGGCCTTGGCCTTATCGACCGCTTCGTCAATTGTGCCTACCATGTAGAACGCCATCTCTGGCAAGTCATCATGTTTGCCTTCCAGAATCTCCCGAAAACCTCGCACAGTCTCCGTAATTGGCACATATTTTCCGGGCAATCCCGTGAACTGCTCGGCAACAAACATAGGTTGCGACAAAAACCGCTCGATCTTGCGGGCACGGGCCACGGTCATTTTGTCATCATCGCTCAACTCATCCATCCCCAAAATAGCGATGATGTCTTGCAACTCTTTGTACCGTTGCAACACTGCCTGCACTCCACGCGCCACATCATAATGCTCCTCGCCCACCGTCTGCGGTTCCAAAATCCGCGAGGTGGACGCCAACGGGTCGACAGCAGGATAAATCCCTTTTTCCATAATGCGGCGTTCCAGGTTGGTTGTGGCATCCAAATGGGCAAACGTGGTAGCTGGCGCCGGGTCGGTATAGTCGTCAGCAGGCACGTACACGGCTTGGATCGACGTAATCGATCCCTTCTTGGTCGAGGTGATCCGCTCCTGCAGCACTCCCACGTCAGTTGCCAGCACTGGCTGATATCCTACCGCTGAGGGCATGCGGCCCAGAAGTGCGGAGACCTCCGAACCCGCTTGAATGAATCGAAAAATATTATCGATAAAGAACAGCACATCGCGGCCTTCCTGGTCTCGGAAATATTCCGCCATGGTCAGACCGGACAAGGCAACCCGCATACGCACTCCGGGGGGCTCGTTCATTTGTCCGTAAACTAACGCGGTCTTGTCAATAACGCCCGACTCATTCATTTCCAAGTACAAGTCGTTGCCTTCGCGGGTCCGTTCGCCAACGCCGGCGAAAACCGAAAAACCACCATGTTCTTTGGCGATGTTGTTGATAAGCTCCATGATCAACACCGTTTTTCCTACGCCAGCACCGCCAAACAACCCAACCTTGCCACCCTTAGGATAGGGGGCAATCAAATCTACCACCTTAATCCCGGTTTCGAAAATTTCGGTGGCCACCGCTAATTCAGTGAATTCCGGGGCAGAACGATGGATAGGCAAGTATTCGCCAGCCGCTACCGGCCCTTTGCCATCTATCGGGTTTCCTAACACGTTAAACATCCGTCCTAAGGTAATATTGCCCACTGGCACCGTAATCGGATGACCTTCGTCAACTACCCGCATTCCACGCACCATGCCGTCAGTGGAAGCCATGGCGATGCAACTGACCCGGTTGTCTCCCACATGATGCACAGCCTCTAGGGCAACTTCGTATTTTCCCTCGGATACACTGCTTTGGGGACCATCACCCGGTGCCTCGGCATCGTCTGCCACAACCTTCAATGCGTTATAGATGGCCGGCAGATGGCCTTGGGGAAATTCGACTTCCACCACGGGGCCCAATACTTCTACTACTCGTCCTTCAAATGCCACGTCTCGTCCTCCTATTCCAACGCTTCGGCCCCGCCTACCAATTCGGCGATTTCCCGAGTGATAGCGGCCTGCCGCAGGCGATTTCGCATTAACACCATCCGATGAATCAACTCTTCCGCGTTCTTGCTTGCCGAATCCATGGCAGTCATGCGAGCTCCTTGCTCGCTGGCCTTGGATTCCAGCAACGCGCCATAAATCAACATCTCAATATAGCGAGGCAAAAGGTCCTCGAACACCGTGGAGGTGTCAGGCTCAAACACATACCCTTGGGATTCCTGCGAAACAGGCATGGATCCGGCTCCCCCATCCCGCACATGGTCACCGGTCGCGGCCACAAAGGTTCCCTGCGCCTCACGGTCTTTCCCCTCGGGAGCCCACGGTTCGACAGGAAGCACCCGAATGGTCTTAGGATGCTGGCTCATAGCGTTGACATATTCGGTGTAGGTGAGGTAGACCACATCGACCTCTTTGGCCAAGTAACGAGAAATGACCACTTCTGCAATGGCTCGCGCCTGACGATAGGTGGGAGCATCACCAACACCCAAGAACTCGTCCATGATGGGATAACCGCGCCGGCGAAAGAAATCGCGCCCTTTACGACCAACCGCAAAGATGGTTTTTTCCTTGGCTCCAATTCCCTGCAAAGCGGCTACGGCTTGTCGCAGCACGTTGGCATTATGGGGGCCTGCCAAACCACGCGCCGAAGTTACCACCAGCATACCCGCTCGCACCGGCGTGCGGTTTTCCAAAAGTGCGTGGCCCCGCGTCGCCTTGCTGGCAGCACGAGACGTGATGGCACGAATCTGCCGAAAATAATCGCGCGACTGACGCGCTCGTTCTTCAGCTCGCCGGAGTTTTGCTGCAGCGACCATCTTCATTGCCCGCGTAATTTGTTGCGTATTGCGGACACTTTTGATGCGACGATTGAGTTCCTGCAGTCCGCCCGCCATTTACAACACCGCCGTCCGTTTGAATTCCTCAATGGCTTCGGTCAGATCCCGGGTTATCTCATCGCTAAGACTCTTTTCCTGGCGCAACCGTTCAAGCACAGTGGGCCGGCTTTCTCGCAAAAAGCGCAGAAACCCATGTTCAAAGGGTCGCACCGACTCAACTGGCAAATCATCCACGTACCCTTTGGTCACCGCGAAAATGACCGCCACTTGTTCTTCGACGGGCAAGGGCTGATACTGCGATTGCTTTAAGAGTTCCACCGTTCTAACTCCGCGTGCCAGGCGTGCTTGAGTCGCCTTATCCAAGTCAGATCCAAACTGGGAAAACGCCGCTAGTTCACGGTACTGCGCTAAATCCAACCGCATGGTGCCTGCTACCTGCCGCATTGCCTTAATCTGCGCCGATCCTCCTACGCGGGATACCGAAAGCCCCACGTTTACCGCTGGCCTGATCCCCGAGAAAAACAAGTCGCTTTCCAAAAAGATCTGCCCGTCGGTAATCGAAATGACGTTGGTGGGAATGTACGCCGAAACATCGCCCGCCAAGGTCTCAATGATGGGCAGGGCAGTTAAGCTGCCTCCGCCGTTTTGCGCGCTGAGACTGGCTGCACGTTCCAACAATCGACTGTGAAGATAGAACACATCACCCGGATATGCCTCTCGACCCGGCGGCCGTCGCAGCAACAGAGACATTGCCCGATATGCTACCGCATGTTTAGATAGATCGTCATAAATCACCAACACATCTTGTCCGTTGTCACGAAAATATTCCCCCATGGCGCAGCCTGCATAGGGTGCCAAATATTGCAACGGAGCCGGCTCTGATGCACCTGCCGACACGACGATTGAATACTCCATGGCGCCGCGCTCTTCGAGTTGACGCACGATGCCTGCAATCGTTGACTCTTTTTGGCCGATGCCAACATACACGCATATCACGCCTTGGCCTTTTTGATTCAAGATGGTATCGATAGCTACGGCAGTTTTCCCGGTTTGACGATCCCCAATAATAAGCTCGCGCTGACCTCTGCCAATAGGAATCATCGCGTCAATCGCCTTAATGCCTGTTTGAAGCGGACGCTTAACCGGCTGCCGCTCTATAATGCCCGGAGCGGGATATTCCACCGGACGGCGCACCGTCGTTTCCAACGGACCTTTGCCATCAATAGGGTGGCCCAAGGCATTTACCACCCGCCCAATCAAAGCTTCGCCGGCGGGCACTTCCACCACTCGGCCGGTGCGGCGCACCCGATCTCCTTCTTTGATGCCGATATCGGAACCTAAAATTACGCACCCGACATTGTCCTCGGCCAGGTTTAGCGCCATTCCAAAGACACCGTCGTCGAATGCCAGCATTTCGCCTGCCATGCAATCGGACAACCCGTAAATCCGGGCAATCCCGTCTCCCACGGTCAAGACCACGCCAGATTCGGACAGTTCTGTGGCTACGTTGTATTTTTCAATTTCTTCCTTGAGAATTGCACTAATTTCTTCTGGTTTAATGCTCAACGACGTAACCTCCCCCGCTACCGTTCCGTAACCGCTCACCGAGCACGGATAATCTCCGTGCCAGACTCCCGTCCATGACCCGATCGCCTATACGCACCACAACTCCCCCGAGAAGGCTGGGCGTCACAGCGACCGCCAATTCTACGGTTTTGCCGGTGACTGCGGAAAGGACACGGGACATTTCTGCTTCTTCACTGTCGGTCAAGGCGACCGCACTTTGAACATGGGCATGCAATCGACCTTGCGCGGCATCCCAAAGTTTTTGATACTCTTCGTAGATTCGCGGCAACGCGATTTCTCGTCCTTTGGCTGCCACCACCAACAAGAAATGAATAATCAAAGTACTGACCTCAGAAGTAAACACACGCCCTATTACTTCTGCCTTGGCTTGATGCGAAACTTGGGGGTGCCATAAAAATTGTTTCAGGTCAGGAGATTTTTCGATGGTTTCAAGCACATGACGCAAATCATGGGCGATTTGAGCCTGGTTAGATGCCGCTTGCGCCAATTCAAACAACGCTCGTGCATACGGACGCGCGACCCGTTCTGTCATCATCATTGGAGCGACCCCGCCTCAGCGAGAAATTCTTCGACCAAATGGTGTTGATCCTGTTCTCGAATGTCCCGCTCCAACAACTTGGACGTAGCCATTAATACCAAATCGGCAACTTGGCCACGAATTTCTGATAGTGCCAAGTCCCTCTCATGCTGAATCTCTTCCAACGCCGCCTTTTGGCGATAATTAGCTTCGCGCTGCGCTGTCTCCACAATTTTCTTAGCCTGTTCTTCGCCTTCTCGTCGGGCCGCCGCAATAATGGTTTTTGCATCATCACGCGCCGATCGAACCAAAGCCTGTTGCTCGTCGTGTAACTTCTGAGCCTGTTCGCGCAGTATATCCGCATCTTGGATTTGCTTGGCAATGTTGTCTTTCCGTCGCTGCATGGCCGCCAAAAGTGGCTTGTAGACATAGACGCGGAGTAACACCAACAGGATTAACCACTGCACGATCGCGGCAATCATATTCCCCGCGGTTAATGATGTAGTGGACACTGTAAAACTCCCTTCTGTAGTCGCCGAATACGCCTTTGGCCTGGTTAACCGATCTTGGTGAACACAAACAACACGAAGGTAATAACCGGCCATGCTTCAACCAATGCCACTCCAACCAATGCCCAGGTCAACAATCGTCCCAATGCTTCCGGTTGACGCGCTACGCCTTCCACCATTCGGCCCATCACCAATCCGTTTCCAATTCCGGCGCCAATAGCACCTCCGGCTGCAGCCAAGGCTCCAATCAACAGCATCCATACGTGGGTCGTCACTCTGAATTCCTCCCTTGAAAAAATAGCTCGTCGTTACTTCTGTCCCCTTTTTGGGGGGCAATCATTTGTAAGAAATGTACGGGTTTTTCCACAGTAAAGGGATCCGCCCACAAGCATCCGCACAATCCAATTAGTGGTCTTTATTTGCCTGGATGCTCATATACGCCACCATTAAAATGGTAAAAATCAGCGCTTGAATCAAAGAAATTATTAGACTGAAGGCCAACCATCCGGTCCCTACTAACAGCGTCACCAGCCAACCGCCGATTCCATGAGGTAGATTGGTGGTCATCCGGAGCACCAGTTCCCCAGCCAAGATATTTCCAAATAACCGGAATGCCAGACTGACCGGCATGACCAGCTGTTCGAGTGCGTTGACGATAAAACCGAAGACCGGTATCGGCTTCCAGAACCATCCGACTAAGAATCCGCCAATCCCCTTGTACTTGATGCCCGCCCATTGGATTAACAAAAATATCCATAACGCCAAACCTGCGGGCATACTCAAAAAGGCTGTGGGAGAGTGGATCCACCGCGCACCAATTCCCGGCAAAGGCAGAAGCCCTAAAATATTTGACACTACCAGCAACAAGAACAGCGTCAGCCCCATTAAGGTCAGATTGGGTGCCAATGCTGGCGGCGCCATTTGCCCAACCAAATCCTGGAAGGTTTCTAACGCCGTCTCCATTATATTTTGAGATCCCGATGGCACTGCCGTGCTGACGCGTCGTACCGCCAACAACCCAAAGCCAAAAACCACGGCCATCGCCAACAGCCCCCAGATGAACGGGGGCCAGTCAAACCCGGTCAAGGAAAAATTCATCCCTTCACCCCCCTGCTTCTATGCTGGATGAAGGCCCATAGTCCATAAATGGCGTGCGGAAAAAACACTGCAACCACGGCCCATTTCAGGTTTACCTGGGTATAACGGTGCAGGACATAAAAATATACCGCCAACACCACTAACCTGGACAATAACCGCAAATTGACGCTAGCCACTGCCGCACGCTGGTTCAGACGGGCCCACAATGGAAGCCTCAGCCCCAATCCCACCAGATCCATGACACCCGGTATTATCCCCAGTGCCAATCCCCATATCGCATTGGATCCCGTTACTAACCCTGCCACCGCTAGTAGTGCCGCAAGCCCTAGAGAAACTGCAGCAGATTTTCGCCAAAGGTTTGTGAATTCTTTCACTTTAACAAAACCTGCGAGAGACGATAGAGGCCATAAAAGCCAGCTCCTATCCCCACTACAACGCCTACAATGGTCAACCATGGTGTCGTATGCAATAGCCCATCAAGCCACTGGCCGAGAAGAAAGCCCAAAACTACAGACACTACCAACTGGATCGCCAAAGTTGTCGCTATGGCGATGCTGCGCGCCACAGTTCGGCCTTTGGAACCTGATGTGCCCGTGTTTCTCACCCTTTCCCCCCGTATCTACTTTTGGAAGTGTGCCCATTATCCGGCAAAAATATTGCTAAATTGCCAGATTGTGCTACGCCCCGCGCATAAGCAGAACAGGTAAAGAAAGCATCTTACGAAATTCACTACACTTCCTCTACCACTAAACGAGCACTGTTCACGGAATCAGTCAGGTTATGTCGCTTTGCCAATGAGGATACCTGGTTGGGTATGGAGGCGACACTCTCCAACATGAAGTATAAAAAATCCCCGACACTGTCGTCAATAGGTTTAAGGTACTAACAGAAAAGGTTTGGAACCTCGTGGCATCGCTGTTCCACCTCCACCCGCAAAAAATCATGCGCTTACACCAAGCAGCCACGGTGTCATAGCGCCATTGCCTGACTAGTTTTTCCCCGACCTGTCGTCTCACAGGACAGGCCAAAGTCGAGCGCGAAAAGGGAGCAATTACCATGGATGTGTACATTGCAAAGTGCCCCGAACACTATAAATTTCTCAACCAGACTGACTGTTTAACTCGGCGTTATTAATGAAAAGCCACAATCACCTTGCAGAAAATTACAGTGTGCCAAACTGACGGTCGCCAGCGTCGCCCAAACCCGGGATAATATAGCCATGCTCATTAAGCCGCTCATCGAGCTGCGCGGTATAGATGGGCACATCTTGGTGCAGCCGCTCAACGTGCTGCACCCCTTCGGGTGCCGCAATCACGCTCACCAACCTAATATTTCGCGCCCCTTCTTCTTTCAGATAGGTGAGAGCATCCACCGCAGATCCCCCTGTAGCTAACATGGGATCGAGCAAGAGAAAAGGATGGTCCCCCTTTTGCACAGGAAAGTTAGTATAATAGCGCACCGGTTTTAAAGTCGCGTGGTCTCTATACATGCCCAAATGCGACACTACGGCCCCAGGAATCACATCGCGGAATCCTTCCACCATTCCTAAGCCCGCCCTGAGCACGGGCACCAGAATCGGCTCCTTAGACAACGCGAACCCCGGTGCCATCGCCAAGGGAGTTGGCACCTCGACGGGATAGACGTCCAATTCTTCTAGGACCGGATAAGCTATAAGACGGGAAATCGCAGTAAGCGTGTGTCGAAACTGGTCCATGCTGGTATCCTTGTGGCGCAAATTGGCAATATGGACCTTTACTAACGGATGATCTACGACGATTAACATACTGACCGCAACTCCTTGCCGATGACTTTTTTAGGCAACCAGGCAGAAACCGCCATCACCGATATTAATGGGTCATATGTACATATTTGGCCCTAGCTCCACCTATCAACGGGGGCCTGGACCGGGCCGCGGTGACG
Source organism: Bacillota bacterium (assembly GCA_021784595.1). Lineage (GTDB taxonomy): Bacteria > Bacillota > Sulfobacillia > Sulfobacillales > Sulfobacillaceae > Sulfobacillus_C. The sequence continues at coordinate 13,610 of JAJYHT010000076.1, read as the reverse complement.
ATACCGTGGCCAACTCGCGCTGTCTTAATCCGAATCGGAACCGCAACCGGGCGCAGATGCATCCCGATTAAGGTTTGCCCTATATCGAGTCCGGCCTCAGCTTGAATTTCCGACACCACCACCGGTTCATCAAACAATTCCATGGCGGCTGATGCAAAACTGCCGCCTGCCTCGGGAACCGGCCAGACATCGACCAATTTGAGGCTATACCGCTCCTGGATGCGTTTTTCCACTACCAAGGCGCGATTAATATGCTCGCAACCCTGAATGGCTATCCCCACCTCTTTAGGCGCGGACGATAGCAAACGTTCAAGTAAAGGCCGAGCTAAGTCGAGATTATGGGCAGTACCAATACGGTGGCCTGTAATTTCGCTGATAGAAGCTCCAAGTACAAATATCTTGAGAGGCATGGCCGTGCGAATAGCCAAAACCTCATCTAGCGCCTCTGCCAACTGTTGGGCCCAATCGTCCGTATCAGATGCCATGTGAATGCTTTTCCAACTCGTGAATTTTTTCAACGCGTCGCATATGGCGGCCGCCTTGAAACGAGGTGCTCAACCAAACCTGGAGAATTTCTTCCGCCAGTGCCGGCGCCACAAATCGGCCCCCCATCGTCAAGACGTTGGCGTCGTTATGTTCCCGTGACAAGCGCGCCGACACCACGTCGTGCGCCAATGCAGCTCGGACCCCTTCTATCTTATTGGCCACCATGCACATACCTTGGCCACTGCCACAAATCAGCAGTCCACGCTCGACATCGCCTTTGGCTACAGCGGTGGCCACTTTTTCCGCATAATCGGGATAATCTACCGACTCCGGCCCGAAAGTGCCAAAATCCTCGACATCCCAGCCCCCATCAATGAGAAATTGCACTAATGTCTCTTTTAGGGGCCATCCCGCGTGATCTGCTCCCACTGCAATGCGCATGCGCCACTCATCCTTCCCCATCATCTTTGGCGGCAACGCCTCCTAGACGATCGCCTAGGCGACGCAACAGTCCATAAAGGACTGATGCCAGCTTATCATAAACTACCTGATCCAAGCCGATCGGATCTGCAATATCTCCGCTCTCTCCCACCAATTCGCTCAGAAGATAGGTCTTTTGCGCCCATTGGGGACGCCGTTCAGCTACACCCTGGCATTGCGCGCGGGTCATGCAAATGACCCACTCCGGTTCTTCCCACACATCGTCCAGATCCCGCGACCGATGATGGGCCAAGTCTGCCCCATAGGCCCGGATCGCATTCTGCGCGCTTTGCTGTGCCGTTTGTCCAGACCATGCCGAAATCCCAGCCGATGACGCCTTGGGCTCCCGATACAACTGATTCCACAGGGCCTGCGCCATCGCGCTGCGGCATGTATTGCCAGTGCAAACGAACAAAATCCGCTGTTCCTCAGTTGCCATCAACATCACCCGCATCGCCCAGTTCAGCGGCTTTCCGTAGCCGATTAAGAATGGCCTCGCCCAGACCCGAAGATTGAGCCCAACAGACAATGATTGCCGCCGGATGATAGCGATCCAACGTGCGAAGTCCGTGAAACATGTTTTGCGCCACCGTCCTGTCGTTATCACCCAAATTATAAAACAACGCTGGACGCAATGCGCGCTGGGTTTCCTGCGAAGCCAATAAGGCATAGGGACGGCCAGAATGTTTCTCCAGTGCATCCCACCGAGTGCGCAATTCTTCTACATCGCTGGTATTCCACCACCAGACCGGGGCGCTGGGAGCATAATGGCGATACTTCATGCCTGGTGCCCGCGCCGTCGTTCCGTTGTCGGCTAAAACCACTGGCCCTAAAAACTCTTCTAGCTGCTGGCGAGTAATTGCTCCAGGGCGCAGCAACACGGGTGGATCACGTGTCACATCCACGACTGTTGACTCCAATCCAAATACAGTGCAGCCTGCATCTAAAATTAACGGAATTCGTCCCATGAGATCTTCATAAACATCCTCTGCTGTAGTAGGACTCGGACGGCCCGATCGATTGGCGCTAGGGGCCGCGATCGGGCGCGCACTCAGCTCCATTAGCGCCTGGGCTACGGGATGGTCAGGACATCGAATGGCCACCGTATCCAGTCCTCCTCGCACTACTAGAGGAACAACGCCGGACGCAGGCACGACAATGGTCAGCGGACCCGGCCAGTAAGCTTCCAGCAACTGGTTGACGAGTTCGGACAAAGGTGTTGAAATCATTTCGTCTACATTTTCGCGATGTGGTATATGCACAATTAATGGATTGTCTGCAGGTCGTCCTTTAGCCAAAAAAATATCCCGGCAAGCATCTGCATCCAAGGCATTCGCCCCCAAACCGTAAACGGTTTCGGTGGGAAACGCCACCAGTTGTCCCGATTGGATCAGGGATGCGGCAAAAGACAGACCGCTTTTCGCGTCCATAATCTTGGTCTCCACGCCAAACCCTCCCTAAAATCGAATCAGAATATAGCATGTCGCCAATACCAAGGTGATGCCGAAAATTTTAGCCCCAAACGGCAGGTAACGCTTAAAATCCAATGCGTATCCCCGCTCTAAGGCCAAACCTTGTGCCACCACGTTGGCGGAAGCTCCAATAATTGTAGCATTTCCACCGATGGCCGCTCCCATTGCCAAAGCGACCCAAAGAGTATTTCCCAAATGAGGGTTTTGTTGCAATAACGACCGAATGATTGGAATCGCGGCCGCCACCAAAGGCACATTATCTAAAAGCGCAGAAAACACCGCTGCTCCCAAAAACAGCACTAATGGCAGCCACGGCCCCCATTGCCGACTATTAATCATTCCTGCTAAGAAACTGGCCACCCCATGCTGCTCCAAAGATCGCACTAGCACAAATATACCGACAAAAAAGCCTAATGTGCCCCAGTCTACAAACGTAATTAATGGTTTCAGCGGCAACCAGCTGTAAAGAGCCGCAAACACCGCACTAGCCACGGCAATATCTCCAGCATCCACGCCTAGCGCCCCTTGAAAGACAAACGCCAACAGGGTCAGCCCCAAAATAACCAGCAAACCATTCAGCCGGGGACGCAAAACGAGGGCCGACACGGGTTTGGACGGGGCAGCGGGTGTTGTCGAGGGTTGTGATTTCGCCAGACTACCGGGCAGCAACCACGCCAAGCCGCCCAGAACCACCAGAGCTCCCGGCAGCAATAAATAAACAAACTGATTAAAGGTCAAGCCAGCCGCAGTCCCGATTAAAATATTGGGTGGATCACCGATCAGCGTAGCCATACCTCCCAAATTGCTGGCTACCACCATCACCATGAGCAATGGCACCGGATCGAGGCTCATGCTTTCGGCAATTTGAAACAGGGCTGGCGACAAGAGCAACACCGTGGTTACGTTGTCTAAAAATGCTGACGCAACAGCGGTCATCCCATAAATTATCCACATCAGACGGCGAGGGGAGCCGCGCGTCCACTTTTTCATAAAGTGTCCAAGATAAACAAAAAGTCCGGCCTCGCCTAGCAAACCGACTAGGATCATCATGCCGATCAACAGCATCATGGTATTGACGTCAATTGAGGCCAGAGCTTGGTTGTAAGGTAAGACCCCCACCAGAGTGACCGCCAAAGCCATCCCCAAAGCAGCCCAGGCCCGGTGAAACCAATCCCCTATCAAGAGAATGTATAATATGCCAATAGCGAAAACCGCCACCCAAAACGGGTTGAGTCCCAAGGCATGGATTAACATTATCTGCTTATCCTAGATTGAATTCTGCAATCCATGCGTCCAACCCGCCCTTTAACTTATACACCTCCTTGTATCCCTGTTCCTCCAGCACTTCCGCGGCATACTCGCTCGCTCCGCGCCCATATTGGCAAAAGACGACCAATTTAGTAGTTTTTTCCCAGTCCCATTCTTTGTCTTCCAAATCTGTTACTGGCACATGCACCGAACCAGGGATCGTACCTATCTGATCAAAACGTACGTCGATAACCACCACCGGCAGACCCTGACGGCGCCACGCGGCAAGTTCTGACGCCAATATGTCTTTAGCCATCCCTCACCCCTCCCAACGTCCTCCAACCACTCTGTTTATGCCTGCATAATCATGAGTCACTGGGTCCACCGCAAAACCCTGGTCAGTCAAATAAGCCATCACAGACTGAGATTGTCCCTGTCCGAGCTCTAAATAGATATGACCGCCCGGCCGCAATCTTGCCCTGGATTGATCAATTAACTGCTCCACCAGTTCCGTGCCTTTGGCGCCCCCATATAACGCCACCGAAGGTTCATATGACAACTCGGGAGCCAAGTGGCCTTCTTCTGAATCTGCTATATAAGGTAAGTTCGCCACCACTACATCTACTGGGTCAGAAATCGGCTGGAGCAAGGAGCCCAACCTCCATGACACCAAAAGTTGCAGACGTCTTCCGTTTTCCCTAGCCACTGCCAAGGCCGATTCACTGACCTCCGTGGCCAAAACTTCTAAGGACTGCGGCCCCCAGCGGCGAATAGCCAACGCAATAGCGCCGCTTCCCGTGCCTACATCGACCACAACCGCGCCCGGAGTACATTTTAAATGTTCCAGAACGCGTTGCACCAAAATTTCTGTCTCGGGCCGGGGCACCAGTACGGATTGATTGACTGACAGTGTCAATCCCATAAACTCCCGGCTCCCTACAATATAGTGAAAGGGCTCTCTTCGAGCTCGCCGTTGAACCATGCGATCAAAGGCCACCAAAATTTGTGGTGAGGGTTCCCACTCGTGTGTCAACCACTCGGAATAGGAAAACTTGGAGGCATACTCCCATAAATAACGAGCTTCAGCGGCAGGATCCAAAACCCCGGCCGCAGCTAAAATTTGGGTGGCCTGAGCGAGGTATTCACGCCACCTCATTGAGCCTCCTGGGTCAGTCGATCCTCCTGATCACGAGCCTGTAGACTAGCGACAATTTCCTCGATATCGCCGTCCATGATGGTGTCGAGTCGGTGCAAGGTCAGCCCAATGCGATGGTCGGTAACCCGTCCTTGGGGAAAATTATAGGTTCGGATTCTTTCCGAGCGATCTCCCGTTCCTACCTGGGAACGCCGTTCATCCGCCACTTCCTGGGCTTTGGTGGCATCAGCCAAATTTTTGAGTCGCGCCCGCAAAACCTTCATTGCCTTATCCCGGTTCTTCAACTGAGACTTTTCGTCTTGACACGAGACCACAATGCCTGTCGGCAAGTGAGTGATGCGCACCGCCGATTCCGTCTTGTTGACGTGCTGCCCGCCGGCGCCTCCAGAACGCATGGTTTCAATGCGCAAGTCGTCTTGGTTAATGGTGACGTCCACTTCCTCGGCCTCGGGCATCACCGCCACCGTAATCGTCGAGGTGTGGATTCTGCCCCCCGCTTCGGTTGCCGGAATTCTCTGCACCCGATGCACTCCACGCTCATACTTCAACTGCGAGAACGCTCCGGCACCCTCAATCATAAAGATGATTTCCTTGATGCCGCCAATATCCGTCGGACTCAGCGACAGCACCTCAACCTTCCAGCCCTGGCGTTCCGCATAACGGCTATACATACGGAACAAGTCGGCAGCAAACAGCGCCGCCTCCTCACCACCTGCGCCAGCGCGAATTTCCATGATCACATTTTTTTGATCATTGGGATCTTTGGGCGTGAGCAGATCTTGGAGAAACGCTTCGTTTTCCGCCATACGGGTTTTGCAATCGGCTAGCTCCTGCTCTGCCCAGCGCCGAGATTCCGCATCCTCATCCCGCGATAATTCCCGTAATGTTTCGAGTTCCTCGACCAAGCTGCAGTAGTGATCATATCCGTTTACCAGCGCTTCCCATTCCGAAAGCTCCTGGGCATAACGACGCAAACGCTCGGGATCCTGTGCTACTTTGGGATCCGACAGAGCCTCCTGTAGTTCGCCGTAATGAATTTTGGCCGATTCCAATCGTGCCCGTGTCATATCATCCATAGTATTTCCCACACCTTTTTGGCCAAAAATGAAAAACAGAGCCCCGGGGCTCTGTTTCATGCTGCTACTTCATTCCGTAGCGCTTCCTGAAACGCTCCACGCGGCCCCCGCTATCGATGATTCGCTGTTGACCGGTATACAGCGGATGGCACTTGCCGCAAATTTCAATCCGCACATTATCCTTCGTCGATCCCACATTGTAGACCGCACCACACGAACAGGTCACCGTCGTTCGATGGTAGGTCGGATGAATATCTGCCTTCATTACTTTCACCTTCCTCCAACCCGACACTTAGAGACATCGTTCAACAGTATATCAAAATCGCTTTTAGCTGACAATAACGTAACATGGATCGGATCCGCAAGATAACGTCAAAGTCGTGATGCAAGCTGTAGCGATTTTCGGGAGTCGGGCCCTTGAACGAAACCCCAACGAGGTCAGCTGAGAACGGCCACCTGGCGTCCCAAATGGAAGTTCACCGGTCGTTTACGACCGGGAAAAATATCGCATAGACGAGGAGCGCTGAATCTCTATAGGGGTCAACAGTCCAATTTTGGACCATCGGGGGCAGCCGTCTGCGTGATGACAACTGCGGTAAGCAATCCACAACACAAAAATACGACTAAGAACCGATTCGGACCGCACGCTGGCTCTGTAAAATTGTTGAGACTCCGCCAATTAATGCAACGGCATCCCATCCGTCAGGAAATCCTTGAGCCGTTCCCAATTCGCATTCTCGATGCATTTTTATGTCCCATTCTTATTGCGGCGGTTGCCGCACGCCCAATCCCACGTTGCCCGACGAGGTCCGCTGTTGTCGCTGAATGATGCCACCCTAGGTGCGTTTCAACTCGCGACTGCCACAGACCGGGCACTGATCGGGATACATGGCGGCACTCCATGGCGTCCAAAAGGCGTCGCTGCGGCCACAGACCCAGCCGACCAATTCTTCCGAGGTGGCGTCCATGATGCGTTCCGATCGGGCTTGTTGCCAACGGGGGACGGGTTCCGACAAACGGTCGAGCCATGCTGTTAAGGCCCGCAAGAAGACCTGGGTGAGCGGGCGTTGTTCGCGAGCGGCCACTTCATGCACGGCCTGCCATTCGGGATCCGTCAAATAGAGGGTAATGCGCTGGGTGCGTTGCGGGCCTTCGGGCGCTTTAGGACGGGGCCATTGTGGTCATTCCTTTACAGGTTATTTACCTGTGTTATATCCTTTGCTATTGCGACCTGTAAAGTACCTGTAGAGCAAAGGACTTCGGAATGTGTCCCTCAGCTTTTGTCATGATTCCCAGCGCTTTAATCGGGCTTCCATCCGTTCGTCGAGTTCCTCTCGGACCTGTTCGGGACTCTTCATGGGGTCGGGAACGGGCCCAATATGATTCTCATCGAGGAACTGGAGTAGCAATCCGCGGTTGCGAAGGCCTACACGATCAGCTGCTTCGCCACTCGTGAGGTATGCCGTCGCGTAAAGTTTCGCCGCGACGCGAATACGCAACCCGTCTAACCCTTCTTGCTTTACAAGGGCTCGGGCGTCTTCACGCGACATATCGACTTGCGTACGTAATTGATCAATGGTAGCGTCATCTACGTCCGTGTTGTGTTGTCGATTGATCGCCATTAGATCTGCCCTCCTTGTGCCTGTAATTGGTATCGAGCCCAATCGATGAACGGTTGTGGTGATCGGCCCAATGCCACCAACTGCTGAAAGGCGGTGACGGCTTGCGTTACCGTGAGTATACCCTCTCTGAGCAAAATCACAAGATATTCTGGTACGCTGAGGGCATCCAATCCTTGGGTGATGGCGTGGTCGTGGGCCTTCTGTTCGTCGATTAATGCATCGGCGTGTAGCTCCACGGCCAAGTCGATAACGGCCCGCTCTCCGGGGTGAAATAGCGTCATGTGGCTGCGGTTCGGATTGCTGGGTTGCACTGTGCGTTGCAGGAAAGCATTTAGGAATTCGGCTTGGTCACGATACAACGGGCCCCATGCGGCCCATGAGGCGGCGGCAGGGCTTGTCATGAACGCAGGCTGTCTAAAAATTTCAGCCATGACAGCACCGGGAACCAGTACCGGATCGGGCCAAATACGCGTTAAGTACAGGTGAATACCGAGGCGGCAACACGTACCCCAAAAACCTGTATCGACCACTGCTGATGAACGTGACATCCTGTGCAATCCCTCCGTAGGCACCGGCTCTTTACGTCTTATCATACGCGAATTTGTGGGTTTATGTTGGTGCGATTTAAAGAGAAGAGGTCTACGTTTACCGTGGACCGTATACGGTAAGCCCAACAAGATTCCGAGGCTCTCGCATGCGCCGCTGCTATACGATGGTTGTCTTCACGAGGTTAGATAGTTTTTGGCGTCTTGGAGATCTTGATCCGTCGGAATGTTGACCCATGCTACGCTCTAGGACGGCGGAGACCCCGAATCTGTCAAGAGGCTCGGAATATTGGCAGACAAGGGGATCTACCGTATACGGTAAACGGTCCACGGTAGCCGACTAAAACTCAAGATAACGTCAAAGTCGTGATGCAAGCTGTAGCGATTTTCGGGAGTCGGGCCCTTGAACGAAACCCCAACGAGGTCAGCTGAGAACGGCCACCTAGCGTCCCAAATGGAAGTTCACCGGTCGTTTACGACCGGGAAAAATATCGCATGGATTCCGCAGGGAATTATGGGAAGAGTATGCGTGCGACCTGTTGCGGATGTCGATGCAAATAATTCACGGCGCGTTGAATATTGGCCACCCCCACGTGACGGAGCAAGCTAATGGCCGTATTACGGAGAGTGGCCATGACACGCGGCCCATTCTCTGTGCGCACTTGGGAGCGGTCTTCATCATAGACCACGTCGCGAACCCAGTGGAGGCGGGTCTCGATGCCCCAATGCCCGCGAACGAGGCACCCGATCGTGGCGGCATCGGCCTGATCCGGGGTCAGATCGGTGATGCCCAACGCCACCTCGTCGCGCGGGTTGCCTCCATCCAAATCGGTGACATGGCGATCGATGCGAAAGACTTGCCCGAGATGCGGCCAGTCTAGGTAGTCATTCAGCACCGTCGTGCTCCGCACGACCCGCCTTTCCACGCGCCCATGACCCCGATCGGCTGTATGGCATTGCCGCAGCCTTACCTATCATGGAAAGGCAACAACGCGGCCACGTCATCAACATCTCATCGGTCGCGGGCCATCGCGTGGGCATGGGTGGCGCCGTCTATAGTGGCACAAACCGGAAGATATTGCTGCCGCTATTGCCTATGCCATTGGTCAGCCTCAGCGTGTCTTGATCAATGAAATTTTATTGCCCCCAACCAAACAACCCTCTTAGCGGGCACCGCCCTGAGGGCCGGAGAAAGCAAACGGTCGCAGATGATTAAAGCGTTTTCCAAGTCACAGAGTAGATCAAGAGCTTTGTGCCAATTGCCATCGATGATAAAATAGTTAACGGTTCAACGATGACCACAGGCTCAACACGCACAACCGAAGGGATGTTGTCTATGGCAATATGCGTTGCCGTTGCAGGAGCTACTGGGTGGGCTGGCAGTGCCGTGACTCGCGCCCTGATCCAATCGGAAGAATTCGTCTTAGTGGGCGCCGTCAGCCGCAGTCATGCAGGCCAAGACATTGGCGAGGTCTTAGGACTTTCTCCTTGCGGCGTAGTGGTCGCGGGCACGGTTCCTGAAGCCTTGACATCAGCTTGCGATGTGCTGATTGATTACACTCACCCCACCGTAGTCAAACAGCACGCCATCACCGCCCTAGAGAGTGGGGTCCACGTTGTGATTGGCACATCGGGGCTGACCGCACAAGACTTTGAGGAGATTGATGAGATAGCGCGGCGGCAAGGAAAAGGTGTGGTGGCTGCGGGAAATTTTTCTCTTACAGCGGCACTGGCAAAACATTTCTCTCTTATGGCAGCACAATATTTGGGTTCGTGGGAAATTGTGGAATACGCGAGTCAGAGCAAAGTCGATGCTCCCGGGGGCACGGTACAAGAATTGGCGGAAAGCCTCAGCGCCATCCGTCAGCCTGATATATTTGTGCCCCGCGAGAACGTGATTGGGCGGCCACAATCTCGCGGAGCGGACATTCAAGGCACGACTGTTCATGCAGTGCGACTGCCGGGCTATATTCTCGGCTTCGATGTCCTATTTGGCATGCCCGATGAGCGGTTGACGATTCATCACGAGGCGGGACAAAATGCCTCTCCCTATGTCGCCGGCACACTCCTAGCAGCGAGAAAGGTGGGGCAGGTATCTGGAATCGTACGGGGATTGGATACATTGCTATTTTTGAATAATCCAGACCAATAGCCACTCATCATCGACTGTTCAGCTTTCCCTCCTAAACGATCGAAGTTGGCACAAACAGACCCTGCTATCTGGCATATGCGCTATGCATGTCCCGAAGCCCAGTCTTCTCTGACACCATCACCACGACGTTTACCAGTGCAGGGTTTGGGGTTTGTGCAGCAAAAATCGGAATAAGCTAGAAACCGTTGCCTCATCATCAAAGCGCAGAGGGCGGGGCCAAGGGTGAATTGATTGCCAAGGTGGGTCCTAGTTGGTCCAACATTGCACGCTGGACCAACTAGGACCCGTAACGGTCTTTTAAGAGGGTGTGGATGGGGAACTGGGAGGAAGCTGCATTTCAGCTTTTAGTTTTGCCAGTTCGTCTTGCACCGCGGTGCTGGCTTTAGCAGCGTCCAATTGTTGGCGAATGCTGTCGGTATGGGACGACGAAGGGAGACTATTAAAATCAGGATTAGCTCCAAGTTCGTCGATGGCGGATGCTCTAGCCTGCATTGAGGAGATTTTATCCTGGGCTCGCTGAAGGCTGCCGCTGATATCTTGAGCGTGCTGTGTGATGCCGGTGAGCGTTGCTCCTACCTGCACCTCGGCTTTGGCAGCGGAATATTGCGCTTTCATGACTTCTTTTTGAGTGCCAAAGGTTTCTATTTGTTGCTCCAATTTGTGTTGAGCTTGAGTGAGTTTGTCTTCTTCGGTTTGTGTTTGTTCAATGTGGGTTTGCAGATCCTGGACCTGCTGTTGCATAGTGGTTTTCAAAGACAAGGCCTGCTGAGCCAAATCATCGCGTCCCGACTGCACAGCATCTCTTGCGTCCTGATCATATTGGGTAACTTTTTGTTGTAAATTGGAGGCCTGCATTTCCAACTGTTTCTTGGCGGTGGCGACTTCCAAAATGTGACGTCTGGTTTCTTGCAATGCTTGCTGCATTTGTTCATAGGAATATTCGATAGTTTCGGTGGGATCTTCCATAGCATCTAATGCCTTATTGGCCTTAGCACCCAGAATAGTCCTGACCCGATCAAGTAATCCTGCCATCAGTAACCCTCCCTATCTTATTGCTGATTCTAGTATACGGGAAATGTTGGAATAGGGCTAACCTTTATGGGGAGCCCATTGCATGGTTGGTCTGCGCCTGGGCATTGCGGGGTACGCTCGAAAGAGTTTTCTGTTGATCGGAGCCGTATTGGCGCAACCGATCAATCAGGTACGAGCCGCCCTTTAAGTTCCGTAACGCTCACTGCTGTCACCGGTTACCATCTGCCAAAGCGGAAGTATCCAGGGTGAGGGTAGCACGGTCAAATGGACAGGTCCGAATCTGGTCGTAGGTCAAAGCGACATCAGGCTCTACGTTGAGACCTTTGGGATCTAGCCGCAGCAGGGTTTAATGGAAAATCGTCCCGATCAACTGCGAAGACGGTAACGTCAAGCGGAGGTGGTCGATGAAACAGTTGGGCGCCTGGCGAGGACGGAACACCCACGTGGTGGGCACCGAGGCTTAGCAGGACGTCAAACCCGGCACCTTAGCTCAGCGCCCCGTCACCACCCGGGGCAAGTCATTTACCGCAGACCAAAAAGTAGGGACTTTCGCGAGTCCGGTGGTGGAGTCCTGTTTCAGTTCCCTCACTCGGAGCGACTTCCACGCGTGCCAGGCTCGCTCGGCGCGGGCGTTGAAGCCGCCGGAACCTGGTATCCCTCGTCCACCGTGCTTAAGGCCTTAGAACCAAAAACAAGAATTCGGTTATGAAACATTTTCTCCCAATTGGAACGGCTCAGCTGACGCTAGATCTGTTCAGTCGCCGGAACAAAACACTCTGCATCGAGACGGGTAAGGTCTTTCACTGAAAGGTCCGGATGCAAATCCCAATACCAGTCGACTAAGTGGTATCCCATCGAGTATCCTGCCCATAGTGGCAGGCTGCTTGCGCCGCCACCGAATATATAGGGGTTCACATGGTCATCTCCACTCGAGAACAGTCGGTCCCGGTAGGTATTCTGCCACAGCGATTGTGCTTCCGACCGGCTGAGAACCGCGGCGTACGGCCCCCGTGCGGAGTCACCGAGAACTTCCGCTACGAAGTGTTCCGCCATGCCTTCCCGAATCAGGATTTCCAGCAATGGGATGCGATCATGGCCATTGTTCAATGCCAGGGTGCGATAATGGTGATGATACTCGTGAACCACCGTGGATTTGAGCCGCGGTATCGTTTCAGGTGCCGGATAGACGACCAAATGAATCGGGGTGCCTTCCCAACTTGTCCACGCCGATACGCCTCCCAACTTTTGCCGCCCAAATTGGTCATTAGCGTCCATCGGATACAGTTCCACCGCCAAATCACCGCCGGACGGATAGTATGACTGCAGGTCCACGATGGTATCACGCACGAAGGATTCGAGGCCAAGTGACTTCTCTGCGGCCATAGCGTTCTCCCAGACTTCTGCCGGAGATTGCAGGGAACAGAGTCCATTGTAGAGGAGGTTGTCCACCTCCTGGTTACTGAGATCTGTTACAAGTTGAAATAGGGAACGCCGGTCCATTTTTGTACATGACCGAAGCATCTCCGCGAAACCAGTCAGTTGCTGCAAACGCGGAATGAAAGCCAATGTGCCCATGGGGGTCTCCTTTCATATGCAGCCGTTCATTCAGCATTACATCCATCCCACGGCCCCCATTGCCGCAACAGGGCGTCTAAAGATTGCGCTCACTTGCGTGCCGGTCCCATTGAAGCTGAATAGCCTAATAGAAGTGGTAATCCATCACCGCAATCCGGTTTTGCGTGATATGACGGTCTTGTCGGATCAATCATAAAATGCGACTTTGCCTATAAGTGAGAAGTCCTTGGGGAAAAATTAAGTTCAATTACCGAATTGCGGATCCCACGTTCAAGAATGCAACAGCATGACGGCAACCGTCGCACCACGCAGCCAAGGGCCGGTATGTTCAGGGATCACCATTAACCCGTCAGCTTGCAGCCATGAGGTTTGAATGGCCGAACCTTGATCCGGGCTCGGGATGACACCTAAAGCACCTAAAGAATCTCGGCGGATTTGGCAGCGCACATAGTGGCGGCGGTCTGCGACTTCAGTGAAGTCTTCCAAAAGCGGTAGCTGGAGGACTAATCGGGGCCACCGGAAGTCCCCTTGCATTTGGCGGATCATAGGACGGACAAAAAGTTCAAAAGTCACTAAGGCCGATACAGGATTGCCCGGCAATCCAAAAAATGGGGTGTCGCGATAATGTCCAAAGGCAACAGGTTTGCCTGGTTTCATATTGACGCGCCAAAAATTTTGAGTGCCATGTTGTTGCAATGCGGTTTTAACCAAATCGAAATCGCCGACCGAAACACCGCCCGAGCTTAATATGAGATCGTAGCGAGCC
>JAJYHT010000095.1 GCA_021784595.1 Bacillota bacterium | reverse complement strand
CGCGCTACTCGTCTCACCTTTACAAGAAGTCCTGATTTTGTCCCTGTTGTCTATGCCGACCGTGGCTACGACTGTGCGCCACCATATGCTTCACGCTTCGCACGCCCCGAAGGCCCGTCGCCCGATGTGTCAAAAAAGGGATTACCAAGGTTCATAGTGTTAGATGGGGCTACTATGCGGTCGATTGCGAAAGATATCGCCTTCACAGACTGCGATCTCCAAGAGCTAGGAGCCGTGATTACCCAGGCCAGCCGTCTTTGGTTGATGACGATGACAACGGCTATGTCGCTGTTCGCGCGGATTCCTCCCCGTGATTCACGACGCAGGATATCCAACAGAGCACGCCGATTCCGGTTGGTGCTTGTGGCGATGCGTGGAGCCTGACTCTCGTCGGTGATGCCGACGATGTGCTGGATCACCGCCCGTATACCCTAGACGGCCACCGCACCCCCTTAGGTTTTGCACGAATGCCCCCGTCGCTGTTCTCTATCCTGAACGCGGAGCCGTCGATTGGCCTGCTTTGCTCGCGCCGATTCCGCTACGGTCAGGCCTGCTCTTTTCTGGGGTCTCCGTGTGGATTCTTTCTCTGACCGAGACCGTCTGGTGTGATGCCCGTCAGCAATCTTTTGTGGATTTAGCCACGGTTCGCCAATGGGCCGCCCAAAGCACTACGGTCTACGCTAAACTATCCCAAATTTTTCTATACCAAACACCGGATAATTGGATATAATACGACCGCAGAGGAGGATTAGACGATGAATTTTCCCTTGACCATTATAGTGGAGCAATCGCCGGATTCTCATGAGTTTTTAGCGTACTCTGATGCCGTACAGTGTCTTGCTACAGGAGATACGGCCGAAGACGCTATCATGCATTTTCGCACAGCCCCTTCCCCGGCGAAGCCGGGAGGGGGTCCAGCGGGTGCGTCCGATAGGACGCACCGAGAGGGTCGATGGCCGTATCCCTCGTCCTCAAAAGAGGAGGAGTATGGTATGCTAGCAATAGAACGTCTGTTCGTAGGACAATTTCGTCATGCTGAACCGGTACAAGTTTCGTCTCTATCCGAGCCCCGCGCAGGCCCAGATCTTGCTCCAGTGGATCGGGTGCCAACGGGTCATCTACAATGCGAAAGTGCAAGAAGATCGCTACTACCGTCGCTTTCGGACCACAATGCGGCTGTCGTGATCGCGAAGCGGGGGATCGCCAAACTTCTTTCCGGAGATCCGCTGACTAAGCCTCACAAAGCCACAGGAATTTTTCGGAAACTAGGGCCGGAACGGTCCGAAGTCACGCCTGGGGATGATCCAATAAAACACGGGACGACAGAGGCTCCCGCGCAATGGTCGCAGAACCAGGAACTTTCGGGAGCGATCCCGGAAACCCCCACCTCAACCCGTCAGGCGAGCTGTACAGCGAGTACTGGTGGTTAGGTGGTGGGAGAGTTCATGAGAGACGCACTGAACAGTGTCATGGCATATCCGGCAAAGAAACACCAGAGCACGGGGGTGGCCATTCCCAGCATACCAATGCCCAATAGACTGAGGGCCCCTACTAAAGCTCAAACGGTTCCCAACCATTTTACGGCCTGTGCAGTCATTAAACTACCCAGCATACTGATCAACGCCGCACCCGCAAATATGAATCCTCCAGGGGCGGAATGTAGATGAAAATCATGCTGGATGAGGTACACGACCATCGCTAAGGCTCCGGTTAGGCCGAGGTTGGTGAGGGCCATCATGCTGGCAAACCATAAGAGTACCCTATCCGATCATAAATACCGAATGCCTTCGTGGCCCTCTGTCCAAAGGGATCGCGCCGGCGATGCAACTGGCAAACGCGGTGCCAGGAAGAATTTCACTGAGGCGAGAATGATGGCCAGCAGGACAAACGTCATACCGTCGACGATAAACGGGCGTGATGGCAACGCAGTATCAACCTGTGGTGCCATAGATGCGTCCCCCTTGTTTGATCAAGAGCGGGGAAATAAAAGAGGAGGAAGAAGACGAAAATCAACTCGTGGGGGAAAGTCCCCGCTTTTGCGGTATTATCGTTTTAGCTTGATTGGCCCGAAAAATTCTGGATCCACTCGATCGGGATCAAGATGCGCCCGCCGAGCGTGCGGTGCGGAATTTGTCCCGCATGAATTTCTCCATACACGAGTGCTTCCGATACGCCGAGCACCCGTGCCGTTTGCCGCGGGGAAAGGTATCGCTGGTCGGGATCAATCGGTCGTCCGCGTCTCCCCATAGGGGGGTCACCTCCTTTCGTATGTCAGTACAACCTATAAACAGCACAAAAAAGGCCTCCCATGGGCAGGCCGTGCATTGGCTCTTTTGGCGCTTTGGGTATAGCTAGCGCGAGACGTTAGGCATTCCCCTGCTGTGCCGTGCGGCGGTGGCGCCGGGAAGCTGAGTCGACATTTCGCGGGCTCTATCCAGCGAAAGCGGTTTACAGGGAGAACATCAGGTGAAAAAGCACAGTCTCGAAAAAAAGAATACCAGGAAATGAAGCTCGCTAAATTGTAGCATATCGTGCTTCCGGTGTGACTCCGCTGTGAAAAAATTTTTTTAGTTTTTTATGTATGACGGGGGTTTGTTGTTCACAAGACGGCATCCCCCGACGGTGGCCAGAGAATTCTTCTTCCCTCTATCGGATGGATAGCCCATCCTGCACCTGCGGCCCATCCCTGCGGCCCGTGGTCTCATCCTTGTCTTTCCCTGTCGTCTCTTTGTGGTCGTCTTCCCGTCCGTTCCGGCATGGTTCCGGGACGGTCTTTTTTGCTCTTTTTGCTCCGTCCGGTATCGTGCGATTGCGGCCCATAGTGTCCCGCGGCTTCCTGCGGCCCATTCTGCGGCCCGCTGGCTGTGGGCGGGCGTTTTTGGCGAGCTTGCACCGACAACAAAAACCCGGATATCCTTGCTACGTAAGGGATGGCGGGGATATGTGGGAATCGAACCCACCGTCGACCTCTGAGGCCGACCATTGGATTTGAAGTCCAAGGAAGGCACCAGGCCTCCACCTACCCCCAAGCCAGTTACCATCATACCCAGATTCGGATTCGCTGTCAAAAGGTGTTGACTACTATTTCAAATAAGAACTGACCCATTCAGAATCTGTTGGGGTGTAAATGCCCGTAGAGAGATAGCGTTCCCCTGAGTCTGGAAACATCATGACAATCGTGCCGCGCAGACCTTGTTGCAGTAAACTCTCCGTGGCCCAATAGGCTGCTGCTGATGACAAACCTACCAAAATACCTTCCTGTCGTGGAATGAGCTGTATCATTTCCAAGGCGCCTTCATCCGGTACCGCCACCACATCGTCAATAACAGAGCGATCCAACACTTTAGGAACAAACCCGGGTCCTATTCCTTGAATTTTATGCGAACCCGGCGGTTTCCCAGACAATACCGCAGACCTGGCAGGCTCCACCGCAACAATGCGAATGCTAGGATTTTGCTCCTTTAAGTATTGGCCGACGCCCGTCACCGTTCCTCCGGTCCCCACCCCGGCTACAAAGGCCGTCACAAATCCTTGGGTTTCTTGCCAGATTTCCGGGCCGGTCGTCTCTTGATGAATTCGGGGATTAGCAGGATTTTCATGTTGGCGTAGCATCAATCCATGCGGCATCCGCTGCTCAAGATCTTTAGCCCGGTCAATCGCCCCTTGCGTACGCTCGGCTTGGGGTGTTTCAATGATGGTTGCACCATAAGCCCAAAACAACTGCTTGCGTTCAATGCTTTGCCCTTCGGGCATAAAGACCACCAGTTTCAACCTCATCACAGCTGCCACCATCGCCAGCGCAATCCCCGTGTTCCCTGATGTGGCCTCGATGAGAACCGTATCAGAATGAATCTGGCCACGATTTACGGCATCCTGGACCAAGGACCATGCGGTACGATCCTTTATCGAACCCCCCGGATTAAAAAATTCGAGTTTGGCGTAGACTTCGGCCGTATATCGCGTGGATAAATGCTGGAGCCGCACTAAAGGCGTATTGCCGATAAAATCTGTTACCCGCATATTTAGCACAAACCTCTCTATAGGCAGAAAGACCTCTCGCCCCGAGGGCAAAAAAGTCTTCCTCATAACCGATATCTAGCTCTATTGCGGTTGGTTGTCGTCTTTCACCACGGCCTGAACCGGATAATCCGCAGGAGCCGCGTCTTTTTGGGTTGATGTTACGTGATTCATGGATTCCTTAAACTCACGTATGCTCTTGCCTAAACCCGAACCGATTTCTGGAAGGCGCTTTGGTCCAAAAATCAACAATGCGACGATAAGCAAGAGAACAATGTGCATCGGCGAAAGTAAATCTCCCATGGGTACCACTCCTTTCCCCTTAGACCGTGACGTTCTTGACCATCATTATATCACCATTTTATCGAACCTTTTCACCACGTGCCACAATTAGTTCATGTGCTTTCATCTCCAAAGACATGTCCATTGGCGCTAGATCCATCAGCGACCCGCTAGGGTCCACTGCCCACGATAGCAAGAGATCCGTCAAATGGGGGTTCTTCGGCAATAGCGAGCCATGCAAATACGTGCCAATAGTGTGCAGCTTCATTGCGCCTTCAGTGTGATCCTGCCCGTTATTGCCCTGTCCCCGGTATATTGTGGCCAAAGGCGTGGCCCCACTTCCTAAAAACGTACGCCCGCCGTGGTTTTCAAAACCCACCAGCGTGGCGGGCACAATCGGCAGTGTGGTTTCGCACACCACATCCCCAATGGCACGGGGTCGTCCGGGTTCAGTGGTCACGTCCAAGTAGCCAATTCCCGGTAGTTTTTGACCATCCACGGTGCGATAATAGTGGCCCAATAGCTGATACGCCCCACAAATGGCTAGCATTGGTATACCGTCATCGAGTCGGCGGGTTAATTCTGGGGCTCTTAACAGAAAATCTTCCGCTATACGCGATTGGTGCGAGTCCTCTCCCCCACCCATGAAAACCATGTCGACGTGTTGCCACCCAATGGGCTTGCCGAGTTCCCCCGCAACCACCTCGACATCAATGCCACGGCGGCCAGCCCGATGCACCAACGCAATCACATTGCCACGATCGCCATAGAGGTTCATATGGTCTGGATAAAGATGCAACAGGGTCAAATGAGATTTTTTAATGCTGGTCCACCCCAATTTCTTGACCTAGTACGCTATCATTCATTACGCTTATAATAGCATGAGCTCGTCTACCAAAGGATATACTATGGAATCAGAAATTCGCATTGCCTATTTGCATTCATTAGGCATCAAGCCCGCGCAGGTTGAGCGTCTTGAGGCGTCTTGCCGCGATGGCTGGCAGGCGGCTGAACTATTGGGCGTAGACCAAGACCAAATCGCGGACTTTACATTGTTCTGGATGAGTCACCGACCCTTTGGGGTGTTGCACAACCCAGATCGGGCGCCACGATTGCGCAGAATGCAACAATGGTTTGGGAGGTTAGTGCGCCCGATGTCACCACAGGACATTGCCGTGGTCTGCCATAGCCCGAGCGCGCGTTTGCCATGGAATTCCGGCGACTATCAATTCCCTATCCTCATGGACCGCCATCTATTGGACGTCGCCCTGGTTTGGTTCAGCCTCGGCGACAACCAACATTGGATGGCTTTGACTCCTGAAAACTTGCTGTGGGTCACCGCAAGCTACGTGGTCGACGTGTCTGATGGTCATTGGATTACGGACTCTGCAGCGGCCCTAGACCCCGATCGCTCATAAGCCTCAGGGTGAATTTTGACATATTACAGCCAATGCCCCGTCCACATTACCGAAATCACTGTAAAGCCGATCAGCAAGATCAGTGTAGCTCGGATGCTAATTGTCACGGCATGCACGATCATCCGCGGCACTAGTGGTCGCTCGGGATTCCCAATCCGGGGTTTAAAAGCCACCAATCCGCCATAACTGTTCGGCCCTCCCAAACCTACTCCTAGCGCTCCCGCCATGGCCGCCTCAAAGATCCCGCTATTAGGAACAGGATGATGACGGCCATCTTCTCGCATTACTTGATACGCATTACGAAACCGACCTTCGAGCCCCGCGGCCATTAAAATTGTCCATCCCGTAAGCCGTGCTGGAATCCAATTGAAGATTTTGTCCGCATGCGCCGCGAACCACCCCAAGTCCCGGTATTGCGCGTCGACGCGTCCGATCATGGCATTCATGGTGTTAATCGACTTATAAACCCATAGCCAAGCGGGTCCTCCTAAAAATCCATAAAACAAAGGTCCCACAATTCCGTTGCAGGTGTTGGCAGTCACGGTTTCAATAGTGGCCCGCACCATGTCATGATTGGACAAATGTGAGGTGTCCTGCCCGAGCATCATGGCCAGATGATAACGAGCGTCTTCCCAGTGGCTCCCTAACAGCGGGGCGTACACCGCAAGCGCTGAGTCGCTTAACCCCCGAAGCGAGACCCCGCCAAAAATTAAAACCACCACCAAAAGCCTAAATACCCACACCGATATGTCATCCGCCCCCACCAGCAACCCAGTGATAATTGCCAGCACCAGTCCAGCGATAGCAAGGGTGATCAAGGCGCCTCCCAGGCGCAGGCCCCACCGCGTGCGAAAAACAAAACGCACAACGCGCTCAAATGTGTTTACCGTGCCGCAGATCAAACGCACCGGGTGATAAGTCCAGGGAAGATCGCCGGCTAGATAATCTATCACCACTCCCAATAAAATCCACGCAGCCACACCAAGGCCCGACCACACGGTTAAAAGCATCGAGGTTGACATTGACCTGTATCACCTCTTCTCTATTCTATAAGTTCCTTGTTTTGCATGGATTTCGACTCAATTGTCCGCACCATTATTTGACAGCCACTGCTGAGTTAATTTATGTTTCGCGCGACCTTCTGTGCCACCAGACACCATACTCTGCATGCATTAAAAGCACCCTCTATGCCTTATCTTGGTAGATTATAGCACGAGGCATCCGCCAGAGCGTATACATTAGTGATAACAGGAGTCATGGTAACAACCCCCATGCTGCCCAATGTCAAGAAAAGAAGCCGCCCAAAGGACGGCTTCTATTCTCTAAACTGCCTATTTGCCGGCAATGTGCCATACATATGCGGCCGCATTCGAGGCTTGCTGACGACTAAGAGATCCCGGGCTGGTGGCTGGCATGTTATGCGCGATAAACGCTTCCAATGCCGGCTCGGTGACAAATTTTGACGCTACGGGCGAGGGTTTCGCCAACCGGGGAGCCGTGCTGGTGCCCACTCCACCTTTGCCGTGACAGACCTGACAAGTCGATGCAAAAAGTTTTGACCCAGCCGCAATGTTCCCAGAAGGTATGGTTGGAGCCGAAGAACTTTTGGATGGCTTTTTAGTGTTTTTGGCGCTGCTTACGGCCTTTTTCGCTGCCGTATCCACTTTTTTGCTGGATTTTTTGGTATCAGACACGGTTTTCTTCGCGCCTTGCTTAATGGAATGCGATGGACTGGCGGTGCTTCCACAACCCGTTGCCGTGAGCATGGTCACTGCCGCTAATACTCCCCATAATTGGCCCCATTTCACCCGCTTGACCTCCTTATGACCGTTTTACACAAGTTTTTAGTATCATTTCCTTTAGCCATAAAAGTATGCGCTCACTGACCCCTGAGACTAGGGTCGATGAGTTGGCCCGTTTGCGGGTATAATGGTGACAAATATTGAGGAGGTTTATTTCATCGTGGAACCAACACCCGTACATTCTGGTCTGGACCAAAATCTCATGGAGCGGATTAGTGCCCACTACATCAGCGATGGCACATTATATGGCGCATTGCCGCAAACCGATGTCACTGTGGATGAGCGCATGGCCTTGGTCCGAGTTGGCTGGATTCTTCACAACTATCAAGACCGTCCCGTGCTTGAGCCTCCCCAAATGGTGATTAATTGGGCTGAGGGGCATAAAACCTATCGCGACAACGCGCTGCACGCCATCGCCCACCGAATTCTCGGAGCGCCCTTTTTTGGAACGCGTCTAGAAATATTGGAAGAATTGATAGATTCCTCTTGGGATCAGCAGGTTGAAGATTTGCGCGTAGTCTTGCACGCGTGGGCATTCGCCTCGCTGTGGGATCAGCCGCGAGGCGAGAACCATGATATTGAAGCCCAACAAACCTTTTTCTTCTACACCAATCAAATGCGCAAGACGGCGGCAGACGCGTTTTCTGCCATCTTGGCGGCTCCCGATCAGGACCATGAATTCTGGGGCTTGGTCAGTGCGTTAACCGAGGTGGAAGATACCACGCCATAAGGACTTCGTCGACCAATGTCTCCCCAAGACGAAATTGGTTTCGGCGACGTCCTTCTTCCTGATAGCCCATCCGCTGGTAGAGCGCTATGGCTCCCCGATTGGATGAAAAAACCGATAAGCAAATTTTTTCCACACCTTCGCTTTGCGCCCATTGATGTGCGGCCCGCAACAATCCCTCGCCGATTCTCCGGCCTCTGGCAGGGGCCCGCAACGCCATGCCGAAATTGGCCGTGTGGGCGTTCTTGCGAAAGGTTCCCCGTACCATTTCGAGGGTCCCTACAAGGCTGCCGTCTTGTTCGGCCACAAGTACCAAATGCGTATGCGGATCGAGCGATGACAAAATTATCGCCTGATGCTCTACGGTCATATATGCGCCCTCGTTGGCAATGTAAATCCCTTCACTGCCTACCTCAGCCAAAATTTCCACGATAGCGGCGGCGTCGTTGCCGTTTGCTGAACGCACTATGTAAAAACCGTTGTTGCGGTCTTGCATGACCAAATGCACCATTGTCCGCCTTCATTCTTAATGACTTGTGCGGCTCCTTGTCATTTAAGCCGATATGCCCAAGCGCCTGTCCCCGATGCGGGCGTGTTCGGCGCTCAAACGTTGCCACGGACTCAATATAGCGAATTTGATGCATAGGCACAATGCGATGAACGGGGCGCGAGGGCGGATTAGGCCGTCCCCACAACTCCAACATCTGGTCATCCCATCGCACATGCGTAGCCCAGATTACGTTATCGATGGTTACGATTTTATAGAGTGTTTTCATGAGTTATAGGATATCCCGGATGACAGAGTTTTTTGCGCCCGCTGGCAGGCCCTAAGGAATCTGGAAGTGATTTTAGAGGTAGCGCCTTGGTCCACTAAGAAGGTGTCGTGTCCCCATGACCCCACCAAGGTCTCATAATGGACAGCAGCCCCCAGCGAGCGCAGACGTTCGGCATGCAGTTGTATTTCCCGCCACGGGTACAAGACATCGCTCTGGATGCCTAGCATCCAGATCAGTTTGCCGCGCAACCCAGAGATGTCCCTCTCTTGGAGGTCAAATCGATCCATGGCCTCGATCAAGCGCAAGTAAGTATTGGCATCAAATCGGTGCAGAATCTTTTGTCCTTGGTACCTTAAATATGACGAGACTTGAAACTCTTGGCGGTCTCCTGTTTGATAGTAGCGTCCAAATTTCTCTTGCATCGATTCAGGACTCTGATAAGAAATCATATCCGCCATTCGGGCCAACGACAGTCCTGACTGGGGAGCTTTGCCGCTTAAGTAGTAGTCACCCTCCATAAACAAAGGATCGGCCAAAATGGCATTCTTTCCTACCGTATGAAATGCAATCGCCCAGGGCGAATGGGCGATGGGTGCTCCTATCGCCATTACGCCTCGCACTTCATCAGGATAAAGCGAAGCATAAGCCAACGCCATCATTCCGCCCATAGAGCCTCCAACCACCAGATAAGGAGAAGGAATCGCCAAAGCTTCAATTAGACGGTGTTGAGCACGGGCCATGTCATAAAGGGTAATCGTGGGAAACTGCTTCCCATATGGGGTACCCTGGATAGTACTAGAGCTAGGCCCGGTGGTCCCCATTGCACCGCCTAGCACATTGCTGGCCACAACATGGTATTGATGCAAATCGATCGCCTTGCCAAAGCCTACAACGCCGTCCCACCAGCCCGGACTATCCGCATAGGTGTGGCGGGCCACATGACTATCCCCGGTCAACGCATGAAACACCACGATGGCCGGACGATCAGCTTGGCCCCATTCTTCATAGGCCACTAGTAACTCGGGCAAGACTTCCCCACAATCTAAGGCGAACGGCTCTTGCCACCATTGGAACTGAAGTCTGGGCCAGGGAAAACCTTGCTGCTGTTGCCACGGCCACACAGGATAAGGGTATTTGGCAAGTTTCATAGCCATATGCTAGCACAAAGTTCGTTGTATCAATAAATGCTATAATAGATTGAGGTCCTATTTTCATTGCGTTTCGCACTTGACACCTAAAAAATGCAAGCGTACACTATGCATAAAATTTCATCGACTCCTCTGACGATGATAGAGCCTGTAGCGAACGAGACAATCATCCCAGCGAGCGGCGCATGGTGAAAGGCCGCATACTCTGTGCGCTGTCCCAGCTCTTGAGTCCCCCAACACGGCGGCAGCCTTCCGTTATCAGGGCATACAAGTGATAGAGCCTGGCTCTATAACTAAGGTGGTACCACGTGATCCCGATGCGTCCTTAGGCGCGCGGGAATTTTTTATGTCTTGACATCTCATAAAAAGGGGGTAAAACCATGGAGGGCGCTCACGTTGTTATAGTAGGATCAGGCAATTTATCCCACGCATTAGTCACTCGATGGATGACTTCCCCACACATTGCGGGACTCCAAGTGCTCGCGCGGTCCGAACGCTACCGAGTCAAAGGCTGGAGTCAAGCAGCTATGCGTGTGGTGACTGAAGACGACCAATGCCTAAAGGACACTGATATCGTAGTTCTTGCGGTCAAACCAAAGGACGCAGTCCAAGCGTTGCAGCACGTCGCCCAGGTATCACCCGGAGTTCGCGTCTTGCTGTCGGTGGCCGCGGGTGTGACCATTGCACAAATCCGCACGATATTGCCTGCCAGCGGCATCGTGCGCACCATGCCCAATATTTGCTCTCAAGTAGGACGTTCGGTGACCGGGGTTGCCTTTGATGGTGTCAATTCCCTTGATCGGCAAATTGTCCTCGAACTCTTGCATGAATTGGGCCAAACCACGGAGACACCAGAATCCCTGCTCGATCCAATGACTGCGCTCTTTGGCAGCGGACCAGCATATGTCTTGGTATTCTTGCGATCGATTGTCGATACCGCCATTAAATTTGGAATGGAGCCTGACGTGGCCCGCCAGTTGGCTCTGCAGATGGTCTTGGGCACCAGCGAACTCGCATTGTCAGAATCTCACGATTCATTGGAGCACATCGTCAGCCGGGTGGTTTCGCCAGGCGGCACCACCGAAGCCATGTTGGACGTGTTGCAATCCAAAGGATGGCAAAACATCATGGAATCCGCCCTCTCGGCTGCAGCAGAGCGGGCGATCCAACTCGGCGCGTTGGCACCGCTTAGCGGTCGCGCCTAAATACGCGCGACTAGCGCGACCGCCAACGCGCCTGCCAGACCGGAGTCCTGGCCCAGTCCTGCCAATACGATGTCTGCCGCTTTAAAAAGCGCCGGCATGCTGTAATTTTCCGTATACTTTATGACCATGGGCAACAGCATATCGCCGTTTTCCATAACCCCCCCACCTAACACGATGCGGGCGGGATTCTGCAGATTCACCAAAAAAGACAGGCCGCGGCCCAGATTGCGCGCCATATCGTCGATAATCTTTTGGCACACGTCATCCTTAGCCCTTGCTCCGGCAAACACGGTGGGCGCGTCTACTCGGTCGACCGCACGCAGGTATGGGCTGTTTTCTTTCTGCTCTTGACCAATTCGGGCAATGGCAGTGCCCGATGCCAAAGTTTCCAGGCATCCCCGGTTCCCACAGTGGCACAAGGGCCCCCCTGGCTCCATCACCACGTGCCCCAATTCCCCAGCATTGCCTTGCTCTCCACCATATAATTGGCCATTGGCGATAAAGCCTGCCCCAATTCCTGTCGATACCGTCACGTAGACCATATCGTTCACGCCACGGCCGGCCCCAAACATCCACTCGCCCATCCCGGCAGCCGTAGCGTCATTTTCCACACGGCAGGGTATTTGCAAGAGGTTATGCAAACCCGCGGACAGATTTATCCCTTCCCATAGCGGCAAATTAGCGGTGCGCAGCAGAGTACCATGGTCCAAAGGACCCGGAGAACCCACGCCGACCGCTGCCAAATCACGCACGGCTATCTGTTGGCGATCGCACAATTCACGCACCACAGCCGCTATTCTAGTTAATCCTTCATCGCCGCGTTCTACCTCAGCAGTGGGAAATCGTTCTTCTAGTAATATTTTACCATTTTCTGTACCAAGACCCACGGCAATTTTAGTGCCTCCAATATCAACGCCCGCAAAGTATGCCATCCGCGCCACATCCTCCTCCGAAGTCGCCACTGATCTCTATAATGGGCGAAGTTGCCATTCCCGACAAGGACGACTACAATTCTTCTTAGACACCACAGGCGTATAAGCCGTGGGAAATTACACACAGTACTCCCGGAACTGCTTCTTTTCCGCCAATAGCCAATTAAGGAGAGGAATTCATGGATCATAGCAATTTAGATCTATTGTCAATCAATACCATCCGCACACTGGCCATGGATGCGGTCGAGAAGGCAAAGTCAGGCCATCCTGGCCTGCCTATGGGCGCGGCACCCACCGCCTATACGTTATGGACCCGTTTTCTAAAACATAACCCGCACAACCCGCACTGGACCAATCGCGACCGATTCATCCTGTCCGCAGGTCATGGTTCCATGCTGTTATATGGATTGCTGCACTTGACCGGATACGATCTAACCCTGGAGGACCTTAAAGAGTTCAGACAATTAGGATCCAAAACGCCCGGTCATCCAGAATATGGACACACCGCCGGCGTAGAGACCACCACCGGACCGCTCGGCCAAGGGTTTGCCACCGGAGTCGGCATGGCCATCGCCGAACGGTTTCTTGCCGCTCGCTATAACCGCCCCAACTTTCCCATCGTGGATCACTATACCTATGCGATCGTATCGGATGGCGATTTGATGGAAGGCATCAGTGCGGAAGCTGGCTCATTAGCAGGCCATTTAGGTTTGGGCAAACTCATTTATCTCTACGACGACAACCACATTTCCATTGAAGGCAATACCGAAATTGCCTTTACCGAAGATGTGCTGGCGCGTTTTGATGCCTACGGTTGGCATACCGAGCGGGTCAGCGATGGGAACGACCCCCAAGCCATTGAAAAAGCCATAAGCCGAGCGCAGCAGGAAACCGCCAAACCCAGTCTTATCGCGGTACGCACTCATATTGGCTACGGCAGTCCACATAAGCAAGACAGCGCCAAGGCGCACGGGTCTCCCTTGGGCGCCGAGGAAATCCGATTGACCAAGGAAGCGTATGGGTGGCCACCCGACAAAGACTTCTACATCCCCGACGAGGTGCTAAGCCACATGCGCCAAGCGGTAGCCAATGGCAATGAGTGGGAATCCGCATGGGATCGTATGAAATCGGAATGGTCCAAAACTTATCCTGACCTTAGCCAAGAGTTTGATCAAATCATGACCCACACCATCCCCGATCAGGCCTTTGACGATCTTCCCGAATATGCGGTGGGAACCGCCTACGAGACCCGAACCGTGTCCGGTCAGGTGTTGAACGCTTTAGCCCCGCATATCCCGACGCTGATAGGCGGCTCCGCCGATCTCGCAGGGTCCAACAACACCCATTTGGAAGGATTCGAGTCGTTCTCGGCGGGTACTCCGGCGGGCAAAAACATGCACTTCGGCGTGCGTGAACATGCTATGGGCGCTGCATTAAACGGCATGTCGCTCCATGGCGGACTGCATCCGTATGGCGCCACGTTTTTGATCTTTTCGGATTACATGCGTCCAGCCATTCGACTGGCTTCCCTGATGAAGCAGCCGGTGATATACGTTTTTACCCATGACTCCATTGGATTGGGAGAAGACGGCCCCACCCATCAACCGGTTGAACAATTAGCTTCCTTGAGGGCGATTCCCAACCTTTATGTGATGCGTCCGGCTGATGCCAACGAAACCAGCCAGGCCTGGAAAATTGCCCTCACCAACCAAAATCATCCTGTAGCCATCGCCTTAACCCGGCAAAAGGTAAAAACTTTGGCCAGCCCGGAGTTACCGATCTAAGTAGCACGTGGAGCGTATATTCTGGAACAAAACAGCGACAACCCAGAAATTATTCTCATGAGTACAGGCTCTGAATTGAATTTGTGCCATGAAGCGTATCTTCAACTGGTGCAGGAAGGCCGTCGCGCGCGCGTGGTCAGTTTCCCCTGCTGGGAATTGTTTGCAGAGCAATCCCAAAGCTATCGGGATGAGGTTTTGCCCCCCCACGTGCATCGCCGTCTAGCTGTCGAAGCCGCCACGAGTTTTGGATGGGATCGCTACGTAGGATCCCGAGGCGCCGTCATCGGTCTCGATACATTTGGCGCCTCCGGGTCCATTGAAGATTTAATGAAGCATTTTGGGTTTACCACCGATCACGTGCTAGCCGTTGCAAGACAGCTCCTAGCACACGAATCTTAACCTTGCAGGAGGGTTCATAATGGGAAATCCCATAACGGAAATCAATCAGTTGGGGCAAAGCATTTGGTACGACAACATCCGCCGTGGTCTCATTGAATCCGGAGAGTTGGCAAATCTGATTGCCCAAGGAATTAGTGGAGTGACGTCCAATCCCACCATTTTTGAAAAAGCCATTAATGGCTCATCCGACTACGATGCTGCGATTAGCCAGCTCGTGTCCGAAAACAAGACTTTGGACGAAATCTACGATGCCTTAACGATGGATGACATCGCGCACGGCGCCGATTTGCTGCGCGGAGTATATGACAGAACTCAAGCAGAGGACGGGTATATCAGCATCGAGGTGCCTCCCACGCTGGCTGCTGACACTGAATCCACCATCCGCGAGGCGCGCCGCCTCTTTTACACATTGGGACGCCCCAATATCATGATCAAAGTGCCAGCGACTCCCCAAGGAATCCCGGCCATTCGCCAACTAATTCATGACGGCATCAACGTCAACGTGACACTGATATTCAGCCTGGAGTCGTACGACCAAGTCATTGAAGCCTATCTGTCCGGCCTTGAAGATCGGAAGGCGGAAAATCAATCCATTGAGCGCATAGCATCAGTCGCCAGCTTTTTTGTCAGCCGTGTCGACTCGCTCGTGGATCAAATGATTGTTCAGCAAGGATTGCCCAAAGACCTGGCAGGCAAAGCTGCTGTGGCCAATGCTAAACTAGCTTACAAATTGTTCGAGGAGAAGTTCCAAACTCCCCGCTTTGACAAGCTGAAAGAGGCCGGAGCCATGGTTCAACGCCCCTTATGGGCGTCCACCAGCACCAAAAACCCAGCTTATCCCGATTTGCTCTATGTGGAATCGCTCATCGGTCCTCATACTGTCAACACTCTCCCGCCACAAACCGTCAGCGCCGTACTCGACCACGCGCATGCCGAACGCACCATCGACCAACATCTTGACCAGGCCCAGCAGGTGATCGCATCGCTTGAAGACCACGGCATCTCCATGGCAGCGGTAACTGCCCAACTGTTGACAGACGGCGTTGCCAGTTTCGAGCAGTCGTTTGTGACTCTGTATCGCGGTCTAGCACGCAAAAGAGCGCATTTGTTATCTTTAAAACAGCCCGGAAAACTGGCAAGCCTGCCCGCCGTGACCCATGACGCACTGATGCATTTGAGCCAGGAACGCGCCGTAGAACGCATTTGGGAGCATGATGCCTCGCTCTGGAAATCGGATGCCGATCACCAACGTCTAATCAAGAATGCATTGGGTTGGCTCGACGTCGCCGATGCCGTCTTAAAGGACGCACCTCGACTGGAAAAGCTTAGACACACCTTGTTACAGGAAGGCTACACCGATGTGGTGGTGCTCGGCATGGGTGGCAGCAGTTTGATTTCAGATGTGATGGCCCACGCATTTCCCACCGCTGCAGGATTAAAGCTGCATATTTTAGACACCACCCATCCGGTGACCATCCAAGCCCTAACCAGGGCATTGCCGATTGCTCAAACCCTTTTCATCGTCGCCAGCAAATCCGGCACCACGACCGAACCCAATGCCTTTTACCGCTACTTTTGGGAAGTGGTGGTGGCGCACGGCTTAGATCCGGCTCCCCACTTCGTAGCTATTACCGATCCTGGCACGACACTCGCCCAAGAAGGGCAATTGCGCAAGTTTCGCGAGGTCTTCTTAAATCCCGCCGACATTGGCGGCCGCTACTCCGCCCTCTCCTGGTTTGGAATGGTGCCCGCCACCTTGTCGGGGGTAGACACCACCGCACTGTTAGAGCGTAGTCAAGAAATGATGCAGGCCTGCCATCAGCCCGAACCTGAATCCAATCCGGGTGCTTACCTCGGCGCAGTGCTGGGTTCGTTGGCCAGAGCCGGACGCAACAAGGTCACGTTGATGATCCCGGGCTCAATCGGACAACTCGGCGATTGGATTGAACAACTACTCGCAGAGTCTACTGGCAAGGAAGGCACTGGACTCATTCCGATAGCGCATGAACCCTTGATGATGCCGCATCAATATTCCTCTGATCGGGTTTTTGTGGGCTACGTGTCCCATGAACACCGAGATCCCGAATTAGAACGCTTGTGGAGTGCCCTTAGCCAGTTGGACCACCCCGTGTTGCTGTTGCCGTTGCCGGATGTCATGGCCTTAGGAGGAGAGTTCTTCCGTTGGGAGTTTGCCACGGCGGTGGCCGGGAGCCTCTTGGGAATCGATGCATTCGACCAGCCCAATGTTCAGGAAAGCAAAGAAAACACCAAGCAAGTGCTGGCGCAATATCAGTCTGAAGGGAGACTGCCTGCAACCGAAGACAGTTTCTCAGACCACGACCTCATCATCGCCCATCACGGGTTTACGTTGAGCCCGACTGATCTGAAAGGCGCCGTGGCCCAGTGGCTAGCCCTCGCTCAACGAGGGGATTTTGTGTCACTAATGGCCTACATGGACCCCTCGCCAGATCATTGGCTGCAGTTGCAAAAATTGCGACAGGCCATCGGAGCCGTGACGAGCCTGCCCACTGCGCTGGGTTTTGGCCCGCGTTTCCTTCATAGTACCGGCCAACTATTTAAGGGTGGAGCCAATCAGGGGTTGTTTTTGCAGTTAGTGGCTGATTATGGTCCCGAACTGGCGGTACCCACCGAAGGTTTTGACTTCAAAACCTTGCTGTTGGCTCAAGCTTTAGGCGATTTCCAATCGCTAGCCAGTCACGGACGCCGTGTTCTTCGAATCGTAGTGCCTAAAGACCCTTCCGAGATCTTGGGACAACTAGAAAAAACAGTGCAAACATTCGTAGTAAAGTGAGGTGCAAGTGATGCAAATTGGCATGGTAGGGCTCGGCCGCATGGGCGGCAACATGGTCGAGCGGATGATAGAGGATAAACATGATGTGGCCGTGTACGATCGCGATTCGAAGGCCGTGGAGCGCATCGGCGCATTAGGCGCCCGCCCTTGCCTGACCTTGGGCGCGTTGGTCGATGCTTTGAGCGCGCCCCGTGTGGTTTGGGTCATGGTGCCGTCGGGGGACCCCACAGAAACAACCATCACCACTTTGCTTGACCTACTCTCCCCGGGGGACATCATTATCGACGGAGGCAATTCCAATTTCCGAGATTCGATGCGCCGCGCGGAACTATCCAAGGCACGAGGCGTATCATTTTGTGATGCGGGAACCAGTGGCGGCATTTGGGGTCTAAAAAACGGCTATTGCCTGATGGTAGGAGGTCCCGACGACGCTGTACACTATGTTGAGCCGATTTTTAAGACTTTGGCGCCACCCGATGGGTATTTGCACACAGGTCCAGTCGGCTCAGGACATTTTGTCAAGATGGTGCACAACGGCATTGAATATGGCCTTTTAGCCGCCTATGGCGAAGGCTTTGAAGTGATGCAAGAATCGCAGTTTGATCTCAACTTGCCTGCTATCAGCGAGCTATGGAAGCATGGCAGCGTGGTGCGATCTTGGTTGCTGGAACTGCTCTCCGATGCCTATGGCAAAAATCCCGACTTGAAAAATATTCGGGGATTTGTGGAGGACTCAGGCGAAGGACGGTGGACGGTGGCCGAAGCTATTAACGAAAACGTGCCTGCTCCGGTCATTACAATGGCTCTGCTTTCCCGCATTCAATCACGGCAAGACGAGTCCTACAGTGCTAAAGTGATCGCCGCCTTGCGCAATGAGTTCGGCGGTCATGCAATTAAACCCGAGTAACATCGGAAGGATCGGGGACGGCATCTGCTTCCCTAAAGGAGTGACCCCTGTGGCAGTCGACACACCATTGATAAATCCATTACGGGAGGGGCTCGTCGATGGACGCCGTCCCCAACCCTTTACATTAGTCATCTTCGGTGCAGCCGGTGATTTGGCGCATCGTAAATTGTTTCCGGCGTTGTACAACCTATTGCTCGATCATTGGTTACCCAACCATTTCAACATTGTCGGCATTGCCCGACAGCCTTACTCGGATGATCAGTTTCGCCATGAAGTCGAAAGTGCCATTCGCCAATTTTCCCGCCGTCCCTGGGAAGCCGACGAATTCTCGCGGTTTGCCGACGAAATTCACTATATTACAGCGAATTTCGACGATCCCCAGGCATATGTCCAGTTGCGAGACATTCTAGGCCAAATTTCAAAGCGTCAACACATTCCTCATAATTATCTGTTCTACATGGCAACGCCACCCAGCTTCTATCCTAAAATTGCCCAGCACTTAGGCGACGCGGGACTGAATCGACCCGTCGAGGACACCGACTGGGTGCGAGTGATTGTCGAAAAGCCATTTGGCCGGGATTTGCATTCAGCGCAGGACCTCAATACCCAATTGCATCAGGTCTTCGATGAACGGCAAATCTTTCGCATTGATCATTATTTAGGAAAAGAAACGGTTCAAAATATCTTGGTCTTCCGATTTGCCAATGGCATCTTCGAACCATTATGGACCCATCAATATATTGACCACGTGCAAATTACAGTGGCGGAATCCCTCGGAGTGGAAGGAAGAGGAAGCTACTATGACAATGCGGGCGCCATTCGCGATATGGTGCAAAACCATATGCTGCAATTGGTGTCGCTTATCGCCATGGAGCCGCCGGTGGCTTTCGAGGCCGACGCGGTGCGCGATGAAAAGTTGAAGGTTTTGCGCGCGATTCGGCCATTCACGACCCGAGATGTGGCTGAGTACACCGTAAGAGCGCAATATGACAGCGGATTGATTGACGGCACCATGGTGCCAGGCTTTCTGGACGAGCCCGACATTGCCTCGGACAGCCGCACCGATACCTATGTCGCCTTAAGGCTTTTAATCGACAACTGGCGATGGGCTGGTGTGCCGTTTTACCTACGCACCGGCAAACGTTTAGCCAAAAGAGCCACAGAAATCGCTATCCAGTTCAAAACCGCTCCCCATCGATTCTTCAGCCAGACCGCCACGCCCGAACTGGAACCGAATGTGCTGACGTTGAAAATCCAGCCGGACGAGGGTATTGCACTGCGCTTTGGTGCAAAAGTTCCGGGCCCCGTGGTGAGAATTCGCACCGTGAACATGGAGTTTCTCTACGGCACCTCTTTTGCTGACGCAGCCCCCGAAGCCTATGAACGCCTGTTGCTCGATTCGATGATTGGCGATTCCACCCTATTTACCCGCAAAGACGAAGTGGAGGCGGCCTGGACTTTGGTCACTTCCATTCTGCAAGGGTGGGCCCGGGCCAAAAATCCCGTACCTACCTATGAGTCCGGGAGTTGGGGCCCGCCCGAAGCCGATCAATTGGTGTCCCGGGATGGATTTCGCTGGCGTCGGCCTTAGCCCCGGAGCACCGCGTTTGTAATCAAAGCGCACTGAAGACGATGGTAAGGGAGACATGCAATGGCCATTCCAAAAACAATTTCATGGTCGGCAGACAACCTCGATGGCCCTTCCCTGCTCAAGGCCATGTCGGTTGTGGTGCCCGAAGCCCTGGGGGGCACCAAACCCGTAGTTGCGACCGTATTGACTCTGGGTCTATATGTCAAAGGGGCATCATCTCCTAATTGGGCCCTGATGGCGCAAGAACTGGGGAAAAACCATCCCTGCCGGATACTCGTTATCAACCCCGCGACTCCAAGCGGGGCGGCGCGGGTCGATGTCACTATCTCAGCCACCATTGCAGAGCGGCCAGGAGCGGAAACGCCCATTTTGTTTTCCGAATGTATCGAAATGAATCTTAAAGGGAGCCTGTCCAACCATTGGATTGATTTTCTACAACCGTTGGTCCGATCGGGCCTGCCGGCATATCTATGGTGGCTTGGCCGTCCTCCAGATCCCGACTTCCGCTGGGACCTCTTAAGTGCCAGCGGATTTACTCATTTAGTACTGAACACAGCCGACCACGACTGGCGAGAATGGCTGCCCAGTTTGAAGAATGCAATCGCCCACCAGATGCGTGTCGATGATTTGAGTTGGCAAAGATTTCGCGACTTGCGACACCATTGGGCACAATTGGCAGATACGCCGGAAATCCTCAAAATCTTAGTGCACGTCCAATCCATCGAAATTTCTTTGCTGGACCCTGCCTGCGCCGATTGGGTATGGTGGTTAGCCTGGCTTGCGAGCCGTTTTGGCTGGTCCTTAGTGTTTAACGCAGAGCAAATCCCGGTAGAGCTAGAAACTGACCTAGGGCCTGTGCCCATTCATCTCCGCTCTGGACCAGCCACCACCTTCGAGGCGACTTGGAAAGAGTTTCGGGTAAGCACGACGATCACCTCCACAGAACTGCATAGTTCGGTGTACCAGGGGCATACCCGGGTATCAAACGTCAGCGAACATCGAGTGTCTTCTACCGTCCAAGAAGATTTGCAACACCTTTTGAACCGGGGTCACGACATGCTGTTTTCATCCGCCCTCATTCGTTTGCTAGATGCTCAAAAATCACAAGGAGGCTTGACCGATGCCTGATCAGGTAGAACTGCATTACAATCCCGATCCATCGGCGGTAATCGACGATTTGGCCCAGTGGCTGGTGGAGCGCGCTGCCGAAGCTGTTTATCAGCGCGGCTTTTTCCGTTGGGCTCTCTCAGGCGGCAGTACGCCTAGACAACTATATGCCTTGTTAGCTTCAGAGGCGTGGCAAGACAAAATGCCATGGCAAAAAACCGCACTGTTTTTCGGGGATGAGCGCGACGTGCCTCCGACCCATGCCGAGAGCAATTACCACATGGTCGACCAAGCCCTCCTGCAATGCCTGCATACACCGCCCTGGATTGTAGGCCGCTGGCGCACCGAACTCGACCCCGCGATGGCGCTCTGCGTGATGCAGGACGTGCTCGTGCAATCAGTACCTCTTTCGGCAGAGTTTATCCCCCAACTGGATGTGGTCTTGCTGGGGTTGGGTCCCGAAGGACACACCGCCTCAATATTCCCTGACTCTCCCGTTTTGCGCAGCACGCGATGGATCGAGCACGTGTTCGTGCCGGACAAAAACATTTGGCGTTATACCTTTACGCTGTCGACCATTAACCAAGCGCGGCACTGTGCGTTTCTAGTGACTGGCGCATCCAAAGCTGAGATTGTGCGTTCTGTGTTGACAGGCGGCGCCCCCAGACTTCCCGCGTCCCAAGTCCATCCCACTGATGGCCAGGTGCATTGGTTCATCGATGCGGCAGCTTATAATGGTTTAAACCCATCGGAGGCCCGCCCATGATCCCGATTCAACCCGAAAACACGGCATTTCTTCTTTTGTCATTTGAAGGGCCCGATCCGTATTCATTGGCAGGCGGTCTCGGCGTTCGCATGGCGGGCTTGTCTCACACCCTAGCGGAGCATGGGTTTGACACCCATATGGTGTTTTTTGGTGATCCGAACTTGCCTTCCACTGAGGATAGAGGCTCGTTGCGCCTGTATCGTTGGGGGCAACATCTCAGCCACAAATATCCTTTAGGAGTCTACCACGGAGAACAGGAAAAACTAGATCACTTAACGGCTACTTTTCCTGAATTCGCCGCCGCGATGGTGTCTGATGTTGCGGCACAACACAAGCGCCTGGTGATCATGGCAGAGGACTGGCAAACCGTTCCAGCCCTGGTGGAAACCAGCGATCATCTGTGGCTCCATGCCTTGCGTCATCATGCTACTCTGGTATGGAACGCCAACAACATCATCGGATTTGAAAAAATCAATTGGCCAAGGCTGGCATTTGTCTCACATTTGACCACCGTAAGTCGATTTATGAAACACACAATGTGGAACTACCAAGTGAATCCCACAGTGATCCCCAACGGCCTGTCTCACGACGCTTATGATGCAACCCCGTCTAAAAATCCTCTGCCTGCTCTCCGGGCTGATATCACGCTGTTAAAGGTTGCTCGGTTTGACCCCGACAAACGATGGCTGATGGCCATCGACGCTATTGCATCGCTTAAGGCCCAAACCATCGCTGCCAGAGCCATCGTTCGCGGTGGAATGGAATCCTATGGTGAAGGGGTCCGCATGCACGCTCGGCACCGTGGGCTACGCTGGGACACGGTATCCTACCGCCCGGGGTGGGAAGAAGATCTGTCCCTTAGTTCCGGTGACATAATAGAAGTGGTTAACCGCATCCCAGATCCTGTTCTTCGCGGTCTTTATCATCATTCGGATGCGGTGTTGGCCAATTCCGGGATGGA
Source organism: Bacillota bacterium (assembly GCA_021784595.1). Classification (GTDB taxonomy): domain Bacteria; phylum Bacillota; class Sulfobacillia; order Sulfobacillales; family Sulfobacillaceae; genus Sulfobacillus_C. The sequence continues at coordinate 24,486 of JAJYHT010000095.1, read as the reverse complement.
GCCTTTTGGACTGGTTGGCTTAGAGGTGATGGCACAGGGAGGCGTAGCCATCACCGGCGCCACTGGCGAAGACTATGTCGTCCCCTACTATAACGCTCTAGTGGTAGATACCGACGATGCTGACGAAATGGCCCATCATGGACTGCTTCTGATGAGTCAACCCGCTTTAGCGTCCAGCATTCGTCGCCATGGGCCACAAACCGCCCGGCAATATCATTGGGATCGCGTCCTTGAAGGCTTGCTCTATCGCATTGCAGATTTTCATACACACCTTAAATAACGTCTCCTGAGCCAGCATCTCACGGATCTTTAAAATTGAAAGGGAGCACCCTATGACCAATCTAGTGATTTTCGATATTGATGGTACTTTGTTGAACGCTAAAGGCGCCGGACGACGTGCGTTGGAAGACGCCTTTGCCACCTATCACGGAATATCTGACGCCTTTTCAGGCGTCAGCTTCGCGGGTGAAACGGACCTGGCTCTCATCCAACAAGCCGCCCAACGCCATCAGCTCCCCATGTCAGACCAGGATTGGCTAGCTCTTAAAGAACTTTTTTTGACCAATCTTCAAATAGAATTGGACAAAGCGCCCGGCTATGTCATGCCCGGTTTGCCAGACATTTTGTTCCGTCTGCAATACGAAGGATTATATCTCGCGCTCGGCACTGGAAACTTCAAGGCCACCGGATATTTAAAACTGGCCCAGTTCGGTCTGGCTGGATTTTTTCCCGTCGGTGGCTTTGGAGAGTCCGGGCCAAGCCGCCGTGATGTCATTGCAGGCGCGATAAAGGCCGCTACGTCCCATTATCATATCAGTCCTGACCGAATCACCCTGATTGGGGATACTCCGCTCGATATCGATGCCGCCCGCTTCAATCATATTCGGAGCATCGGAGTAGCCAGCGGTCCCTATTCGCTCGATGATCTCGCCAAACATCACCCGGAAATTCTATTGCCGGATCTCTCGGACGAAACCCGCATCATGGACGCATTGACTTCATGATCTCCAGCATTTACGGCTATCAAGGGTCGGTCAGTCCCACTTCCGCTCACTGGGACTGGGTTCCTGTTTTGGACGGTCCAGCAGCACCAAACCCTTTTACGGTCTGGCTATTCTCGTCCGAAGTCCCCCCGTATTTTCTTGGAGGGCTAGGTCGCCATGTCGATCGATTGGCGCGCTATCTAGTCTCCCGAGGACATCAAGTGCACGTGGCGACGCCCTACCAATCAGATTACCCGCTTCCCTATCACGTGTGGTCACTGGACGATGTCGAAAAATCTCAATCACCCAATCCTGTCGGCGCCACGGTGATCCACGTGCATGACCCTCGACTTTGGGACCGAGCGCACCAGTTATCCCTGAGATGGGGATGCCCGTTAGTAATCACCTGGCACACTCTTTACATAGCCTACGCCCATTATTTATCCCGTCCGCTCAATGCGCAATTGACTGCCCAAGAACGTATGGTATTAGCAACGGGAGATCGGCATATTTGGGTCAGCCAATTCTTGTTGCGCCAAGCTCAGATTTTTTACGGACACCTTCCTGATGCTAACCGCAACACCATCATCGGCAACGGTGTTTCTTTCCCTAGCATAGATGTCTCCCTAAGCCCCAAGGGGTTTCCAGACTTGTTATATTTTGGGCGCCTGGAAGAAGAAAAGGGTATAGATTGGCTTTTAGTCGCACTTTCTGATTTAATAAGTCGAAATCCGCAGTTCCAGGCCATTTTGTGCGGCACCGGAACCATGCAGGAAGAGATTAGGAGTCTGATACAGTTGCAAGGTTGGACGCACAATGTGCACGCACCGGGAATGGTAGGCGATGAGACTTTGGCGCGCTATATCCAAACCGCTCAGGTGGCGGTATTGCCATCTCGCTTCGAGCCTTTTGGATTGACCGCACTAGAGGCCATGGCAAGCGGGATGGCCACCGTGTTAGGTCCTGCAAAAGGCTATCAAGAATTTGCAGAGCCATACAGCAACTGTTTGCAAGTGTCCACAGCCAACGAACTGTCTATGGCCGTTCAATCTCTTTGTAACGATCCGGCATTGGGGCGCCAATTAGGCCATGAGGCGAGTCGGTTGTCTGAAAACTGGAATTGGATATCGGTTGGAAGAAAAATTGAACGGGAATATGAATGGCTTTTACGTCGAACCCGCGAAATGACAGGTGAGGATACCTTATGAGCCGCCCAATAATTATAGGCAACGGACATCTGACGATTGGATTTGACGATACCATGGCCATGCGTGACTTGTATTTTCCTCATGTGGGCCAATGGAATCATGCTAATGGCTATCCGAGCCGGTTCGGTGTGCAAGTCGATGACTCCTTTAGTTGGGTGCACGATGCCAAAACTTGGACCGTGCAACAAGACTACGTGCCCGACACTCTAGTCGCCCTTACCACCTTAGAAAGTCCGTCGTTGGGGGTGACCCTTGTCATTAAAGATGGGGTCACCATTTCGGACAACATTTGGATCCGGCAGGTGGAAATCCGCAACCTTTCGCACAGTCCCAGGGAAATTCGCGTATTTTTCCACACCGACTTGTCTCTGGGAGAAACCGAAGTGGGCGATACCGTGCTGTTTAACCCGGAATTGCAAGCTCTCTATCATTATAAAAAAAATTGGCACGTCGTGATCGGCGGCAATGGGCCGCATTCTTCGATGCATCAGTGGTCCTGTGGCGTCAAGCGCTTTAATGGGCATGAAGGAACCTGGCGTGACGCCGAGGATGGACGTTTGGAAAAAAATCCGATTGTGCAGGGATCGGTGGATTCTGTGATGAGCGTGCGAGTCACCGTACCAGCCATGGACCATAGCCAACTATATTTCTGGCTTGTAGCGAGCGACACGCGGGATGCCGTAGAAACACTCCATCATAAAGTGTTAAGCATTTCTCCCGGCAGACTCTTAGAACGTACTGAGTCATATTGGAGGCATTGGCTGCGCCGTGGCCACTTACCGGAATCGGTTCCCGAGGACGTCCGCAATGCCTATGCCCGGTCTCTAGTATTTTGTCGTGCTTTTGGAGATCATGCAGGGGGAATCATTGCAGCCCTGGACTCGGACATTATGCAGTACAACCGTGATCACTACGCCTACGTCTGGCCTCGGGACGCCGCATTAGTCGCCTTGTCAATGCTGGATGCCGGATATCCGGAAGTGAGCAGGCAGTATTTTGGCTTTGCCGCACGCACCCTCAGCCGCCGTGGCTATTTCTATCATAAATATAACCCCGATGGTTCGGCCGGTTCGAGCTGGCACCCCTGGATTCAAGGCGAAGAACCCAAACTTCCGATCCAAACCGATGAAACGGCTTTAGTGATTTTCCTATTCGGCAAATACTTGGAGCGAACCGGTGACGTAGATACCGTGCGCGAGTATTGGGAGAGCCTTATTCAGCCAGCATCGGTTTTCTTAGCGCACTATGTGTATCCTGACCTGGGTTTGCCCAAGCCCAGTTGGGACCTGTGGGAAGAACGGTATGGCATATTCACATGGTCTACGGCTGCTACCATTGGCGCTCTACGGGGTGCTGCGGTCATGGCAGAAGCTTTGGGCGAGCCCATGGGCCAACTTTTCCATGATACGGCGCAGTCCCTCACTCAAGGGCTAGAACGATACCTGTATTCTGCTAACCTTGGACATTTCCTGCGCGGGGTGTCGGTGGATGAGTCCGAACTACTGGATATGGACCCTACCCCAGATGCTTCCATTGCCGCCATTCGTCTGTTCGATATTATCGGTCCAACGGACCATCGCTCTATTGCCACCCGACGTTGGCTCAATGCGAAATTATGGGTCCCCACTAAAATAGGGGGCATCGCCCGATACCAGGGCGACCGCTACTTGTCGCCCCCAGGATCAGAAAACATCCCCGGCAATCCATGGATTATTACCACCTTGTGGATGGCCGATTGGGCATTTCAAGAGGGCGACCGTGACACGGGTGTCGATTATGTACAGTGGGCATTGAAACAGCAACATGCCACCGGCGCATTGCCGGAACAGATCCATCCCTTTACCGGCGCACTCCTTTCCGTTGCCCCGTTAACTTGGTCTCACGCCACCATGGTGGCGATAATTCGGCGTCATTCCGACAAAATCCATCTTCCAGTCCGCATTGTCCATGCCGGATGAATCTTTTCTCGTGAGTTCAGGAGAAAAACCGCCTCTTTTTCAGGAATGTCCATAATGCCAGCCCCGTTTACCATCTGTATGTCATTGCAAAAGAATTTCCATCCCTGACGGTGGCTGACGGACAATGAGGGATGAGGGGCACAAAGCCCCTCATCCCTCCGTTGCTTTCACCGGCACATTACCTAACCACGGTACTGACACCACCATCTCTCCGGTGGCGACAATCTTCTTGTTGCGCACATGGAACGACAGCAAGGTAAAGACGGGTTCGTTCAATGACGCATTCACCATGCGGGTGTAAGTCACCGGATTGTCCAAATAATCGGCTTCCGCGGCTAATGCCGCATTATTCATCGCGTCGCGTAGCGAGCCTTGGGCATTAATCAAGATACCCGCATCCAATGCCAAGGGAATCAACACACTCAACAACAATATCAATATCATCGCCCAGATTAGCACACTACCACCACGATCCCGGATTGCCCCCACCACCTGTCGCGATCACGGGACTCGTCCGAATGGCCCCCACCGACATCGGCAGCATGAGCCCCGTGAAATGAAATGGCAGCACCACTTTGACCGAATCCACCGGGCTTCCCACCGTAGTCGTCAGCGTCAGTCCCACCGTACTGTACCCTTCTTGGGCGAGTACCTGCACGACGTCATGCTGGACCACCGTTACCGCCGCACCACTGGCTAGGGCGACCACTCCCGCTTCTGCCGCTTGACCCACGCCATAACTCTCCGCAATATATTGAAATGTGCCCACTAAACCGGAAATAAGCAACCAAAATAAAGGAAGAACCAGTACTATTTCCAAAAAAGCATTGCCCTTTATGGAATGGTGTTCAGATTGCTGGTAATTTGACCAAAAGCATTGACCAACGCGTTGCGCAACGCCTCGATGGGGATAATCATCGCCAGAACGACTATTATTATCCAAATCCCGTTTTCGATGAAAACGTTGCCCTCTTGTTTGGCCATAAATGCGGCCAAGCGTCTGCCCCAGATTCCGACCCATAGTCTCACGAAATCTCCTCCTGACCTCAATTCCATCCCCTTCGGGGAGACGGTAGGGACAGGATACAAGAAAACTCATGGAGGATTCCGGTGAAAGGTTCGACAACACCGCGATGAGACTCCAACGGAAACCGTGTGTTTACCATCTGCACCATACTGACGAGAAACGACAAATTTACCGAAGAGGCACGTCATGCCAACGCCATTGCGCTGTCAGCCAATGCGCCATGCCTGACACGCGCATTTCAGAAGTTTGACAATCGGGCAGCAACAGGTAGACGCCAAAACCGGCGCCGGTGGGAACGTGAAGGACCGGTCTTACTGGATGAACGGACGCGCGACGGGGATCGACGCTACGACTCTGCACGACGCAACGACACCCAAGCTGCAAACTGTGCCGTATGCGCGTCATGAACAGAAAGACGATCTGGTGCGTCAAAAGCAAGTGCTGCCGTCTGAGTACTTCCCGCAAGATGGGCTACATAATCTGTGAGGGATTCCAACCCTACGACTGACATCACTCGTTCCATCCCCATACCAAATCCGATCGCAGTCCAACGCCGTCGCTAGTCCATCATAACGCCCTCCGCCCAACAAAGTGGGTCGGTTACCGAGACTCCAATGTCCCATTTCACACACCGTGCGCGTCTAATAGTCGAGACCCCGCACTAAGTAGGGATCGCGCTGAACAGATCGACCGGCCTGGTTCTAGGATGGCCACCATCGCCTGACATCGCACCAGTAGTCTTGAATATCGGGTGCCGTGGCACCAATGTCCGTACCAATTGTTCAATCTAGTAAACGAGAATATGCATACACCGTACAAGTCGAAGAAGTATCCACTCGTGTTCTTCGGATTGAGCACCTAATCTGTGTGTCTGTGGAAACTGGGCGCGTTAAGGATCGAGAGCGCGTCCGGTTGCTGATGGAAGAAGGCCATCCCAACATTGCTTTCCTTGCGGATATTTGTACTCGTCACCATCTCACATTGCCAACCATGGGAGGCGAATTCTCATGAATACTCTACCCCCTGCAGTAAAGACTGCGCTCGCAGCAAAACAGAAGCATCGACGCGAACTCGCAGCGTTGCCGTATGAGGAGAAATTGCGCATTCTTTTGCGTTTACAACGGATAAGTGATGCGATCCGCCAAACTCGCGGCGCATCGGCCCGCGCCTGGCCGCTTGACGACAAAACGCTCCTGCCAATATCGTCTGTCCCCCCTCTATGACGGTGGGTTCGTTTCGGGGCAACTGTATGCCAGCCGAAGCATGGGTCATTATGCCTAGACTCCACTCTACCGAGCTAAATTTCGTGAGAAGGGGCAAGTCGTGCTCTCTGAATGAGGATACGGCCGTGATCGTTAATGCGCTTACCCGATCACACGATAACACTCCATATCCCGTTTTCGATAAATACATTGCCATCTTCCTTGCCCAAGAATGCGGTCAAACCACCTCCCCATAATCTCACGAAATTCCCTCCTGACTCATATTCCACGCCCAATAGACGCGGTACGGTTAGGATAGCCTGGATTCCATGGGGGATTCAGGTGAAGGGTTTGACAGGACTACGATGACATTAATTTGCGATCAGTTATACCGCGTACTTCGTATCGATCGAATGATTGTTCCGCCTCAATACCAGGTGCGATATTGAAGACCCTTCTATTTTGCCCGCCTTTGCTGCCATGCACTGCAGTGCTGGCACCTCCTGTCAAACCCGCTTTTACCTCTATGGCCGTTTGAGGGTGACCCAGGCTGGCGATGGAGAAAAGGGGAGCATATCAATCAGACATACACTCCATGGATCTGTTGAGTCGCATTCCAGCACCATGGCCTGTGCACCTTGAGACACCGCGTATTCAGCTTGTAGAACCGCTGTTGCCAACATCAATGTTCTCTCCCGATGTCGATGGGACAGTGTTACTCCCCGCCATCCCAGTTCCACCGTATCAACGCCATTTCCTCGATGAAGAAGTGCTACCGCAACGAATTCGGACTGGTGTTGGACGATGAAGCTCCCGTGAGAAATCAAGTCATCAACAAACACAAGGTCCATCCATTGCGCAATCGATAAATTGGCAGGCGGGTTGTCACGATGCGCAGCAACGTAGACTTCTTTGCATAGCAGGGCAATTTGTTGACGTTGCGCCTCATCGGTTATGTTGGCGATGGGGACGATATGGTAGTGGTCATTAAGTTCATCAACCCAAGGGCGATAAGACAATGTCTGCAAGGAAGCAAGTCGAAGTGCTGTGGTGTACGTGCGGCGAAATTCACTAAATCCATGGCTTCTAGCAAACTGTTGTCCTTGAATTTGTGTTTCCCACAGGGAAGTTATCATGGGCAACTGTCGGTGATTACCTTTAGAAACTTCATCCAAGAGCATGCCGCCTATACCTCTACGGCGATGATTGGGATGTACTGAGACGGCACAACGCCAAGTATAGGGGTGCATGCTGTTGTGCCACGCAGTTCCCAGCCCCACGACAACGCCACGTGCTCTCGCGACAAATGTTTGTGCGTCCGAGCACAAACGATAGTATCTTTTCGATACGGTGTCGTCTGCAAATATCTCTGACAGAAGGTTTTGACACTCGGTTTGGTCCTCATCTTGGTATGGGAAAATTAATGGCATCTTTTCGCTCGACTCCCTCCGGGATGGTCACGCCGACAACGTGGATTCTTCTTGACCTTTGTCCATGCCACTCAATTTTTTCGGTTCCCTCGCACTGAGCGACATCATCTTTATTCGTATCGGTGTTGCAAAATCTTCATCAATCCCTAGTCGCGGACTTTCATGACGTCTGAATGCTCCATCAACCGTGTGGTACGCCCGCCAACACTTTACGTCTCCCGTTTATGATACAACACCCGCTGAGGCCGTCTTCGATATAAAGAGATGCCCCACTCCAACCATACACAGGTTTGCCGCTGTTCATTGAAAGTCCGAGTGAGCTTGTCCACCCCCCAATGGAGTAGTCGCAGTAGGTCTAATGTCTTAGATTTTTGGCACTCGCCACCTGGTACCATTTGTTCAAAGAAGGAGAAGTTATGGGATCACGATCACACCGCGCAATCAACCTCATCTGGGCGACGGACACGCTCGCGTCTCTTGGCGATGCGACGATGGCCTTGGGAATCACCCTGATGGCGTTTCAGTACGGCCATTCCGTATGGCGAGCAAGCCTGGTATTGTTTTCGGCCTCCATTCCATATTTGGTTTTTGGTCTCGTCGGAGGTGCCGTGGCAGACCGCGTCGACAAGCGAAAACTGATGATCGCGGCTGATGTCGCCCGAGCTTTTCTCGCACTCTCCATAGCAATTTTAAGCACTCTCCACATTTTGGGGTTGGACACACTCATTGTGCTGACGGCCAGTCTCACCATTATCCGAACTTTCTACTTTCCCGCGCGCAAGGCGTTGATACCCAAATGGACAACGGACCAAAATCTTGGACGCATAAACCTTCACATGAACGGAACAGCGAGCCTGGCCGGCATCGTGGGGCCTGCATTTGGTAGCCTGCTGGTCATCTGGTTCCATCACGTGTCCCTGGTTCTGCTCATTAACGTCCTCGCTTTTAGCGCATCAGCGTTAATCACCGTCTACCTGCCGAGCACGCCACTCCTGCCGGCGATAGCCAGACCCTCTCTGATCGCCGACATCGGCACGGGTCTGGGCTTTGTCACCCGGAGTCCCCGCCTCCGATACCTATTCGCCGCCTTCGCCATCCAGATTATTGTGGGCTCGGGGTCATTGCAACTGGGCCTGCCGCAACTGCTCCCAGACCTTGCCTTATCGCGCAACGTGTCGTTTGGGTTCTGCCTGGCAATCATTGCGTGCAGCAACGCGGCCATATCTTGGGCTTGGAGTCGATTCAACCGATACCACGCGCCTTTGATGATCTTTGTGGGGTATATCATCAGGGGCGTAGCTTTGGGGCTCATGGGGTTAAGCGTACACGATGGTGGAATCCCGCTATTGATGCTCTCCCTGCTGTTGCTGGGTGTGGCCATGCCTCTCAGTGGGCCGGGATTTACCACCTTGCTTCAAACCCAAACTCCTCCTGCGCTCATGGCCAAGGTCATGGCCATTCGTTCAACGGCGGGGAACATTTCGGACGCAATATCCTACCTGTTTATCGGCCAGCTGGTGGCCCAGGTGACTGATCCACATATGTTTTTCATTGCAGGTGCCATTGCGACCGCCTCTGCGGTAGTGTTGGCTTGGTTTTGGGCCCATCGCACCCCTCGCTCGTCCTCGGCGCTGCCCTTGTAAGATTGCTCAAAGCATGCGAGTTCGCCACTGGTAGAAGAGCTAGGCATATACCGAGCTATTTAAAAAGCGCACATCATAAGTGTCTAGCATGTTTTGTCCAAGATGTCGCCAGGGGAATGCGTCCCCAGTAACCTAGACGTCTAATCGCACGTTATATTCATGACATCCAAATTGGTTTGCCTCATTGGAGGAAGTACTATGAAACCTGTTATTTGGGCACTTGCGGCGTCCGCGCTACTTATGGCTGGATGCGGCATTACAGCCGCCAAACCCTTCAGTGATGCGCAGTCGGCAGCACCCGCAGCTACCGTTCATCTCAGAGAAGCAGATAATCTTGCGCACGGGAATCTGATATGGGAATCCGATGGTTTCCCGGCCACCGTGGACGGCTGGATTCTAGAAGCCCAGACCCCCAGTTACGGTCAACCTGCCACTGCCCGCTTAATCAACCCAGCGGGCCAGCAAGTCTTGACCAATCTTCCTGCCAGCGCGCTATTGGCGCCTTCTGGGTCTACTCCCGCAGCGGTTTGGACGACACCACAGGGCGGTCTGACCTGGTGGCTAAATGGAAAACTGCACCACCTCTCGCGCCCAAGAGAGGGCAGTCCCTGGGATTGGACAGTCTCTCTCGCGCCCAACGCCCCCATTGCCGCCATCGAGGCGTACAATCAAGACTCAGGGACCGCGGATTGGGCGGCGGGAATTAGTGGTTATCAAGGCCCGATCGAAATTCTCAATCTAGCAACGGGACATATGATGGGCCAGATCTCCCTTAAACAACAACATGACGTGCCATCCCCACTCATCGTCTCCTCTAACGGCGCTCGGGTCTTGTTGAACAACCTCACGCTGTGGTCTGACCGGGGAAGTTTGTTGACCACATTTCGGGCGCCACAACCACCGACGCCAGAACTCTTGCCGAATACCTACGGCTCTATCTCGCCGTACTTTTTAGCCGCTAACGGAAACGTTTTGGTCGCCCCAGTCGTCCCATTTAGATCATGGAACTTCTACGACGCAAGCGAACAAGGTCATACTCAAATGAATATTGCCAACTGGTTTAATCCGTATGGCAAGTCAAGCGCGTCCCTGGTCGTCGTCCCATGGTCGAATCAACAAATCGTGTATGGCCCCACAGCGGTTCTCGTCCAGGAAGGGCGCCGTGTGCATTCCGTGCCCATTTCGTTAAAACAGTACCGGACTATTGAGTCCGCCACCATAACATCTAGCGGAAGAATTCTCATCCTCGCCCTCTCCCATACCGGTCGTCACCTGGATTTGCTCAATGGGGAAGGACATCCACTGATATCGTTACCGTGGAAATGGGGAATCAATGGGACAGATGCCCAGTTGTCGGCTAACGGGCACAGCATCCTGATTCAGGTTCCCGGCCGCCTTATGGTGTATCAGATTATAACCAGCTAAGCCTCGTGGCGCCGCATTGGAAAACAGGTGCAAAATGCCGATTCGATCTCGTTTGCTCTTGACTTCTAAATCTATCGTTTGGTATCGTGGCAATAGGGTGATAATTCATGCAAATTATAGAGATTGATATTCGCGGACAATGCTGACGGGCTCCCCTCATCAGTGTCACTGATGCGCTAAAACCGGCTCCGTTGGGGACTCGCCTTAACATCCTGACTAACAAATGGTCTGTAGTGCGCGATATGCAGGCCTATGCGCACATGACCGGAAATATTTATCACGGCTACACCAATCACTTGGAACTTCCCGACACCTGGTGGGTCTACTTGGAGAAAAGCCACGATAGACAAAAATAAGTATAAACGGCTTGGTGTATTTTATTATGCGAACTCCCCTACGGGCTCTACCTAACTTCCGTTCATTCTTAAAGCGCTAATTGCTCAGCCAACTCAAGCCAGGAATATTGAGGAGGCTTCTCATTGCGGGCTACCTCCTCTAACGAAATGCCACGCACCGCGTCACTTCGCACGCCGACCATCAGACCATGGGATCCATTCTCCAAGAACGAGATGGCGGCAGACCCGAGCAAGGAACCTAACCAGCGATCCTTGGCGCTGGGTGGCCCGCCGCGTTGGGTATGGCCCAAAACGACCCAACGCACTTCAAATCCGGTCATCATGCTCAGTTCATTGGCCAGCCTTTCTGCCCGAGCAGCCCCTTCTGCAACAACAATAAAACTATGCTTTTTGCCCCGTGCATGGGTCGTTCTCAGGCGATCCGCGATAAGTTCGGCGTTCACCGGCCGTTCGGGTACCACAATGGCTTCGGCTCCTGCCGCAAGACCTGAGCCTATCGCCAACGCACCGCTTCGATTCCCCATGACCTCTACCACGAAAATCCTTTCGTGTGAGGATGCTGTATCCCGCATCTTGTCAATCGATTGGGTGATGTTGTTGACGGCCGTGTCATATCCAATACTGTCATCCGTTCCATAAATGTCATTATCGATGCTGGACGGGATTCCGACCACCGGAAATCCGGCTTGACTCATCGCGTGTGCAGCCCGCAGCGACCCGTTCCCGCCCAAGACCGCCAAACCATCCAAACCCCACTCACGCAACTGTTTGACCGCTGTCTCTTGAGTGGCCGCATTGTGAAAGTCGACAAATCTAGAAGTATGCAACATGGTTCCTCCGGTCATAATGATATCTGCCACAGATTCCGTCTTGAGCTCTTGTCGAACTGCCCGCACAATACCTTCTAGCCCCCGAAGAATTCCCCATATCCTGTGTTGTCCCAAAAGTCCTTGCCGTACAAAAGCCCGGATCGCCGCATTCATTCCGGGGGCGTCTCCACCCGAGGTCACTAGTGCCAAATCCATAGGGAACCCCTTTCTTCCACCTCTGCGTACCGTGTAGGAATCCATCTTGCATGTATAGTTTAGTATACATAGCTTAACGCATTGTTAGTGCCCTTTGATTTTCTCCACATGTATTTTTTGTGATTTCGACCAGGCAAACTAGATGGTAAATAACGGCTAGGTATAAAGCGTGACCGCAAATACACTTTGATACATGCTTGACGCGGATCTCATTCATTCATTACACTAAAGAAGTTACCAATAATCGATCCTCTTATGGAGAGTGGCGGAGGGACTGGCCCGATGATGCCCGGCAACCCGACTTTTACCCAAGTTAGGGTGCTAATTCCTGCAGCCAATCGGCTGAGAGATGAGAGGGGCTTGGCTTGCTGTAACGCCAGTGAAGGCCTCCCGTCTCGAATATCATTGAGGAGGTCTTTCATTTGACAACACGTTCATCCCACTGGCGCCCACAAACTATTGCGATTCACACCGGCTACGACCCAGAAACAACCACCGGCGCCATTTCTCCACCCATATACCAAACCGTCGGCTACGCATTTGAATCTACCACCCACGCGGCACAATTGTTCAGCCTGGATCAGCCCGGGAACATCTATACCCGGATAATGAATCCCACCACTGGAGTTTTGGAGCAACGCATTGCGGCTTTAGAAGGCGGCATTGCAGCGGTCGCCTTTTCCAGCGGAATGGCAGCCATTACCGCAGCAGTATTGAATGTATGCCGCTCTGGCGACGAACTGATTGCGGCCACGTCTCTGTATGGCGGAACCTGGACTCTTTTCACCTCCACATTACAGGACTATGGCATTACTGTACGCTTTGTACCCGACGACAAACTTAGTCAGGCGTCGCAATTAGTCACTGAAAAGACCCGAGCCGTGTACGTCGAATCCATTGGCAACCCCCGGCTCAATGTGACTGACCTCAGACAGTGGGCATCCTTTGCCCACAACCACGGGCTGCCTCTTATTGTGGACAATACATTCCCCACCCCGTATCTAGAGCGGCCTATCGACTTTGGAGCAGACGTTGTGGTGCATTCGTTAACCAAATGGATTGGGGGCCATGGAAACTCCATTGGCGGGATGGTAGTGGATTCGGGAAAATTCAATTACAACACCGCCCAATATCCCCAATTCTCGGAGCCTGATCAAAGCTATCACGGAAAGGTTTTAGGCACAGATTTTGGAGACGCGGGATATGCGGTTAGACTGCGTGTCAAGCTGCTGAGAGATACCGGAGCTGCATTAGCTCCCCACAGCGCCTATCTGATTCTTTTAGGACTAGAAACCCTGGTCATTCGCATGCAACAAGCGTGCCGCAATGCACTTGAGCTAGCCCAACGCCTAACTGCCCATCCAGAGGTCTCCTGGGTTAACTATCCGGGCCTAGAGTCTGATCCAGCCTTTCCCTTAGCCACCCAATATCTTCGCGCGGGCCATTTTGGTTCGATGTTGAATTTCGGGGTAAAAGGAGGCCGCAAGGCCGCATTGCAAGTAATGGACCATCTCAAGCTATGGCTGATCGTGGCCAACGTGGGCGACAGCCGTTCCATGGCCATCCATCCTGCTACCACAACTCATCAACAACTCTCACGCGAAGAGCAAGAGTTGGCTGGCGCAGGACCCGATTTAATTCGTTTGTCGGTCGGTCTGGAGCATATCGACGACTTGTGGGATGACCTCTCTAACGCCTTAAACTCCATCTGAAACAACACCAACAAAAAGCCTCTCAGGATGGCACAACCCTTAAACCATGAGGGACCTGAGAGGCTAAAAGTTTTCAAGGTCGGAGAACATTGCCAGACATCATGATCCTAGCCCGTCCCCATTCTACATCGCGAATATCTGTGATCCCAAAGCCTGCAGTCCCATCGCGGTGTAGGAGTCGAAGTCCGCTTGGTGTTCCGATACGCGTCGATACCCGGCGCGTTCCGCTTCATCCAATAGATCCTGCACTTTGTAACAGCGGCCTTTATCAGTGTTCAACATCACATTAACATCAAAGAGTGCGCCATACCGAGCGCGGTCCATGAAGTATCCGACTATAAAAATCCGACTGTTAGGCTTAGTGATCTTTTCAACCCGTGTGAGTAAAGCACTGATCATACCGGGTTCCCAATCATCAATGAACCGAATCATGGTTACTCCGTCAAACGGACCCTGGGGAAGATTTCTAAACACATCACCCGCCCAGCACGACACGCCGGGATGCTCGGCAATTCCTGCGGCCACTTCCGGCTTTTCCGCCACGACTGCGCGTGCTCCGGCTTGACACAGCCGTTGAGCCCAAATGTCGCTTCCCCCGCCAATGTCCAACCATAAGCTACCGGGCGCTGGGTTTATAATATCAATTAACCATTCCACCAACGACTGTGCAGTGCTCTGTAACCGCAGCGTGTGGGCCGCCTGATTCCAATCATCCACCGATAGGGAGTTAGAATTTACCCTCTTTGCCAGGCTCAGCCACCGTCGGACCTGATCCCATTTGAAAATAACCTGGGGGTTGGGTGTTTCGCCCATCCATCGGTATCCGGTCCCAGGTAGATAATTTACCAACCCGACTTGACATAGCGCCTCCACCACTCTGGTCATTGCCTCAGATTGCCATGCATAAAATGCAGATTCTAAAACACCATCCCGCAACCAATCATATAGTCCCGAACGGACCGCGACCTCCATCAGGATCTCCCGATATTCTGTTTCGTTAAGAACAGCCCAATCTCCCAGCACTCTTCTCCCTCCCATATGTATTGCCACATATATTCGCAAAAAGAGCATCCGGTGCCTGTCAATGCCATAGCCCGAGAATCATAAGTGCAATCACATTACTGAATGACAGCAATTTTATCGCCAAATCCCTTATCGTCAGAGTCTTTGGCGATGAGGGGAGAGGAGTCGTGCGAGTCACCACCATGGAGGCCAATATGGCCAAAACGGTTAGCAGAAATCCAGTCCACACCGTGAAACTGGCAATTAATGCCAAGATTACGGCTAAAGTCTCATACAGCAAGATAATCACAAGCGGAGACTGGTGTAATGCATTCTGCCAATAAGTTGGTGTCGTGCGTTTTTGCGGGTTAGCCAGCCAGTCAGCCTCCATATCGCTTAAATGATGCTGCATCACCGAAGCCACACAAAACGCTCCGTAAATCGCGGCCCCCCATAATAACCTGGGGCTAACCAAAGCGCTGGCTGCATACCCGCCGAGCATAACGCCAGAGACCATGGTAGGAAGAAGCGCCAGCCATTCTCCCCAATATGGACGGTAAGACAGACGCAAGGGAGGCACACTGTAGGCGATGGAGCCATAAAGGCCCAACATTGCCCATAGCCAAACCCCGGGTCCTCTGTAAATACTGAACACCGCCGTCAACCCCAGATATGCCATCGCAGCAACGATTACGATCCTTAACATTTGTACGCGCGTCATCAATCCGTCAGGCAGTACACGCGACCCACCAGAAATGATCCCGGTGGTATTACGATCGGTGCCGGAATCCCAATCAAACATATCGTTCAAACCATGGGTGACTAAACCTTGCAGGAGTAAAGCACCCATGATGGCAATACCCAGCTCAATCGCCCAATGGGATTGGCGCGTAGGTTGCAGAACAAATCCGAGCAGAACTGTGGGCACACTCCAAATCATCAGCGGTACAGGACGCATCAACTGCAGTATGGTCTTGATCTTCATGCCAGAGTTCCTTTCCTGCACCCACACATCCATTGCCAAGGTTCCAAACCAGGCGCACGCACTGACCAAAATCCCATCTCGCATCCTCTACGGTTCAAAGTATACGCTCAATCACGAGTCATAAGGCATGGCGTCCTTATAGACCCTTCCAATTTTGCATCATTAAAACCATCATCGGAACAAACAGAACAGCGATCACATTCATCAGCAATATGGCCGGAAGAATGGTCATCCACAGGGGGTCGCCCTGTTTTTTGAGTTCCCGTTCGAAAGCCAGCCGCTCTTCCATTTGTTCGACCTGCTGGGTTACGCTATAAGGGTCTAGACCATGCCGAAAGCCATGGGCCATCATGCCACCCACAATTTCGGCTTCTGGGCCGGGATGATTTCGACAAAATTCATTTAAACTTTCTTTTTCCCGACCTGTCATGGCCAAGGCCATCGCCATATCCCGTACCTCGTCGGCCAATTCTGGCACTTGCTGCAATCCTTCTTCCACCGCCTGCCAAAACGTTAGTCCAGCAGAGAGAAACACGCTGACCGCCCTCCACCATCGCACAATTTGCTCGCGGTTTTGGCGGATTTTTCGAGCCGACGGTCGCTTTTGGGACTGTGCCCAGTAGATAACAGGTCCTGACAGGACTGCCAGCAAGCCGACTACACTAGGCCGCAAGATTAGTCCAGGCAACAAACTCAGCCCGATCCAGGGAAAGAACGTGAAATCGTCACTCATAACAAAATAGAGCCCTAGCCCGATCAATAAAATTCCCATGGCCATCATCGGCTTTGCCCATCTCGCATCACGTGACTGCCCAGGACTAAAAGCACGCCACCGCTGACCAGACCTACCCCGACCACAGCCAGTTTGCCTATTGCATTGCCCAGAAGGGCCATATACATAGACGGAACCATAAACCTCAACATCACCATCATGAAATAGGGTGCAAATCCTAGAATCACCACAGTAGTGCGTTTCGTGGCCTCTTCCAAGTGCCGCTGGAACCGACGCTCGCGATCCTGGGCAATTTTTCGAGCAGCCTGCTCGACCACTGGCTGCAGCGCTCCGCCGTGCCGCAATACCACTTGGGCGGCAGACGCCACCATCCCCACAGCATTGACGTTCCACATCTTAAAGAGTCCTACCAATAGGCGTTCGGGATTAGGTTCTCGGCCCACCTGGCTATCGCGGTACCCCATATCTTGGAGCGCTAGGCTAAGCCCTCCCCTCGTGGGCAACAATTGTGCCAGCCGTTGCAAAAAAACTTCCGCCTCCTGTTCCTGACGGTCGCGTTGTCGTTCGAATTCTCTTGCTCGCCCATAGAATTCAAAGCCCGTCAACATCAAGCCCACTGAAATCATAATCCAGGTCGATCCCCAAACCATGGCCCCCATTAAACCTACGGGCAACATCCAAGCTCTTGCCTGGGTTATCCAGCGATGCGCTACAAGTCCAGCCAAGGCCGCAATGACCACCTTATCCATCGGCATATTTCCCCAATGCCACCCACTCGGCTCCGTCATATTGCCATAGAGTGCGAAGTCCTTCCGGGGTAACTTGACTGACCGCGTCAATCCGACGCACACCGTCGGGAAAACGCCGAACATAGACAATGACATCGACTGTCGATAGAATTTGCCCGACCAAGGCATCAAAGGGAATGCCTGAGTTACCCTTGACACACATTCGCGCCAATCGGTACACCGTCCGCATATCACCTGCTTGGCTATGCACCGTGGACAGGCTGCCCGGATGACCGGTTTGCATGGCTTCAATCAGTTCGAGCGCTTCATCACCGCGCACCTCACCCACAATAATGCGATCAGGTCTCATTCGGAGAGCATTCACGATTAAGTTGTGCAATGTGTGCTGACGATAGGTTTCCAGGCTGACAACATGCGGATGGCGCAAATTCAATTCCCGGACATCTTCGATCGTGATTAAGCGTTCGTCTGAAGCAGATTGTTCGGCAAGCAACCTCAAAAGACTCGTCTTGCCGGTGCCAGCACCGCCAGCTACCACAATATTTCGCCGTTGAACGACCAAACCTCGCAAGTCAGACCATAACTCGTTAGATAGGGCGCCCACCCTCAAATAGTCATCGAGATCCAAAGGCTTGGGCGGCGCGCGCCGAATAGTCAAGGTTGGCTGTTCACTAACGGGCGGCAGCACGCAGTGAATGCGCGATCCATCGGCAAGTTGAGCATCACACCAAGGATGTTCCGTGGTCAATTCTCGTCCCGCCCGGTGGGCTAATCGCTGGGCCAACAGCGTCACTTCCTCCGCGTCCTCAAATTGCAGATCGACTGGCGTGATGAGACCTTGCCGTTCGCAAAACACCGCGCGCGGACCATTGACCATAATCTCAGTATTGCGGTCATCGGTTAATAAGGCATCCAAAGGACCCAACCCGGTTAGACGATTTAACAATGAGCGCCGCAACAAAGCTCGTCCGGGCACTTCTTCGTCGGATACCATAATCCGATCGACGGCTTTTTCCAATGCCGCCAGGCGCTCACGATCCCATACCAGATGACCCACTAGCTGGGGATATTCCGACTCGATCCGGACTTGCCACTGCTGAACCCATTGCCCAGGGTTAATCCCCGATTCCTGAGCTTGCGACGGCATGGGATCTTGTAATCGCCAAATATATGGCTTGGCCATTGCTGTCCTCCTCTGAACGCTCACTATGTATCTAGTTCGAAAATAGGTGTGCGACATCCCCGGATGGGAGACTGCTCTCATTCAGCATAGCAACGGAACCCTGTAGCAATCCTGTACAATTGAACTTTGGCCCAAAGCCACCTCATACCTAAAACTGAAGCGGCCAGCCAACCCTGCATGATTTGACATTTATACCGGGCATTGATCTAAAGGCAGTGGTCGCCACCTCAGGCATTGCGCAGAGAAGATATGACCGGGCACCTCATCGAACGCCGCCCGATTAAATGCTAAAGCTTAAAACGTTATAGGGTGCGAAAGGACGGACGCATCTTGGGCGAGGTTGTTCAGCGAATTACAAAAGACCCAAAGCTTGACATCGAGGGGGTTCCTGCTGGGCGGTGAAACGAGGGCGACGAGTCAGAGATGGTTACCCTTGTCGAACCCAACGGCCTTCAATCGGCACTGCCAGCGAAATTGTTTGAAATACCGTACTGTTGCGTTTGGCCAGTTCAATAATCCTGTCCATGCGCGACTCTTCAAGGTCGCTCGCCACTTGCAAAACATACCGAATGCCGACCACAATTGGGGGTCGATCTTGTCGGGTGGCCTCCAATGTCATGACCGCATTATCAATGCAAACATGGGATAGTTCAGCGACAAACCCCAACGCGGTGAGAAAGCACGTGCCGACAGCGCTTAAAAGGGTTTCCACGGGATTAAATCCCGCACCAGCATCGCCGCGTTTGGCACCCAGTTGCAGTGTAAAATCTCGCACCGTCGCTTGTACATGAATAGCGTCCTGGCGGGCAACCCGCACTTCATAGGTTTGCATGGTCCTGATACGCCCCTTTGGTTCCCCCATCCGCCCCTGCAAAACGGGCCATAGTAACGGATGATTGGTCCTTACTTATTATGGTCATATTATACAACGTTATTTATCGACTCATCCTAAAGAAGGATAAGAGCAGGGTCATTGGGCTACGCCAACAGCGACCCATCCGTCCGTAGGAGAACGGTGCGGGGCATTCTACACTGATAACGAAACCACAACGATGTTGCAAAGACAATTTCCAAGGAGGAAACTTCGATGAACAAGACAAAAAGCCTCATTCGCTGGGGTGTTGTCAGTATGACCGCAGGAAGCTTGGTTGCGATTGCAGCGGGCTGCGGCTCCACCACTGCAACTCCGCCCACTACACCGGCCGTCCATCCTGTAGTCCATGTGGCCACCATGATTGAAACCGGCAAGATGCTCAATAAACCCGGGTGGCCTAAATTTACCAACGCCTTTTTGACCGTACATCAGGGTGATACGGTGGTATTCACCATAAAGTCCTATGACGACGGGACCGCTCCGTTATCCACCGACTCTCCTTATGATAAGGTACTCGGTACCGTCAATGGCACTGAATTGGTCAATGGCAAACCCGTAAGCCTCATTGCCGACCAAAATGTTGCCCACACCTTCACGGTGCCCGGATTGGGACTTAATATTGTGGTGCCTGCCGCGCCGACCGGTGGCACAGTAACTGTCCAAGCCACATTTAAGGTACCGAAGGCTGGAGTTTACGACTGGCAGTGCGAGGCTCCCTGCGGAACTACTGCGAGTGGCTGGGGCGGACCTATGATGACCCCGGGTTGGATGCAGGGAACAGTAACCGTCAAAGCATAAGGCCCAGACATAGCGACAGCCTGCCAGTGTTTGGCTGAAATGATATTAGCGCGGCAACTCTGTAGCAGCAAAAGTTTATACAGAATTCATTCCATAGCCCGCTCTCCCCAGAGGCCGGGCTATGTCATTGCGCCTTGATTAGCGGATTTAAAAAGAAGAGCCTCCCAGTGGAGGCTCACAATGTTCTCAGGTCGGTTCTCAAATGGATCGTGCCAGCCGGTCAATTACTTCAAACTGCGTGGGATGCGCAAATGTCATGCGGCCTAAGTCGCGTGGCGTCAATCCTAGCCGTACTGCCACTTGGGCAATCGACGAGAGGTTTGCCGCGTCAATTCCCACAGCCTGCACCCCGATGATTTCTCCGTTTTGCCTAGATATGACCATTTTAAAAAATCCTTCGGTGTTGCCCATTATTTGGGCTTTGGCTTCCACGCCCATGGGTCGAGTTTCCTCCCACACCCTAATCCCGGCTCCTCGTGCTTCATCTGCCGTCATACCCACACTCATCGCTTCAGGGTCAGCGAATACAGTTTCCGGCATCTCCTTGGGATTGAAGGCATCATCCGAATGACCATGGCGCAGAATTTCCTGGGCTGCAATTTCACTCATTCGGACCGCCGAATGAAATAGCATGGAGAGGCCATTAACATCACCCGGCGCATAGATGTGCGGCACATTGGTGCGCATGTGATCATCCACCATAATTCCCTTGGGCCCATAGGCGACGCCAGCCTTTTCCAATCCCAAATCCGGCGGCAAGCTCGGAACGCGGCCCACTGCTTGAAATACCTGTTGCGTCAGCCATTCCGCCGACCGGTTGCCAAAGACGCGGCGTCCGGTCACTCGATATTGCCCCCCAGGCACTCGGGCCACCGCCTCCACACGAACCCCGGTTTCGATTCGCACACCGCGCTGAGTCATATGTCCCGCCATCACTTTAACCAAATCCTGATCCATTCCGGGCAAAATCGATGGCGCCATTTCGAGCAAAGTCACGTGAAGACCCAAAGCGGACAACATCGACGCGGTTTCGACTCCAATGTACCCTCCGCCAAGAATGACAATATCCAATGGCATCTCCCGAACCGCCTCATGCCAAGCAAAGAGATGATGGCTATGCCAAAGATATTCGGCTCCGGGAATGGACAGCGATCGCACTTCTGAACCAGTGGCAATAATAATATCATGGCCCGTCACCACATCAGTGGTTTCCCGATCCCAGTCTTCTACCGCAATTTCATGGTCACTGACAAATCGGCCTACACCCCGCACCATGGTTAATAGCGCGGTTTCTTCAATTTCGTTGCGGTGTTGAGCGTACCGGTAAGTCTGTATTCTGTCTTTATACGATCTGATGCGATCCCAATGAGGCAGTTCAATCTCTGCATCAAGGCCAAAATATTCCGCTCCCCGGATTTTGACCGCCAACGCGGCCGCCTCCCGCACTGCTTTGGAAGGCACACAACCCTCAAAAAGACAGTTTCCACCCAAATTTCCCTTCTCGTCAATCATTAGCACGGAACGCCCACTGTGTGCTATGCGCAATGCGGCGGGATATCCCCCGCCACCGCCCCCTATCACGACCACATCAAAAATTTTGTTCATGGTTAGGTCCTCCTCCGTTCAGCTGTCGACTGCCCTTATACTGTGAGGTTACTCGGCATCACCCACAGAACATACGGTCATGTGGACGTATTGTGAGGGACCCAATGGCCAATCGCCGATAACACTCCCTTAGCCCTCGGGATCAACCTTGAAAGCCCATAGGGATCCTGCCGCAATCAACGCAATGGTTCCCCCAATGGTGAGTAAAACACCCATGGTGACCTTATGCTCGGCATCGCACGCGGCCGCCTCGAATAAAAAGGACATGCCCATCAAGGCCGACCACAAAGCCCACCATGTGTCCTTTTGCATCATCGGCGAGGTCTCCTCTTTAAGAGAGATTTGTGACAGACGGCAAGTGCGCCCGGGCCCCGCCTATTAGGTCTTCGGCGGGCTTTTTTAGGCTATTCAAGCGATTTGTTCAGTTTTTACCCGCAATTGCGGGAACTGCCGCGTCATATAGCTGGGCAGCATGAGCATGAACCATAGAGGAGCGGCATTGGGATCGGTTCCCATCCCCGAAAACACGCCACCAAATCCTTGACCGAAAATCCACATAAAGAGTAAGAGTGCAGTACCAATCCAAAATCCCCAAAAATTCCATCGGCCGTGGTAAAGCAACAGAATTCCGACCGAAATCATGCCAAACACTAAAATTCCATTAAGCAAGTGCGGGTTTTTTGCTGAAAAATTCACCACAGGACTTAAAACTTTCACAAACCAATGAGGCTGCATCATGAGATTGCTTTGAAAGACCGAGGACAACCCTAACGGAGTCCAATAGGCGGGAATAGCTTGTTGCAGTGCGGCAAGCCACCATAGGTAGACCACTCCGTCTCGCATCCAGCACCGAGCCTTGTCTAGGCACCAAGAGGCATCGGGAATCAACAACAGTACCGCCAGCCATACATAAAGAATTACCGATCCAGGTGCTCCGCTCAGTGCTGTGGCACTTCCCGTCAAGATGCTGCCCAAACCCTCGCCAAAAATCCACACCGCCACACCCCACACGATGGACAACCACAAACCAAATTTTACCCACCGCGGATTTCGCATCAATATCAATATCCCGATTAGCAGCTGGATCCCCGCAAATCCCCAGTTGATGAGGGCAATATGGGGACTAATCAAGGCAATCGCCCAATTTCCCATATGGGTTAGCCAGGAAGGCTGGCCGGACAGCGCAGGCTGCATCACCTGGCTAATCATGTCCATGGAAAACATACCAGGCTGCAATTGCAACAACCCATCGACAAACCACAGCACTCCAAGACCCCACTTAAGCCAATTCCTAATTCTTCGTGTAGATTCAGTCATAACAGGCGCCATCCTTTGACCACATATTTGTTATTTCCCAACCGTCTTTAAGCCGATTGGGGATCCCAACATCCTGGGTCTTCCGCGAATAGTTTGCCGGTAGCCGCATACGCACGATCTCGGCTTCCGCCACAGGTGACCCGATAGGCGCATAGACCACATCGTCCTTCTAAAACCCGAGGGTCACGTAACGCGCAAAACAGCGGAGATTCCCGATAAATGGCGCTCAATGAAGTTTTCCTTACGTTTCCGGCCACAAACGGAAGATGGTCGCTGGGGAAGACCATTCCCCGATGATCAAGGAAGACCAATCCCCGGCCCTCTTTAATCGCTAGCCGCCCGGCATCCAAAATGGGATGCCGGGAGGATAAAATTCTTTGGTATTGGGGAGCTCCTAGAGCCATTATCCGAAAAGGTGCATGCACGTCTAAATCAGATAACCACTCCAACGTATGCTCCATAGCGGCCGCATCCAAACCTTGCTTGCCCCGCAATGGACCGCTAGCAGCCCCAAAATTAACTTCCCAACTAGAGGCTCCCAACGACTCCACTAATCGCGCTATGTCCGGCAACCATGATACGTTGTCACGGCCCACTACCGTCTTGATCTCAAGCCTTAATGACCGCGAAACCACATCTTTTGCTAGAGCAACTGCACGAGACCCTTCACGAGAAACCGGACCATCCATCTTAAGAAATACCGAAGAAACGCCTAGCGTCTTCCAATGTTCGAGATGCCCTGCGCCAACGTGATTAACGGTCGGCACGAACACCGCGATAGGCAGCTGGTCTTTAACCGCGCTGCGGACAATGTCGTCAAAATCCGGCCGTTCCCATACTTTGCGACCGGTAAATATTATGACCGGATGGTGCACAAATTGATTTCGTATATCGTCGAGAACCACCTGAATTTCGTCCGTGGAAAGTTCGTGAACATCTTCGAAGGGTGTGGCCGCCAAACGACAACGTTGCCATTGACGCTTCTTGGTTATCGCCCATACGACGATCTGTGGTTCTACATTGAGGTCTAGCATTGATCGTCGTCCTTTCTTTCGCGAAATATGGGGAGAGGGGCAAATCCGCCCCTCCGCCCTGACAATGTCTATTGGGCCGTCACGTTGACGGAACCCTCCATATAACCCGGGGTAATCATGGGACCGCCCCAACCCGTTGAGCCCGTGCCGCAGGGAGCCTCGCACTGCCAGTTGAAGGTGCCGCTCTTAGGCAATTTAAAGGTCGCCTTGACCGTAATAGTACCACCGGTGGGAGCG
>JAJYHT010000019.1 GCA_021784595.1 Bacillota bacterium | reverse complement strand
AAAATCGCGCCGCCGAGAACATCACCCGCAGCAAGCATATCTTCCATGTGTCGGGGACAGAATCCCCACGCGGCGCGCAACTGCGTCCGCGTGGGAGGGTCATTGACGTTTTCGTAGAAAAGGGCTTCGAGATATCGGGTGACGGTCTGGTGCAGACCGAAACAAAGAACACATTGACCAGAGTTCAATGCCTCTGCAAAGGTAAAATCCCAGCGCTCAAATCTTTGGGTGGGGGTGGGGCCCATCTTTATCCAACGACTAATGTCGTGCCACCATCGTCTGGGCGTCATTTTACTCGCCAACGCCACCCTGCGAAGGGCAAACTCGAATCATGCGCTTCGATCAATAGGAGCTGATTGTATTTGGCTATCCGTTCACCTCTTTGGGGAGCTCCAGATTTAACTTGCCCGGCACGAAGCGCCACCGCCAAATCTGCCAGACTTGTATCGCAGGTTTCGCCTGAGCGGTGAGAGACCACGGTGTTCCAGCCGGTCAGCTGGGCTAGTTGCATCACCTCCAGAGTTTC
The DNA here is from genome assembly GCA_021784595.1 of Bacillota bacterium. Lineage (GTDB taxonomy): Bacteria > Bacillota > Sulfobacillia > Sulfobacillales > Sulfobacillaceae > Sulfobacillus_C. Next base: position 10,819 of record JAJYHT010000019.1, on the reverse strand, counting down.
TGAGACGGTGCCCACTTGATTTAGCTTAATGAGCACCGCGTTAGCGGTGCCTTCACTAATGCCGCGCTGGACCAGATTTTTGTGGGTGACGAAGATATCGTCGCCCACGACTTGGCACGATGATCCTATGGCGTGGGTCAACTGGCGCCATCCGTCCCAATCATCTTCTGCCAACCCATCTTCCACGGAGACCAAAGGATACTGCGAAATCCACGATTGGTAGGTTGCTATGAGCGTCTGGCTATCAACCAATCGGCCTTGCCAAAGATATTGCGCGTCGCGCCGCATGCCGTTGGCGGCCACGTCAATGCCCAGCGCGATGTCGCGGCCAAGAACGCAACCTGCCTCCTCAATGCTTTTGAGGAGGATATCGAACACTTCCTCGGGGGTTTCGATTTCAGGGGCAAATCCTCCTTCGTCTCCCACCGCTGTACGATATCCCATTTTCTTCAGCCGATATTTCAAGGCGTGGTAGGTTTCCGCGCCCATTTGTAGCGCATCGGCAAACGTGGCTGCTCCGCCCGGGATGATTAAAAATTCTTGAATGGGCAATCCGCTATCGGCATGCAGCCCTCCGTTAATCACATTGAATTGGGGTGTGGGCAACTCTCCTTTGAGGTCGCCGCCACTCCAATAACGGTATAAGGGCATGTTGTGAGATTTGGCAGAGGCTTGTGCAATCGCCAGTGATACTCCGAGAATGGTGTTGCCACCCCAACGTGATTTTTGCGTGGTTCCATCCTGAGCGATCATCCACTCGTCAATGCCGATTTGATCGGATGGATCTTTTCCTCTAAGCGCCGGGCCAATAACCTCGTGAATTAGAGACTGCGCCCGATGCACGCTCCTTCCTTCGTACGGTCGGTCACCATCACGAAGCTCTACAGCTTCATGCGACCCCGTGGATGCACCCGCTGGAATTTGGGCAATCCCGGAGTGTCCGTCGCTGAGAATGACTTCTACTTGCAATGTGGGCCAACCGCGCGAATCAAGAATTTGATCGGCCCTAATATCTTTAATGGTTGTCGTCATAGCGTCTCCTTATCCTGTGAGGCAGTCAAGCGCTGCTGGTATTGGGTTTGACATCGCCTGAGCAAATTGGTCGCAACAAGTTCCCCATTCCAATCGCCTACCGTGGTGGGAATGCCTTGCAAGACTTTGTACTCTTCAAAGAACTGGTGAATTTCTTTGAGCCGATGGGGAGGAATGTCGGCGGTCCGGGTGACATGAGCCCAGCGAGGGTCCGCGTGTACGACAGCCACCAACTTGTCGTCTGGGCCATGTTCATCAGTCATGGTGAGCGAGCCGACCAAGCGCACAGCCACCTGTACTCCTGGATACAGCGGTTGCGAACTGAAAACTAGAACATCAAGAGGGTCCTCATCGTCCGCCCAAGTGTCTGGAATTAAGCCATAATTGATCGGATAATGCATGGAGCTCCATAAGACGCGGTCCAGTCGAATTCGTTGCGTGCGGATATCCCACTCATATTTGTTGGCAGAGCCCTCGGGAATTTCTATAATCGCATCAACAATCGTCATGCTTATCCCTCTCTTTGTCTTCTAATAGAATAGAGAGGGGTGTTTTAGCGGAGCATGCAAAATAACACCCCCATCCTCAAGTAGGTGTTATTAGCCCCAGCTATTAGGCAGGCGATTAGGATATCCTTGGGTCAACACCATGACCGCTTATGATGCCATAGATATAATGTTATACCACGCATTATGTCACTTTGCAGACTTAGATTGCAACAGAACAAATTAGTTTTGCGTATGCAGATTTTGTGATGGGTCAGCCACTCTACTCACAGAGCGAACGCAGGAGACTTCTTCGGAGATCCGCCGACGAAGACTCACCAAGCCACACGGATTTACTCCGCCAAAAACGCGAGGACTTTTGAAAACGAGGGCAGGAACGGTCCGAGGGCAGGCTATGGGGAAGTCCCGCATAAGAGGTGTCAAGCCAAAGGCATGTACGCAAAACTTGCCGAACCGGGAACGTTTAGGACTGATCCTACAAATCCCCACCTAAGTCCGCGCGTATTGTGCGTGGACAACCCGGCAGGCGAGCTGTACAGCGAGTACTGGTGGGTTGGTGGCGGGAGAGTTCATCACATGAAACTTACCGCGTAGGAGACAGCACCACAGATACGAAACGTCATCCGCATGCCGTGCAGTTACCTGTCAAGCGCCTCTGGGTAATGGCTATAAAGGTCGTTCCAAGTTGGCAGAGAAGTTAAGGCTCCAGCCTTGCTGGTGGCTAGTGAACCGACATGCACGGCAAGCCGAGTGGCTTGCTCCCACGTCCAGCCGCAACTCACGGCCCATGCCCAAGCTCCGTTAAATGCGTCGCCGGCACCGGTGGGATCAACAACGTGAACCGTGGGTGCCGTGATGTGGATGACATTATGATCGCGGCCAGCCAATAGCACACCGTCTTTCCCCAACGTGACTAAAATCAATTGCATTCGTGGATACCGGCTGAACAGCGTGCCGGTTCCCCGGGCCAACTCATCTATGTTGTCAGGATTGTCACAGCCTGTCAACTGGGCCATTTCCACTTGGTTTGGGGTCAAAACATCGGCTTGGTGCAGCATGTCCTGACTTATACCGTCAACGGGAGCAGGATCGCACAGTACCAACGCGTTTTCCCTATGCGCCCAGCGCATAGCCGTCAAAGAGACTTCACTCGGCACTTCGCCTTGCACTAAGACAATTTTCGCCCGCTCTATTAGCGACTCAAAGCGGGACACGTCGGCTACGTCGAGATCTCGATTAGATCCCGCAACGTGCAAGATGTATTGGCTGTGTGGCGTAATCACGGGAACCGCGTGCGAGGTGGGAGACTTCGTAGACGTCAGTATTCCCCGAAGATCGAGGTGATCTTGTTTCAAACCATGGATGAGGAACTCTCCTAAAGGATCAGACCCAATTTTGCCAATCAACAGAGGAGACCCGCCGAGTCGTTGCACTTGAACAGCCTGATTGGCGCCCTTGCCGCCCACAAACATGCGGGCCTTATCTGCCAGTACCGTTTCTCCGGCTAATGGGTGATGGGGAAGCCAAATGGTCAAATCAACTACCAAACTTCCTACCACGACAATGTCGTAAGCCATGCCTCGTCACCATCCTTGCCGCACGGACTCTGCAGTGAGCTAGTCTCTGTTTGCTATCTTGCATGAGACTTGGAGGAGAGTCAATGAAACGTTGCTATGGATTTCATGGGGAGATCCACTACAATTCTATCAAGAGAAGCGCATGTTGCCCGAATTTGACCATAGGGATATGCTCCGAATGAGTGGTTTTAAAGATTGGATGTCGAGAATATGTGGGACAAGAAGTGGTTCATAGGAAGTGTCTTATTGTGTGTGCTAGTATCTGCACTAAGTTTGATCATATATATGAACGCAACGTCATTGTCAGGCAAAGGTGTCCGTCCATTTTTAATTTACTACGGATGGGTTCCCCATAGGGACAAAGAATTTAATGGATTACTCCTGAAAATGCGCGATTATCCGGTGGTGGTCTTAGGCAGTGGCGACGAATGGGCATCTTCTGGAGATTGGGGAGCGGTCAAAATGCTCATTCATAAAATGCCCAACACGCGATTTTACGGGTACGTGAATATTGGAGTGACCGATCATCAGCCCGACCACGGGTTGTCATACTTCAAGCAAGCGCTAAAAGCATGGGCGTCGATGAACGCCCGCGGCGTACTTGTCGATTGTGCGGGACAAGATTACGGCGTATCCCCCCAAAGACTGCGCGTGATTGTTGCGCTCGCACATAGAAATCGACTGTTAGTCGTGATCAATAGTTGGAACCCGGAGTCTGCGTTGCATGCAGGATTAAGGTCGGGCGATGCATGGCTTGCGGAGAATTGGGCCATTGCCGATGGACATCGCGTAAATGCCCGCCAAGAGGGTGAAAACTTTACTCCGCTCCCCGAGCTTCGCGCCAGGCATATCGCAATTTGGATGACAGCAACTGATGATTTGCCGCCGAAATCGGCTTGGGTGAGGTATTGGGTGCGGATGACGGTAGACCGCGTGCATGGGATAGCAATCGGCGTGGCTGGGCCCAACTATTCTAGTCAAACCAATGCGGTGGTGCCTGCCAGTTGGATTAGTCGAGCGCTCGACAACCAGTTGTAACAGATCCCGCAGTGTGCGATGATGTCGTGGCTTTCATGATAAACGCCGGTGTCATCAAGGCGCGACGTCGGTGATGTGTACACGGCTCATGGATGCACGCCCCGGTTGGCATAGTCGCCGCTCCATCCAAATCGATTTGCGCAACCGTTATCCCATTCGTTTCGCTATACTGTATACCGCACATGCCGATAGGTTACGCCCGATTTCTTCGCGGCGTGTATTGCACGTACCGTGGGTCAATGCGGATGAACATCAAATTTAATGTGCCCATAAAAAGATTTAATCCTAAATCGTGAGGTTCATCAAAACCCAGGGTGAGGAAGAACAGTGCATTGAGAAAGAAAAGGACGCTGGCTCCTAGGGCACGAAATCTGGGAGTCAAGAGAGCCAGCCCAAAGATCACTTCAAGGCTTCCTAGGGTAAGCCCAAAAACCACCAGATGCGGGAATACCCAAGACCGGATAAAAGGAGCCAAGGGCGTCGTGGGCAAGGCTTTTTGCACTCGCGGCACCAGCCATATGGAAGGACTGGTGAGCCATTTGTGGATGCCACGCCATATGAAGTATACTCCGTCCATAATCCGTAACACTTGCAACCAAGTTTTCATGGGCTCCACGGGCCTTTCGCATATCTATTTACTCCTATCATAGATCAGAGGGTTGCGAAAGAATGCATTTTACGGAATTTCTCGGCATTTTATGAAGGTTTGGGGGAGATCATTGACACCGCGGAGGGAAGTATCAATGGCTAAACTTTACATGGTGCGACATGCACCAGTGAGTATTGATCCCAAAGTCCCGCCATCCGACTGGCAGCTGTCTAATGACGCGCAAGCGTCAGTGAAACAACTGGTGGCAGACCATGCATGGTCTGATGTTTCCCACATCTATTATAGTCCTGAACCGAAAGCGGCCGCCACCGCGGCCATGATGGCGGATCAGTTGGGCCTGGCAACCAGTTCATGTGCCGCTTTAAGAGAGGTGGCAATGGACACGGGATTTTTACCTCCTTCCCTATTCCGCCAGCGGGTGGCTCGTTACTTAAACGGGGAGCCCGACAGCGCTTTTGAGAACTACGCCGATGCCACAAGCCGGATTGTGAATGCTATCGCCAGCATATTGGAAGCCGCACCAAAAACATCGGTGGCGGCAGTATCCCACGGCCGCATCTTAACGGTCTTTTACAGCTATCTTTTGGGACATCGGCTCGGTGCAAACGAATGGCAATCCATTGCCTTGCCAGATCTTTCGATTGTCAACTTGACCACTTCTACCGTCGACAGTGGGTTTTTTGCAGGGAACCGTGTCGTCAACTTGCCTAGAATTTTATAGTCCCGCACTGTTACGGTCTAAGTCTTTAAGCGCTTGGGCGTGAGTGAGGAACTCACTCTTTCCATAATGGTGATAGAACTTGGAATCATCTAATATGAGGGGCTGATCCCAAAGATAGCGGGTTTCGCGAAATCCGCGGGCATCTCTATTAACAAGACCTAACAAAACGATCATGGCAGGGGAAATCATGTGAAGACGAATGGGACGATCAAGCACACGCCGAGCTAGGGCTTGCAGATCGCCAGCGCTGACCGGAGGGGCACCGGCGACATGCCAGATTTGGTGATATGCTCTGGAATCTATAGCAATTTGCCACACGGCACGCGCTGCGTCCGCGGTATGGATGAACTGATGGGGCAGATTGCGGTCGCCATACCAACGCAGCCTGTCTTGGGATAAGGAATCAGTGGTGATATTGTAAAAATCGGGAAGCCGGATAGTGGCCACAGGTTCTATTGTCTTGGCATTCATCACCATTTCTTCCACAGTCAGGCGGATCTTTCCTTTGCTGCTGGAGGGATGACGGGGAGCGTCTTCGGAAATCGCGTCTAATCCTGTTGGGCCATAACAATAGACGTTGTCAATATAGAGATATCGGGCACCGGTGCCCTGCAGTGCTTGCAACGTATGGGAAATCATTTTAGGATATTGGCTCCAATTGTCATAGCGTTGATTGCGTGCGTCTATGACATGAGTCGCCGTGCTAAAGAGTCTATGGTGGCCCGCACTATCCTCGGGAGCCAAAGATTCCCACCGCACTGAGGGGGTAGAACGGCTCACGGCCTCCGGGGAACGGCTGACAGCTGTGACAATAATTCCGTGAGACGAGACTTCCGTGACTAAAGCACGCCCTAGGCGACCACGTGCCCCAAGAACTACAATATGTGTCATGCGATCCTCTCCTTTAGCGTCCGAACGATCGGACGTTTCGTCTTAAAAACATTAACCCGGAGTGACAATTGCTTGGCACAAAATACGGGTGTGTTGGGCAATTTGGTCAATAGCTGAGGGCAGTAAAGTTGGTGGCGCGGTTACGATGACTTGGTTAATCACACCTTGGCAGGCCTGGATGAGTTCCCCTGCAGGCCAATCTCGCACTGTCTCCGATTCTCTTTGCAACCGTTCTAGCACCAGAAGAGCCCAATCTAAGGCGCGGGACATTTCGGACTGGATGGCAGGGTCAGAGACTTGGGGCTCTTGATGCCACTGAAGAAAGCAAAAACGGTAAGCGGCTTGGTGCGTCAGGCCCCAACGCACCGTAGCGGCTGCTACCTCCAACAGATCGCGGAGTGAGGCTTTTGAGGGATCAACCATGTAACGGGCTAGTGCTGCAGCTTCCTCGGAGAGAATGCGCTCAAAAAGTATTTGGGCCAAAGCCTGTTTGCTAGAGAAGTGAGTGTATAGACTGGATTTCGTGGCAAAGCCAGCCTCCTTGCGAATCGCATCCATGCTGGTGGCTGCATACCCTTGTCGGTCAAAAAGCGTAAGCGCCACATCAAGGATTCGCTGCTGGGGCGAGTTTGCCATGGGACACCTCCGACCGATCGTTCGGTCGTATTTTCCACCAAAATATTTCCTCTGTCAAGAGGAAATTTAAGATTTCTTCCTGAATGTGGTGTTTAAGACACCAAATGGCGGTTGTGGCATAGGGTGGAAGAGTATCAATACAATCAAGGAGGACGTGATAAACGTGGCATTGTTTGATGATACCTTCGCACCGTATGTGCCCTTTGGCAGCCGCAACTTGTCGTTGGGGTCCAACGGCACCGATGTGGCCATTGTTCAAGCAATATATGACTTGATGCTGCAAACGATGAATCCACCACAAGGGCCGATGGGTAATTCTATCAGCATAACGGGACTGTTTGACGCCTCTACTCGTCAAGCAGTCAAAAACATTCAATCCTACTTCGGATTATCCGTCGATGGGGTTGTAGGCCCGGCTACGTTTTTCGTATTTGGGCAAGGAGTGGGTTCTTTCACCACCTATGGCGGCCCGCCTTATGGCAGCCGGCAGTTAAGTGAAGGGAATTCCGGAGGCGATGTGATTATTTTGCAAAATCGTCTCAATTGCTTTGGCTATGCTTCCATCATTGGCAGTCCAACCGGCACCTTCAACAGTGCGACAACTCGGGCGGTAGTGGCATTCAAGAAGGATGCCGAAGCGAACGGAGATACTGGATTTCCATCCAATGGGATTGCTGGATTTGGTTTTTACGATGCCACTTGGCTATATACATTTGCCGGCGGCCGGGCCATTCAAACCGGTCGCAACGGGTTTGACGTAGTTTTTGTGCAAGCCTTATTGCTCGACTTGGGATACTACTCCGGCAACATTACGGGGTACTATGACGCAGCCACCCTGTCGGCTGTGAAGAAGTTTCAGACTGCGATGAGTATTACTGCCGACGGCATCGTGGGACCTAGTACTTTTTATCAATTCGGGCTTAACAATAAGGTGCCGGCTCCTTCTCCATTGGGCATTGCCTGGCCGCCCAGTGTGACGCCTCAAGTATCTGTGTGCAGTGTTGGCTTGACCAGTCAGACCACGGACCTTCATCCCTACGGTGAGGCTTCTTTGGTGATAAATCAGTTGGAAGGCTTCGAGAGCCTGGATGTCGCAGGAAATTTCCTGCCAGACCCTAGCACGTTTGGTTCCGCCTTCAGTCTCTATTCGTTTACCTTGACAGATCCTGCGACAGGAAGTGTGATTGAAACAGAGCAGATGATACAGTCTCCGAGTTCAACCTCGCCGCAAGACTGGGTGGGTACTTTCTCGCCTGGCGTGAAAACCATCCCGCCAGGGATTGTTACTATTTATCCTTCTACGCCGAACGGAGTTCTGGGACCAGCGGTCTTAAGCGGCAACTTACAGAAATGCGGATGAGTGTGCTATAGAGCGACCTGTTAGCCTAAAGGCTCATGTGGCTGAGCCTTTAGGCATGGCTTCAAGTTAGTTGGGCGCGTTGGACTGTGGAGAATGGGCTTGGCGAAAATCCACTGCAGCCGGAAAAGGGCCCGGGTTATGGGAAAGCCAAGGTCTGACAAGACTTCGAACCCCGGCAATCTCTGCGGTCCAGGGGTCTAAGGCGACGAGATCGTCTCGGTTGACCTGGTGTACATTGTTTTTGCCCAGGGACTGGATCGCATACCGCAACTCATCGGACGAGGAGCGGAGAAATGTGGCCAGTCCTTCTGCTGCGCGGTTGACGTCAAGACGGTTTTGATACCGTCCTTTGTGGTAAAAGAGAGCTTCCGGCGGAGAATAGGGCAGTACTTGGGTGCCAACCGTCGATGCCATGGCCATCAATGAAGAAAAGCCAATATACACGGCATCTGCGCCGAGGGCCATCGACTTTAAGAAGTCTGCGGGAGTGCGAAGGCCGCCTGCCGCAATCAAACTTATAAGGTGGCGAGTGCCGTGGTCTTTCAGATATTCGTCTGTCCATGCAACGGCTGCCATAGTGGGAATGCAACAATCATCCTGCAAAATGGGTGGGCCGCCGTGTGTGCCGCCTTCTCCTCCATCGAGCGTGATAAAATCAGGTTCGGCCTCGATTAGAACATCAAGGTCTTCGCTTAGCCATCCGGAAGGGGCGATTTTGACCCCAATCGGCACGGGATAGCGGTGTTTTAACTCGTGTACTAATTTAATGAAATCCTGAGCGGAGTCGACTCCTTGCAAACGAGACGCGATGACCGCCTTGTCTCCGTTTTTGAGTCCAAAATACTTTCTCATTTCGGGATCGGGGTTTTTGTCAACCATCGCGGCCGCCGCTTGTGCTCCCTGACCGATTTGGATCTCAATGGCATCAGCCGTGTCTAGATATTCATGGTGATTTTGGGCAGACAATGGCCACGTGCCGCGATGATATTGCACGATGAGTTTTTTGGCTTCTTCACGTTCCTGCGGCAGATAAGCCTCGCCGGTGTTGGTTGCCGTGCCTGCCATGCTCGCCCCACGGGAAATAGCAATTTTCGTCTTTACAGACAAGGCCCCGCCGTAGGACATTCCGGTGATCAAAATGGGGATATCCGTTTTCAGGGGTTTTTCACGGTGCCGGCCGATGACCGTTTTCAGAGAAATTTGATCACGGTGTTCGGTAGGTAGTGTAGCCAACTGGGCAGGATTGAAAATTAACTGTTCCCAATGGGAAAATTGCAACGGGGTTCCCATAGGGCGAGTGAGCGCTGAGGGACTTTGACTACGCAGCATATTTTCATAGAAAACTTGGGGATTAGCGCGACGAAGAAGGCTTATCAGCGACCCCAGGTTTTGGGTGTAGGGTGTGGCCAAAAGCATTTTTACCATTCGATCACCCACGCGGTTGAAGAGCCATGGATCCAAAAATATCATTATTCCTGCCACACCGATACTCACCACTAAGATCGCGGCTACCACCGGCCAGAAAATTGACCAGAACAATTTACCTCGCCTCCTAAATCCTTCTAAATCAAGGATTTGCAAACCGCGGCAGTTTATTCACCTCGCGTTCAAAATGGCGTAATCAACAGGTTGGAGTTTTGGAGCGAACCAGGCAGGAAATTGCCGTATGAATGTTGAATGAAGATTAAATCATCAGACATTGTATCAATATCGATTGACATATAATTGAGGAGGTTGTCCTAATGGGTTTGGGTACTGGCGTCCCGCCTTCGCAATCAAAGCGCGTTCCCGTGCGGTGGACTCGTCGGCGGTTTTTGATGGGCGGGGTTATCGGAGCTGAGGTCGTGGCACTTGGCGTGGTAGGAATAGCCGATTACGAACACCTTTCAGATGGGACTAAAAAGCCAATGGCTGGGTATCCCCGGGTACAGATTGGCACGTTGGCGCATTTAGGGGTTAATAAACCGGTGGCGTTTGACTATCCTTTGACAGGCCAATCCAGCCTGTTGATTGATATGGGTAGAGCCGTCAGGGACGGCGTCGGACCTCACCAAAGCATTGTGGCATATAGTGCGTTGTGCCAACACATGGGATGTACCGTGGAATATAACCTAATCTTTACCCACAAGTTTTTGGCTATTGTTCAGCGACAATGTTTCCCATGGTTATCACCCGTGGGCCATCGCTCTCAACAGCAAAAAAAATTTTTGAGGTCCGTGTTTCAAGGCAAAGATGTTATCGAATATGTCAACACTTTTATTTTGGGGATAAATATCGGCCCATGGCCAGGATTAACACCCGCAGGAATATCCCATGTTATTCCTGCCAACCACTACCAATTTTATCGGTGCGGTGCCCCATTTCCTGAGCGGCTCCTCCTGACTTACACGGGCTCGTACGCCCCAGATGTTGATCCGAGCTTCAGCGGGGGCCCCGCCAGGGGGCCGG
>JAJYHT010000039.1 GCA_021784595.1 Bacillota bacterium | reverse complement strand
AGCCAAGTAATATTTCACAATGCCCTCCTCGATAATGGACAGGTTTTTCTCATCATCTTAGCCCGTAGTCGGTAAAATAGAAACCATCGAAGGACAGTTGCGATGCTAACGGCGGAGTTTTTCATTACTGGGCTGAGTAAAGATATGGTCTTGGCCCAAAATTGGGTTAAGAGACCGATGGGAGTGATGATGCGGGCGCGAGATCTTTCGCATGCAGCACAAACACCTTTGGGAGACCAAGATATCGCTCTGTTCTAGCTGAACCACTGGCTAGGTTTCACCAATAAGGGAAAGGCACCCGAACGGGATTATGAAGGAGCCCGTTCGGGTTTGGCGGCGTTGATCTATGATTCGAGCGCGGTACGGCGCTTTACTTCGTTGACTACCTGCTGAGCCGTCAATCCGGTAGCATTGATGATGGGTGCTTTGGTCAGCGGATCTTCTATCCCCAAAAAATTATCGTCACTGCCTTGTACCACCACCGCTTCAGCACTCTTAAGCGTTGTGTCGGTTAAAGGCACGACTCGGTAGCCCGCATCAGACAAGGCTTGGGAATAGGGAGTCAACTGGCTTTCGATAGCCACCGTTGCACGCGACAATATCCTCACCTCCAGCGGTAGTGTGCCACCTGCAATACTCGCTCATTCCTTGTGGTCGGCCACAAATACTGCACCAATGACAAAAGACAGGATGAGGGCGATGCCTCCTAAAATCCACATGGTCATTTCCAAAAACCTCTCTTTCGAACCGACGCCAATTAGTGCTAGCATGCCCAGATCTTGCTGATGAATACGGAGATTTCATCAAGCAAGAATTTTCGAACCAATATAGTTAAATCTTGAAAAATTCGACTATATCTCGTTTCAAAATTCGTGACAACGCTGTAAAATGAGGGAGGTTTTATGTTTGGGGATATTGACTGACGTTATCTTAAGTGACACAATTTTCTTGCAGCTAATCTGGCAAGTTAATGTGGCAAAGGAGGTGATTTTTTGCAAAAGCAAAGCAAAACTGGACTCTACTGGCTGTTTTTGTTGCCGTTCATAGGCACTCTATTTCCATCTTTTTACGCGTCATATCGACCGGAGCTGGCGGGCTTTCCTTTTATGTATTGGTATCTTATCCTATGGATTTTCCTGGTTGGCATTCTAAGCGGCATCATTTATCTCATCGACAACCATTAAGGCCGCAATAAGAAGGAGGGAGATTATCATTTACTGGTCGGCAATTATTGTATTTCTTATTTTGTTCGCCCTGGTGGTGGTTCTGGGATTTTCCGCTTCTCGGTGGCATCGAGGAGACCTGGACCTCATTGAGGAATGGGGATTGGCGGGCCGGCGATTTGGAACCTTTGTTACCTGGTTCCTGTTGGGCGGCGATTTATATACGGCGTATACGTTTATTGCTGTGCCTGCGCTGGTTTATGGGGCGGGGGCGTTTGGATTTTTTGCCGTGCCGTACACGATTGTCGTGTTTCCCATTATGTATATTGTAATGCCGCGGTTATGGCGTGTGTCCAAACAACAGAACTATGTTACTGCTGCGGACTTCGTGCGCGGGCGTTTTGACAGTTCCCTGCTGGCGTTGGCAGTGGCACTCACAGGAATCTTAGCCACCATGCCGTATATTGCATTGCAGCTAACCGGTATCCAGGCTGTGCTCACGGCTATGGGATTGTCAGGAACGGGGTTGATGAAGGATTTGCCGCTGATCATTGCGTTTGTCATTCTCGCGGCTTATACCTACACCAGTGGTCTTCGCGCCCCGGCACTTACCGCCATCCTCAAGGACTTGCTGATTTACGTGACCGTCATTGTGGCTTGTATTGCCATTCCCATGCAGTTGGGAGGATACGGCCACATCTTCCATGTAGCAGAGCAAACCTTGCCGACCCACAAAGGGTCTGTGATGTTGTCTCCGAAGCTCTTTAGCGCTTTTGCCACGTTGGCTTTGGGCTCGGCGTTCGCCTTGTTGCTCTATCCCCACGCCGTGACCGGTAGTTTGGGAGCCAAGAGTGGGCGTACCATTCAGCGCAATGCGGCGTTGCTCCCTCTATACTCGCTGGCGTTAACATTCATTGCCCTGCTGGGATATATGGCCATTGCCGCGGGCATTCACACCAAAGACACGAGTTTGGTAGTCCCCCTGCTATTTCTAAAAACGCTGCCAACATGGTTTGCTGGGTTTGCTTTTGGCGCTATCGCCATTGGGGCATTGGTGCCCGCTGCCATTATGGCTATTGCCGCAGCCAATCTATTTACCCGCAATATCTACCGGGAGTATTTCGCTGCTAGCACTGGGCCCAACCGAGAAGCCCAAGTAGCAAAAATTGTCGGAATGATTGTCATTCTAGGGGCGTTGTTCTTTATTGTGGTGATTCCCCTGCAGTACTCCATCTACTTTCAGACTTTAGGTGGAATCTGGATTTTGCAGACTGTGCCCGCCATTATGTTCGGCCTATACACGCGTTGGTTCCATCGATGGGCCTTATTGATTGGATGGCTTACCGGAATGGTGATTGGAACCGGCATGGCGGCCGCCGAATCCTTCAAAACCTCCATCTATCCCTTGCATATCGGCCATTCCGTGATCTTGGCCTACGCGGGAATCTGGGCTATTATCGCCAATATCGTGGTCACCGTCGTACTGACGCTGATATTTAATGCGATGCGGGTTTCTAACGGAAATGACAGCACTGCGGCCGCGGACTACATTACGGAACCCGACGAAAAGGCTGTCGCACAATAAGCAATTTGGGAATGATGCTTACCTTCTAGAGATAGGACACACCCGATGGAGTGGGTGTGTCCTATTGATGCGCCCGGCATGATGACTGTCCCGACCGTTAGCCTAAGACAGGGTGAATCCGAAGGCCTTGCGAAGCAGTTCTGGGTTGTAATCGAAATGGATGAGCCGGTCGGCCAAAGTCAGGGCGCGGTCGAGCCTGCACTAGTTGTGTGCGGACGGCATGGAACGGAAGATTTTCGCTTAACCCCAGGAGAGCTCGGCGCGTTCGTCCCCTTCCGGGGACGATAAGGAGACCTATAAGGTAACCCCGAAATGGTGACCGATGTCAACGACAGCTTTAAAATCCACAACAACCAGGAACCCTGGGGAAAATTCCCAGGGTTCCTGGTTACGATTCGGTACCTGCGCTACAGTCAACCACGACAAGCTACTGCTGTTGCTGAATCGCCGCATTGCGCATGGACGTCTTCTTCACTTGGTCCGGCAATTCTTACCGCGGGATATCAAGGTAAGCGTAAAATAGCCCCCACCTTGCGATGGCGGCGGCGTAATCTGTCGGCCATTGGCCTGAGTGAGAGTTGCGTGCCGGTTTCGATGGCGGCTGATGTCGTCGTCGCCTGCCATACGGCAGGTGACAAGCGCTAAATAATCTGCTTGCCGACCACCGCGATTTTCCTTGTCTTCGCGCTGACCGTCATAGCTACAACTCCTCGTTCAGACATAATGTGATGAGGATTTACTTCGACATAAATCGACTAAAAGCCAGATACAGTTTTAAACGCCGCAGCATATTTTGTTGTCGCCGCATTCACCTCAGTTGGAGTTAGGGTATCAGCCCCAAGGTCTGGGTGCCCACGGAATAGACCAACATCTAGTATCTTGTCTGAGCAGTATCCTATCCGCTATATTGGGAGTACGATGTAATGTGATATAGTACACTGGACAATCAAACTTAAGGAGAAAGCCAAGGTGTCGCTGTGATTAAGACAGAGTTCAAAAAGTTAGGTTCCGTCAGCCTCCGGGAACAGGCCTTGGGCGCCATCCGGTCCAAGATCGTCCTGGGAGAGTTAATCCCCGGACATGTCTATTCTGCACCGTCGCTCGCCAGCCAGATGGGGGTGTCGCCCACTCCGGTCCGAGAAGCGTTTCTGGACTTGGTTAAGGAAGGGCTCATCGAACAAGTCCGCAACAAGGGATTTCGCGTCATTGAGCTGTCGGATCAAGACCTGAACGAGATTTTTGAGCTACGTTTACTCTTGGAAGCACCGCCGTTTCGGAACATTGCGGGTCATCTCAATGAGGATGTGATGTCTCAATTGACGGTCGATCTCGAAACGATGGAGAAGTGCCTCGAGTCGGGGGATTTGACGGCATATCTCGAAACCGACCGCCGGTTTCACTTGACCTTACTAGAGCAATTCGGGAACCACCGCCTAGTGGAAATCGTTGACCGATTTCGCGAACAAACCCGATTGTACGGTTTGGGAAAACTTGTTCAATCTGGGAATATGGTGGAGACCAACAATGAGCACCGCAAAATTTTCCAGGCGGTCGTCGATGGTGACGGATTGCTGGCTGAACGCTTGATGAAACGGCACTTGGGGCACACACGAGGGATGTGGGCTGGGTTGCCCGAACGTCCGGATCCCGACCTCGCCTAAAGTGTTGAGCACGGCCAGATGAGTGGGAACATGAAGAAGGAGGCTATCTATGTATTCCCATCAGACAGAACCTGTAGTTGTTCTCGGTGGAGGAGTCATCGGCCTTTCCATTGCATGGGAATTGGCCGAAGCGGGGTGGCAGGTCACGTTGTTGGAACGCAACCATGTGGGGTTCGGTGCTTCATCGGGGAATGCCGGGCTTATTGTTCCGAGCTATACCTTGCCATTGGGCGGATTGGATGCCATCGGTGAAGGTATCCGCGCGGTGTTTGGTGGCAGCAAAACGTTGTGTCTTGGGCGTCTTACCGACTGGAAGAAGATTACGTGGCTTGCCAGATTCGTGGCTGCTGGTAGGATGCGAGATCGTTTACGGGTTGCGTCCGACATAAATGCCGTCGCTCAACTGAGTCTTCACCGCTACCGAGAAATCATGGGGGTGGACGAAGGTTCTTTTTGTGACTTGACGAACTGTGGCTGGCTCGACATCTTTGAGACCCCATCGTCACTTGGCAAGGCCTTGACCGAAGTCCGTAAACTCGAATCTCTCGGAAATCGATGGGAGCATCTATCGCCCAACGAAGTCTATGATAGAGTGCCGGGTTTGGATGTGCCCGTCAGCGGTGGCATCCTTCATACTGATGATTGGGTTGTGTCCCCGGATCGTGTGATCGGAGCGTTTTACGACAAAGCGATTCGAGCCGGAGTTACGGTGCTAGAACACACAGAGGTCACCCGCGTGACCACGAAGGGACGTCGAGTGTGTGAGCTGGGCGGAAATTTTGGGGTGGTGCCCGTCGGGCACTGGATCATCGCCGCGGGTTGGGAATCTGGAACGTGGTTGCATCGTATGGGTGCCAGCCAGTCCTTGATGCCTGGGCGGGGATACAGCATTACGCTTATGTCGGACCGAGCGGCTCCAAAGCACGCCTTGAACTTCGTCGAGCGACACGTCGTGGTATCTGTCCAAGGGACCAGAGTTCGCGTGACTGGTGGAATGGACCTCGATCCCGGTACCCCCGCCACCGACGCTTTCCGACTCGCTGACATTCGGACTACAGGACAGCACCTGCTCCCGCAGCTTGCCTGGGAGGAATCCGTCGATTGGGCAGGCTCTCGACCCATGACCCCTGACGGTCGACCCCTTATTGGGCCACTAACGGGATGGGATAACGTGACGATCGCTACCGGTCACGGGATGCTAGGGATGACCCTTGCCGCAGGAACCGCCGCACTCGTTCGCCAGCTCTTCGAGAATGGGGGACGACCGCCCGCGCAGATGCGCCCGTTTTTGCCAGGCTAGTACGAAGCCAGATTCTTTTCTTGGGACTCCCTCCAGTGGAATAACGAAGAAATAACAAAAAATTTAAATGAATGTGCATATACAAATAACATGTGCTATATTACATTTGACATATCAGAGTAATAGTAAGTGTTAAAAAGCCAAAAGCAAGGTGATGAATGGGAGGGGTCAGAATGGGTCTCAAGCGATCATTGAGATATCGCGATCTAATTATTCTGGGAATCGCCGGCGCGATGGGTACGGGTGTGTTTTTTAGCAATGCTGGTATGACCGCTGAGGCAGGTCCGGGCGCTATTTTGTCTTGGATTATCGGTGCCATCATGTATTTATTCGTAGGCCTGACGTATATGGAATTAGGACAAGCATATCCCGAAGCCGGTGGGCCGTCGCGCTATAGTTTATACACGCATGGACGCACCACCAACATGATTAACGCTTTTGCTGATTTGGTGTGGTATCTTTTTATCCCGCCGATTGAAGCCTTGGCCTCTGTGGAAGGTATCAATTACTTTTGGCCCCATCTGATCAATGTCGGAGGTAATCCGACCATGTTGGGCGGCATTGCAGGCATTATTCTCGTGTTACTGTTCCTCCCTTTCAACTATTACGGGATCAAGGCGTTTGCTCGATCGACTAATTTCATCGGCGCGATAAAGATTGGGCTCTATGTGTTGGCCGCCATCGGATTTGTGACCATGGCTCATTTCGGCAACCTCGTCCGGTTTGGTGGTTTTACGCCCTTTGGGATTCGGGGCGTCTGGGCCGCCATTCCTTTGGCGATGTTTGCGTACGGTGGAATTCGGATGATCCCCGACTACGGCGGAGAAATTACCTCCCCCAAGGAAATGGCACGGTCGATTCTCTGGGTTGTTTTGGGTCAAACCGTCATCTATATTCTCTTTGCTCTAGCATTCATTGTGGCATTAGGTTGGGCGGCCGTTCACTTGCATCGGGGTGCCTGGGCCTCGGTCGCAAGTATCCCTGGAAACCCATTTTTACTGTTGGCCCAAGCGAGACACTATGGGTGGCTTATTGGATTGACGGCAGTGGTCGCGATCCTCGGGCCGTTTGTGACCGGATATATTTATCAAGGAGCCGGGAGTCGGATTCTGTTTGCTATGAGTCGATCCGGTATTGTCAGTCGACGCCTTCAAGAATTGAATCAAGAATATGCCGTTCCGGCGTGGGCACTTGTTGTGTTTACAGTGATCGGGGCAGCCATGGCGTTTATCGCAGCCCCATTTCCCTCCATTTATGGTCTCATTAGCGATGCCGTGGTTGGCGGATATTTAGGTTTTTCCGTGAACCCCGTGGTGATGATCGCGCGCTATCATAGTGGGGCACAAGGCTCATGGAGCAAACGGCTAGTCGCCGTCTTGGCCTTTGTGGCCGCCTCCTTGGTCGTTTATTGGAGTGGGTGGCCATCCGTTCCGTATGCCGTGATTTTGGTGTTTGTGGCGTCCGTGATCTTTGGGCTGATTTATCACGTGAAGCAAGGATTTGTCCATGCATTGTGGTATGTGGCGTATATGCTGTTTCTAGTCGGCATGACTTATATTGGGGGAGTCGGCGCGAAATCTTGGGTGAGCCTAAATGTCGGTAGTTTGATAGTGGTCGTGGTCTCCGTTCTTGTCTTTCTTCCGTGGGGAGTTGCCTCGCGCATCGCGGATGTCCAACTGACCTCGGAACAGTCAGCTTAGCGGGACCTGTCTTTGGTGAAAACGACCGTTTGGCGTCAGGAGTATGCCACTAGGATTCCTCTTTCGGGTTCGGTAGTATAATTTTCGCAACGAACCATTCTTGGGTAAGCGGTCATGACACTTTCCCAACCAGAAAGATGGTCGCCCAAATGTATCACTAATCACGTATGCAATGATCCGGCCCGTTGAGTAGGTTCACATCCCCAATACAGGAAAGAAGGTGTCATAATGCCTGACTCCCTCTGGCTCGGAGCACAAGAGTTGGAGCGCCTAATCCCGGACGATATCGTTCGGCGTTATCTGGCGGAGAATCTGCATCGTACGCTTGTGGCGCCTCCCGTTCGTGTCGTGCAGCCTGACGGCGACGGCGCCACGATTGTCATGGCTGCTGGAACGGTCGACCATGCGTTGTCCGTCGTGAAGGTGCTGTATGAACGGCCAGGCAACAGGGCGCTTAGTGCGCCGAAACCGACGCTAAACGGCAGTGTTACGCTATACAACTCCCACGGTGATGTCATGGCGGTGGTTGACGGCGCGGCTTTCACCGGCATCCGCACGGCGGCCATCGCGGCCGTCTCTACTACATGGCTGGCCGCTTCCGTCCAGAGACAGGCCCTTATCGGATCTGGACTCGAAGCCTATTATCACGCGAAGGCGCTCGCGATTCTCTCTGGGGTGCAGGAGATGCGCATCTGGGCTCGGCACCGGGAAGCCGCTGAAGTGTTGGCTGCACGGCTCCGAGCACTCCCGCAATTTCAAGACGTTGTTGTTCAGGTCGATGACCACATTCAAGATGCCGTCAAAGACGCCGACGTCATCACGACCGTTACGGCGTCGCCGCTCCCGCTGCTGACGAAGAACCTCCTGCCGCACACCGTGCTGATTAACGCCATGGGATCGTATCAGCCGACCACCCGGGAGCTGGCCTCCGATGTGGTCAAGGGTGCCCACCTGTATGCCGACGCACTATCGTCGTGCGTCGCCGAGGCGGGCGATTATGTTATCCCTGCCCAAGAAGGGCTTATTGATTTATCGGCTATCCGTCCATTGTCTGCAGCAGCGCACGATGGAGCCCAGTCGGGCCGCACAGTCATGAAGAGCGTCGGCACAGCGTTGTTTGACGTTATTTGTGCCGAATGTTTGGTGCATCGGCTCTAAAGGACATCAAAGCCACGTCAGAAAGGATGATTCGCATCACGAGCGAGACACGAGAGGTTATCATCATTGGTGGAGGGCTTGTGGGTCTATCCATCGCGTATCATTTGGTCGAACGGGGTGTACGGGACATCGTCCTGCTGGAGCGCGAACCGATGTGGGCATGGGGATCATCCGCTCGTAGCGCCGGAGGCGTCCGTCTGGAATTTTCCCATCCCAGCAGCGTCCGATTTTCCCAATATGGACTTGAAATGTTTCATAGCTTTGAAGACTTGTTCGGAATTTCGGCGTCCTTCAACCCCTGCGGGTATTTGTTCGTCACTCGCGATTCACAGCGATGGAACATTATGGTCGAATTGGCGGCCATGCAACGAACACTGGGAGTCCCCGTCGAAACCTTGACGCCCGATGACGTCCGCGTGCGGTACCGGTACATTCACATGCCCGACATCGTGGGGGCAACCTTTTGTGGTCTGGATGGCGTGGCCGACCCCGGAGCCGTAGCCTATGGATGGATGCGTCGCGCCCAGACGCTGGGGGTAGAGATCCGGCTCAATGCCCAGGTTACTCAAATTACCCAGTCTGGCGGGCGTGTAACAGGCGTTGTTACGCAAGACGGAACGGTCATCCATGCGCCGGTGGTGGTCAATGCGGCTGGCCCTCAGGCTCGTTCCGTGGGCGCTTTGGCTGGCGTGGCGCTGCCTGTCGACCCCTATCGGCGCAGTGTGTATGTGACGGACACATTCTCAGGGCTGCCTCCCGAAATTCCCATGACGCTGGAATTTGAAAACACCTCGTACATTCGGCGAGAAGGGCGCTCCATATTAATGGGTATGTCCGATCCCTTGGAGCCATCCAGCGAAAATGTCGAAACCGACCAGGAATCGCTGGAGAAGTTGGTGGGCACAGTGTTGTCTTGGGTACCAGCCTTAGAGAAGGCCTCCATCATGCGGGGGTGGGCAGGACTATATGAAGTATCCCCGGACGGCACAGCCATTATTGGAGAGGCTGACTCTCTGCCCGGATTCTTTTATGCGGTGGGATTCAGCGGGCATGGCTTTATGCATTCTCCGGCTGCTGGGCGCGTTGTCGCGGAACTCATCACGGGCGAAGCGCCTTTTGTCGATCTCACCCCGTATGCACGCGAGAGGTTCCAGCACCAAACCACCCATGAAACCTTTGTCATCTAGTCGGTACAGTTCACGCATGGCCGGAGGTAGTCTCGTATAAACCTATGGTCGGCACGGTTAGGGTATGGCAACGAAATGTTTCCATGACTGCCCTGAGCCAGATATTCTTAGTCGCAAGAGTTATTACAGGAGCCCGGTTGGCTAACCTCATCTTTTTCAAGGGGGCAATACAGCGGCTCCTCTGTTTTGCAGGTTCAACGCCTGCAAAACAGAAGTTTGGCTGTGAGAGGGGGCTCGGAACGTTACACCGCAGGTTTCAAAGCCCCTATAAAAGGAAAGGGCTTGAGGAGGATACTATGGATTCGGCACGGATGGGCAAAAACACCTTGTTATATTTTGCGCAAAACCGCATGGCCAATCGACTCGCCAAACAGTATGGATTGAAATTAGGGGCTAAGCGCTTTGTCGCCGGAACCTCGATTGACGCTGCTCTACAGGCGTCCCGCGAATTAAATGCGCACGGGATGACAGTCACGCTAGATCACTTAGGAGAATCTGTTGCGAACGCAGGCGAGGCGCATAAGGCGACACAATCCTGCCTTGAAGTATTAAACGCCATAGGTCAGGTGGGGATCAAGGCGCGGCTCTCTATCAAATTGACACAATTGGGTCTGGGATTAGATAGAGAATTGTGCCTAACCAATGTATTGACCATTGTCGAAAACGCGGATCGACTAAATAACTTCGTGCGGATCGACATGGAGGATTTTCGATACAATGCCGCAACCCTTGAGATATATCGTCGAGTGCATCGTGACTTTCCAAACAGCGTGGGCATCGTATTGCAGGCTTCGTTGTTTAAAACCAAAGAGGATGCCTTAGACCTCGCACAGGCACAAGCCAATGTGCGCCTGGTCAAGGGAGCGTACCGAGAATCATCCGGTGTAGCGTGGCAAAGCAAAAGCGACATCGATGCGAGTTATGTGGATTTGCTCCGGATTTATCTGAGAACGGGAAACTTTACGGCGATCGCCACACATGACGACGCCGTTATCGAGACCATAAAAGACTTTATTCATGCGAACAAAATTCCCCTAGGCCGTTTGGAGTTCCAGATGTTGTATGGAATTCGGTCTGAATTGGCAAAGCAGTTAGTCCGAGAAAACTATCCCGTGCGGATCTATGTGCCGTTCGGTAATGATTGGTTTGCCTACTTCATGCGGCGACTTGCGGAACGACCATCCAACATGGCTTTCTTGTTCCGAAGAGATACATCCATAGTGCGCTAGCAATGTCCGCATTCCGTTGATGACGGCGCTGACGGCAACCAGATCCTAAAACAGTGACGGTTCCATGAAGAGACGTTCTTCCGTGACTCTATGGGTCAGGGAGCAATGTCCTGAGACAAACGAAGAGGCCGAATGAAACCCGGAAAGCTCATCTAGGGCACTGCGAGGGAGGCAATACATAGGGATGGCTGTCGAAACATATCGCAGCTAACCATTAACGGATTTTACTCAACAATCACCAAGCCATGCGTAGGGCGCAGGCCCAGGGCAAGGCGGAGTGGGGACCGCCATGCCCCCTCATTATTGGCGTGCAACACATAGATACGGAAGAAAAAATCCTGATTTGCGGCCGATGCTGGCCTCCAACAGCGATGGGTGAAGCGGGTGATGGCGGAAATGGTTGGCTTGCGATTTACCGAAATCGATATTTTATGGGCCATCGTGTTAATAGGTGTTGGCGTAGGAAGCACATCTATTAGGTGGGGATCGAGCGTACAATGACTGGCGAAACGTTGTGAGAAGAGCGTGCCAGGAATCCTCCTAGAACTCCCATGGACAAAGCAAGGGTCGAAGGCCTAGCGTTGGCTACAGGCGCACTGGACGCAGCTCTCTGGGCTGTTGGCACTAATTCAGTTTGGTATGGGTTTGGTTAAAATGGTTGCCGCCTTAGCCCTGGTCATCGGCTAAGGCGGTTGGTATGACTTCGGCGAAAAATGCCCTCAAACCCCGTGGCAGCAACGGGGCGGTAATGGGATTAGAGAAGGGGCAGGTGCTCGGTGGAATATTCGCCATTCCAGAATTGCTGCGTCAGAAGCAAATAATCTCTCCGAGCGTGGTCGGCAGGGTATCAAAGAGCATGAGCGAAATTGGGAACAGCACCCTTTTGAGCATTTTTTGGACAACTCCTAGCCAATTTTGACCAATCTGCTTGACCTGCGCTATGCTTTAAGAGCGGTTCGTACTGGTATACTAATGGCTATCGACAGAGCATAGGCTCTCTTTCTCTGTTGTGGTTTCCCGATGATTTTCCTAAAAGATGCCTTTCCAGTTGCAGAACATAGATGACGTATCCCTATCGTAAAGAGGCGTAATGTTGAGGGAGGAAATGGTGTGCCATCGATCTTTTCCAGAATTTTGAGTAGGGATTTGCCTAGCTTTGGCATTAAAGAGAGTGAAAGATTTTATGCATTTCTGGACATCCACCCGGTTCAACCGGGGCATACGTTGGTAATTCCCAAAGTTGAGGTGGATGAATTTTTTGATTTGGATAGCGAGGATCTGGCCTCGATTATGGTATTTGCCAAGCCCATCGCCGCGGCATTGAAAGCGGTGACCGGGTGCGATCGTGTGGGTTTGGTGGTGGCAGGATTTGATGTTCCCCATGCTCATGTGCACTTAATTCCAATCAATCACATGGCTGATCTGGATTTCAGATTAGCCACAAGTCGAGACGCCTCTGAACTATCGGCTATGGCAGCCAAGATTCGGGAGGTGATTTCGTGATGTGGGCGACACCCTTGACTCGACTGCTCAACATTCGCTATCCCATTATTCAAGGTGGTTTGGCTTACCTGGCTCGAGCAGAACTCGCGGCGGCGGTTACCAATGCGGGTGGTTTAGGGCAAATCACCGCAACCACATTGGACGGTCCCGATGCCTTAAAGGCTGAGATAGCCCGATTTCGGGAATTATCTGACGGACCTTTTAGCGTAAACTGCGCCATCGGGCATCGTCCCATTGAGGATCTTCTGGATTTGGCGGCCGCTGAAGGGGTGCCTGTGGTGTCGCTGACTGGAGGCAATCCCGCTCCTTATGTGGAACAGGTCAAACGAGGTGGGGCTAAGCTGATGGTGCTGGTGGCGGGGGTTCGGGCAGCACAAAAGGCGCAAAGTCTTGGGGCCGATGTGTTGATTGCCGTGGGACAAGAAGGTGGCGGACATATTGGAAAAGATGATTTAGGCACATTTGTGCTGACTCCACGTGTGGTGGACAGCGTGAACATACCCGTAGTGGCCTCAGGAGGCATTGCGGATGGCCGCGGACTCTTGGCGGCCCTCGCTTTAGGGGCGAGTGGCATTGAGATGGGTACGCGCTTTGTCGCCACGGTCGAGAGCCCTGCCCATCAGGACTACAAGGCCGCGCTGGTTAAGGCCAGGGAGCAAGACACGAAAATTATAGAACGTTCATTGGGACGTCCGGGCCGGGTGTTGCCGTCTCCTTATGTAGAACAACTGCTAAAAGACGAGGAAAACTCAATCGATGCGGCCTCCTTAATGCAGCGGGTGCGCGGGCAAGTGAATCGGGACGCCGCTTTGGACGGCAACTTGGACCATGGTTTTGTATGGGCTGGTCAAGCCGTAGGACTAATCGATGACATTCCCAGCGTGGCCGAATTAATCGCGAGGATGGTGAAAGAAGCTGAAGAGGGCTGCTATCGGGTCAGCCAAGGCCTTGCCGATTAGACCAAAAACGAAATGGAGCACTGTAGGATTTAATGGCCTCTCATAGTCAGGCGACAAACATAAAGCCCGCATCCCGTTCGTACATCATGGCAGGATTGATGTTGACCATGGGATTGGCAGCTATGGACGGCACTATCGTGGCCACGGCGATCCCGTCAATTGTCCACGACTTAGGGGGATTTTCACTATTCCCCTGGGTGTTTTCGGTATATCTGTTGGTTCAGGCGGCGATGGTGCCGATTTATGGAAAGCTTGCTGACATCTACGGCCGCAAACCCATGCTGCTGATAGGGTCAGCCATT
Source organism: Bacillota bacterium (assembly GCA_021784595.1). GTDB lineage: Bacteria > Bacillota > Sulfobacillia > Sulfobacillales > Sulfobacillaceae > Sulfobacillus_C. The sequence continues at coordinate 34,311 of JAJYHT010000039.1, read as the reverse complement.
TTTTTACTCGGTTCCATGCTCTCGGGGTTGTCTTGGAATATGGTAGCGCTGATTGCCTTTCGGGGAGTGCAAGGAGTGGGTGCGGCCGCTATCGTTCCTATTGCCACCACGGTGGTCGGTGACCTGTTCAGCATTGAGGAAAGAGCCAAAATGCAGGGATACCTAGCCAGTGTATGGGGGATTTCAGCGGTCATCGGACCTGCCATTGGGGGATTCTTGGTGCAGTATGCATCGTGGCACTGGGTTTTTTATATCAACGTGCCGATCGGGATTGCTGCGATGTTGACGATTTGGTTCTTTTTGCATGAAAAGGTTGCGGTGTACCGCCACACCATAGACTACTGGGGCTCGATTCTGATTATGGTATCGATGGCATCAATCATCTTAGGGTTGTTGGAAGGGGGAGTCGGTTGGCGATGGCTTTCATGGTTCAGTGCGGCGACCATAGGAGGGGGGGTGGTGCTGGTGGGTGCGCTGATCTGGGTGGAGGCGAGAGCTCGTGAGCCGGTCATCCCTCTTTGGGTGTTTGGACGCCGAGTCTTGGCAATCGCCAATATTGGCAGTTTGATAGTAGGCGTACTGTCGATGGGATTGAGTTCTTTTTTGCCGACATTTGTGCAAGGGGTGCTCGGTAAAACGCCGTTGGTGGCAGGTTTTGCATTGGCCACCATGTCGATTGGTTGGCCTACTGCTTCGGCGTATTCGGGGAAACTGTATCTTAAGATAGGGTTTCGCAACACAGCACTCATTGGCGGCGGATTATGCACCGTGGCCGGGATAGGTTTTTGGAGCCTGGACATGCAATCCAAGGTGTGGTTGGTAGCCGCTTTTAGCTTGGTGATGGGATCTGGTTTGGGCTTGTTGTCCACCTCTCTGGTGGTGGCAGTGCAGTCCGTGGTGGGATGGAACCGGCGCGGGGTTGTGACGGGAAGCAATATGTTCACTCGGATGCTGGGCAGCACCTTAGGTGTCGCGGTCTTTGGCAGCATTGTCAATGCCAATCTGGCTGCATGGTTTCGCAATACTCCAGCGGCGATTAGAATGCAGTTGCCTAAAGGACTCAACGCATCCTCGATGATAGGGGGAGCGTCCACGGCTAAAGTTCCCCAAGCGGCCTTGCATTACGTTCAGCAAGGATTGTATATAGGGATTCACCGCGTCTTTTTAGGCCTTTTGATTGCGGCGGTGCTCGTTCTGGTGGTGGAATGGGCATTTCCCAGCAAGCCAGCGATGCTCGAGAATTTGCCCTAATAGACAAGAAAATGGGTTACAATATGGGCATGCGAACCGAGAACCTAACAGAACCAATTTTGTTTGTGTTCACAGGGCCTTCAGGAGCGGGGAAAGGCTCGGTGATGAAGTCGTTATTGGCTCGTGATCCGCTCTTGTCCAAGGTGGTCACGTATACCACCCGTGCGCCTCGTACAGGTGAGACGGATGGATTTGACTACCGTTTTGTCAATGTTGAGGAGTTTCACCGCCTCATAGAGGCCGGCGCGGTGTTCGAATATGAACAAGTATATAAGGACCACTATTACGGATCTCCTCGAGAACTTTTTTTGCCCGGTCACGACGGAATTATCGAGTTGGACTACAAGGGCCGGATCAAATATCAGGAGCGCCATCGTGGAGTGGTGTCCATTTTTTTACTGCCTCCATCGCTAGATGAATTAAAACGCCGCATATTGGCGCGCTCCGAAGTAAACAATCTGGATGCACGGTTAAACAACGCGGTAGAGCAACTGCGCCATGCCAAAACTTACGACTATGTGGTCAAGAATGATCAGTTGGAGGAATGTGTGGAAACGGTAGCCACCATCATTCAAGCCGAAAGATCTCGACGCGCTGGCTATCGGGCGTTGGAGGAGATGACCCACCAGTTGCTGGATTCGCAGTCGCGATGAGAGTCGCTATCCTGGCTGACGCAGCCAGCATCCATACCCAACGCTGGGTCAAAGCTTTATCACGGCAAGGGATAACCATAGAAGTATACAGTGAACGGCGCTGGGCTAATTCGCCCGTGCCGATATATTATCTGCCGCCAAGCAGGCGAGCCCGACTTCAGGTGCCCGGGGCGATCCGCACCTTGCGTCGCCATCTGAAACGGTTCCAACCAGACCTGGTTCACGCCCACTACGCTTCGCACTGGGGCCTTTACGGCGCTTTGTCAGGCGTTCGGCCTTTGATTGTGTCGATTTGGGGCGCAGATGTGGAAGTGTTTGGACACCAGCATAAAGCCCTAAATGGTCGCGTGCTTAAGTACATCTTTAGTAAAGCCAGTGCTATTACGGCCTCGTCGCAATATTTGGCCCGTGTCAGCGGGCAATTTACCGACCGTCCGATTGAGGTGATCCCTTTTGGCATCGATATGACACGGTTCATCGATTCTCCCCGCAATAAAGGGATAGAATTGCGCTGGATTGTTAATAAAGCCCTAGAGTCCGTGTATGGGATTGACGTGGTTTTAAAAGCGTTCAATTTGTTGGATGCGAGGGGATTGTCGTCTTGGAGGGGCCGTATCTTAGGAACTGGCAGTGATCATGACCAATTAATCCGGCAATGCGTAGAAGCTGGGATATCGGACCGGGTCGAATTTTTAGGCCAGGTAGACGAAGACGACTTGCCGGGGGCATTGGGTTGGGCTGACGTCGGGCTATATGCGTCCCGGCGTGAATCTTTTGGAGTGGCGGCGCTCGAACTGATGGCGATGGGCCGCGCGGTGGTGGCGCACCGGGTGGGCGGGTTGGCTGAAGTCGTGGATCCCGACCGTACTGGGCTCTTGGTTGAAGAAAATGTTCCGCATCGCTGGGCAGAGATATTAGAGCCTTTGGTGAAAGACCCGGCAACAATTCGCCAATTGGGAGCCAATGGTCCCGAGTGGGTGAATTCGCGTTATAATTTTAAAGATAATGTAGAGCAGATGTTGGCGCTGTATCGCGAAATGGCCAAGAAAGGAGATTCTCAGTGGACATCGTTGTAATTAGTGTGGATCGTTCGGATCCCGAAAAAGTTGTGGCTAACACTTCGGTGGACCTGATCCATTGTCGCATTACGATGCCCAAACGGGCATTGAAAAAACTCGACTACTACGTCTATCGCCCACAAGCATTAAAACCTTTGATCTATGCAATCATTGAGCGTGAAGCCGCGCGACACGGGGGTTCTATTCAGGTGGGCGGAATTTCGCTTAGTGAGGACGATTTGGAAGGATTGCCCGTTAATCCAGATGATGACTAGGAACTAATCGGTGATAGCGGCTTCGAAAGAAGATCAGGGGAGCCTTTTCCTGGTTTAACACCTGCAGGTCTTCGACCCGGCCAACCACAATTTGATGGTCGCCGCCTGGATAAAATGCTTCTATTCGGCAATCCAAATAAGCCAAGGCTTCGGCAAGCACCGGCATTCCATGCATACTCTGGATAATAGGGGCACCGACAAACGGGTCCGGGGGCTGATGGGAATCGGCGTACCGGCGACTTAAGTCCGTCTGGGTTTCGTCCAGAATACTGACCGCAAATCGACCGGACGCTTTTAAACCTTGCAGCGTGTGGGCCTTTAGGTCCACCGCGACAAGCACCAGCGGCGGATCAAGGGACAAAGACGTCAGCGAATTAGCTGTCATGGCATGCCATCGGTCCGTGCCTTTGGTGGTGATTACGGTAACGCCGGTCGCAAAGCGGCCCATGACGTTTCTAAATTGATGGTGGTCCAAAAATGTACCTCGCTTCCTAGTTATTTGATAGTAGCACGAGATACGGAGTCTGAAAAGGAGCCCTTCTTCTCGTTGTCGTCGGCTTTTCGGACATGGTGTTTGGACCTGATTGGTGGTATTGTGGAGTCATTAAAATGGCATATCGGCGAGGAAAGGCAGGTTGGAACATCGCAACAGTCACTTCACGATACCCGGACCTCTGTTCGTTCACGATGGATGTGGGGAGCAGTAGCCATCGTTGTGTTTGCTATTTTCATATGGGCATGGCTCAGTTTAAATGTCGAAAAACCTAAAACGCCGGCTTCTCCCTATGGAATTCCGGTTGGTGCGGTCACTAGCTATTTTGCAGAAGCGGCATCGCATCAGGACTATCAAGTAACGGCGCTTGCCCTGCATCAGTGGATTGCCAGGGGGCAACCGGTCACTTTGATCGATGTCAGACAGCCTTCTGGCACCGAGGGGTTTAATCTGGGCCACATACCCGGTGCCTATAATATTCCTCTGCAAGATTTCGGCACGGAATTGATGGCCACCCATAGCTACACTAAAATTGTTCCGGTGGATGGCGGTTCGGCGCCCATTCATTTTTTCCCATTGCCCCGGCATACGCCCATTGTTGTCATGTGCTACGATGGCGACGGGGGCGAAATGACTCCCGCCATCCTTCGATTGCTCGGCTATGATGCTTATGGACTAAAAGATGGGGTTTCGTCTTGGAACCCGCTATTAAATGTTTGGCCATCTTTAGCCACGGTCACCAACCTTCCCTTGACTACTCGCAATTCTCCTCAATCTTCGTTAAATCCGCCCCGGTTAGGCCATTATGTGTTGGGGTTTTCGTGGGCCTCAAAAGTAGCCAGTTATTGGCATAATTTGAACCGCGTATATCCTACCGGGTACAGCCGCCCTTGGACAATAGCGCCCGCTGCCCTATTTGCTGCCTTAAGCGGTCCCACTCCCCCACAGGTCATAGACTTGCGGCCTTCCCAACAATTCAATGCAGGCCACATTGCCGGCAGCATCAACATTCCTTTTGGGCAGCTCGGAGCCAATTTAAACCTGGTGTCACCCACCAAGGAAGTCGTACTAGTATCCCAAACACTGCAAAATGCGGCGCAAGCGGATGCTCTGCTTAGGCTCTTGGGATATCATGCCTATGTGCTGCAGCGCGGCATTGTTACGTGGAGCAGCACGCTCGGAACTATTCCCACCCCACACCAATATCCTATTGTGACGGGTCCATAGCCCCGTGTCGCGTTCCTTAAGGCGACGATTTTAGAATATAAATGGTGGAGCTTAAGCCTTGAGGACTGTGGCCGCCCATAATCCAGATGGCGTTATTGGCGGATACCACGCTGGCGCCGCTTAATGGCTCAGGTAGTGGCCGCGCGGGCACCACTGCGTTTTTTCCCATAATGACCCAGGTTGCGCGGGATAAGCCTTTGCGTGTAGCACCGCCCAAGATCCAAATCCGGTTGTCTAGCACTGCCATCGACCCGTTGTCCAATCCGACTGGCATTTCGGCCCAATGGGAGAGCTGTTTGGTTTGAAGTGAGACGCGAAAGATCGTGGAAACCAGTTTGGCGGACGCTGTCGCACCTCCGGCGATGTAAAGTGCACCTCGAAATATTTGAGCCATCGGGTGTGCAATAGGCATAGGCAATGTAGACCACAGCGTGGCCTGGCCTTGTTGGTTAATGCGATAAATATTGGCGGAGTACCCGATGGGGGTAATGCCGCCTACAACATAGGTGATGTTGTTGGCAGTCGCGGCAGCGAAACCATAAAGCGCTTGCGGAAGAAAGTTATAAGGACTGCTCCCATTCAGTGATTGGGCGGTGGACACTATCTGATGGGCAGATGTCAAGCCTCCAAAGTAGACGGGGTTGCCGTGAATGAGGGTTAAGCCGCCATCTTGGCGTGGTTGGTTTAGCGAACCGCTGATTACCGCTCCGTTGCTGGTCAGGGTATAAGTCGTTGAATTGATACCGCCTGCGATCTGCCCGCCAGCTACTAGAATGATGCCCCCGGTGGTACTAATAGCGGAAAAATTACTCAATCCTTCGGGCAGGCCAAACGGGGTCAATGTGTAAAAGGACGAGGGAGGTTTTAAGGCTGCCCTCGCGACTGGTGGATCGACATGCTGGGCTACAGAGGGAATGGGGCGGCTCAACAGGCTGTAGCTGCCAATGCCCACTCCGGCTAAGAGTGCCAGGAAGGCAAAAAACCGAGGGCGAATGCGGCGACGACGCGTCATTGCATCACCGGCTGTACGAGCACCAGCTTATGTACTGGGATAACAAAAGCTTTCTGGTCGGCATCGACGCCTTGCAACCGTCCTTGGGCTATGAAGCCAGAGACCATGACCAGCGCGCGGGCCTGTGTGTCTTCCGAGTCTTTAAAGTATACGGTAACCTTGTGATTTTGTTGGAGGGCTTCGCGCAACACTCTTTGAATTGTGTAAAGGTCCATGGTAGGCAACAAGAGATGGGTTGGGATTTCCGCGCTTATCAACGGAGGGTTAACCGGCATAATGCTTTCACCATAAGGCTCCCAGTCCAAAGAAGAATCATCGGGCAAATGGCTTGCACCTGGGGCATAGATCGTCGACAGCATGGCGATGCCGGCTCGGTCAAGCGATTTTTTCACAGCATCCACTCGGCTATCGGCAATAATCAGATCTTGCGGAGACAACCGTTCCAAAAATGCCTCCGATTTTTCTAAAATTTGTTCCGCTTGGCTGGATTCCGAGGCATCGGAGCTATGGATTAAGGTAGCCCGCACTAGGCGATGCCGACTTAACGCACGGTACCAATCGCGAATATTGGATTCAATGTTGCTCGGCATCACAGTTCGCGAGACGGTTTTCCACAATTTAATGTATTGATCGGCCACGATGCCGCGTTCAACTGCAGAAGCCACGCTCTCGCGGTCGATATGGTATACCGCCACTCGATCCCACTTTACCGGAGTGGCTAGAGAATCGACGATCCAGCGATCCGCGTAGGAAGCGTCAGGAGGTACCAGGACTTCACCGGTAGGCTGGATCACTACCGAGGGGGAGGAGATGGGCTCAAATTTTTGGTGATAAGCCCAATATGGTGCGTCCGTTAAGCGCCATCGGGGGCCCTCCTGTTCTGCTAGTCCCAAACTGGCGAGAAACTTGACAAAGTTTTCTGCTTGATACGATTTATAGCCAAAGATGTTTTGGGCTGCGGCCCATTGATGAAAGCTAGCCAAGTCAAGCCACTGGTCTGGTTCTAAGCCCCCCGCGCAGGTCCAAAAAATTTTTTGCAGAACCATGCCGAAATGTGAGGCCAGATATTGTTCAAGAGTTCCGAAAAATTCTCTAGGAGTTTTAGTCCAAAATTCTTCGGCATAAGACGAGACGGTGATGTGTTTTTGGTACGGGGTCAGAGAGAGCAATCCTAATCCATGAGCGGCATACAAGGTCGTATCGAGTTGCGCCACGTTTCCTCTATTCCATGTTTTTTGAGCCAGTTTAGTGATGATGCGTCTGTAAACCTGTCCCTGTTGTGTCACCAGCAGCGGTTCGCGGCGGGTGAGGCTGGTCAGCATGAAGAAATCGTGGATCATGGGCCACCATACGGGAGAAGCTGATAGGGCTCGGGGAGAGCGGACGGCATGGGCCATCGGAGCAGACGACATCGATTGAGCCAATAGAACAGAAAAGAGTGGAGCAACCAATTCGTGAGGAATGACATACAGCCAAGTTTTGGTGTGAGGCTGCACTTGATACAGGATGCCCATGTGGCCTAGTTTGTTAGCCAAGGGCAGATTCGGGGCGCCCACTAGGCCAGCATGAATCAACATGTCTTCACGGGTGTGCGTCATCCATTGGAGCAAAACCTGGCGTTCGTCACCAGATAGGCGACCCACCGCTTGGGCAATATACGCGGGATTCGCTAGTTTGGATGCCAATGCGGCAAGTTGCTCGGGGGCTGAGGCATTGGACACGCGGGCATGGCGGGCTAGAATAGCCCGATCATCCTCATTGAGATGCTGTAAAATGAGCGGGAGCGAAAAAATCACGATGGGACCTCCTTGCCTCGGGGGAACGGGATAATCCGTGCACTGTCAGCGGGCGAGCCCGTTTCATCAGCGTGCGCAATATCGTAGCGATAGCCTTGTTCGCATAAAAAAAGCTGGCGTTTTTGGGCAAAGTCCTGTTCTCTGGTGTCCTCGGACACGATGGAATAAAAGGTAGCTTGTCCCCCGTCCGATTTAGGGCGAAGGATGCGCCCCAAACGCTGAGCTTCTTCTTGACGGGATCCAAAGGTTCCACTCACCTGGATAGCCACGTTGGCGTCCGGCAAGTCGATAGCAAAATTTGCTACTTTAGACACAATCAGGACCGGGATGAGACCCTCGCGAAAGGCTTGATACAGGCGTTCACGCTCGGCCGTTGGGGTTTCTCCGGTGAGCACGGGAGCCCCGGTAGCTTCTTTAATTGTCTTTAATTGAGACAGATACTGACCAATGATGAGAATGTGGTCGTTGTGGTGTTCGTCTAACAGTTCACGAATAGTGCCGAGTTTCGCTGGGTTTTCTGCAGCAATGCGGATTCTTTCAGCATCCTCGGCCAGTGCATAGCGTTCACGCCATGTGTTTGACAACGCCACACGAATTTCCTTGCATTGGGCACTGGCAATCCAGCCTTGCTGTTCCAAGTCCTTCCATGGCATGTCAAATCGTTTGGGACCAATTAAGGCAAATACATCGTCTGCCCGTCCATCTTCTCGAATTAAGGTCGCAGTCAACCCTAAACGTCTGCGACTTTGCAAACTGGCGGTGAGACGAAATACAGGGGCTGGCAGCAGATGCACTTCGTCATAGATGATGAGTCCCCAATCATGTTGGTTGAGAGCGTCAAAATGCGGGTAGACGGCCCCCTTTTTATGGCTCAAGAGTTGATAGGTGGTTAGCGTGACCGGGCGCATTTCCTTTACCCGTGCACTGTATTCGCCAATCGATGCGGAACCTAATGACGTTTTATCTAATATTTCGCTGCGCCATTGATGAAGAGCGGCGACGGAGGTGGTAAGAATCAGGGTGTCTCTGCCCACCTCTGCCATGGCGCCCAACCCGACCATGGTTTTTCCGGCTCCGCAGGGAAGCACTATCACACCATTGCCAGAAGCTGAAAACGCTTTGATGGCGTCGAGTTGGTAATCGCGCATCCGAAACGGCTGTCCCCGGCGGCTGATATCTTGCAAGGTCAAGGGCATTGGAATGCCGGGCGCATAACCGGCGAGGTCGTTGGCGGGCCAACCGATTTTGGCCAAGGCTTGCTTAATCAATCCGCGATGTTCCGGCCGGATGCGAAAACCCTGACCCATTTCCGGTCCGAGAAAGGGAACCACCGCTTTATGACGCGATACTTGAAGCAAAAGCTGCGAATCATCACTGGTGAGCCAAAAGCCATCGCCATCAGGAGCTTTGCGAAGTTGAAGGGGCCCAAATCGCCGTCCCTGATCTCGAATGAAATAGCTTACGCTGTCGGGTACGGGATACTGAGAATATGTGGTCAGACGCCCGATCATATCGTCAGGTGTGATTCCAGCCGCTACGGCATTCCAGATGGAGAGAGGGGTGATGCGATAGGTATGGATATGTTCGGGACTTTTGAGCAACTCGGCGAATCCTACTAAGGATTGCCGTGCCTCTTCGAATGTGGGATTATCCACTTCCAGCAGAAGCGTTAGATCGCTTTGGACAATTAACGGAAGGCGTTCCACAGCCGACCTCCTTGCGAAGGGGTTTACCTTCATTGTACCTGAAATGCCTGCCTTTCATCGACATTTATCGAGTTTTGTCTATGGTAAAATGTGCAGAACCACCGTAGATGGGGGAGTTAGAGCTAGATGGAGATGGACATGACCTGGCAGGACGGAATGACTCGAGAGGATGTACTGCAATTTAGTGAAGGAATACTTCAAGGCGAGCCCAATTACCTGGCAAACCTAGCAAACCTGGCTGCGATTTTGGGTCAGTTTTTTGCCCGAGTGAATTGGGTAGGGTTCTATATTGCCGAACATGGAACCAGTGACATGGTGCTAGGACCTTTCGTCGGCCTTCCGGCTTGCACCAGGATTGGTCCAAATCAAGGCGTCGTTGGCCATGCGGCGACTATCGGACAAACTCTCATTATTGATAATGTGCTGGAATTTCCCGGGCACATTGCCTGTGATGCGGCTTCCCGCTCCGAAATTGTGGTCCCGATTCTGGTCACAGGCCAGGTAGTGGCAGTGATTGACGTTGACAGCCCAGAACTTGGCCGTTTTGGCCCTGATGACCAAAATTTGTTGGAGTCTTTGGCGGGAAAAATCGCTGGGCACTGGCATCATATGCGGTCATATTAGACCACCCGAATACCCATGGGACAGATTCATCAATTCTGCAATTGAGGGCAACTTGATGTGGGGGGAGATGAATTGTAATGACGTAATGGGCCCGGACGGTGACCCGGGCAATATTGGGAGAGTCCACGAGAATTGATTTGTGGTACTAACAAACCTGTTTGAAAATGAAAAAGTTTTGAGTAAGAAGCGTGACTTTACCATTGATCCCGCACTCTAATGAGATGGTAGGATAAGCTAGCGCATGACCGACGAGGAACAATCAGTTCACACCATTTTAAATGGGGAAAATCGTGAAGCTTATGCTGATTTGGTGCGGCTTCATCTGTCGATGTGGTGAAAAATGGCCAGGGCCTGACCGGGCAACTCGACTAATGCGGAAGATGCAGTGCAAAATGCGCTCCTTCAGTGTTGCCAAGCATTTGGGTTCGTTTCGAACACGGTTTTAGTGTTCTACTTGAGCAACCAAGGTCCTGTTGCGCGAGTGCCACCAGACGACCCGGTCAGAGGCAAAGCGCCGGAGTCATATGATGCAGCTTGAGAGCGTCCATTGTGGAACCGAGGGAATGGAGGCGGTGGTTGTTCTCTTTAGCGCCGGTTGAGCACGTCCTGACGGTGAAGAATGGTGTGCATCTCGGAAAAAGAACGAGGTGATAGTTTGCGAGACGGCACGGAGTACTATTTGCGAAACGCCACGAGTCGAGATGCCGGGCTGATCGCGACGTGGCTTGAGGATCCGCGTGATTGCCGAATGGCCATCGGACATGCGCCTCTGACGGACCGCGATTTCCAGGGATGGCTCGAGGCTGAGGATCAACGGTGTTGGATTTTAGACGGACCTGATGGTCCGCTAGGCTATGGAGAAATTTGGGTTGACGAGACCGCAAGAGACCTGGAGCTGGCCCATCTGATGGTGAGCCCCAAACACCGAAACCAAGGCTTGGGCCGATTGCTGACCGCGTTACTCTTTGAAAGAGGAAGGCAATACGGATTTCCGTCGGTGTTTATGAGAATCTACCCGGAGAACGCGCCGGCGTTGAACTGCTATGCATCGGCGGGTTTCACGCGTGTGTCGGATCGCACGTCCGACATGGGTCCGCAATGGGTTTGGCTGGCAAAGTTCTACGACGGTGCACATTGTGTTTAAGCGTTGGCAAGGACCGGTTCCTTTACATAGCTGATCAGGCGTTAACGGGGGCGCAAGCGCAGTAAGAAAGACGGCGCGGTCTTTGTCTGGGCGAGCGGGCAGACTATAGTAATCGTAGATAGGGAAACGGGTCGGAACGGTGCTTGTTCCAGTGGTTCAACGGCACTTGTGTCAGCAGGAACGCATTGAGTCGTTGGCGGTGTTCGGTTCGGCTACCCGCAGCGACTTCAGGGAGGAGAGCGACATCGACCTGGTTGATCAATTGGCTTCGGTCAGCGCGTGGGCTTTGTTCGGCTGTTGGGCTTCAAGCTTGTCGGACCTATTCGCCGGCCGCTCCGTCGACATGCACATCCTCCGGGAGATCCACAGGGCGAACGAGACGCTGTGTCAACTGTTTGGGGTGGAACTTACGCGAAAAATCAATTTCGTTGGGCTCCCACAAGTAAGCCCGCTTTCTGTCAAATCCGTGCCAATCATCGGACCGCGTGAACACCCTGCGCGTGCCAAATTCATCAATGGAGACCACGGCCGCGGACAATTGGTCAGCCATTACCCGGGCGAGAGTTGTCTTGCCGGAGCCCCCATACCCCGAGATACCGATTGTTACCGTAGATCCGGGAAGACTTCGGATAGGTTCGAGGATTTCATCGAGCGGGGGCTTGTACTACCAATATCTCCTAGTCATGAATTACCATGTATAAAAAATCAACCAATTGATCAAGGTTGTTTTTCCCTTAGTGCGGTACAGGCATGGGCTGCATAGCGCCCTGACCACCGATCGTCATCAGAAGCCTTTGATCCATCATAAAATCCTGATACCTGAAATATCTAAAACATGTGCAAGATCTCCGGGCGCATTAAAAACTTGTCTTGGGCGAATTCGCCAACGATGGCAGCTTGTGTTGGCCACAATCGGGCGAGAGGGTAGCGTTTGTTGCGTTAGTGGTGATTTTGGGGCGGCAAATGATAGGCATGTTTTTCGTTATTGGGGCCAGTGGCTCGGTATTTCCCTCCTCCGTTCAACAAGCCGTGGGTACACAGCATGGCCGAATTTTAGGGCAACGTTCAGTGGGAGTTGGCAGCGTCAATGGAAAAGATACTATTGTCGAAATGGGAGTTAGTGATGGGTTTACAGTGCAAAATCGGGATTCTCATCATCACGGATGGATGTGGCTAACTGGCGGGATTTTTAGATTGTTGGGCAACATCGTGCTCAGTGGACTCTTAGTTGCAATGGTGCCTTCTTGGATGACCAACATCACCCGCGATATGGACCGTGAGAGCCTGCGGGCGGTTGGCATTGGTTGCTTTTGGAATATCGGGTTGTTGGTTGCAGTGGCTGGCCTGACGGTGATTATCGTGGGCATTCCTTTTGCTCTGTTAGTGGGTGATTGCAGATCTCTTTCCCAATGGAGCACTGGTCTGGCGGGTGGGTCGACGCGTAGATCGCGCGGCTTGGCCTGGAAAACCCAGCCATCCCTATCGAGAGATATTATTTGGCGCAATAGGGATCACGGTGGCCGAAATGATTTCGATGATGGGGTGGGTAGTTAGGGTTGTTGGCCCATTAGCCGACCGTCAGGCGAGGTGGTAAACAGTAAGTTGGCTGTTTTGGGCACACGAATTGCAAGGAGGAGTTTGAATAAGCAGAAAGCCTCCCGCGGTATTGCATCGGGAGGCTTTCCAACGGCTATTCAAGAGTAGCTAGAATTTTATTCCAAGTTGTTTGGTCGACACTGAGATCCTGATGTACCAGCGGAGTTTCCCTAAACCCGGGAATCAGCTCCTCATAGGGAGTGGAATCTTCTTGATAGACCAACCCGGTCACCATTTCGTCGGTCTCATGCAAGCGCGCCAGGGCACGCGTGCGGTCAGTGGCCTGGTAGGTAGAATCTTGGTCCAAGTTTTGCAGATTTTTTTTGTACCAGTCGTAGGTGTTCACCTTATTATAGGTGACACAGGGCGAAATGACGTTGATGAGAGAGAATCCGGGATGCTCAATGCCTTGTTGAATCAACGAAGCCAATTGCGGCTGCCAACTGGAAAATCCTTGGGCGACAAACGTCGCACCAGCAGAGACAGCCAGCATCAGGGGATGAACCGGCCGCTCAATGCTTCCCTGAGGGGAAGTTTTGGTCTTGAATCCCTCTTCTGAGGTGGGCGAGGTTTGGCCCTTGGTGAGGCCGTATACGTGGTTGTCCATGACGACGTAAGTCACATTCACGTTGCGCCGCAGGGCGTGCATGAAGTGACCCATGCCAATCGCGTAGGCATCGCCATCGCCTCCAGCGACTAAGACCATGAGGTCGCGATTAGCCAGTTTGAGACCTAGCGCTGCGGGTAGAGCGCGCCCATGGGTGACGTGGATGTTATAAGAGTTGATGTAGTTCCCGATCTTCCCCGAACAACCGATGCCAGCCACGATGGCGGTGGTTTCGGGATTGGCGCCTACGGCTACCAGGGCCTTTTGCATGGCCGCCAATACACCAAAATCGCCACATCCTGGACACCACCAGGCTTTTTCGTTAGTGCGAAATTCTTGCAGGGTTGCCATTTTTAGTGCACCTCCAGGGGACTTAACAGGGTCTCGGCTCGGGTCACAACCTCTTCCGGAAGAAAGGGTACCCCATCATACTTTAGAAAACTGTCAAAACGGTCATTGGACACGCCATGAGCGGCCATAAGCTGGCGAATTTGGCCTAACGCGTTTTGCTCTACTACCAACACATGACGGGCAGGAGCTAGAACCGAGCGCACCCGGTCGACGGGAAACGGCGACAAGGTGCGGAACCAAGCAACGCCCACCTTGGCTCCGATATGGGTAGCGGCTTCGCGCAAGATGCCCACTGTTGATCCAATGCCAACCAATATCAGGTCGGGGTTTTGAGGACCATCATATTTAAATCCATCGCGGACTTGGTTGACCCCGTAGAGCTTTGCTAGGCGCTTATCCATCATTCGGGTGCGGTTCACGGGATCTTCCGACACTTTTCCATTCGGACCATGTTCAACTCCGGTGGCTAGGTATTGGCCGTTTTTTTCTCCGGGCAACGAGCGTGGTGAAATGCCGTCAGCGCTAAATTGATACCGTTGAAACACGTTTTCTCCCAAAGCTAGCAGATCTTCTTGAGAAAAGGTGGCGCCACGGCGTATGGGTTGGGCAGGACCGTTGAGCCGCGAGCGTTCCACACTTTGCTGCCATAACGAGAGCGATAAATCCGTAGCGATAATGACAGGAGTCTGAAACTGTTCGGCTAAGTTGAACGCTTCCACCGCGTCCTCAAAGGACTCTTCGACTGAGCCTGGCGTTAAAACAACCCGTAGGGCATCGCCGTGGCCCCCATTGAGCAATGCAAACAGATCCGACTGCTCTTGTTTGGTAGGCATGCCGGTGCTAGGACCGCCACGTTGCGTGTCCACAATGACCGCCGGAACCTCTGCCACTGAAGCTAGTCCCATCGCTTCTTGCATTAAGGAAATTCCGGGACCCGAGGTAGAAGTCATAGCTCGAGCGCCAGCAAAGCCAGCACCGATAACAGCGGTAATGGAGCCCAGTTCGTCTTCCATTTGGACTACGGCTCCGCCCACTAACGGGAACCACTTGGCCAGCGATTCCATAATGTCGGTGGCCGGGGTTATGGGGTAACCGCACATCAGTCGACATCCGCCAGCAATTGCGCCTAAGGCTATGGCGTCATTACCGGTGATCACCAACCGATCGCCAGGAGTAGGTTCACCAAGTTTATAGGTTAATAATGACGAATATTCGTCGATGATTTTCTGATAGCCAATTTCGACCGCCTTGCGATTCGATTCCACAATGGCGTCGCCTTTTTTTTGAAATTTGTCGGTGACGTATTCGATGAATGGCTCGACTGGCAATTGCAACAATGCTGCCGATGCTCCGACGGCCACCATGTTACGCATCATTACAGTACCCAGGTCCTTGGCAATTTCGGTTAACGGCATGGTCAGCAAATAAGCCGAGGCACCTTCTGGCAACACAGGGCCAAAGGCGCTGTCAGCCAGCAACAGACCATGGTCCAGCTCGAAAACGTTCCGATCAATAGTATCCTGGTTCAAAGCCACCAAGATATCCGTTCGACGCGTAGTGGCCTCCACTCTTGTGGTGGCGATGCGCACTTTATAGTTGGTATGCCCCCCCTTGATTCGGGAAGAGAAGTGTTTGTAGCCATAAACGTAATAACCCATGCGGTTGGCTACCGTCGCCAATACATCGCCGGTGGAGTCGATTCCTTCGCCTTGATCTCCGCCAATTTTCCACGCTAACATCTGTGTGCCTCCCCTGGTGCCCAAGTAGAAATCAGGCGCGAGCCAACGTCTTTTGGCCGCCCCCGAAACATTTTTATTCTTAATTACTACTGTAGTCCTGTTAGCGTAGGAATCCTAATAAACCTTTTTTATTTAATCCATAACTGTCGGGAATATTCTAGTACAATAAGGGACGAAAATGTTTGAGAAATTTGTCCAGTATGAGGAGGGTGGCCATGCTATTGGCACACCTCAAAACGTTCACACGAATTGTTGAGTCCGGCAGCTTGACCCGGGCGGCAGAGCAGTTGAATTTGACGCAACCCGCAGTAACCAAACAGTTGGCCCAGCTGGAAGAAGAATTCCATAGCCAGTTGCTGGTTCGGCAAGGGCGGAAGTTTCACATGACGGGAACTGGCGAAGTCCTTTATCACTACGCCAAACGGGTCTTGTTGGCCGTAGATCAAACGTACGAGGCTATCGCAGAAATGGAGAGGCCCGGTCAGGGAGAACTGCACATTGCTGCCGTGGCGACGGTAGCGGTATTTAGTTTACCCCAAGTGCTGTCGGTATTTACCAAAAATTTCCCTCATTTAAGAGTGCGGGTAAAGATCGGGGAAATTCAGGACAATTTGGATGGAGTGGTCAAAGGCGAGCATGCGGTTGGATTGGTGACTGTGCCCATCATTCACGGTCAGATTGACTCGATCCCGTTGTTCTCAGATCCTGTGAGACTAGTGGTGAGTCCCCAACGAGCTCGCGATTTGCCCTCCATCATCACGCTGCAGGATGTGGCCGAGATGGAGTTCATTTCCTATCAAACGCCCTCCAGATTTCGATCGTACGTGGATGGCGTCTTGGAGCAGCATGGTGTCATTCCCCAAATTTTGATGGAGTTTAATAGTCACGACGTCATTAAAAGCATGGTCAAAGTCGGATTAGGCGCAGCTATGGTGCCAGATTCCGTGGTGCGTGAGGATATTAAAAGAGGCGAGCTGGTCGCCTTGGGTGTAGAAAACTTGCCCTCTATTGCCCGCACCACCTCCTTGATTCTGCTCAAAGATCCGCCGCGCACTGCTGCGCTTAAAGCGTTGTTGGCAACTTTCATCACCCATTATGAGGTGCCGAGCCATCTGTGGCCGAGTTGGCTGGGGGATAGTTGAACTTTTCTCGAAATCTAGACTCGAAGTCATCACGCGATACAACCGCAGAGGTCAAGGATCCGTACGCCACCACTTCGAAAGCATCCCACGCCTTAAGAGCAAACTTTAATTTGTTTCCCTGACGTTCTACCAATTCGGCCTCTACCTCGATGGTTAGCCCCGTGGGGGTAGGGCGGCTGTGCGATATTGTCGCCTCCACACCCAAAATTAAAAATTCGGGCCCTAAATATGGCAGTACAACGCGTGCGGCGCATTCTTCGAACAGTTGCAGCACCACAGGAGTAGCCAACACAAAAGCTGGAGTGGGATTGCCCCGGTTTGCTGCCGTCATATCGGCGGATACGAGACGGGATAGACGGCTCACGGTATGATTTGGTAAATCATCTAGTGAAAATTTCATGCGTCAACCGTCTTGGCGACGGATACGGTGCCTTGGTAGAGCGGATTTAAGTGCGCGATGGCATTGTAGCTACGCGTGACCAATTCTGCTCCGGCCACGACCGGATTATGCCGGGCTATGGTGATGCCAACCGTAAATCCGTGGCTTTTCACTTTGGTCTTGTGCAATATTTCTGCCATTTTGTGGTGGTCAATGGCTTCGATAGGGAAAGGATCGACACCGTGATCGTCACGGTACCAAAAAATGGGACTTGGATCTCGCAATTCGAAGGCTTTGAGGCCGTCCGATTCCAAATAGCGTTCAAGCCCTGGTTTGTCGTCCTCGCCTTCTGGTTTGACCACAAATCGCACAAAAACGTAGTCGAGGCAAATGCCAACTTCGAAATGGGCGTAGCGTTTATATCCTCTTTCGGAACGGGAAAAGGCGACCCAAGTGTCATCGGGAGGGTTTACCCGGCGCCGTGCGTGGGATGCTGTGTGAGGATATAGCGGATGACCCACTAAAGTTTCGAGTTTGGGTGACAAATCATCGCCTAGTTTAGCGAGTTTAGGACGAATTTGCCTGCGCAGATGGGCCATGCGTTCATGAAATTCTGGGATAAGGAAGATGTCAAAATCCTCTTGAGTAAAACCTGGGAATTGGTTCATGGGCGCTCCTTATTGTTTCCTAAATTCTGGATCTCAATATTTCTTATGGTAGCATATTTGGCGGCATCGACCAAGCTATCAATTTCGCTATGTGGAAAGCCAATAAATTGCCTGTCCGATTTCCTGGATGGAAGGGCTTCTGCTATAGTACAGGCAACGAAGTAATCAGGGGTGGATGGTGCGGTGCATCGATGGCAGGAGCTTAGTTGGAATCTATGGGTGGAGCAACGGCTGTCCGAAATCCCAACTTCGAGCATTCGACGTATTGTCGAACTGCTGGAACCTTCTATTCGGACTGTGTGGCTGAATCGGCTCTACCAAACCATACCTGCGACCGCAGCGGTTGGGGTTAAGCATTGGCTGGCACAATTGTCTCCCACACCAATCATATTGGTCGGTGGACTGCAATGGGATATGGTCCAGACGGCAGAAGGCGCTCTTATTGCATTTCCCAAAGCATTGGGCGGCGATCCGTTGGCGATGGCCGGAGCTATTTTCGTTTGGGCGGGCCACGACCTGGTGCGGTTGAAGGCTGCTCTGGGGTTGGCTGGCGCGGCGGCATTGCCCGCTATATGGTCGGCCGGCTGGGTAGGCCCACGAAATGATGAGTTGTGGACGAGTTATGCTACCCATTATAGGACTCATGGGCAAAACTTAAAAATTTCGGAAATGACGGTTTGGTTTGGAGAAATGAGCAGTGAGGCGCTGGATTTCAGCTGGCCTCTGCTTCCGGCGTTCGAACCCTATGTGGCTCAATTGGCTTACGGGGTGGTACCCCACGATCCGGGAGGGAGAAGCCCTCTAAGCGATGTGGCGGTTCTGTTGGCCTTGCATCAGTTTGATGGCCAAGAAAGGCTAAGAGCGGCAGGTTTAGCGCACAAGGCGATTGAAGGGCGGTTATTGGCCAATCTTTGGGACCAGGCAGCGGGTCATGAGGAGGGGGGCAAGACATGGTAATTGGAGAGGATTCCTTATGGCAGCGCATGGCGCTGCCCTTGGAAGACCGCCTAATCGTAACGCCGTTGTTAAGCCGGCAACAAATTCGGGGCGGGTCTATCGACGTGCGCTTAGGGACAGAGTTCATTCTCATGAAACGGTCAGCCCGGGGCCCGATCGATCCAATGGCTATGGACCAGCCTTTTCATGATTATCAGGAACGTGTGCGGGTCGAGGTAGGGGACAAGATGATTTTGCACCCGAATCAACTGGTTTTAGGGGTGACGCTGGAGTTCTTGCAAATTCCACGGGACCTCTTGGCCTATGTGATTGGGCGGTCATCATGGGGAAGACTCGGTTTGATCGTAGCCACTGCTGTTATGGTGTCACCCGGATATCGGGGTAGTCTGACATTGGAATTGGCGAATTTAGGCGATACTCCTGTGTACCTCTATCCCGGGACCCGTGTGGCCCAGTTGGTTTTTCATGGATTGGATGAGCCAGCAGCGGCTTATCCGTCTAGCGGAGGCAAATATACGGGTCCAATTGGGCCTGAATTTTCCAAATTGGCACTGGACCAGGATTGGGATGCCATTCGTTTGATGGCCGAACGCCAACCGTGAATGCCAGCCGGATTCCGGCTGGCATTCACGGTTTCTTCAAAAAACGGACCGCGGTTAGGGAATTTGGCTCTCCTCTTCGCCGTAGACCGCGTTGACCATATCATCCATGTCCTCTTCTTTGTCGCGTCTTTCATCAATCGTAATGCTGGTGATCACGCGGTCTACACCGCGATTAAAAGGCGATTGGTGCATGGACTCTACAATGGGCAGTACAGTATCAAGGTCTCCCTCTAAGATGGTTGCGCTCGGAGTGACTACGATATCCACCTCAGCGTATTTTTCAGCCACCAGGTAGCAGTCCCGAATATAGCTCGAAAAACTAGGGTCGTCAGTACCAATCGGAACCACTTTGACTTCAACAATGGCCATTGGCGATCCTCCTCGTCGGTAGCGTAGTGACAGTCGGCGTCACCCCTCTTACTGTGCCCCAGCCTGGTTCAATTCATCACTCTCCGGTAGTGGAACGGGGGGGCTCTTTAGTCAGGACTTTTTCGATGCGGTTTTGATCATCCACGAACACGATGCGTGGGGTTAACTGAGAAATTTCCTCCGGGCTGTAATGTCCGTATGCCATAATGATTACCGGATCGCCCGGGTGAAAGTTGCGCGCCGCAGTGCCGTTTAGGCATACCGTGCCGCTATGTTCCCAATCCACAATGACATAAGTGACCCAGTGGATTCCGGTATTGATGTTGGTAACATGGACAAATTCAGAATCCAAGATGTCTGCCGCCTGCGCTAAAGTGTGGCCGAGTGTCAAACTGCCCACATAATCTAAATTCGCCTCTGTCACAATCGCCCGATGAATCTTGGATTTTAGCATTTCACGTTGCATCGCAATAACCTCCTGGAATTTTGTGGTTGGCTGTCGGCCCATCATTCTATGATATGTCATTATGCCAAAAGCTTTCATGCATACCACTTAAAGAAAAGTTGCAGGCTAGTCTTATCAAGATCGGGGGGCAAGCACATGGGTCAGGAAAAAGAAGCCAAAGAAACCAAAGAAAATAAGGCAGTGCCAGTTCGTCCGCATCCCAAGCCGGAGTGGGGACCCGTCAATGGGTTGAACGATACCATTCGACGGGAGTTATGGTATGTCGACACGATGGTCTCCAGTCCATTTCGGGCGATTCGCCGAACTGTGGAAGAAAGGCCCTCGGCCTGGTCGCAGGGCGCAGATGAATTTCTATGGGCGGTGGAAGGCATGGTGCGTTTACCCATCAAAGTTCTGCAAAGTGCGTTCGGAGAGCATTTAGGTCCCAGTCCTGCTCCAAAGGAGCCGCCTAAAGAGGTCTAGCTATGGCGGCATGGGCGTACGGTATACGGACAAGAATTTCCGGAGGTGGGCCGTGCGTTTATCCAAACTTGGCATGACACCTGACCTGTGGTGGATGACATTATCAATGGGTCTCTGGGGGCTGGGATTCGGCCTATACGGAATTTTATGGCCGCTCTATGTGGAGCATTTAGGGGGCAGTGCGGTAGTAGTAGGGTTGTTGTCTACCACGGCGGGATTTGCCACCGCCTTTGTGGTTTTTCCTGGAGGATGGCTGGCGGACCGCGTAGATCGGCGCAAAATACTGATTTGGGGAGCGGCGGTCGCGGTCCCGGTCCCGCTGATGTTTGCGTGGGCTCCTCATTGGCAATGGCTATTACCGGGCGTTTTATTATATTTTGGCTCTGCATTTTCGACTCCTGCCATGCAAGCGGTGATTATTACCGAAGCCAAGAGCGAGCATCTCTCTACGGCGTATAACGTCGTAATGAGCGTGTTTGGGGCAGGGATGGTTATAGGGCCCACAATTGGCGGATATTTGGCCACGCATGACTCGTACACGTTGGTGTTTGTCATAAGTGGCATTCTTTATGCGATCTCCACCTTGGCGATTCTGCCGATTAAATCTCATCCGCCTGGACCCAAGCGTCCACACAGATCGCGGTTTTCTTGGACTCCTCAACAGCGCCCCCGGTTGTTTCAATGGATGATATTCTCGGCCGGTTTGGCAATGGTGCAGGGCTTGGCCTGGCCCTTTGTGGTCCCTTACTGGAAGTCGGTTGGGCACCTTTCCATGGAGACCATCGGCCTTTTGGGCAGCACCGGGATCTTCTTTGGCACTATTAGCGGTCCGATCTGGGGGAAAATCGGAGAAAGGGTAGGCATCCCGCGATCACTGGGATATGGCATGGGATTGGTGACGATGGGGTTTATGGCCTTGATCTGGGCACCCTCGAGTGTCGGTTGGGGTTTGTTTTCGGGGCTTTTGCGGGGCAGTGGGGAAGGCTCGCGAGGATTGGCTGGGGTAGCGGTGGGGCGCACCATCCGCCGTCAGGAAGCTGGGACAGCCTACGGCTTATTCAACTTGGTGACAGAATTGGCGGGTGCCATTGCGCCTTTGCCGGGAGGACTTCTATTTGCCCATTGGCCTTATGCACCGCTAGTGGTGGCGGCTTTTTGTACCGGCATTATTGCCTGGTGGCTGATTAACGGATTGCCAGGACGTCCTACACCCGCACCTCCCATTCTTTCTCCATAAACATGGTGTCGCCAACATAGGATGCGGGTATGACCGTCAAAGCATCAGGCGGGAAATGGGGTCAATGGAAGTCTTGACAGTCGAACCCACTGGGCGCATCGTGTTATTGACTGTTTGTTCGGGGAGCATGGATGCGCTGAGCTTTTTAGAACTGGGACACGTATTTACCTCAGCGATGACGGGCAACACTGTATTGTTGGGGTTGGCCATGGGGCAGGGCCTTTTCTTGGATGCCAGCCGTTCTGCGACCGCCCTCGGAGGATTTTTACTCGGTGTAGTGATCGCTACTTGGACGATGTATGATGCCGATTGGAATGTGGATTGGCCCCCTTCGGTGACTACAGTGTTTACGATAGAAATGGTGCTGCTAGGAGCTTTTTGGTTGGACCGTCTTTGGTTTGGGTTGCATATGTCTTACGGGCTATACTCTTTAATAGCATTGGCTGCGGTGGCGATGGGAATGCAAAGCGCGGCCGTGCGCCAACTTGACGTTCCGGGAATTATGACCACATTTTTGACTGGGACCTTAACTAGTCTTTTGGGGGGATTGATCCACAGCACATTGCGGCAATCCGCGCCTCCATCCCCGGTAACACGTCAAGCCGTGGTCTACCTGACCTACTTGGGCAGCGTAATGGGAGCCGGATTTTTGATGTCCCGTGACCTGGCCGCGGCGGCGGCCATTCCCTTTTGCACCGTGCTGATGGTTGTCGCCTGGGCGCACCGGATGGCCCGTATGAGGGGAAATGGGTAACGGTCCAATAATTGGAGCAGAGCCATCGGCTATCTTCCTTTCGTCCCAGAGTGTAACCTTAGAGTATGAATTCGCGTTCTTTTAATGTGTCCATAGAGTGAAAGGGGATTGTCGTCTTTGGTTATATTGCGACGTTGGCTTTTGGCTGCCGCGTATACTGGATGGATGCTTTGGGCTTATGTTAGATTACTGCCGAATCCGCCGATTGTCACTGCTGCCGGAAGGTTGCGTAATTACCACGATTGGGCCTATGCACATCTGGCCTATGCGGATGTTTTAGCGCTCTACCATACTCGGCATTTATATTTGCACTTGATGCCCTATATTCAAAATCGGATTGAATATCCTGTCTTGATGGGCATCGTCATGTGGCTGGCATCGTACGTTCCCGGTGTGGTTGGATATTTTACGGTGACGGCTGTTGTGTTGTGGCTCTGTGGTCTCTTAACGTACTTTATGTTGGAGAAGAAATCCCCCAAATATGCCTATGCGTTTGCGGCGTCTCCGCTATTGCTGGTTTATGGCCTTTTAAACTGGGACTTAATCGGAATCTTTCTGATGGTGTGGGCGTGGAGTTTGTATCGCGATCAACGGTTTGTGTCATCCGGCCTGGTATTCAGTTTGGGAGTATTTTTCAAGTTGTTTCCGATATTTTTTCTACCCTTTATCACGGTAGAAATGTTTCGGAGCAAACAAGTTCGCCACTGGATACGGATGGCGGTGGCTTTCTTTGCAGCATCGGTCATCATTAATGTGCCATTCATGGTAGGAAACTTCAAAAACTGGGCGTTCTTTTTCACGTACAATGCTAATCGTGGACTTGGCGCCGATATTTGGGCGAATCGCTGGGTGCACGGGTTGTCCATCGGTTTGGTTAACAGCGTCTCATTGGGTGTGGTGGCGCTCGCCGTGGGCGGGCTCATGTGGTGGGTGTGGCATGGAGGGTCGGTGACGGCGGCCAGTGCCATAGCATTTGGGACGTTTTTGGTGGTTAACAAAGTGTTTTCCCCGCAATATATGTTGTGGTTCTTGGTGCTGGCAATATTAGCTGAGTGGCCAGCTTGGACCTACGGGGCAATGGCGGTAGCGGGCCTCATTGATTACGTGAATTCGATGACTATATTGCATTATATGTATCCACACTCCAACGCGTTGGGATGGTACGCATACCGCCTATTTCCCGTAGGTCTGGCGGTACGTTACATTACGTTGCTGGCGAGCACTATCGCGGGCATCTGGACAACGTGGGCGGTGCCCTTTACAAACCAGAAACCCGTTGCTGCCGATCATATGGCCACAGGCTAACTTGAGAAATCTGTTTTTTGGGCGCACAATGAAACAGGAAATTTCTTGAGGCGGGGTGACCGGGATTGTTAAAGCGCCTATTATTGGTTTTCGCCATTGTGCCCCTGGTGGAATTGGGCTTATTGTTTCTTATTGCCCACTTTTTGGGGTGGGGCTGGACGATTGGCATTACCTTGGTGTCCTCCGTTCTAGGAGCATACCTGGCCAAGCGCAGCGGCCAGCAATGGTGGACCACGGTGCGTGAAGAATGGGCACGCGAAGGATTTCCTGTTCACCGATTGGGTGAGGGAGCATTGCTCTTGCTGGCTATGGCCTTTATGATCACTCCAGGTCCTTTGACCGGTGTGATTGGCTTATTGTTTATGATTCCCAAAGTTCGCATGGGAGTCGCACGAACGCTGGTGCGATGGATTTCCAATCGCTTTATGGAACGCTTTTGGAGATGACCAGAGGCGGAACAGCATTAAACCACAGTTTCTAAGAGGGTTGCATAAAGCGGGAAAATTGTAAGGCGAGTAACAGGCGATAGACAAAAACCCGACTAAGCTTCCTGAACCTCAAACTTTCACTGCACGGCCTATCAACCGAGAGATTCTGAGAGGAACAAATGACCCCGCGCGAATCGAAAGAGACTGGATCTTATGACCATGGTCGCGATCCAGTGATTGACCATGGTTAATTTGGCTTAGGCGGTTGGGGTGGCTTGGGATGGAGAAGACGCGTCCGTCTTAGATGCTCGCGCCACGCTAGACTGCTGCCCAGTACGGCACCAGCCAACACACTGGCAATAATTAAAATAGATTCGGACACACCAGGGAAAACCCAGAAAAACAAGTGAATTTGCACTGGCCGCTGGTTCTGTAGAGCAAAGATTCCGGCCAATAACGCAAACACTAAATACAAAATGAATCGTTTCACAAACAGAACTCCCTCCCGACATCGACGCACTCAGTCTATATGGTTCATTATACGGGGAAACCACAAAATTCCATACCTAATTAAATTGAAAAATCCACAGAGGAAAGAGGGAAAATAGGTTTTCTTGTGGAATTTTGGGAGGAACAGTTTATTTTCCGGCTAAATCTTGGCGACCTGACAGTAATTGACACGCTATGGTGAGGGATCGACGATGACCGATGAAGAACGAGTGGATGAACAAGCACCGATGGGACTGGCCGACGATGATACGGAACGAGAGACACGTCCCGATCCGCTAGAGAATCTAAACAAACCTCACCCAACATGGGCGCTGACAACTCTTACCCCAATGCCAGACGAACTAAGGCGGGTACAAGATGTGCGCCTCACATTAACTGCGGAAATTGGAGAGGCGGAGTTTCCGGTTGGGTACTGGCTCGCACTAGGCATAGGGAGCCGCATTCCCTTACGTACACGATGGGAAGACCCTTTGATCTTGCGTCTCAATGGGAAACAAGTCGGGCGTGGAGCAGTGGTGCTGGTAGGAAACAAGTTTGGGGTGGAAG
This sequence comes from Bacillota bacterium, assembly GCA_021784595.1. Classification (GTDB taxonomy): domain Bacteria; phylum Bacillota; class Sulfobacillia; order Sulfobacillales; family Sulfobacillaceae; genus Sulfobacillus_C. The sequence goes on along the minus strand of JAJYHT010000039.1, from coordinate 8,954 downwards.
TGACGGAGTGGGGCGCCGTCTAGCATGATTCCCAATGATATCACGGTGGTTATTGAAACGTGGCCCTATAATGCCGAGCAAGTTGAAAGGGCAGCCCTCTCGGTGACCAGTCTGGCATCGCGCATAATACTTCTCGGGGCAGAGGGGGCACAGGGGCCGCTGTCCTCGTTCCAACAAGGCATGGTGGAATGGGCGGCCGTGCCCTGGCACGGCGATTTCTCGGCATGGCGCAATCGTCTTCTCTCTTCGCTGGATACCGATTGGGTGTTGTGGCTCTATGGCAATGAGCAATTCGTACGCATCGATGCGCGCACATTGGTAGAGGCTGCTGGGGGATACAAACGGACTGGCTTTCGTCTAAGCGTTGCAGATGCCACTTCACGGTCTCGGCTGGGCACTGACCCGGTGCGGCTGTTTCCCCGCGGTGGGGCAGTTCGATTTAGCGGCCGACTGGTGCCCGCCATAGGCGGGGCCTTGGCGGAATTTGGCTATGCGGTGGAGGATTTGCCAGTGCGGATTGACTGCCCAGACGGGCGTGGTCCTCGGGGTCAGCGCAAACAGTGGGAAAACTTTGTGGTTAAACACCTGGAAGGTCAGTTGTCCCAAAGTCCAGAGAGCCGAATTAAATTGGCAACAGTCTATGCGGGCGCCCAAGAATGGGACCTGGCCACACAGCGGATTGAAGAGTCGCAATCCACCATCACCCAACTAGGCGACTCTTGGCGGCTGCAATTCCTCTGGGTAAGAGCCTACATTGCAACTAAACGCGGGCAACTGGAAACCGCAGAAAGTCAGTTGGCGGCCGCTGTAAAAGAATATCCGTACTCGACAGATCTTCTTTTCTTGTATGGTACGGTGCTGTTTGAATTGCAAAAGCATGACGCGTCCTATGCGACGCTGCTGGAAGCATTGACCCAGGGAGAGGACTTGGTCCTCTATAGTGAAGCCGGTGCTGGCAGCTACTTGTGCCGCCGGTGGCTGGCCAAGATTCAAACGGCCAGGCAGCGTTACAAAGAAGCGGTCAAGGAATACATGAACCTTTTGGAGCAGTATCCTTTTTACCGCAGTGTATGGATTGAGTTGCTAGAAATTTTGGATGGGAGCAGTCCTCGCGAAATTGTGGACCTTTTAAGCTTAGTGATGTCGAAAAACCAAATGCGCGCTTATCTGGCTAAACAGTCTTATTTGTCTCCTATCGAAGCGCAACTGCGGGATTGGCTGGATCAAGACTGACAAACTACTGATTTGCCTAAAAAACGCTGTTGCCCCTGTAATCCCTCGGATTTTCGAACGTATGTCCGATTTTGTATTTCACTGGTATTTATGGTCAATAAAAGCAGGAACTGGGAGGATTATGTCGAACCTTGATAATTAGTTTAACGGGCACATCGGTTTCCACCGGGGGGATGGAAATGTCAACAAAAACATTAGCATTTTTTGAGGACGGTCAGGTGATTGAAATGTCGACGCCGATTTTTGGATGGCCTAAAACCAAACGTCGAGGTCGACGCAGTGAAACAGACCGTTGTTTTCCTAACGGGGTGCTAAAACCAACCCGTGATGAACTCATACAATTCATACTCAACAACGTGTTGTACCAAGTGGACCCGTCTTTGGGAGGCCCTATTTTCTGCAAGCACATCATAAAACCGAATCGGGAACGCAATCGGGACAGCATGTATCATGTGGTACTAGGCCCGCATCCTTGGTCGGGAGTTTGGGAAGTGGTCGGCAATCGCAGGATGTTTGACATCCAAGCTCATTTTCTGCATGGGGCCAACACCTGGGTTCCGCAAATTGTGCTTTCGCCAGGCAACTATATCGGGGTTGATAATTTGAACGGAATTGAGTTGGATCCGATACGGCTCCGTCGGGAAATTCTTCGCAGGAAGTTTGCTTCCGCGGAAGAATTCGACTACTATGCCAGTCCCTCGTTGGCGGTTCGTTACAGCGCAATCAAGACCGCAGTGCGGGGTATTTGGATGTAGGAAGCCAGGAGGAACCGTATGCGTATTGATGCAAGCGCACTGGGCGGAATTATTTTTGGTATTGTGGCGCTGATTTCTGGTTTTGTGCTGGAGGGTGGACGGGCTGGCGCATTGTTGCAAGGCACGGCTGCGTTAATTGTGATTGGCGGAACCATTGGGGCAACCGCGATTGCTTATTCTGTCGATGAGTTGAAGCAAGTGCCAAAGCTGGTGCGGATGGCCTTGACGCGTACCACATTTGATCCAGTTCAATTGATTGACCAGTTGGCCCGATATTCGGATATTGCCCGCAAACAGCAGGTATTGGCGCTCGAATCGGAGATACCGCTGGCGCATGACGAATTCTTGGAAAAAGGGTTGCAGTTGATTGTGGATAACGCAGATCCGGTGCTCTTAAAACAGATGTTGGAGGCCGACATTTATGCCCGCTTGGCCCAACAAAAAATGGGTGCTAGCGTCTTTGAAGCCGCCGGCGGGTATGCGCCCACCATGGGCATTATTGGGACCGTTATGGGATTGGTTCACGTGTTAGGCGAGTTGACCGGGAACCCCAACGCGTTGGCGGCTGCCATTGGGCTGGCATTTATTGCCACGTTGTATGGGGTAAGCACGGCCAACCTGTTGTGGCTTCCCATGGCGCACAACTTGAAGAACAAGGCAAAGCACGACTTGTTGATGCGTCAAATTGCATTGGAAGGGCTTTTGTCGATACAGCAAGGAATGCCGCCGAGTTTGCTTAAAGACAAACTCATGAGCTTCATCCGTCCGTCGGGGGCTCCGGCCGTGGCCGAACTTCCGGGGTCGCGCGACAAAGAGGCGCAGGTCGTATGATGGATCATTTAGACACCGAGGATGAAGGAGGTGGAGGAGGAGAGGGCGGCGGGATGATGCGCTGGCTCATTACCTATGCTGACCTTATAACGCTGTTGCTGGCATTTTTCATTGTGCTGTATGCAATGAATCGCACCGAACAAGTGAAATTTGCCTTAGTGGCGCAAGCTTTGGCGCAAAATTTTGACTCGAACAGCATTGTCGGCAGTTCTCCTGGACCCTCCATTATTACCGGTTTGAGCGGCGTGGCCGCGTCGAGCACCGCGGAACTGCAAAGCTTGAATCAGCTTCAAAATCGCATTGAGGCGGCCTTGGTCAAAGCTCACGTGGCCAACCAGGTATCGGTTACCAGCAATGAGCGTGGCGTTGAAGTCAGTCTTAATGCGACACTGTTATTTACGCCGGGGTCCGCGGTGTTGTCGGCTCAGGCAACCGGCCTCATTGAGTTGATTGGGCAAGCATTGGCTTCAGTGCCCAACGATGTTGAAGTGGTGGGATACACCGATTCAACGCCGATCCGGACTGCACTTTATCCGAGCAATTGGCAATTGTCGGCAATGCGGGCGGCTAATGTGGTCTATGTGCTAGCTAAAGTTCCGGGAATCAATCCCAACCGATTGTCGCTCTCTGGCTTTGGACGGTATCATCCGATTGCTTCCAATGCTACCGCATCTGGCCGTCAACTCAACCGTCGGGTGAACATCTTGGTGTTGCGCTCCAATGTAGCCACGGTGGCAATAGGATCGGGACCGTGAGAGGTATTGAGCTCCAAGTGACTATGATGTTTAAGGAGGATGACTGATGGGACTGTTCAATACGCTGACCAACCAGGCGATTCTGACCACATTGGCGTTAAGCCGCCAACAGGAAACCATCATAACCAACAACATGGCCAACTATGACACGCCGGGATTTAAGGCCTCGGGGTTGTCATTTCAGACTCAGTTGGCGGCCGCCCTGCAGCAAGGACCGCAAGCGGTAGCGGCGGTGACCGGGACCGTGGTTACGCAAACGGGCGCCCTGCGCACCGATGGCAATTCCGTGTCTTTGACTGGACAGATGGTGGATTTGGCAAAGGCGCAGTTAACTTATCAGACTGCGGTGCAGGCGCTGAACACCAAGGTGACGGAAATTAAAATTGTCACCGAAGGGAGGCCCCAGTAATGTTCGATGCGATGAAGATTTCCGCTAGCGGACTGACCGCCGAGTCCTTGCGCCTTGATGTGATATCCAATAACCTGGCCAACATCGACACCACGCAAACGCCCCAGGGGGGACCGTACCGCAGGGAGTTTGTGGTGTTTTCGCCAGTGCCGGCTACTTTGTCGGGGGCTGATGCCAACATTGGCCAAGGTGTTGTGGTTTCTGCCATTTTGCAGGATCCCAGTCCCTTCAAGGCCGTGTACGACCCCACCAGTCCGCTGGCTAATGCTCAAGGGGAGGTCTTATATCCCAACGTCAATTTAGCTACCGAAATGGTGGATATGATTGAAGCATCGCAGGCTTACCAAGCCAATTCGAGCGCTTTCACGGCCAGCAAGGATATGGTTCTGAAAGCTCTAAGCATAGGGAGTTGAGGTTATGACGCCTATTAGCTTGAGATTGCTAAACCCGATCCAATTGAGTACGTCGGGGACCACGGGGCCTACCCAGGGTTCCTCCTTTTCGCAGTTGATGGCCAGTGCTGTAAATGCTGTCGGCAATAGCCAACAGCAAGCCAATGCGGCAATCCAACAGGCCATGAGCGGTCAAGGAACGGTAACCGGGGCGATGGTTGCCATGGCAGAAGCGCAATCCACATTGGATGTGGCGGATGCGGTCAACAACAACGTTATTTCAGCCTATCAAACCATTATGAACATGCCGCTAAGCTAAGGCGAGGATAAGATGAACGAGCGAATGCAGCAGTATCGACAATGGTTGGTCCACTGGTGGAAAGGGTCCTCGACCAGCCAGAAATTACGGGCTGGTGTCGTGCTGGCGTTGTTTCTTGCGGTCGCAGGAGTCACTTGGGGAATGCTCACCAACCCCAATTATCAACCGCTGTATACGAATTTGAATGCGGCCGCGGCGGGACAAATCACGGCGCAGTTAACGCAGATGAAGGTCCCTTATCAGTTGAGCGACCAAGGGCGCACGGTATTGGTGCCGAGGGCGGACGTTAACCAAGTGCGGGTCACCTTGGCAGATCAAAACATCCCTTCCTCTGGGACGGTGGGATTGCCGACGCCTTTGACATTTTCTTTAGGAGAAACCGACCAGGAATTGCAATTGTCCCAGTTGGTGAATATTGAAGCCTCTCTCCAAGAGACGATCAACACGATAAATGGGATTCACAACTCCCGAGTGTTGATCAATGAGCCGTCGCCTAGCCTGTTTGGGGAAAGCCAGACCAATGCGACGGCGTCCGTGTTTGTGGATCTGACGCCAGGTGATAGCTTGAGCACGGGCCAAGTGCGCGGCATCATGAATTTGGTGGCGCATTCGGTATCGGGTCTGGCGGTGAACCAGGTTATCGTGGTGGACCAGTCCGGCAATGTTTTGTCGGCGGGCTTGTCGTCCAATTCTCCGGCCGGCCAGTTGAGTGGCATGAGTAGTGCGGAGATGGCGGATCAAAACTCGGTCGACAACCAGATCAGCAATAACATTAGTTCCATGCTGCAGCAGATGTTGGGACCTGGAGCGGCTGTGGTGCGCGTCAATGCAACATTGAATTTCAACCAGTCCACTGTCGATTCCACTCAATATGGCAAGAGTACGTTGTCATCCCAGCAGGTCCAAACACAAAAGAGCTCGCAAACGGCTGCCACGGTTACCCAAACCGGCACGGGCGGCAACGTTCCAGTCTATCCCAACGGCTCGGCTGGCGGCCCGTCCACTTCCAGCAGCACCACTACGGTAAGCCATTATTTGGTGGATACGACCAATACGCACCAAACGATCCCGGCGGGCAACATTACGCGTCTGACAGTGGCCGTGGTGGTCAACAAAACGTTGAGCCCTGCCCAAGCCAACACGATTAAAAACTTGGTTGCGGCCGCGGCCGGAATTACTCCTGCGGTGGCGAGCAAGGTTGTGGTGGTCGGCGCCCCATTTAATCGCGCGGCCGTCAATTCGGCACTGCTTGCGATGAATAAGGCATCTCAGGCAGAGGCTTTACGCCGCTACATTCTGTTAGGACTAGCTGTTGTCGCAGGAGTTTTGCTGTTGCTCTGGATTCGGCGCATGGCAAAACGCATTAATTTTACTCCAGCCTTTGCTCCGGCTGGTCCATCGTTGCCCAAGGGGGACGAAAGGTCGCAGTTGACTGGAGACAATCCTCGATTGTCGGTGGCCGATTTGCTTAACGAAATGCGCCTGGCCAAGGAACCTAGTCAAGCGGAGGTAGCCAAAAAGCATTTGGATCAGCTTGTCAAATCGGATCCCGACAGCGTAGCGCGATTAATACGGGCTTGGATGCAAGAGGATGACACGTAATGGCGAGAGTGGCAGGAACCAAAAAAGCAGCAATTTTGCTGATGAGTTTAGGAGCCCAAGAAGCGGCCGACTTGATGCGTCATCTACGGCATTCGGAAGTAGAACAAATTACGGTAGAAATTGCCAACTTAAAGCGCGTAGACCGCGAGATGCAAATCGAGGTTCTCACCGAGTTTTATCAAATGTCGCGGGCGGAAGTGGAAATCACCGAGGGTGGCATTGATCTGGCGCGAGACATGTTGGAGCGTGCGTTTGATACGACGAGAGCCAACGAGATATTGCGCAGGCTTACTACATATTTGCAGCGAAGACCCTTCGACGTGCTGCGCAAAGCCGATCCGAACCAGATCATGTCCTTGATTTTAAACGAACACCCGCAAACCATTGCAGTGATGCTGGCTTATATGGATCCCACCCAGGCATCCCAGGTGTTATCCGGATTACCCGCTGAAATCCAAAGCGACGTGGCGCGGCGCATCGCCTTAATGGGGAGGGCGGCCCCCGAGGTCATCAAGGAGATTGAAGCGCTGTTGGAGGCTAAATTGTCTAATATGGCGGCAGAAGAGGTATCGGGTGCGGGAGGCATAAATGCTATCGTCCCAATCTTAAATAATACCGACCGGAGTTCTGAGCGCCAAATACTGGAAAGATTGGAAGAGTTTGATCCGGAATTGGCCGATGAGATTCGCAATCGGATGTTCGTTTTTGAAAATATTGTTCAAATCGAGGATAAGTCGTTGCAAAAAGTTCTACGCCGGGTGGACAACAAGACTTTGGCGATGGCGTTGAAGGGCACTGCGGCCGAAGTCTCCCAAAAGGTGATGAGAAACCTTTCCCAAAAGGCGTCTGAACTGCTCAAAGATGATGTTGAAGTGCTAGGTCCTGTGCGTATCCGCGATGTGGAACAGGCGCAGCGGGAGATTGTGAATATCATTCGACAGTTGGAGGATCAAGGCGAATTGGTCATTTCCCGGGGGGAGCGCGATGACTTTGTCGTCTAGAGTGGTGAAAGCAGACCGACTGGCCATGGGGCAGGATGCCTTAAAAATTTTTTCCAAAACTTCAGACAACCCAGTGGTGTTGGAAAAGGAAGTGGCTACGCGTGTTGATCAGTTGATTGGACGGGCACGGCGGGAAGCGGAGGCGGTTCTCGAGGAGGCCCAGGAGCAGGCCAGGCTCATTGTGGAAAGCGCGCGGGCGCGGGGATATGAAGAAGGCTTGGAGCGAGGCCTGTCTCAAAGCCGTAATCAGTGGCACTCCGTCGAGCAACAGTTGGCCAGTATAGTGGGTGCATTTGGCGATTTGGACCAATTGGTCCAAATCTTACGCCAAGAAGAGACCCTGACTTTAGCTGCCGCAATGGCCGCACGTCTGTTTCCTATGCTAGCGGAACGGGATCCCGATATTATCCGCGGCTACCTGAACGATGCCGCCAACCAGTTGGATGATGACAAACTGCGGCTCTTTGTCTCAAAAAAATGGGAGCCATATCTTAAGGCCATTGTCGAGCGCATGAAGTCTGAAAGCCAGTCGCTGACGCTAGCGGTAGATCAAGTGCTGAGCGAAGGGGAGTGGCGTTTGGAAGGTGATCATGGAGGGATATTAGCGGGACCTGTGGCCTCCTTGCAAACGATTGTCAATGAGGTGATTCATGGACTGGGAGAACATCCTTACACCGATCGCTAGCGCGCGAAAATTTGTGGCCGTAGGACGGATTGAATCCGTGCGCGGCACTACTGTGGTAGCACGAGGACCTAAGGCCCCCGTGGGTGAACTTTGCTGGATAGATCAGGGTGCGGAGCAAATAGCTTGTGAAGTGGTCGGATTTGAGGGAGAAGGACGTGTGCTGTTGACCCCCTATCAAGAGCTGATGGGCATTCAGTCGGGTCAACTAGTGCGATCTTCCGGCTTCCCGCTTGAAATTGTAGCCGGCCGTGCGGTGTTGGGCCGTGTGATTGATGGCATGGGAAATGCCTTGGATGGCAAACCCAAGCCCCAAGGCCAAAAACAGCCGATAGCATCCAAACCGATTGCACCCTTGTGGCGCCACCCCATCACTGCGCCGCTGTGGACGGGAATTCGGGTTATTGATGCTTTGTTGACTTTGGGAGTCGGGCAGCGCGTAGGCATTTTTGCCGGAGCGGGACTAGGGAAGACCACTTTGTTGCGTCAGTTGTTAAGCGGTGTTGGGGCCGATGTGGCGGTTGTGGCACTGGTGGGTGAGCGCGGACGCGAAGTGGCGGAATTTTACCAGAGCCTGCCGCCCCATGCCTTGGCCCGCACTGCCATCGTAGCGGCGACCTCCGACATGCCGGCGATTATGCGGCTGCGGGCGGTTCACAGCGCTAACTTTATCGCGGAGTCATTCCGCGCCCAAGGCGCCAATGTCGTGCTGGTAGTGGACTCCTTGACGCGGGTGGCCATGGCCCAACGTGAAGTGGGTTTGGAGGCGGGAGAAATTCCGTCTGTTCGCGGCTACACGCCGTCGGTTTTTCATTTGTTGCCTAAACTGCTGGAACGGGCTGGGCGTGTCGGTACAGGGTCCATCACCGGCATTTATACGGTGTTGTTGGATGGCGATGATCCGACGGATCCGATTGGAGATGCAGTGAGGGGAATTTTGGACGGGAACTTGTATCTGTCGCGGTCTTAGATCGG
>JAJYHT010000004.1 GCA_021784595.1 Bacillota bacterium | reverse complement strand
TCTCCGGGCCATTCATCGGTCGGGGCGTTGGCAAGAGTTCTGGAATGAGGATCCCTGGTCCCAATTGGTACCGCTGTCTCGACGCATTGCAGCGTGATCACAATTTTAAGGTGGACCCAATTTCTAGGACTGTCATGACGTTTTCGCGACGATGAACTATACTATAATTACTATGGTGAACTGGAGGTGCGCTCGATGGCGAGCAAAAAGGATTTAGCCACAAAAATTACAGAGATTACTCTGAAAAAATCTTACAATTCTCTGCCTCTGAGGCCGCATGTCAGGACTGGTAATCCTTTTGCCTATGCTGAGTCTCACGGTGTGCGGGAGACCCATGCTCAGCAGGCATCGTCCAAGGTACCCGCCGATCAGCCAAAGTCTGCTCCGAAGTAACCCGGATGACTATTGCGTCGTACACAGCGCTCAGCATTCTGGGCGCGTTTATTTTGCCAGGATACATTACGCGACTTCTCATTGGACGACGGATTGCGCTGCCGCAGATCGATTCCGTGCAGTTAGTGTTACAATCGCTAACAATCAGCTTCGTTCTGGACACTTTTGTCCTGCTTTTGTGGATTGGTGTGGCTGCGTTTTACCGCCCCACAGGACCTCTTAGCGTTCTACGCCACGTTCTGTTGGTGCCTCAGTTGAGCACTGCATCCGACCTTTTGGTATTGGTGACGGCGGTTGCGCTGGTGTTTGCTACGGGAATAGTTATTGCCGTATGGGAAAGTAAGTTTACTGACTTCATAATTCAAGCTGTGGTAACTACGGGCGGTACCATCCGAGCGATCCCGATGTTTTACTATCTGTTCTCCGAACGCCCGAAGTTGTTAGGGTCCAATAGCCAACCCTGGGTTGACGTCGAAATGACAGATGGCTCGCGCGTGGTTGGCAGAGTTCACCAGTACGGCTTGTTAACGCCGGACGAACAATCACTAATACTGGTTGAGGCTGAAATGACGAAGCCAAACGAGAAAGCCCGTACCGCTATAGGATTTATCTACATTCCGGGTCGCTCCATTCGCTATCTAGAGGTCGCTTATACCGACTCCGAAACTGGGAAACCACAAAAACCATGGGAGCCAATAATTTCAGATACTTCCAGTGGTTCACCACAGTCGTCCGATCAGCCGAGTAAAGCCGAAGAGTAGTGTCCCCATTCCGTCCATCCTCCGACAAGTCACGGCATTCATGAACCCATTTCAAAGGGGGCACGAGAGAGTGCATACCGTCTGTTAGGACCGGAACGGTGCGAGTTTATTTTGGGTGGAGAACATACGAGCCGGGGGCTAAAACACTATTAGGCCCCGAAGCCAGTGGGTACCATAGGCTTTCCGCGTTCATGCGCTCGCATATGACTACGCGATGCGGTGTCAGCAATTGGACGACGTAACCTCTGGATTATAAAAATCAACAAAGGTCACTGGGTGGATCGTTTTGGTTGTTTTCGACTTGGGTGCCTTTTTGCCTTAGGCCTCCGAAGTTTATCCTGATTGGCTAATTGCTTTGCTCGTCTCAGCATAATAAGTAGAGAGTTATCGGAAGTCTTGTCACTCAAATCGGGCATCATGACGGCCAACCTGTCGGGGGAGGTGGGAGAGCTTCAGTCGCTAGTGCGAGAATGGGTGACCTTGTATCGTCAGGTGATGGGGCATTCTCGAGGTGTGGAAAATGGTGAAGCTGACGTGGCCCAAATTATGTTGCATGGACAGTACCAAGCCATGACGGCGAATTCAAAGATGTTTGACAAATCTGGGGAGGTGGCATGGTTTGATCTCGGACGGGCGGACGTTCGACAACTGGTGGAGACATGGGCGAGCATGGTGCGTCCGCACGAAGGCTACTAACATATGCTTCGTAGGATTGGGATAGTGGGCGGACCACACAGGAGTGGCCATGGCATGACAACGTTCACTGCCTGTGCCTTGTCTGAACCCTATAATTTGTCCTTTATCCCTTGTAGATATTGGTTGACATAAAACCAATCGGGTTCATGTTTGGTGGGACGCGAAAGAATCCGCCACCCGGGGTTTTCTACAGAGTTCGCATTGAACGTGACCAGGCCTATCCCAAATATTTGACACAAAGAATCTAATCGAGACACGTATGGAAACCCGAACGCGGCTTATTCCAATTGCGAGAAATGACCGGGGAGCCACCCGAAATCAGTGTGCATATTGACACCGTGTCGTCGGCCACCCCCTCCCCCCGAGAGCAAGAATTCTATGGCCCATTCGCTGATTGGCTGGTGAAAGACATGGAGGAAGTCAGCAAAGCGGTCCCATTGGGAGGAAATGCCTTTGGGGATAAATGGGGAACCCCAGACGTCATTGCCATTCGAGAATCCCAGCGCGGCGATCTTTTTCAAATGCCGACCGAGCTCGTGGCCGTGGAAATTAAAACGGATATTAACCAGATGATTACAGCATTCGGCCAAGCTTGCGCGTACCATCTTTTTAGCCACAAGGTATGGCTGGTGATCCCAGACCAATCAACCCGCAGAGACGTAGATTTACTCATGACAGCCCCCGTTTTCATACCAATCTTACTGTCTGTTGACTCTTCACTGTCGCTATGAAAATATTCTCAGTTTGAATTCCAGAAGGTCGGTTGTCTCTCTTAGTATACTAGACACGGACGCTACGTTGGGTGTTCTATCCTCAAGGGTTCTGTTTCGTTGGAAACTAATCAAAAATCACGGCTAACGTCGTGCCTGTGTAATTCAGCCATTCGCGGAATGTTGACAGCACGACAGGTGTTGGCGTGGCAGGAGTTTCACTTTGTCCCAACCAACCCAAGAGGGCCGACATTTTCGGATGACCCATGCGAATTCCCAGTCTTAAGCCCGGAATGCAAGGAATGTCTTGCCCCGTCACTTCCGTCCACAGTGCGCACAACGCTTCCGCTGTGTCGCTACTCCCTATCACCTCAAAGACCTGCCCTTGCGACTCCTCCGAATTCCCCAACGCCCACGTTGCCATTCGACCGACATCTCTAAGGGTTGTGAGCGGAATGCGACTATTCTTTGGCATTACGGCGCGCAGTGTGGCCAGAAACAGCCGGCCGACCAACAGCCTGTGGTCATCCAGTAGTTTTTTAACCGGTCGAGCAAAGGGTAAGCTCGCACCCAGAAAGTCATCCATAAAGAGGCCGGGTCGCAAGATCGTGAAGGACAGTCCCGAACGTCTCAATTTCTCCTCGAGGATGGCCTTACCATCAATGGCCGCCACATGCTGATGCTGTTCCGCCCCCAACCCTGAACTGTAGACGATATGGGCGTGGTTGTCGGCGTTGATGGCTGCTTGGATAACATGAGATCCGAGTCGGATTTCCTCTTGAAGCCCCAGATCCCAGAAGTTTTGCACACTAAAAATCCCCGTGACCTCGTTGATGGCCTTGGTTAGTGAAGAAACGTTCGACATATCTCCGGTGACGAGGTGGGCTCCCTGGCGTTTTAATACCTGCGCCTTCGGTCTTTCCGCATTGCGCGTGAGCGCATGCACCGTCCATCCATCGTTGAGAAGAGCGCGGGCGGCATGGCTTCCCTGATTCCCCGTGGCACCGATGACCAGAATAGGACCTCTTTGCGGGGTCACAATACCTGTTCCTGAGTTCGGTGAGGTCGATGCCATTGATGCCAGAGGAGGAGGCCGACGAGCCCCGTGACTTGGATGATGACATAAGACAGGGGAGCATTATGCGTGGGCAAGGGTAAGAGAACAAGTTGGGTCACGATGTGAGCCAGCCCGAGAATTCCGGCGGCCACTTGGCGAGAGGGGACCGTGCTGACCGGTCCGAAAATCAGGGCAATCCAGACCCAGAGACTGAGATTGGTCCCGTCGGATAAAATCGATAGCAACAAGACCGCCAGGGAGAGAATAATCCAGAGGATGATACGTAATGCTTTGGAGTCGTGCCGGGTAAAGGTCAAGTACAGTGTCACTAGCCCGGCGACCACCCATGGCACAAAGAAGGGGAAAGGCACGGACCCATGGACTAAGCGAAAGACATTGGCTACATCGATGATAAGGCTGATAAACAGGGTCCCCAAGATCCATTGAAACTTTCGTGTGTTATCCCTAGACAATTTGCCACCATCCTCCCAAAAGATATTTATCCGGTCCCGCTGCCCCCGTGTTCACAGTGCCGGTATGCGGCCATTGCCGCCGTCACTGTATTGACATCCCAATAGATTTTGGTATTGGCGAACGCGGGCGCGTCTTCAATGGCAAAGGTCCATCCTGACGCGTTGCCCTGGGTTTCCGCTTAGCCTTGGCTGTTGGCCATGAAATAGTCGCCATCGGGAAACGGATGACGCACATAGTCCCACGTGTGATAGCCGGTCACTTTGCTGCTATTATACGAGAAGCTGATGAAGTTCCACACAATCCCGACCGTGATCCCTAAAAAATCATTCCATCCGGTTTCCGTATAAGCACCGGATACGCTGGGAACGCCTCCGGGCGGACTCACCCGATGGTGGGTTGCAGCCTGGGCGCCGCTGCCGCCTTGCCCATGCTTTTCATCGAGGGAATGCCGATCTTGACCAACGCCGTATCTTGCCGGGTATTCAGTGCCACTTCCCGAATCGCGACGGTTTGTCCGGGACTGACCGTGATGGACACGGACCGTTGATTCAACGGGATTTGACAATAGTGGGCGTCACGCATGTGAAAGTGCACGGACTGGGGTGACGCAGCAAGTGTCGTGGTGCCCGCATAGAATCGGGGATTAGGTACCAAACGGGACATGATGGCCCCCTGCTGCTGTGGGAAAGCCATTACCAGCACACAGAGATCGGTTATTCAGGGTGCGCTTACGGGCTGGCAATGGCAGTATTGCGATTGCATGCGAGAGGCCTTGGCAGTGGCTGACGAGACGCGCCGGCAGATGGAGTACGATGCGATCAGGCGGGAACGCTGGCAAGGGCAGCAGCAGGCTTTGAATGCGCTTTTTCGCCAATGGCGCCAATCGGCCAAGGTGCCGCGCCAGACGCTGGATCATTTCGTGGCGGACCACGAAATGCGGGGACTTCTGGAACGGTTGCTGGCGTGGCTCGATGCTGTCGACCAAAAGGAGGGCTTCATGCTGACAGGTCGGGTCGGTAATGGCAAGACCCATCTGGTTCGCGGCGTAGCCCACGAGGTGCGGGCTCAATACCGCACCGTGCTATACACCTCCGTTCCCTATCTACTGGAACATCTTCGCGGACCGACCGGCGCGGACATGGAGGCGGTGTTAAAAGCTGTGATCCAAGCAGATGTGGTGGTCTGGGATGATCTGGGTGCGGAGAAACGTAAGCGTCAAATCATACCGCACATTCCATTCAGCGCGGTTGCACTGCATACTCGGGTTAACACACCGATTAAAGGAGTGAAATACCGATGACGACTCCGGAAAGTGAAACGCTCCAACAGGTCTGGTATGCACGAGTGCAGGAATTTCGCACCAGTGGCCTCAGCCGGCCCCAGTGGTGTCAGCCGCGCGGGCTCAAGGTGAAGCAATTGCACTATTGGAATCGAAAATTTCGCACCTCCGCCGCGACCGCGTCGGACACCACGTGGGTCGCGGTGAACACACCTGCGCCACCGGAACCGGCGCTGATGGTGAGCGTGGGCCCCGCTATCATTGCCGTGCGTCCGGGATGTATGATGGTGTTTCCGACTACAAACGTAGGCCTAAGACCAGAAGCACCGACGCATCCGTCACCACGGCGTCACCATGAAGCGATGGAACGGGTAGTTTGGTAACGACAAGGTGGACACGCGAAAATGCGAATTCGTTGATGGTTAAGGACTTCGGGGCATCGGAGCGACACCCTGGACCCCTGAGTGTGGTTCTTCTTCTAATCTCGGCGTCGCAGGTTAGAATCCTGTCGGGGACACCATCGTTAAACCCTTTCACCGCAATCGATTTCGGGTTTTTTTGTTTTGCGACGCGAGCGTCAAAATGGGGTTTCATCAACACTTTCATCAACAATTGCACCACAAATGTTCTGGCGAAGGACACTGGCCGACCCCAACGGGCCCATTTCCTACGGTAATTAAGTTCCGACCTGTGGCGCTCACTTGACGCAGTCGGTCTAGTGCGATTACTTTGCGACATCGGCGCTAATGGCCAATGGGTCGCTGAAGCCATGACGGAACGTCACCAAGAGGAGCCCGTGTACGAGCATGTTTCGCATATACTGTACTTCTCTAAACCGAGCCATAGAGTCGGGGGCGAGGAACTCAAATGCCCGGCTCCATGGTGCTTGACCCGGGTGGGCATTTGGAGGGATACTGGGTCGTACCTTTGATGCCTTCTCCAAAACGATTTTCTCTAAGCGTATCCACTTGGTCAAGAAGGCCCCTACGGCTCCTTGTGCGATCTTGTCGTGCTCTTGAGGTGACAGGAACGGGTTGATTCGACTTTCATTTTGGGCTTGTCTACGACAGGGTATCGGTGTCAACATACGCTTGTTTGAGGGATTCCCGGACCCACCGGCGTACCATCGACGCCGCCAGTTGGTGCTGCCAGGCCACCAAACTCGCATTGCCGGTATCGCGGGCCTCCCGGACAATCTTCTGACGAAATTCCGGAGAATATTGGTGACTCATCGGGTGTAGACCCCTCCTTTGGGATGTAATTTTAGCCTACCCGATGAGATCGCTCCTGTCATGTTTCCTATGGGGGCTTAAAAGGATCCATCACGAGCTGCCCGATTGCTTGGTGCCGTACAAACGATACGACGCGAAAAACCTCGAAACCTTTGCCATGGAGGGGCACGGCCGCGATCGCGGCCGACGAGTCAACCCTGCACCGCTGGGAGTCCTGGTTTGACGCGTGGTTTTTGTATGTGCGGGGGTGTTGGGCGGCGCTGGATGCACGGCAGCAGGAGCAAACGGGCGAGGCCCTCCCATTTGCTTCTGAACATCGATGAGGCTCGCGTGGGTCTTCCACGTCCGAAGCGGCTTAAACGGAGTATATTTTTCCGTGCGAATCGCGTGTCCTAATGGTAGGGAAAGTAGGGACGGTTTCCTGTTTGGCAGAAAGACCCGCAGTAAAGATATTATAGGATCCCTGTGCTGGAGGGAACCTACACTAAATAGCACGCAATCCGCCCAGGTGATGTGTCTAATCGTTGAAGGCGTTCACGGCTATAGGAATCCCCGTAGAAGGATGCGTTAAAAGGCCAACCACTCGATACCGTGAGCGAAGCATATGAACAGCCTTGGGGGGGTGTCGGTATGGAGCACATCCCACCGTCCCACGCGCAGAGTGACGGTGCCATTTTGGGTTTGTTCCAAAAAATCGCAGAGAGACGTGAGATCATGACTCATTAACTGAGAAGGTATCTTATCTGACACCATATATGCGTTGTATGGCGGGGGAAACCAGGCGGACAGCGGGGAGACCAATTCCACGACCATGGATGAGACGTGGTTCTGCGTCAGAGACGACAAAAATGTTTGGTTAGCCTGACCGGAAAAACGATGAATTTCGAGGCCCATGATGAGGTTGTCTTTCCACCACACTCGACCCTCGCTCGTCAAATCATAAAGACGCCTAAGCTGTTCGGTGACAGATTGGTCTTGAAAATAATTAAAGAACTGCGGAGTCCACGGAGCACAATGAAGCATTGCGCCAATGAGATATTCTTCGATGGCATTAAAAGGTGCTGATCGATCAGGACTGTTCACGCGATCGACGCGATTTACCCGAGCTCCTTGAAGACTTGGATGGCCGCTAACCGGCGCAACGATATCTTTAACATCGCACGCAATTAACCAGGAAGGGTTAATAGATGGCAAGTGATTTTCCCCTTTCGTCGGCAACCCTTAATTCATGAACGATAGCCCAAGACTCGCACGGAATGGACCACGGCGGGAACCCCTATCATCGGTATATCGATTCCGGAAAATTGTTGCGCAGGACAACCGCGCCATCGGGGCAAAAATACGTGGTCAGCCGAAACCTGACGCTCTAGAGTGATGTGATGGTCCGATTTTCCAAACCCGAACTCGATATCAACGGAGGCAAGAAAGCTGTCGGCCTGATTGGGCTTATAATACAAAATACAGGGAGGTGCGTCCATGATGGTGAATCGTGAGGAATTGTATCGGTTGATTGATGCGTTACCCGACACTCAATTGCCTCAAATCAAAGCGTTATTGGAGCCCCTCGTTGATAAAAAAGAGACCGCTGTCGCCGAGCTATTGGCGTTGGTGGAAACCGGCTACCCGTTGGGCACTGAGGGTCGGTCTCCCTATCGTGATCGGGATCAACTGCATGAGCGTTGAATTTCTTGACACGAACATTCTCGCGTACGCATTCGACCGATTGGCTGGATCCCGGCATGACGCCGCCAAGGCGTTGTTTCAGAGAGAATCACGCGGGATGGCAACGGTGTGGTGAGCGTACAAGTGTTGCAAGAAGGGGTGAACACCATTACTCGCAAAGTGCGCGAACCGCTGGCACTCGGGGCCGTGAGGTAGTGGCTGCAAGTCTTTCTTAATTCAAAGTGGCAGATTGTGACACCCGGAACTTCCGATCTGCTGGTGGCCGTTGACATCATGGAACGATGGCAGTTGTCATGGTGGGATGCCCTGATTGTGGCGATGGCACAAGCCGCAGGAGCCCAAATTCTTTGGACAGAAGACATGAAGGGGGGCAGAATTTTGGGGAACTGACGGTGCGCGATCCGTTTCGCGATTAGTATAGCGGTGATTCGATGCGGGGAAATCTGAGTACGACCGGGAATTTCACCAGGTCAGGGCTGTTTACACCGGTGCAGCCGTATCGGGACTGGGGACCACGCTCGCTTTCGTTCACGAGTGGATGCCGCCAAAGCCGAGGCTGGTGTGCGTTATTTGCTCGGTATCATGACCGATGCGTTCCCCGATGCTATGGTGGATCGCAGTTACTATGCGCATGCGATTTCCGCGATGCCGAATGATGAGAAAGACCGCCATGTGCGGCCCCCGCTATTGCTAGCAAGGCTGACGTATTGGTCACGGCCAACCTGAAAGATTTCCGTATGCCCGCAGGGTTCTGTGACACGGACGTCCAGCATCCGGACGATTTTTTGTGCTATCAATTGGAGCTTGCCCCACAGGAGTTTTTTCATGCCCTTGAGGACCTTGCATCGAACAGACGTAAGCCGATGAATTCGGTAAAGTGGACCCGGAGCAGGAGCCGGAGTTGTTGCAGATGGTCGACATCATTCAGCACCATCAAGGCCCGGTCTGGCGCCTGATTGTCTCCGCGATGGAAGTGGATGCGGCCAGCCATGCGCACGGCGCGACGTGGCGGTGCAGACAAGCAACCAATTGCTCGGTGATTGGACCTATGTCGATAAAATGGCCACCCGACATTGAGACATTAAACGGTTCGTGTATGATATGCCGCATCGGCCTCGGCTGCGGTCTGATAATGCAGAACTCTAGGGATCCGCTGCCGATTATAGATAATTTCGATAGTGGCAAAGACCGCGACTTCCGCTTCGCCGATTGATTATCGGTTATAATATACGCAGACAAACGACGATTTGAGGGAAATGCCGATGGTCACTGAGGAATTAATCAATGGATATGTAAGAAAAATCGTCGAGACCGTTGATCCCGATGCCGTTATTCTGTTTGGATCTCATGCCCGGAATCAGGCGTCCTCAGAAAGCGACATTGATTTATTGGTTCTTTATTCGGGGCGTCGATTACGCGAAGTTCAGCGGAAAGCTTATGTGGCTCTCGCGGGTCGAACTAATGCCGTTGATCTGATTGTCCGGGATCCTGCCGATCTCCGGGAACGCCTGAAGTGGCCTGATCCATTTGTCGAAAATATTTTAAGAGAAGGCAAGGTTCTCTATGCCAAACCCCATAGTCCAGGAATGGCTCTCTTTCGCCACTCGTGATCTAAAGGCAGCCCGCGTCCTCAGTCATTTACCAGGTCAGGCATCGACGGCCTGTTTTCATGCCCAACAAGCCGCCGAGAAGGCGCTCAAATCTCTTTATGCCGCCGGTGGTCAAACTCCACCGAAAACCCATGATCTTGATGTTTTGCGAGACAAAATTTCCGGTGGTAATGATTTATCTTCACTGGCCGAAGCGTGTGCTGTGCTGAGCATGTACGCAGTCGATTCGCGCTACCCCGGCGCTCATATCCAAGACGATGAAGTATTGCCGGCCATCGCATTCGCCGAAAACATCATCTCCAAGGTAACGACCATCCTGCAGCAACTGGACGCATCGCAAGGAACATCAAACGGGTACCCTCCAGCTGAACCGGAATCACACTCCTCCGACTGAAGCGCTATACATTACCCCCAACTATCCCAGATGGGAAGACGGGCGACTTGAGGATGACCCCGGACCGCAGAACCGGAGCAGCGACTCGGCGCATTCGGGGCGCCTGGCCATCCGGGCGGGATCTTCGACGCGGCGAACGTAGCGAGGACGGTCCACCGAATGGCTTGGTACTTTCAACCATATCATCGGCATGAGGCGAAATATCATGCGCACAGGACCATTGTCTAGATATTGAGGGTTAAACCGCCGGGCGTATTACGCCAAACGTTGGCGAACACGAATGCCAGGGAATCCCTCTGTCAAGGCCAATTTGAAAGTCATCAAAAATGCCAAATGAAATCCTCCAATAATGCCAGGTTTAAATCGCCAATAATGCCAAAGCAAAATCGTCATTTTGGCCAACGGAAAGTCACCAGGAGTTCCCGAAAGAAAGAGGCCCCCAACGACATCGTCGTCGAGGGCTGTGATGACACCTGGTGTCACTCGGGTTTGGAATTCTCGTGGTCCAGCGGCGGTTGCCGTGAACGCCAGGAGGATAACACAGCGGAAGCCGCTCGCAGGCTAGCCCGTTCGTGTGCATCGCCCCACGGTTGGTGTGCCCAGACTTGGAGGTCATATTCCACCCGGGCCCAATCCCAGGCGGTCCTCGATAACGGCAACTCCTCGGGAGGGCCTTGCGCTAAGGCATCCGCCACCGCCATCCAATCAATAGACAGCGCAGGGAAATTCTGTTCCACGCTTTCCCGAAGGCTCCACGACAGCGAATAAGCCCCGTGGAAGTTGGCCAGCACGTGTTGACGACTGCGACCGTGTTCCCACACGGTGGCGACGAGTTGGGCGCTTGTTCCACGCCATCGGACCCACGCCATTAGCTATCCAGGGCGCCGGACGGCGGGGGACCCAGGAGTCCGGCGGGGCCTTGGCCCCGCTTTTTCTCTCGCAGGCGATACGACTCGCCGCGAATATTGACGACGGTGGAGTGATGGAGGAGGCGGTCCAAGATGGCGGTCGCCAAGACGGCATCCCCGCACACCTCGCCCCATTCACTGAAACTCTTGTTGGACGTCAGGATCATACTGCCGCGCTCATAGCGGGCCGAGACCAAACGAAAAAAGAGCGTCGCATCCAGCCGTTCTCACGGGAGATACCCCACTTCATCCACGCAGAGCAATTTGGGGCGGGTATACACCGCCAATCGTGCGGGAAATCGATTGTCGTCCCACGCCCGGCGTAAATCGGCAATCATGTCGCCGGCAATTGCGCCCAATTGCTCACCACTATCACAGTCGATGGCCGCCCGCGGCATCGACTGCTCGTGAATCTGCACGGGGGGTTCGCTACTACGCCCACCTTATGGGCTCAAATCGCGCGAGACTTC
>JAJYHT010000003.1 GCA_021784595.1 Bacillota bacterium | reverse complement strand
GTTCGAATTCTTGGACCTGTTCATATCCCCACTTGGCAGTCCAGATGGTGTTAAGAGTCCAGGCCAACTGGTAGACCAAAAGATTGCTGTCGTCCACTGTCCAAGGACGCAATGCTTGCTTGAGAAACCGATATTCTGGAGGCAGCGGATTTTGACTAAAAGCCAGGTTGACTCCCTTCACGTAAGTGTCAGCATACTGTCGGGTATTCTCACTCCACGTGCCAGGAGCTCTTTTCGCCCAATATGTCAAATTCAAACGACGCATAAAGCGGTCATAGGGCAGCGCACTCTCGCCCACCAATTCCGCCAACTCGCCCGCTGGCAATCTGCGCGACATGTCCATTTGAAAGGCCCGTTCGCGCCCATGCAGGTAGCCTTGTGCAAACAAGGCGTCAAGCATGGTTTGGGCATTGATGTGGGGGACGCCCACCTCATCCCAGCGCACCTCTACTGGGTGTTCTAATCCCTCTTGAACCAGCACTTCTTTCGTCATCCGCGGCTGCGCCTTTAAGATCCCAAGCCACCGAAACAGTCGGCTAGTCCGCCGAAATCCGCTTAAATGAAAATCCGTGCCGCCATTGGGCGGTTGCGCCATAATTTTCACCACTCCCATGGGTTCTTGACTTTACGAATTAGTGTACAATCCCGTAAGACTATTGACTAGCATTGCCGGTATTTGCGGATTACCTTAGAGCATTGGAAACGGGCATAATAATATAAATCAATGAAGCCGCAATCATAGGGAGTGGAAAAACCAATGGCGGATAGGGCTGTCAAAAATCCATGGGATGTGCTCGGGCTCGCCCCTACCCACGATAAAGAGGCGATTCGGCAAGCCTACTTGAAAGCTGTCCGCCTGCACCATCCCGACCAGTACCAACGTGACCCCGAACAGCTTGGCCGACATGAAGAGGCGATGAAGGAGATAAATCGCGCCTATCAAGTGATTTTGTCGGGCCAAGCGTTCCACACCGCGCCTGCACCCCACTCTGCGCCTGCACCACCGCCGCCGCCTCCTCGGCCTCATGCTCCTCCGCCGACTCTGTGCAACCGCCACCACCAACCGGTGTTGCGCGTGTGCCAGCGCTGCCAGGAACCTCTGTGCACCCAGTGCATTGGGTTTTATACGTTCCTTTGCGCCAAACACTACCGGCGATCGGTCTTGAAGGGGTATCGCAATCGCGTGGTGCGCGAATGGCTGCCTTTGGTTGCAGGGATCGCGCTGTTGCGTGCCATTGGGCTTTCGTCTGCGGTATTATTATGGAGTGTGTTGGGCTATTTGGCTCTCTTGGGCATTGGATGGTTGAGGCGAAAACGTTGGATGGGATGTCTGGCTTTGCTGTTTTTTCCGTATAGCTTAATTCTCGCAGGCCTCTACAGCCTTTATGAAGGATTAAGCCAGTGGAATAAATTCGCCATCGAATCCAAACATCTATAGAACGCCCCATTGGGGGAAGGGATGATAATATGCCGACGGCTCTTTTAATGATTGATATTCAGATGGACTACTTCTTGGGAGGAAGTATGCCGCTGGCCGACCCAGATGCTGCCGCAGGAGAAGCCAAACGTCTTTTGGACGCCTTTCGTGCGCATCAGTGGCCGGTCATCTTTCTTAAGCACATTTCTGACCGACCTGGTGCGACCTTCTTTTTGCCTGATACCCACGGCATCGAAATTCATCCGCTCGTAGCACCCAGCTCTGAAGAAACCGTGTTAGTCAAACACTTCCCCAACAGCTTTCGCGCAACCGAGCTGCAAGACGTACTGCAGCGTCATAAGGTGGACAGCCTGGTCATTGCCGGCATGATGACTCACATGTGTGTAGATGCCACCACGCGTCAAGCAGTCGATTTAGGTTACACCTGCCAGGTGGCCAGTGACGCGACGGCCACGCGCGACCTGCGCTTTGCGGGCAATGAAGTCTTAGCCACCGATGTGCAAACCAGTTTTTTAGCCGCGCTTAATGGGACCTATGCCAAAGTTCACGCGTCGACTTCGGTTCTGGCGTCTCTGTTTTCGGAACCGGCGCCACCCGCTGATTGAGCGACTCCACGTACATCGCTAGGCTCTGAATTTGCCCAGGGGTCAGGACCTTTCCCCATGACGGCATCAATCCGCCGCCTTGCCGAATAACGGCAGAAACCGCCGACGGTGTCCAGGCAGATCCGTCCAATTGATCCAGCCGGGGCGCCTGGCCTCCCGTGGGCAAGGACCAAAAGCCTTCGCCATTTCCCCTCGGGCCATGGCACGAGAGACACCCGCGGACATAAAGCGCCGCCCCGGCGGCAATGCTGGGCTCTGTGCGCACCCGTGGCACCGGCTTGGGCACCACGCGATGCCGAAGGGGAAAGCTGCTCGCTGCCACGGCCGCGCCCGGCGAGATGGTTAGCCATATGCACGAAGACCACAGCAAAAACCCCCATTTACTCCAATGCACTGACATGGCTCACCTCGGATAACAGCAAGTTGGTTAACTTCAAATCTCCGCTAGCCAGAACATCCACCACCCGCAACCCCAATCCCAGATACGGATGAGTCGCCCCTTGGGGCCATGGCTTCAATTCCACCAGGGGGCCAGGCTCAGGTAGCGGCCACGCGGTGGGCAGCCCTGCATAATGGCGGATATTTTGAGTCGTGTGAGCGATAATTTGGTGCACGTGGCCATAAAGCACGGTGACTCGGCGAAAGCGCGATAACATGGCCCGGAGGATATTGCCATCAAAGGTGTACCAATTCCAAGGTGCAAACACGTTGTACAAGGGAGCATGGCAAAAGAGAATCAACGGTCTCGTGACATCCATCTTCTCTATTTGCCCGTTAAACCAGGCTAACTGGTCCTTCCCCAGAAAGAACCCTTGTGACACATTGTCCAGCCCTATAAACTGGACCCCTTTATGTAAAAATCCATAGCGTAGATCCCCCATCACCGTTTGGTAGACTTTGCCTCTATCCATTAATGCGTCATGTTCTCCCGGCACAGTGTAAAACGGGATCTTGACAGCTTCTAGCGTCTGTTGAAAAAAAACTAAACGATTTTTGCGCTCTCGATCCGATGGAGTACCTTGCGTCAAGTCTCCTGTGACGAGCATGAAGTCAGGCGCTGGGGAAAGCGCCCCGATTGCCTCTAGAGCCAATTGCAAGGATCCTAGGACGCTGCGGTTGGCATCGCCCACGTACCCTAGCTGAGTGTCGGTCAAATGGACAAAGCGAAACGGTTGAATGGGCTCTATTGCGGCCCTGGACTGGGCGTATGCCGCATAACGAAAAACCGTACTGCCTCCCACCAGTCCCGCCACCATACCTAAGCCGCCCAAGAGACCACGCCGCGTGAGCTTTTCCTGCGGAAAAGTCACTGCAGATGTTGATTGCGACATAAAAACCCCCCCTTAGCAAGAATTTCCCGGGGAGGGCATATTTATGCGCAGCGCTAAATAGGCGGCTGAATGTCATGGCGAATGCTTTCTCGATACAAAAACATCGCCTGGTAAGCAATCCAGGCCAGCA
Source organism: Bacillota bacterium (assembly GCA_021784595.1). GTDB lineage: Bacteria > Bacillota > Sulfobacillia > Sulfobacillales > Sulfobacillaceae > Sulfobacillus_C. The sequence continues at coordinate 45,115 of JAJYHT010000003.1, read as the reverse complement.
TGATGCCGGATCCCACCAAAGCCAGTACTCCGCCTAACAGGGGAATGTTGCTCAAAAGGGCCATGGCCAGAAGAAACGCTGCCAACAAAGCTGCTTCTAATAACACGAAACGCAAACCAAATGACCAATGGCCTATAATCCACTTCAAAGCCTCTCCTAAGCCAGCGACAGGGCTGACCTGTCCGTAGAACACCGCTCCCACCCAATACAACACAGTTGCAAACCACATCATCATCACCCCAATTAACACCACCATGGCAATGATGTTAAACACTGCAGCAATGGAAGGGATGGCCCGGCTCCCTAGACTTAACAGAAACGACACCGCCATAAGAATCAAAAACACCACCACAAACCCTAAAGCCGCCAAAACCACTAAAGTAAAGGTCCGCCAAAAATTGCGGCCACCAAACTTGAAGAATCCAAACAACCCAGTAAGCGGCGCATTTTCGCGGGCCGCTTCGGCCGCTCCCCCGTAGAGCCCTCCCATCACAAAGGGCAACACAATCAGCACCAAAGTCAAATACACCAGTCCCACTTTGAACAGCACATTGGGGGAGACATGCGGAAAATGCGGAGACAGCATGGTTTGCATGGTTAAGTGAGTGAGGGATGGGGGAAGTACTGAGGCCAGCCGGCTTAGCACAAACAGTTGAAAGAGCGAGGTAATAAAGAGATACCAAAACGACATGACCAAAATGCCTGGCTTTAGCCAGATTTGACGCCAAGCCATACGAAATAACCCAGTTGCAGACACACGCGTCCCTCTTTTCTTTGTCGCTAACCTCTACCCTAACCAGCCACCCGAGATTCCGTCAAGTCCCCCTTGAAAATGCCGTCAATTTCGAGGATAATTCTCTGCGTTGCCGTCGACACCCACCGACATCAGGGAAAGGACTTGGAACCATTGCCACACATTTTGGTGATCGACGATGAAGCCGGTATTCGGCATATCATCAAGCTCGCTTTAGCGAAGTTCGGCGTCTCGGTATCTGAGGCGTCCAACGGCGAAACCGGTCTCGCATCAGCTCTGGCCGGAGATCCCGATGTCATTATTGTCGACCTCCGCCTGCCAGATATTCCTGGGCACCAAGTCGCAGACCTTTACCGGCACCAAGGCGGCCAGGCTCCCATCATCTTGCTGTCCGCGTCGGGAGAATTGGAACAAATGGCACGACACCCTGCGATTACAACATCTTTGGCCAAACCTTTCAAGTTGGCTCAATTGTGGAAGACGGTGGAAAGCGTTTTGCCCCCCTCAGCGCACGAGGAATACGCACCGTAAAAATCGAGCCTCCGTAAGGCCTAGGCTGGTAGGCAATGCTGGCTTGCATTTTTTCGAGAACCTTGCGCGATAAATAGAGGCCAATCCCAATGCCGCCCGTAGCCGGTCGTTTGGTGGGATCGGGCATGTGCTCGAATAATTCTTTCGCCATTAACGACGATATCCCAAACCCCCGATCCATCACCTCCAGCCGTGCCGTGAGCCCGTCTGCCCCAAGCCGAATATCCACTGGCTTCTCGGAATCCGAAAAGCGGTTGGCATTGGACAGCAGGACCTGCACGACCATCGTCAAAAGTTCTGCATTGCCTACCACGGGCATCGTGCCAGGGCCGTCGTAGCGCCAAGGTCGCCCGGGCCAAATTCGTCCCCTCATCTCCACTTCATCGCGTACCAGGGACGCTAAATCCACTTTGTCACAATTTGGCGCCCAACTCGGATCCTGTACTTGCGATGCCGTCCATATCTCGCGAATCAATCGCGCCAGACGAGACGATTCTCGCCAAATCGCCCGTAAGTTTTCTCCCACCTCTGAACTCACCGCAGATTCGGGTCGGGTCATCCAGTCGGCCAATCCTTCAATCACCGTAATCGGAGTGCGAAATTCATGGGCTACCAATGACAAAAACGCGTCCCGCTCCTTTTTGATGGCCATCTGTTCCGTGATTTCCGTATAGACCGCCAGACGCCCAATCAATTGGCCTGAAGGACTTCTCAACCCATGAATCCGACAGCGGATGTAGCGCGCGGGCATTCCTTTCATCTCGACGATATGGTCCACATCTTCAGCTGGGTTCGAGCTGACGACCTCACACCAAGCAGCGGGATCTGTCAAACGAACAGACATCTTCTTTAAAATTTGATCACGGTCTAGTCTCAGATCTGAGCGTGCCAGCCCCCACAGCTGCAAGAATCGATCATTGGCGTAGCCCACCTCGTTGCCCTGGCTGTATACAGCGGCCATGCCGGTTAAATCCAGCAGAGTTTGCATCATGGTCTGCTCATTCTGCTGGGTTTGAAGCATAACGACCCAATGAATCATCATCCCCACGGTGTGCGAAATGTTGCTCCAGCGCATTTTTATCTCTTGACTCGCTTTGGGCTCATGGGTCCAATACAGCGTAAAAAGTCCCGTCACCTCATCATGCCCATTGGACAGTGGAAATGTCCAAAGACTTTCTACGCCATGGCTGATGACCCCATGGCAACATGAAGGCACGTCTGTCTTAGTCAAATCGACGTACACCGGCTCTTTGTCCTGGCGGATCAGATGGACATACGTGAGAAACTGCGGATTTTCAGCAATGTCTTCGTCACGCGACAAGTCTAGTCCTCCCACGGCTACCCGTTCCCAAATTTCCCATTTGGGGTTCCAGAGCCGAATCGACAGGCCGGGGCCGGGAAACATCTGCAAGACTCGATCAATAATCCATTGGGACGCCATAAACCGAATATTGGCATCACCCCTGGAGCGATCGACAAACCGTTGAAATTCCGCAATCAATTGAAATGACATATCATTGTTCAACTAACGATCCTCTTTCTCATTGAGGTTCATAACGGCCGTTCATGGACGGCAGGCGCATCACGAAGACCGCTCCCGGATTTCCCTCTTCATACCTCAAGGTGCCGCCCCAGGACTCCACAATGCGTCGGGAAAATGCCAAACCTAGACCGTGGCCGGTTGCTTTAGTCGTCATAGACGGAGTAAACAGCCGGGACAAGAGATCTCTATCGACACCAGGACCTGAATCGCGAATGCGTATTTCAATCCAATCGGTGTCAGGTCTCATTTCAATGATGATATATCCAGGAGCTGTAATGGCCTGTGCCGCATTGTTCAGCAAATTGTGAACGACCTGTCCCAGCCGCCTGCGATCCGCCAAGACCCTGCCATGACTGGCATAAAAAGTCAGGTCAATCCCTTGGCTTTTGTAATAGGGGCTTAGCTCGTCAACAATTTGCTGAATCAAATTTTTAGGGTCCAACGGCATCGGAGGATAGGATGCAATGCCGCCCAAGACTTCTTCCAAACGCTCGCTTAATCGCACCAGTTGTGTTTGTGCACGCTGCACATATTCATCTTGAGGATTTTGCCATTGCATCAGCTCCAGATATCCCGCCGCTACCGCCAATGAGCTTTTCGCATCATGCACGGCGGTTGACATCAAGAACATCAAAGATTCATGGTCGACACGCTCTTCCACTAAGCGCGCCACCAAAAGGGGCATGCTTGGGGGAACCGGCTGATCAAAACACAAGATCAAGACGCCCCCCCGGGTTTTTTGTTCTACGGTAAACTGCCCCCCAGTGAAGTCGCCCCGCACAGCTTCCCCTAAGGACAATCCAATCAGACCTATGCCCACCGTTTCAGCCCATGTCAAAATCTCGCCCAGCACCTTTTGGATTAATTCCATGGGAATCCCCCAGTTCTATCTAGTCATAGTCTAGCATGGGCATATTAATGCCGCGTTCTCGTGCGACACGGCGCGCCTTTTGATAACCCGCATCCGCATGCCGTACGACACCCATCCCGGGATCTGTAGTCAACACCCGAGACAATCTCCAATCAGCCTCGGCGGTCCCATCAGCGACAACCACCATGCCGGCATGCAGACTATAGCCGATCCCCACGCCACCCCCATGATGCACGGACACCCAACTGGCTCCGGCCGCAGTGTTCAGCAAAGCGTTCAGGATCGGCCAATCCGCAATGGCGTCCGACCCATCTTTCATCGCTTCGGTCTCACGATTGGGTGAGGCGACCGATCCTGCATCCAAGTGGTCACGGCCAATTGCGATCGGAGCCTTCAACTCGCCACTCTTGACCATCTCGTTAATTGCCAGCCCAAATTTAGCCCGCTCACCATACCCAAGCCAACAAATTCGTGCGGGCAATCCTTGAAATGCTACGCGTTCCTCTGCCATCGTAATCCATTGCCGCAGTCTCTCGTCCTCGGGAAACAGTTCTAACACCTTGGCGTCTGTTTTTTTGATATCTTCGGGATCGCCCGACAAAGCCACCCAACGAAATGGTCCACGACCCTCTTCAAATTGCGGCCGTATGTATTGAGGAACAAAGCCTGGAAAGTCAAATGCGCGCGCCACGCCAGCGGACGCGGCGTTCTGGCGCAAGTTGTTGCCGTAGTCAAATACTATGGCGCCCTCATCCATAAAGTCGAGCATCGCTTGCACATGCGTGCCCATAGATTTTATGGCTCGTTCGACATAGGCTGTGGGGTCAGCCTGACGAAGTCTATTAGCCTCGTCCAAGCTAAGTCCAGCTGGCACATACCCATTTAGCGGATCGTGGGCCGACGTCTGATCGGTCACCACATCAGGTCGAAATCCCCTTTGCACCAGTGCCGGCAATATTTCGGCGGCATTGCCCAATAATCCTACCGAAAGCCTTTCGCCTGCTTTCTTGGCTGATTCTACCAAATGCAGCGCCTCATCCAGATCATAGACTCCCCGATCCAAATAGCGTGTCTCCAGCCGTCGCTGCATCCGGTGGGCGTCGACCTCAATCACCAAGGCTACCCCATCGTTCATGGTAGTGGCCAGGGGTTGCGCTCCACCCATTCCCCCTAAACCCGCCGTGAGGACCACGCGGTGCTTGAGTGTGCCGCCGAAATGCTGAGCGGCCAACTCGGCCAGCGTCTCATAAGTTCCTTGCAAAATTCCCTGGCTCCCAATATAGATCCACGAACCCGCAGTCATTTGCCCATACATGGTCAAACCCTTTTGCTCCAACGCCCAAAAATTTTCCCAGGTCGCCCAGTGGGGGACCAAGAGACTATTGGCGATTAAGACGCGTGGAGCCCTCTCGTGGGTTTGAAAAACTGCCACTGGTTTCCCGGATTGAATGATCAGCGTTTGGTCGTTTTCGAGATCCGTCAAGGCCGCCACAATGGCATCAAAAGAATCCCAGTTGCGGGCCGCCTTGCCACTCCCACCGTATACAATCAACTCTTGGGGTTTTTCTGCCACCTCAGGATCCAGGTTGTTCATTAGAAGCCGCAAAGCCGCTTCTTGCGCCCAGCCCTTGCAAAGCCGCTCCTGCCCTCTCAAAGCATGAATGTGACGCGACCGCACTGTTGCACGCAACGCCGTTTGCAACTGGGTCCTTAATTTTTCATCCATTCCCCAAAAGCCTCCTCAGTGAAAAATTTCGTTTACGCTCCCCAAAATTCCTTCTTAAAATTTTATACTACTAAGAGAAAATTAAATGGGAGAGGTCTTCTAATGCGCGTCGATTTGTTTGCCGTTCAACCATACATGACGTTGGACGATTATGCGAACGAGTCCGCCTTTTTCCGCAAAATCGATTCCCTTTTGCAGCAAACCGCTCTGCTCCGAGATCCTGCCAGTCAAGCAGCCCTGGCGGTATTCCCTGAAGATCTGGCAACCTTTTTAGTGATAGCCAATCGGGTGTCCTTGATCGGCAACGCGCACACCTTGGACGAGGCGTTTGCCCGCATCGGCAAACATCTTTTCCCGTCTATTATAGCGACCATGGCCAAATACCGAACCCGTTCGCTGAAAGAGGCCTTTTTTGTCTGGACAGCAAAAGACGTATGGCGAATTTGGTACACGACCATGACCCAGTTGGCAAAAAAATACAACATCACCATTGTGGCTGGCTCCGCCTTGCTGCCCCAAAATCGCCTGGACCCAAATCCGGCCTTATTCCGCGCCCAGTCCGCAAGAATTTTTAACTTCAGTTTTACCGTCGACCCCAGGGGGCAAATCCTGTACTCCACGCGCAAGGTCAATCTGGTGCCCACCCAAGAGGATGTCTTGGATTTGTCGCCCGGTCCCTTGGATGCCGCGGCAGCCGTCTGTTCTTGGAACCAGATACCAATGGCCACCGCTATCTGCTACGATGGATTTCGGGTGCCCCATACCACGGGAGAACCTGATTTCACCCCGTTAATGCCTCTGTTGGACAAAAACGGAGCGCGTATTGTCGCTCAGCCCTCGGCCAACCCCTGGTGGTGGCAGGAACCTTGGGTTTTCGATCAAACCCCCAGACACCGCACACGGCGCCAACAATGGTGGGACGAAGGCGCGATGGCGGCGCTAGAAGACTGTCAGTCCATCGAAGTCGTCATCAACCCCCAGCTTCTCCTTCAACTATTGGACGTCCATTTTGACGGCACCAGTGTCATCTTGGCACGAACCCCCCATGACGGCATCCAAATTTTGGCTCAAAGTGCGGATTACCAGGCACGCCCGGAGGCGGAAGAGATCGTTCACGCCAGTTGGAATTTTTCCTGAATCTTCCTATACATTTATCTTTGGCAATTTTGAATTGCCATTTCTTTCTATTATAGCTATAATATTCCATACATTGGCAGAAGAGGGGAATTCGTGTGTCTGTTCCACGTGTCGCTGTAAGTCAGACTCCATATGTTCGCGAAGTAGAGCTCGCCCTTAATCGTGTCTTAGGACATATGCGCCAAGCTGCCAGCCACGGGGTGGACCTTATCGTATTTCCCGAATGGTTTATGGGACTGAATCCCGTAGAAGTAATCCCCAATCGTTATACGGAAAAACTTGGACAGCTGGCTAAAGAATTGAATTTGCTGGTGATTACCGGTAGTCTGCGCGTTTTGGATGGAGAAACCGGCAAAAAGCAACAGCGCGGCCTGGTCATTGAACGAGATGGCGCCCTCGCGGGCTCACAGTCCAAAATCTTGTTTCAACCCACCGAACGTCCCTGGTTCGAACCTGGCATCAATATTGCACCGATTAACACCAGTTGGGGCAAAATTATCGTCTTGCTCGGTTTGGACGCCACCGACCCGGTGATTTGGCAAGATGCCCTTAAATTGCACCCCAACTTAATCGTCATGGCGGCTAACCCCCGCACCGCCACCGAACGCCATCAATTGCAAGAAGTGACCGTGACCAGAAGTCTGGAGCTCGGCGCCACGGTGGTCTTAGCGCCTTTGCTAGGGCGTTTTGGCGGAGTGCAGTACAGCGGCGGTGCGGTCATTGCCCACCAAGGCCGCATTATCTCGAGCGCAGATGACAGTGAAACACTGCTTATGGCGCAGGACCCCAAGACCCCGTTGATTCAACTAGGCGTGGTCGACGTGTCCTGTTACGTCCCCCTAAGCTCCCCTCCCAAAGGCATCACGGTTGACCCTAAACATACTTTAGGCCCGGAAGCCGAAAAAAAGGTGATCTTAGACTGGGGCGCGCTAAAGGCCTCGGATCCCACGGCAGCAGGCCGCGAAATTTTGTCGCTATCCAACGGCAATCCCCGCTGGTTGGCGCTGGCTCCGGCACGCCCCATGGCGAGCCGCGAATTATCCCTTTTGCTCAACGAGGGAGCTCGCGGAGCATTCGCATACCCGGGTCTGGACGGCATTGCTCCTTATGCAGAGCCTGTAGGAGACCTTGGAAAAGTATTATCCCTGTTTCGAAGACCCCTTTTGGTGCATACAGGGCCAGGGCCGGCACCCCTTCGGTATGACAGCCCCTTGCTATGGGACGACTTTTTATTGGAGTTTCCCGCCATCCCTCTTGTCTTACTGCACATGGGAGGACGATCTCCGTATTTGGAAGAAGCCCTGATGCTCCTGGAACGACATTCTCAAGTATGGCTGGAAACCAGCCGGGCCCCACTTTCGGCAATCAAGGAAGCTCTTGCCGTCGCGAGTGACCGTGTAGTGTTTGGAAGCGGGGGCTTGGCCTCTGATTTTGGAACAGAATGGGATAAATTAAAGCAACTCGAGCCCGATGTCGCGCCAGAAACGTTTCAAAACCTTATCCACAATAACGCGCGCCGCCTCTTTTTTTCATCGCCTGCCGCCAGTGATACACGGCCTGGCACACTAAGACTGGTTCGTCAACCCAGTTAGCCCTCGCCACGAGGCAATAAAAATTAGACCTCTAAGAAGGAGATTTGTCGCACCTGGTCGAATTGCGGAACATTACAAACGACTGACGGGAGTGACAACGCCGCTCATGACGACCATATCCTCTTCTTTGCTCAGCGCCTGGCAACGCTTATCCGCCCAACCATCTAATGGTCTCTATGCGGCCGCTATCAGCACCCTAGCCGAGGTGCTAAAGGCTAGAGAAGCGGGAAAGGTCTCCCTAAACGCTGGAGGCGCATTAATCCTCGAGAAAACGGCCCAAAAACATATTGTCCCGTGGTTACTGGAGGAGGGGTGGGATGTCCCCGGGCGCATCAGCACGCCAAAGAGCGATGAAACTTGGCTGGTGATAGGGCAAGGACAGGGTACGGGAACGGTTTTGCAACTTGCCGATCCGGCGCCAACTATAGGCGCCTGGCGGGACCTATCGTGGTTCTTGCGCATGGCGGCCATCCGCGATCCTCTGACCGATCATCGTAGTGTCACGTCGTCACTGCCCCCTAGGTTGGATAAACTATTGGAACGTAGCGCGGGCTGGGCGCCATTGGAGATATTAATGCGCTACATTGAAACGCAACGCCCGCATTTGTTGGCCTCTGTTCTTGTAAATAACCGGGGACATCTGCAAATCGGCGCGGCTCCAAGCCTGCCGCAGGAGTTTTTAGACAAGATCAACGGCCTGCAAATCGGACCGCAAGCTGGATCGTGCGGAACCGCAGCCTATTACCAACGTCCTATTTATACGTTGGACATCGCCCACGATCGACGTTGGGACGGTTTTAGCGATTTGGCCACTCAACGAAATTTGGCGGCATGTTGGTCTGTGCCGCTGGTGTCAGATGCAGGCAGGATCCTGGGCACACTAGCCCTGTATGCCACGACACCCGCTGCTCCCACACCGTATGATTTAGAATGGATGTACGCCATGCGCCGATGGGCAACCTATCTCATTGACTCCCAATCCAAATCAGCCATCACGGATGACGAGGAAATTCCCGCGCCCATCGTCGCATTCCATGACAAAGACGGCCGGTTCACCGAAATTCGTTCTTCTGGTTTATTGCTGGGGTCATACCACAAAGAGGATCTTTTAGGCCATTATCCTGGAGAATTTACCCATCCCGGCGACTGGTATCGCATGACATCTGCTCTCCACGAAATGCGCACCAACGGGTCGTCCCGGGCCATCTATCGCGTGCGGCGCAAAACCGTCGAATTTCAATGGATTGAGTCCATCCTGACGGACCTTGAGCCTGGCATCCGATTCCAATCCGTGACCCGTGAACTGTCCCCTCATGAGGTTCGCCAATTATTTCGCTCAGGAGAATTAATGCTGGACCCCATCACTCGATTACCTCTTTTGGGATTTTGGGACTCTGGATCCCTGGCCTTCGCCGAGCAATTTGATGTCGTGGCATTGATTGTCATTGAACTGGATCAATATCCTGTCTTTGCAGCACATCAAGGCCGGGTTCAAGTGGCACAAGTCATGCGGCTGATAGCCGACACCACTCGCCACCACCTCAACCCCAAGGCGATCGTCACCCAGATCACCGAAAGCCGCATTGGTGTCCTCATTGACGCTCCAGCCAAAGGCGTTGCCGCCCGTTTGTTAGACACCATCAACGAGGTGCTCAACACCGCCTTCGAGGATGAGTGGACACCCACCGTCAGTATAGGAATGGTCCAAGCGCAATATCAATCAAGCCACCTTCAAAAATTGCTGCAACAGGCCACCATCGCCCTCTTGGAAGCACAAGCAGCAGGAGGTTCCCAGTGTAAAAAATATAATCCTCACATGGAATCACGACGACTTAAAGCGGCGACCATGGAGGGAGAATTGAAACGGGCATTGGTCAAAGATCAGTTCATGCTCATGTTTCAGCCCATTGTATCGATGCAGACTCGCCAAATTCAAGGATTCGAAGCGTTGTTGCGCTGGAACCATCCTGAACGCAGTCTGATAGCTCCAGCGGACTTCATTCCGGCAGCGGAACGGACCGGAGTGATTGTGCCGATGGGGGCTTGGGTGCTGCGAGAATCGTTGCTGGCGGTCCAAAGCTGGCAACTCGGTTCGCACTGCCCCAATTTGAGTGTCAATGTCAATGTATCTGCCCGGCAACTGGAAGACCCCCAATTTACCAACATGGTGAAAAACGCCCTTAAGCAGACCGGCTTTAACCCGGCCCTGTTAAAATTGGAAATCACCGAATCTATTCTTGTCAAAAACCTGGATCAGGTTGTTGCGATTATGACGGAATTGCACAACTTGGGCGTATTATGGTCGCTCGATGACTTCGGCACCGGATATTCTTCGTTGGCCGCTCTTCACAATCTTCCGTTGGATGAAATAAAAATTGATCGAACCTTTGTGATGCACTCCGAAGAACCCAAAACTCGCGCCATTATCCAAGCCACCATTGCCGTGGCGCAGACCTTTATGCTGGACATTGTCGCCGAGGGAGTGGAACGAGAGGCCGAGTGGGCTTTATTGCAAGGTTTGGGGTGCCAAAGAGCCCAAGGATACCTCATTGCACCGCCTCTGGTTTTTAATCAAGCAACGCTCCTCATAGCGTCCCAAGAGATAGTCGACCGCCCTTAGAAGAAAATACTGGAGCTTAAAAAAAGGAAATCCGCCGCCGTCCTCGAATTTTCACTAGGTACGATATGAATGGATGGACTAATAGAATATCGCAAGGAGGGGGAGAACATGCCCATTACCGCGCTTATCGTGGACGATACGGAAGAGACCCGGGAGGTCTTATCAATTTTGGTGGCAGAAGCCGGCGCAGAAGTAATTGGCTCGGTTGCAGACGGCGTCGCGGCACTGGAATTCCTACAAACCCACCCAGCCGATTTGATTTTCACAGATTATCAAATGCCCATAATGGATGGGATTACTTTGGCTCAAGAACTGAGAATACGTTATCCGCGGGCCACTTTGGTCATGATTACAGTACTCGACGACCCGCGTCTGCGCGAACAAGCCGCATTCGCCGGCATCGACATGTTCTTGCCTAAACCGATCACGCTGGCTACCCTCCAAACACTGGTTGCTTCTCTAGAACGCATTCCGCGCGATGCTGAGGATTGGGACCGTTGGTTGGCTCAATGGACACCCCATCCAGAAAAAATCTGACCATACGCGAGAGACGGTGCTGTCATGCATAGTGAGGGCCCGTCTTGCTTTTGGCTTTTTGCAATCTGGGGTTGAATGGGCTTTTGCCGAATCACAAGTGATTCGGCCTGTTTTGTGCAAAATCTGGGTGATTGGATCTACGGAATAATCCGCTGTATGGTGCAAGACATGGTTGGACTAGCTCTGCGAGTCGGGAGTCCTTACGTGTTCGGTGTGGCGGACAAGCGATTGCATCACCTCAAAAATCGAGGCACCCTGCACGAATTTCTCACTGAGCCCTCGGTGGGAAGCACGGCAGCGATCTCCCCCATCACGCAAAAACCTCATTAAATAAGGGTGGGTGGCCGGCGTGCCTGATTTTTCACACCAAAGTGATAACGACGCTCCACAGACCGAATATGTACCATGCGGATCAAGAATATTCGGGGAGTTTGTGCACGTGCGCCTGCCCTCCACCCATCGTTCAATCAACGTGTTCCAATGTAGGAAGTTTGACCGCTTGCAACAGCTATCCTGCGATATTCCTCGGACAAAAAATCCGCGCGTGCCCACCCCCCGCAAGAAGAGTGCACGACCAATATACGGCTTAATGCGCCTGCAGACCCGCAAAAAGTTTAGTGAAACGATTCAGTGAAACGTTTGAATTTTTGCCAATAGTATGACATACTATCGGTAGGTTTCTCATACGGTTTGGTCGACGTTTGAACTTTCGGCATATGACGCGACAAGAAGTGGAGACAACGTCCCCTACAGCAATCTCCGGAAGGCGGTCGATGACCGTTATCGTGTGCTGGCGACAAAAAATCCGGGCCGCCATCACAGATAAACACTGCGAGGGAGGATATGTCGTGCGCGAACTTACGAAATTTCGTCGAAGCAGTCTTGGAGTATTGGGTGCTGCAACCTTGACGTTAACGCTGGCAGGTTGCGGCTCATCAACAAGCGCTGTGGCACATAATGTCACGCTGGTTTTTGCCACTCAGGGACTAGGCACCGAAGCCCAGGCCACAAATGCTGCAGTGGCCGCCTTTGAAAAGATCCATCCCCATATTCACGTGCAAATCGAAACCCTGTCAGCCTCGTCCAATAATGCGTATCAAAGTCTAGTGACAGACCTGGCTTCAGGTTCAGCCACCCCCGATGTCATTACCTCAGATGTGATTTGGCCGGCAACCTTTGCCGCCGCCAAATGGATTATGCCGCTCAACCAGTTTCATCCAAAACTATCCGCTTTTTTCCCAGGCATGGTAAAGGCGGGCGTCTATCATAACGAACTCTACGCCATGCCATGGTTTATCAACGTGGAAGGTCTCTATTATCGCACCGACCTGGTCAAGACGCCTCCTACCACGTTTGCCCAACTGATTAGCGATGCCAAAAGCGCAATGTCCAAAAACCCCAAGTTGATGGGGCTAGCCTTTGAGGGCAACAAGTATGAAGGGGCTGTGACGGTTTTTCAGGATGTTTCGGGCGGCTTTGGGGGTGCCTTTCTCAATGCTCAAGGTAAACCCGTGATAAATTCCCCACAAAACATTGAAGCCTTAACCTGGCTCGACAACGCCCTAAAGACGGGTTTGACACCCCAGGCCGCAACGACATGGGAAGAGGGGAATGTACAACAAGCCTTTTTGTCTGGGGATGCAGTCTTTGCCACCAACTGGCCTTATCTCTACCCATTGGCTGAGCAAACTGGATCAGCCGTCAAAGGCAAGGTAGGATTTGTTCCGCCACCGGTGCAGAATGGCACCCCAACTGCATCGTTAGGGGGTGACTCTTTGGTGATAAATAAAAACACCAAATATCCCCAACAGGCATGGGAACTCGTTCAATATTTGACCTCGGCCTCAACTATGATGCATCGGGCTTTGATTTCTGGTGATCCCCCGGCACGGACCGATGCCTATACGGCCAGTCTGTTGAAGACGGCGCCCTGGTTTAAGCAAGAAGAGGCAGTTTATAAATATGCCACGCCACGACCTGTGACTCCTTTGTATCCACAGATCTCTGCGAAAATTCAAGAGGCCTTGTCGGCCGTCTATTCGGGGCAAACCACGCCAACCAAAGCGTTGGATCAAGCCCAACAGGCGATTCAAGCCATTTTGAATAATAATGGCAACTAAGCCGCAACTCAACACGCCGTACCTGGCGAAACCAAGAAGGCGACCGCGATCGTATCTTGCGTCTCGCCAGCGTATCGGGTATTTATTGGTACTGCCCACATTGGTGGTCTTGGGAATGATTTCCCTCTACCCCTTAGTTTATAACGTGGTGCTGTCGACCCGCTATGATGTGTTGACCCAACCAGGCACAAGCCATTTTGTGGGACTAGGCAATTACCAGCAAATTCTCAGCAATGCCCATTTTTGGGCAGACATGGGCCGCACCGGCATTTTTATGGTAGTGTCCGTCACGCTGGAATTTGTTGCGGGTCTCATATTGGCTCTGGTGGTCCATCAACAGTTCAAGGCCCGTGGACTAGTGCGCGCTTCTATTTTAATCCCATGGGCCATTCCGACGGCGGTATCCGCGCTGCTCTGGAAGATGTTCTTTGACACACGGTCGGGCTTTGTTGATTTTGCTTTACATGCCCTGCACTTGCCAGGAGCCAATATGGTTTGGTTTAACTCACCGACCTTGGCATGGGTTCCTATTATTGTGAGTGATATGTGGAAAAACACTCCTTTTATTGCCCTCTTGCTTCTTGCCGGATTACAGACCATTCCCTTGGAGATTTACGAGAGTGCACGTATGGATGGGGCGAGTGCCTGGCAATCGTTTCGATCGTTAACGTTGCCCCTTTTAAGACCGGCTATTATGGTTGCCCTGATTTTCCGAACATTAAGTGCTCTGTTGGTGTTTGATGTGGTCTATGTGTTGACCGGAGGCGGACCGGGTCAGAGTACCGAGGTCATTGCCTATTATGACTGGTATAAGTATTTGGTGTCGTTGAATTTTGGCGTAGGGGCAACAGTGGCCGTGATAATCACGATCTTTGCGCTGGCGCTGGCAGCGCTCTATGTACGGTTATTGCAGCAACGGGGAGAGTTTTTATCATGAAAACTTGGTTAGGACGCGCAGGCTTTAATATTTTAGTTGTGCTGATTATTTTGTATTCACTCTTCCCATTTTATTGGGTTTTCAAATCATCACTGGAATCCAGCATCGCGCTTAACCAACCGACATCAAGTATATGGCCCTTGCAATGGACGTGGGTGCACTATCAAGTCATTTTTGCGGTAGAAAACTTCTTGCGACCTTTGCTTAATAGCATGTTTGTCGCGGGATCGGCCACCGTGATTTCGGTAATTTTGGGTTCCATGGCCGCGTACGGGTTAGCCCGCATGCCGATCCGCGGCAAGGTCCTTATTCTGGGATTTATCCTTTTAGTGTCGTTCTTTCCGCAAATAGCGATGGTAGGTCCGCTATTTTTAGTATTCCGGCATTTGCATTGGCTCAATACCTATCAAAGTCTCATCGTGCCATATCTGATCCTATCGCTTCCCATCACCACGTGGATTTTAACTGCTTTTTTTAGCCAAATTCCAGCAGATATCGAAGAAGCGGCAATGGTGGATGGGGCATCAATCCGACAGACCATCGTCAAAGTGTTTGCCCCCATTGCCATGCCGGGAATCTTTACGGCAGCGATTTTAGGATTTCTGTTATCGTGGAATGACTTTTTATTTGCCCTGTCGTTTATACAAAGCCCCAACATGCAAACCGTGCCGTTGGCCCTAGTCAACTTTCGCAATGCCTACTATGTTCATTACGGACAAATTTATGCCGGCGTGGTGGTGGCGTCGCTGCCCATTGCCCTGATTGTGCTTTTTTTGCAACGACGGATTGAAGCGGGTTTAACCGCCGGCAGTGTCAAGGGTTAACCTGACATCATACATGGAGATGGCTTAAAACGGACCGTGTCTTCCGGGACCAGGACCAAAATCACAGAGGCTTTTGAGCATCACTGGATGTGTAGAAAAGTGGCGACCACTGGAAAGGCAGGCCCTATCATTACCATGAAATCGTTTTATGCATTGCTAGGAAATGGCGTGACAGCAGCTTTGGCTGGTCCTACCGGCGCGGTCGACTGGTGGCCGGTGCCGCGTTTTGACGGTCCAACCATCTTTAGCCGATTGCTGGACCATCATGCAGGAGGATATCTCAGTCTGCAGCCCTTGGAGTGGACGACGGTAGAACAGCGCTACCGTCCTGAAGGACTATTTCTGGAAACTAGGTTTACTTCCCCGCAGGGAATGGCCACCATCACGGTGGGCCTTGAAGTGGGGCGCAATGCCTTGTGGATGACTGCTGAGAGTACCCTTCCCTTAGTTCTGACCTGTCGCCCCAGTTTTGATTACGGTGTGGTCCGGCCGTCTTTCGTGCCAGTACCGCACGGCATGCACTACGTCAATCCCTTGGGACCCGGACAGGCGACACTGTTGATTCATGGACCTGCTCATCCTGATGAGCGCATGGACCAATGGCGATGCGCTCCCGGCAACCTCATAGTCGTGTTCCGGGTGCTCATGGAAGCCAAGCCGGATCTGCGTTGGCTATCGGCCCCGATATCTGCTGACGCCGCGCGTATTTGGGTCAAATCGTCACCCTTCTGGACCATTCCCTTGATCGCGCAATCGGCGGGTGAACCCGTTCATCGCAGTCTGCAAATCATCAAAGGCTTGACTTATCGGCCCACCGGGGCACCGGTAGCGGCGGCCACCACTTCGCTTCCGGAGGTGCCAGGCGAAGCGCGGCAGTGGGACTACCGCTATGTCTGGGTGCGTGACAGCGCATACAGCGGCGAGGCTCTTCTGTTGGCTGGCAATGTGGTGGATGCGCGGCGCATTGCGGAATTTTTGCTCAACAGCGTGCTGCTGAACGGTCGCGTATACTCGACACCTTTTCTCCGTGTGGACGGAACCGTCCCCGAGCGCGAACAAGACCTTTTATGGCTCAGAGGTTACGAGCAGACCCGACCCGCCCGTGTCGGCAATGGGGCGATTTCTCAACGCCAACTAGACCTCGTGGGCAGTGTGCTCTGGCTAGTATATCGGATCTGGCAGGAAACGCATGACAACACCTTCATCGAGTCCTACTGGTGGGCAATCGCCGCATTGGCGGATTGGGCTCAAAAAACCTGGACTCAGGTTGACGCATCCTTATGGGAGTACCGGACCATCCGCGGACAGCACACGCATTCGCGCATGATGAACTGGGTGGGTCTAAAAGTCGCATCGCAGCTTGCTCGAAATGCGATGCACGATGAGCCCAACGCCAAGCGCTGGCATGACGCGGCGACAAAAATCGCCGACACCTTGTGGCGCGAGGCCCAACTGGCCGGTTCATTTTTGCCCCGATCTACCGGAGGCATACCCGATGCTGCGCTTCTCACGTTGCCACTTTACGGGTTTGTGTCAGTTCATGACCCTTATTTTCTCACTACCTTGCAGACAATCGAACGAGAGTTGGTGAATGATGGGCTTGTCTATCGTTACCGGGCCGATGACTTGGGAGAGACTCGTTTTCCCTTTCTTCTGGTCGGTTTTTGGTATGCGAGAATTTTGCTGCGGCAAGGCCGGCAGCAAGAGGCCCAGACAGTCATTGAGCGCCACCTGGAACAGGCTACCCCGTTGGGACTCTTCGGCGAACATAGCGACGAGAAAACCGGCACGGTGCGCGGAAACTTTCCTCAGCTCTTTTCCCATAGCGCCCTGGTAACCACTATCATGGAGCAGAAACGGCTCGAAAGAGGCCAGCCCCTGGCGGAACAGGCTTTTCTGCACCCTCTGGTCAAACTGCCTCAAGCCGAGTTGTGGGCAGATGAGTAATATGTGGGCTTTCGCTAAGCATTTAACCGACAACATCCTTAGGGAGCAGATCCAGGGTGCCAGCATGACGAGCCTTGAGGGAAACTCCGGGCATTACCCTAAGATATTTCCCTAATATTTTACCATCGGCAATTTCGGGTCTAAAATGTAAGAGCATCATCCGCAAACCCGACCGAAAGGCGGGGGCGCAAAGCCACGGGCCTAACGTCTTGGTTGTCGCCAAGACCACGGTAGCCGGGTTGCCGGAGCTGGTTCCGGCTTCGAAAGGAGTGGTATGATGATTAAACGAATCGCTCTGATTGGACTGGCGCTGGGGGTATTGCTGTTAGGATCCCTTCCCGCTTTTGCGGCCACGGCCGCCCCCAGTCAAGGCGCCCAAACCAACGGTCCCGTGTGGTACTGGGACGACTAGCCACAGGCAGGAGATTCTCCTGCCTGTCACACCGACAGATAAGGCTGGTAATAATATGGAACATCCGGAAGATTTTTCGATTGTCGATCCTGAGGACTGGGGCATTCGGTTACTAGAAGAGGAACGGCGCCGGATAGCTCGCGACTTGCATGATGGCCCTATTCAAGTATTAATTAACCTCAGTATGCGCATGCAAATTATTCAACGCATGATCAAAACAGACGTTGCTTTGGCCGAAGAAGAGTTGAACCGCATTCAGCAGCGGCTCATCGGGTCCATAAATGAAATCCGCCAACTCATTTATGACCTGCAACCCGTGGCTATCGACGAAGTGGGATTATACGCGGCTATTCAAGCCTTAGTGATACGAGCCGAAAAAGAATGGGGCTTAACTTTTACCCTTGAGCTCCCCACCACCATAAACACGGAGATAGGCCTCACTCCTGCCAAAACCATCGCGGTCTACCGACTGGTCCAAGAAGCTTTTAACAATATCCACAAACATGCTGCGGCCCGTCACGTAAATCTCACACTAGACCTTGCCCCAAACCTTTTAACGGTCTCCATCGTCGATGACGGCGTGGGATTTGATCCCTCCGCCAACACGGCAGGTCATTTTGGCCTGGCAGGAATGTTGGACCGAGTGCAATACTTAGGCGGTTTAGGCACCATCACGTCCACTCCGGGTGCCGGTACCACTCTTCACTTCACACTACCCAGAGGTGGTCATGTCCCAAAACCCTGAAACGTTGTGGCACAAAGCTCAGACATTGTATCGCCATGGATGGCTGGACGCTTCTCGTGAAGCGTTGGAGGATGCATTTTCTCTTTCGACCGACGACCCCATGATGGCGGCCCAACTGGCAGACTTTTTAGGGCGCATCGCCGTGCGGCGCAATCGGTTCACGACTGGCTCCAACTGGTTTCGGCGCGCTCTGCAAGCCTTGGATGCAGATGCCAGCAATCCTCTCACCTTTGCCATTCAAGTCCGTCTTAATATGGCCATGGCCGCGGAGGGCCATGTCGATCGGGCGATTCGTGGAATGCAGCACTTAGAGTCCTATGCGGCGATCCAATCGCCTCGACAGCAGGCCATATTTCAAATGAATTTCGCCGTAATGTATATGCACAATGAATTTTACCCCCAGTCATTGGTCCGCCTTCAAAAAGCTCAAGTCCTATCGTCAAGCAATGAGTCCGAAGACTTTGGATACGCCTTATATACCAATTTAGGAGTGGTCCTGTTGGAACTATCCGACTGGAACACCGCACGTGACTCATTGACCCAAGCATTGCGGCTAACCCGAGGGAAAGGCATCCATGCCCTCAATGAGCTGACCCATCTAGCCCAGTTAACGGGCGATGAGGAAGCCGCGTATCAGTATGGCACCCGTGCGATGAGTGTCATGTGGGGCTCCCTGATGACTTTTGAAAAGGGAGAACTGGCCCTTTTGTGCGAAGTTTTGGCGCGATTGGCGGGCCACTGGGGTGCTTCAGCCTTGCGTTCCCAACTAATTGACACCTCGCAGGCTCTGTACGGTCAACTGGGCATGTGGCGCCAATGGCGCCGCCTGCAAGAGGATCTCGCCCCCGTTAGAGACATCCGGTCTTCGCCGCCTGCTCCTTTTTTTGAGGAGGTTTTACGCTTCACCCAGCTTCTACAAGCCATGCTGGCTCAAGATATCTTGCATCCCAACCTTGCGGCCATAGCCGACGTACGCACACAAATTGCCCAGGCCTTGGCACAGCAAAGAGGTTGGACGGCCAAGGAACGCGAGGCGCTGAACTTGGTCTGTAGGCTGGCCGATTATGGTCTGACCGCAATCGATTATGACATTTTGCATGATCCCAAGAAAACAGTGGCGGCTTGGCGGAGATACCAAAAACACCCGGAATTGTCGATCCGACTTCTGGAGTCATTGTCCCTTCCGAGCGAAGTCACCAGCGCCATTAGAGACCACCATGAACAACCCGACGGTCTGGGATTCCCCGCGGGCAAACCTCTAGAAGAAATTCCACCGATGGCCCTGGTGTTTCAAGTCGCCCACAGCTATGCCTGGAACGTGATTCAAGAGGGCGTAAAGCATAGCGATGCGCTTATACAGGCGAAATGCCAAGCAGGCAGCATACTAGACCCCCAATGGGCGGCAGAACTGGAAGAATTATTTGAAACCATGGACGAGTCGTTAAGCGAGTCTCCTTAAAGTCCCCCCCATGGTTTGATTCCAACGACTGGCGCCCCCATGATCTTTGGCCTGTAAAACGGTATAATATGAATTGAGAGAATTTAAACTAGAGGTAGGGTAAATTTTGGCTGAAGTGGAATCTGGAGCATCGGTCGAGTTAGTACCGGTGGTTGATTTGCAAGGACGACCTTTGTCGCCCTGCACAATGGAAAAAGTTGAACAGAATCTTCGCGATGGTTTGGCCCAGTTCGACTCGGGGATATTGCGGCTCAATTATCGTCCCATGGCATACCGCACAGTCTATCGCCAGGTCCGCCAGCGGGATGGTTTGACTTGTGCCTGGTGTCATGGCGTAGGCTCAACTTTGGAGCACGTGATTCCCGTCTGCTGGGGCGGGGGCACGTCTTTGGACAACTGCGTCATTGCGTGCCGGGCCTGCAACCACAGCCGAAACAATGCGCTGCCCGATCAATTCATTGCTTGGACTGGGTTCCGTCCTACCCATCCAGTAATTCTCAAGATCCTTCGCAATCAATCTCTAGCGCTGCAACGTGCCGAAGAAGCCTTGGCCAAAAAGCCGATTAGCGCCTGTACCAGCAAAGAAGAAGCCCAAGTCTGGGTCGCCTACCATTCACCTGATCTGGAGTGGGTGCAGCCATCCCCGCCGGCTCAACCTCAATCGCGCTTCAAGACGGATGCCAAGCCGTTTTTTGACGTCTTCCTCCCCTAATTTAGGCACGCCTTCCACGCCCTATGGCCCAGGCCCGGCGAGACGCTAAACTTTCCTTCATGCTTTTTGCTAAAGGCACCATTTCACGCAAGGCTTGCACAAAATCATTTATGCTGACCGACCCCTGGCGTGTTGCCGCCACAAATCGGGCCTCGGTCACCAAATCCTTCAGTTCGGCTCCCGAAAAGTCCTCCGTTTGACTGAGCAAAAGCTCCCAATCGGCTGGCGCCAAGATATCCGTTGAAATCCCTTGGTTTCGCAGGTGGATGTCCAAGATGGCTTTCCTGTCCGCTTCATCGGGCAAATCGACGAAGAACAGCGCGTCAAAGCGTCCCCGTCGCAACAACTCAGGCGGCAGCTGTTCCACTTCATTGGCTGTGGCCACCACAACGACAGGACGTTGGTGTTCCTCAAGCCAAGTAAGAAAGTATCCTAAGGCTCGCGAGGTCGTCCCGGCATCTGACGCGTGAGAGCTTTGCTGGCCTGCCAAGACTTTTTCTAGTTCGTCCACCCACAAAACGACGGGCGCCAGTTCCTCGGCCTTGGCCAAAGCCCACTGCCATTGTGCTTCGGACTGCCCTACGTAGCTTGCGAACAGTTGTCCCACGTTCAAACGCAACAACGCAATGTTCCAATAGGCGGCTAAAGCTTTAGCCGACAGGCTCTTGCCCGTGCCGGGCATTCCGAACAGCAACAATCCACGCGGCCATGGCAAGGCACTGTCAGGATCCCAGGCCAACTTTCTTCTCTCTGCCCACTGCTTGAGGCGATTGAGCCCCCCGACCTCGTCAAACCCGACTCCCGGCTCAACCCATTCTAGACCAGGAGTTCCCCGTACCAGACGGCTTCGCACCAATACCCCCAGTTCAGGTGCTTCTGGGCTTTTGCTCCATTGATCTTCCAAACTGGTTAAAGGCAAGCCAGGGCTGGCAGACTCAGGATCCAGCCACACTTCTAGTCCCACTCTTTGAAGCGCGGCGGGAATGGGCAATGCTCCGCTGGTCACCACGACGATCTGCATGGGAGGCAAACCCTGGGCAATTTCTCGCAGCGCTCGGGTGACCCCCGGATTGTCCCAAAATGCGGACAGGTCATAAGCCACAACCAAACCTTGGGGCAAACTCAACACTTTTTGCAGCATGGTCTCGGGATCTCGGGTTAATTGGGCTCCAAGTTTCTCGCTACGACGTCTGAGCCCTTGGACCTGGGACCACTGCCAGATGTCGTCTCCCTCCAAATTGTCCACAGCCCGTCTTAGCGCCATCTCGTCATCGGTTCGCACTATCACGAGTTTGAGCCCTGCACGGCGCCATACCAACAGTCGCGCCGCCAATTCCCCGGGTCTCATGGCCGCAGTCCGGCCAAAACGAGATTGTGAAAAATAGGGCGCAATCGAATGGGCGCATTTTTGTCCCTGCCCAAATGCACTCGGTTCGTCAAAAGAACCATGACGATATCATACGTCGGATCAATCCAAAGCGAGGTTCCTGTAAATCCGGTATGGCCCATCGCGCGTGGTGATGCTAAGTCGCCAGCAGAGGAGAGCGGGTGGGGTTTTTGAAATCCCCAACCCCGCAGTTCGCCTGGCAGGCCGCTTGTGCGCGCCTGTTGCCAGGCCGCCACGGTGGCCGCCGACAGCCAGCTGCTTTTGTCCCGCAACAGTGCTTGCCCAAACGTCAATAAATCCGACGCCGTTCCAAAAAGACCCGCATGGCCGGATACTCCGCCCGCACTGCGCGCATTTTCATCATGCACCACGCCGGTCAAAAACTGACCAGCCTTGACATCCCATTCAGTAGAGGCGATCGGCCCGTTGGTGATAGGCAAGTAGCTCGTGTGGTGCATTTGCAGGGGAGCGGCCACTTCTTCCGTGAAGAGCTGGTCCAAGGGCTGGTTCGCCACCAGTTCCAGAATATACCCCAACAGGATGTAATTGAGATCAGAATACAGGACTTCGGTCCCCGGGGCATACAAACGAGACGCTTTGGCGATCGCCCCAATCCGTTGTGCGCGCTCTGGATATGCGGTGAGGTCGAGCCAGGCGGGAAATCCCGAGGTATGCGTTAAAAGATGGTTCAGGCGCACCGGGCCAAAGTCTTCTTGGACGTACCGACTGACGAGATCGTCGTAACGAAAGGCGCCTCGCTCCAATAAGCGCATTGCAATGGCCGTGGTGGCCACCACTTTGGTTAATGATGCCAAGTCAAACAACGTGTCTTCCGTCATCGGCAAAATGGTCGGCTGCATCTGACGGAATCCTATTGCCCCTAACGCCACGACCGCATCATGGGATGCCGCCCCATAAACCGCTCCGGGTAAGACACCCTCCTCCACCAGTGCGTGAATATGCTCTCGGATAAGATTCTCGTTTGACAGTCGCATACGACTCCTCCTACATCCGCTGGGGCAGTGAAATGCCCAAAAGCCCCAACCCTGTCGCCAACACGGCCAAAACGGCCTCAATCAAAGCGAGCCGTGCCTGACGCAGTGGAGCTTCTTCATCCAAGATACGGTGTTCTCGGTAAAACCCATGAAAGGCGCCCGCCAATTCCGTGAGATAGCGGGGCAGGTACTGCGGGGCCCGATCCATCGCAGATCGGGCTATCACATCGGGGAATCGGCTGAGAAGTATCATCAGGACACGTTCCAGAGGTGACGTCAAGACATCCAGATTAAGCGGCGCCGCCTGCTGTTCACTCTCCCGCCATTGGCGAAGAATCCCGTGGATTCTTGCTCCCGCATATTGGATGTAATAGACCGGATTTTTTGAGTCACGCAGTTGCGCTAAGTCCAAATCGAAATCCATGGGCGTTTCCGGCGCCCTTTCTAAAAAGAAATATCGCGCCTGATCTACGCCAGCTTCCTCGATCAGATCTTCCAACAAGACAAAACTTCCCTTGCGCTTGGACATCCTCACCAGTTCGGTACCGCGTAAAAGGCGCACCAACCCGATGATGAGAATCTCAAGTCGGTCGGGGGGATATCCGAGCGCTTGCACTACCGCCCGCATGCGCCCCACGTAGCCATGATGGTCGGGACCCAAGAGGTCGATGACGTATTGGTAGCCGCGGTCAAACTTGTCTGCATGGTACGCTGCATCTGGCACAAAATATGTCATGGTGCCATCGGACTTGACCATGACCCGATTTTTATCGTCCCCAAATCGCTCCGAAAGGAACCACCGAGCCCCGTCTTCAGTTGCAATATATCCGAGTCGGTCCAGACGCTCGACAATCGCTTCGGGAGCATGGGCTTGACGGAGCTCCTTCTCATGAAACCAGCGGTCAAATTCCACGCCAAACTGCCGTAGCACCTTTTCATGCTGTTTTTGAAACACCCGGGCCCCGTAATCACCCAAAAGCTCCCAACTATGCTCCCCTAATTGATCCAAGGGCACCTCAGGGTGGTCCCGGCGCCAAGCGGCCGCCACGTCTTTCACATAAGCACCGGGATAGACATCCTCGGGCCAGTTGGTCGTGACATCTATGCCGGTCATTTCTAAAAGCCTAAGCCATATGGCCTGCCCTAATTTCAATACCTGATTGCCGCCGTCGTTGACGTAAAATTCGCGATGAGCCAAAAACCCCGCCTTGTTCATAATTCGGGCCATACTGTCGCCCACCGCTGCTGCACGGCCATTGACGATCACCATGGGACCCACCGGGTTGGCTGATACAAATTCAATCAGCACGCGGGCACCTTGACCCGCGTCGCTGGCGCCATATCCGGCGGGATCGGCCCTGACCTGGTTTACCACCTCAGCCAACCAGCGCGTTTTCAGAGTAAAGTTTAAAAACCCTGCACCCTTTGCTTCCACGCTATCCACGATGTCATCTTGAGGCCATCGAGACGCGAGCTCTCCAGCCAAGATTTTTGGTGCCATTTTAGTAAAGCGCGCAACCTTAAGTGCTACATTGGAGGTCAGGTCGCCGTGGCCCTCTTCGGTTGGCCGATCCACCTCGATGTAGACTCCGAGGTTCTCAAAACCTCGTCGGCGCAAAGAATCATCCAAGGTTCGCGCAATATAGTCGCGAGCCTCCCCCATTCGAGAGTACACCGCCATTGTTATCCTCCACACTTATGTATACGTTAACGGCCCGCTATTGCCAGCAACCCTTCACGCACCATTTTAGCTGCCAAAACCCCCGAACGCTGCGACATATCGTGAGCCGGCATCGCCTCTACCAAATCCATGCTGACCACAGTCAACTGGCTGAGCGCACGTAGTGCCGCCAGCGCTTCCTGGGAAGAAATGCCACCCGGTTCAGGGGTTCCTGTCCCCGGCATGAACGCGGGGTCTACCACGTCAATGTCTATGGTGACATAGACTGGACGGACACGCAACTCATCCATCACCTCCGTCAATGGACGTAGCACCTCGTGAGGATAGAGCCGGGTGTGTTTTTGGGCAAATCGCGCTTCATCCGCTGTACCCGAACGGATACCAAATTGATATAAGTGGCCCGGTTGCAATCGTTCAGCCACCCTTCGCAAAACAGTAGCATGGGATAAGCGCTCGCCCATATATTGGTCGCGCAAATCCGCATGCGCATCCCAATGCACTACAACCAAATCGGGATAACGCTTGAGGACCGCCTCCACGAGCGGCAATGTCACTAAGTGCTCCCCACCCAGCCCGAAAAATCGTTTGCCCTCAGCCAACACGGAATCAGCCGCATCGCGAATGCGGTCCAAACTTGCCAACACATTGCCAAAGGGCAACTCCAAATCTCCTGCATCGTGAATGTTTAACGTTTCCAAATCGCGGTCTTGAGCCCATGAATAGGTTTCCACCGCGTACGAGCTTTCTCGCACACGGGCTGGTCCAAATCGCGAGCCGGGTTGAAAAGAGGCGGTAAAGTCCATGGGGATCCCAAAATAAATCCAGTCCGCCGCTGGCCACCCGCTGTTCATACCCAAAAACCGGTCAGTGCGATAAAACCAGTCCGCCATTTAACGCACCAACTCTTGCACAAACTTTGGCAGCGCAAAGCAGCTGTGTTGAATTTGCGGAGTCCAATAGCGGGTGGCGAGATCGAACAATTCTGGGCGGATTTGTGTCGTAACGTCGCCTTTGGCACCGAGCGTAAAGCTCCACAATCCGCTAGGGTAGGTGGGCACCGAGGCCAAATACAGCCGCGTCATGGGGAACGCCGAAGATACGCCCTGAAATACGCGCTGAATCAGGTGTGGTTGTAAAAACGGGGACTCCGATTGGGCCACCATGATTCCATGCTCACCTAACGCTTGGTAGATGCTTTGATAAAATTCAGGAGTAAACAGCCCTTGGGCTGGTCCCACCGGATCTGTCGAGTCCACAATAATCACATCAAAGTTTGTTGCCTCTTTGACCCATTGAATGCCATCGGTGTAATGCACAAATGCTTTGTCGTCGTCCAAGCTCCCTGAAATCTCTGGAAAAAACCGTTTGGCGGTTTCGACCACTTTGTCATCGATTTCAATCAAATGCGCTTCTTCAACAGTCGGATGTTTGAGGATTTCACGAATGGCACCCCCATCTCCCCCTCCAATCACCGCAACCTTTTTGGGGTTTGGATGAAGGCTCAAGGGAACATGGGTGATCATTTCGTGATACACGAATTCATCACCAATGGTGGTCTGGACCGCTCCATCAAGTGTCAACATGCGTCCATACGCTAGGGTGTCCGCCACCACCAATTCTTGAAATGCCGTGGTCTCTTTCCATAGCACCGACTGGATTCTAAGGCCGAGGCTCACGTCTTCCGTTTGGTTTTCAGTAAACCAAATATGCATCTGGGAAATCTCCTTTCATCCAGCGGCTTAATACCATAGAGCCACGGCAGCGAACGCGCATCCAATGCCGACGACTCGATGCTCTACGGCCTGCACCACAATCCGCTGCAATTCCCGATTGCGCTGCAAAAACGCTGCGCGCGCCATTTCGGCGACTTGTTCCTCGGCTTCCTCTTTAGTGCAGCGGCCCGAAAACTCCATAATTACCCCGTATTCCGCTGGCCCGCCAATCGCTATGGCCACTGCTGCGGCTATGGTTTCTCCCTGGTTTTCGGAAGTGATGGTTCCATAGGCAGTGGGCATGAGTTGGCCCGGAACAATCTCCAAATGCGCCACCTGCACCGCATGGGGAGGTAATATTGAACTAACCCGCAATAAATTGACATTCCCTATTCCTGCTGCCAACAAAGCATTGTCGAAAGCGTTAAGACGAGTGGGCCCTTCTGCACTCCCGGCTAACACAGTAAACTTCTTTGGGGTCTCTAACACGATCCCATTTCCTCCCTCGGCTACCCAAAATTCTTCGCACATTATAGCAGACGAACTTTAGAATACAACGTTTTTCTCCTGTAGCATACCCGTGTCGTCACTTTTTTAGAGAAATTGCCAAATGGTGAGAAAGAGTGGCTGCAAACATGGCCATACTACCTCCCGAGGGGAGGCGAACAGCGTGGAATCACGCAAGTCACGTCATCACAGATCTCCGTCGCGATGGGCCGCCTATTGGATCCGTCTTCGGCATAAAGTGACCAACACCGGGGCGGTGATTAGCTTGCCCACGTTGGTGGTGGGAGCCACGGCCGTACTGTTGCCCACGGCCTGGCTGGCCTTGCCGGCGCCTAATTTGCCGGCGGACACCACCATATATGATCAAAAGGGCCGATTGGTAAGCGTCCTTTACGGAACCGAAAACAGGATGCCGATACCGCTAAGCCAAATTCCTCCGGCCATGCAAAACGCACTTGTAGCTATTGAAGACAACACCTATTGGGTAGAGCCCGCTATTGATCCGGTCGGCATATTGCGCGCGGCGATGGTCGACATCTCTTCCGGACAAATACTTCAGGGCGGCAGCACGATTACTCAGCAACTGGCCAAAAACTTGTATTTATCCGATGTGCGCACGTTTTCCCGAAAGATCAAAGAACTCTTTGTCACGATGAAGCTCTCAACCATGTACGATAAA
Source organism: Bacillota bacterium (assembly GCA_021784595.1). Taxonomy (GTDB): domain Bacteria; phylum Bacillota; class Sulfobacillia; order Sulfobacillales; family Sulfobacillaceae; genus Sulfobacillus_C. The sequence continues at coordinate 17,687 of JAJYHT010000003.1, read as the reverse complement.
CGGCAAATCATCGGAATGTACCTGAATGACGTGTATTTCGGAGAGGGGGCCTATGGTGTCCAAGCAGCCAGTCAAGTCTATTTTGGTCATGGAGCCCAGAGTTTAACCGTGCCAGAAGCGGCATTGCTTGCCGGTTTGGTCAATGCCCCCAGCTACTACGACCCTTATTTACACCCAAACGCTGCGCTGTCGCGACGAAACCTCGTCTTGCAGCAAATGATGGTCTTGCACTATCTCACTCCAGGAGAAGAAGCGGTCGCGGTCAACACCCCATTGTCGCTAGGAGGCGGTCCCCCCTTAGGGGATCGTGCCCCATACTTTACGAAATATTTGGCAGATCAACTGGCCCAAGTGGATCCCGGGGTAGCCCGGCGCCTGTACAACGGTGGCTATTCCATTACCACCACAATGGACTGGACCATGCAACAAGCTGCGCAACAGGCTGTCGCTGATTATATGCCCCCGACCGCAAAGGTCAATGGCGTCTTGGAGCCCGAGGTGGGGCTCAGTGCCATCGATCCCCAAAATGGTTATGTAGAGGCCATTGTCGGAGGAGACAACTACACCAATTCGCAGTTTGATCGGGCTACCAAAGCGGCTCGCCAGCCAGGCTCCACCATGAAGTATTTTCTTTACACCACCGTGATTAACGATGGCTATTCGACTTCGGCCGTTCAAGATTCGGCCCCTGTCCGCTTTCCGGCCGGCAACGGCAAATGGTACGTGCCGCACAACTATGGGCACGTGTACAACGGTCCGCTGCCGATACGGTATGCCATTGCTTTGTCAGACAATATTGTCGCCGTCAAATGGATGAATATCGTCACGCCTCCCGCCATGATTGACATGGCCCACTCGATGGGCATCACCAGCCCCTTAGCAAACAATTTAACAACCGCTTTGGGTTCTTCTTCGGTGACCACCTATGAAATGGCGCGCGCCGTGTCCACCATCGCCAACGGCGGGTATCGGGTCCAACCCATCTGTGTGTTGAAGGTCGTGGACAGCCAAGGACATGTGGTGTTCTCTCAAGCCCCGCAGCTCACGCGTGTGCTAACGCCGCAAGTTGCCTACGTGGTCGGCAATCTTTTTCATGCGCCCCTCTTAAATGCTGGAGGAACCGCCCATGACTTGCAAACGATTTTTACGCGCCCTGCGGCGGCTAAAACCGGAACCTCGTCCCAACAGCGCGATGCTTGGCTGGTAGGGTTTACTCCCCAGTTAGCCGCCGCTGTCTGGGTCGGCAACGACAACGACTCGCCTTTAGGCCTTACGGGCGATCTGGGTGCCGGACCCATATGGGCGCATTTTATGAAATGGGCTCTGGTCAATCAGCCCGTAGAGACCTTTTCCAAACCGTCAGGCATTGTTACCCGCACGGTTTGCCGACAAACCGGACTTCTTAACAATGGCTGTTGCACCTCTTATTCCGAGGTTTATATTCGCGGACACGAGCCGACCAAGTATAGCCCCGGCTGCGGATATCTGGGCAAAACCGGCAGTGCCAACCCGGCAGCGCCCTCCTCGGGAACAAATCTTCTGCAACAAATTTTAAAGTCGCTGATTCCCTAAAGGGGCACGCTTATGGAGCATCCTGTTTTATAATATTGGGGGAGTATCACCGCTCTTAAATAGAGAAGCAAAGTCTCAGAGGGGCAGTGAAAAAATTAGCCAATGGATTATCTTCGTGAATGGGATCAGGATCCCATCTGGACTTGGCCACACGCCCGGCGATGGGACGATGAATACGGCATCGGCACGATCGGGCCCACAAAACGGTTTGGCAATGTGGTCTTTAGGTTCAGACCTTTGGCTGACCATCTTGAAAAATACTGGCACCAGACCATGGACCGCTATCACGGCATTAAGCCCGATTTCCACGTCGGTCCTCTCGAGCCCGACTTTTTGCCAGGCTTTTTAAAGGCCCAGAATTACCATCTGTCCGAAACCCACATCATCTTGGTTAAAGACCTCTTGACGCCCCGATGCAAGACCCCCCGCGTGGTCAGCATCGGTCCTGCATTGACCCTGGCGGCTTGGGAAGGCTTTCATCAATTAGAACAACGCGTATTCCGATTCCCGCCCACCGACGCCTTGACCATCCAGCGGGAGGTGGCGGAGTCTAACCAGACCAACCCGAGTACCCGGCTTTTTGTAGCATGGCATGAAAACCTGGTCATTGGCGCGGCCGGAATGACAATCCATAGAAACCACGCGGGATTATGGGGAGGACAGACGGACCCCCGGTGGCGGAACAGGGGCATTTATCGTTCGTTGACAGCGGCCCGCGAGGAATATGCCCGCCAACGGGGATTGGCCTGGACCGTCGTCGAGGCCAAAGAGACCACATCCTACCCGCTATTGGTGCGGTGGGGATATCGTGAGATTGGCCGACGACTGGTTTTTACGCCTAGCGTGCCAGACTGACAGAAGATCCATGGCCAGCCCAGCTGAACGTGACTCTGAACCGAAGCTATTTCGGTTCACGCGAAAGCACACCCTTAGGAATCGTCAAGATTCCTGAACTTACCCGGACCACATTGCCACCGATTTCCAACGATCCCGGATGTTGCGCGTTGAGGCGAACCCACAGGGTGGACGGGCGCAGCATTTCTTCTCCCTGGCGAATTTTAAGGCGACTAATGCTGGTAGCCCCTGTCGTCTGCAAAAGATAAGTTCCCCATGCCGCAGCCGCCGACCCCGTTGCGGGATCTTCCACGGCACCATTACCTGCGCCAAAAAATCGCGCATGATACTCGGCAGGGCCAGTCTGTGCCAACACGTAGACCCCGTTGGCATTCCACTCCTTTAAGAGAACCGAGAGTTGCTCCCGATCCGGGTTTACTTCGCTCACCACATCCTCTTTGAGTGGCACCATCAGTTGCATGAGGCCGGTTCCGGCCATGGCAGGCGGAGTATTCTGGCTTATTCGGGAGAGATCAATGCGCAGGACCTGGGCCAGCCGCTCAAAAGAACCCGAAACTTCCATGACCTTTCCCGACGGCGGATTGAACCAAATCACATTCTGTTCATCCACGGCCAATATGGTTTCGCCAGCCCCGCTGCGCTGCACCCCATGGTTATCTACCAGACCTTGAGACCGGAGAACATAAAAGCCCCCGATCGTCGGATGTCCCGCAAAAGGCAGTTCCTGATCTGGAGTAAAAATTCGGACTCCATAGACCTTTTTTGCATCAGGGGGTTCTGTGACAAAAATGGTTTCGGAAAGATTCATCTCACGAGCAACCTCTTGCATTAGGGTCTCGGATAGGTGATGCGCTCCGGTCCAAAACACAGCCAGTGGATTGCCATAAAAAATTTCATCAGTGAACACATCGACTTGCTGAAATGATAATTGCATTGCAAATTCCCTCCCGACCGCCAAACCTTGCCTCCATTAAATGCCCGAATAAGACCCTAGATATGCATTTTGCGGATACCCGCGCTGCTCCCAGTACCCGAGCGTGTCGTGGCTCACCAGTTTTATTCCGACCAGCCACTTAATCGACTTATATCCATACATGCCTGGCACTAAGAGCCTCAAAGGGTACCCTTGCGATTGCGGCAGAGGACGCGAGTCGATTTGGTATGCTAATAACGGTCGATACTTTGCAATCTGCTGCACGTCTAAGGATTCAGTATAGACCCCATCTCCAGAAAAAAACATCACCCAAGGATGCGTTTGGGAATTCCACCCCACTTGGCGTAGAAAATGCTCCAGGTCGATTCCGGTAAATTCCACGCCATCCACAGCCCAGCCTGTCACGCACTGAAAATTCACATGGCGCCGCTCTACCCCAAACTTCTTCAGGTCTTCCATAGTATAATGTGTTCCCTCTATGGACAAACGCCAGGTCTCAAGCGAGAGGTCAGGATAACCCCCTACCACCGTGTACGGCACAAACCCGGGCAAAGCCCCGTTGTTGGATCCCTGGTGAAACATCCGGCCGCTGAGCATCGTAAGCACACTAGGAATTGCCCCGAGCACCGGCACGGTCACTGCAGCCCCCACCAGCCACCTTAAGGTGCGGCGCCGAGCCAAATTGATATGTGGTTTTTTTCTTCTGATGTTTACCGGCCAGTGCACCGCCAGATGATAGGCGACCCAGAGCACAAAGACCGCAGCAAAAAGGCCATGTATTATAGTCGCAATGGCACGGGTCCATGATGGGCCCACTAAAAGGCCTAGCCCGCTCACAAAGAGCATCACTAAGAAGAAAAACGCCCACTTTGTAAAGCCGGGAGCTTTTGTGCCTGCGTTACGATCGGCCGGCCAAGGATAAAACCGCCCAGACCAGCCCAAAACGGCCAGTCCGTACAGTACCCCACCCCATTCATGAACAGCCTGCGCTACCGGCATTAGGGGGCCTAGGGCACTGCGCCAGCTGGCGAGATATAGACTAAAGCCCGTTAGAACTAAAAGGCCCACGACCATAGCATGACGCCAGTGACGTGTTGAGAAGGACACCCCATCCACCTCCGTGACTAGTGTTCACTTCTTTATACGTGACATGGGCGGTGTTTGGATGGCTATACAACGAAAAAAGCCCGGCAAACTCTGCAGGACCCGTGGACCAACGAGGTTAGAAGATTATGAAGCGCCAAAATGGATCGCACAGGAAAAGACCACTGCGCACCAGATGCCACACCGCAGTGAATTCGGGAACAAACCATTCGTCTCCCGACTCCTCTTCTTGAATCGCCAAATCCACCAGGGCATTTAAATAAATCGGGTCAATCATAAGATATGGCTCAGCAAGTGGCCTGCAGAAATTCCCACCACTACTGCTATGCCGGCCACAATCACAAACTGAACGCCACTTTTCCACCACACGGTCTTGGCAACCAGCGCCTTGGCAATGCCTAACCCAAAAGCCGTCAACATCGCCAGCACAATGGCCCACAGCAATGCCACTTGCGGATTCCCAATCATGATGTAGGGCGCAATTGGGGGAATTGAACCAACCACTACCGCCAAAGCCATAATACCTGCCGACGTCCACGGGTTATCCAAGCTGTCGATCGGAATCCCCAGCTCTTCTTTCATCATGAAGTCAACCCAGCGCTCTTTATCGGCCGTAATGTGGTCGGTCAGCATGGCCACCTGTTCATGCGTAAAGCCCTGGGCGCGATAGATCCCCTCCACCTCGCGGCGTTCTTCCTCAGGCACCTCATGCACTTCGCGTATTTCCCGCTTGCGTTCTGCCATAAAATACTCGTTTTGGGCGGCAGTCGAAAGGTAAGCGCCCAGACCCATGGCCACGGTGGCGGCCATCACCGCGGCCAAACCCGCAAGTAAAATGTGATGCGCACTCATGCGAGACGCCGTAACCCCCACAATAAGGCCGGTAATTGACACCAATCCGTCATTCACGCCAAAAACGATTTCGCGAATCGAGCGCGCTTTCGGGGTATGGATTTTTTGTTCTGAATGGGTTTTGGCTAGGCTCACCACACTGAACACCTCCATAATCATTATAGAAATGTCGGACCTGTCTGAATCGTTAAGGGGAATGAGAATCATTCTATCGCAGAGATCGTATAAGATAGGACTATGTTGATAAAGTAGGCCATCCCTTAGGATCCTAGAGTATTTCTTGACTGATTAGAGTCCTTGAATCATCATTGCAAAACAATCTATTGGATTCCCCCCCTGCGGCAATTGTTATAGTCACCGATTCGGGCGATTCACGTTTCGTCTAGGGTCGGCTCTCCCAAGAACGCTATTCCACACCAAAGTGCTAGCATTCCATAAACTGACCACAGTCATTGACCGTGGTCAGTTTATGGTCTAGGATAGAAAAAGGAGGGATGTTTTTGATGTCTACTACGCGTGCCATGCAAAAGAGGGAGACTCACCGCAAAATTTTTGACACGGCCCTGCACCTGTTCCGTACGCAAGGGGTAGAAGCAACTTCCGTTGATCAGATTGTACAGGCCGCCGGCGTGTCCAAAGGATCGTTCTTTGTACACTTTCCTACGAAGGATGCAATTTTTACTCTGTATGTTGACCACCTTACCGCTGAACTGCTGCCGTCTTTACCACAATGGCTGCAACTTGCTCCTCTCAGCGGCCTGCAACAGGCTACGGAGGCATTGACGGAGGCTGTGGAGCAAGACCTGGGTCTTGTCCCTTATATTATTCAAGCCGAGTTACTCGGCCAACCGTGGGATGATGGCCGGCCGACCGCTTTGCAGCAGTTATTCGGGCCGTTGGTGGCTCAAGCGCAATCTGCTGGCGATTTAAGGCACGACCTGTCTGTCCCTCAGATCGTCGACCACCTCCTATCGACGTATTTCATTGCTTTGATTTGGGGGTTCCGCCGTGGTGAGCGTCTCGGCGCTGCTATTGCGCTACCCATGCGCTTAGCGTTGGACGGGGTCAGGCCTCGCTATGAGGAGGGACGATCATGAGCACCCAACGTTTGGCCTCATCAGTGCTACTAGCCACCTTCCTGGCCGCATGGGATAGCACCGTTGTGGGCACCATTGGGCCCAGCATTGCTCAGCATCTAGGTGGATTGGACTGGTATCCTTGGATGCTCACGGGCTTTATGATTGCAGCCACGGTGATTACGCCGTTGGTGGGCCACCTATCCAGTGAATATTCGCCAGAGAGTCTATACCGCTGGAGTATTGCGATCTTTCTTCTGGGATCCATTGGCAGTGCCAGCGCCTTATCCATGGGATGGTTTATCGCCACCAGAATTCTTCAAGGGGCTGGCGCCGGGGGGATTCTCACTCTTGGACTTATACTCATGGGTCAGCACTATCAAGGTCTTGAGAGAATTCGGATGCAGGGACGGCTTAGTGCCATGTGGGGACTTGCGGGCCTTCTAGGTCCAACTCTCGGGGGAATGATGGCTCAGTGGGTGTCGTGGCGTGGACTCTTTGTGATCAATGTGCTGATCGGCGCCGTGGCTTTTGCTGCATTAGGGCCATTATTTTCAACGGTACGTCCTCCCATAAAAGGAACCGTTGACTGGGCTGGAGCATTGTGGCTGGCTGGCGGTCTTACTGCAGGGGTCAGTTCCCTCACTGCATTTCAACAGGATCCCCGAACTAGTCTGGGCTGGATTTTGTTAGGTATGGCAGTTGGACTTAGCCTCGGATGGTGGCGTGCAGAACAGCATTCCGCACACCCACTAATTCCACTAAATTGGCTGAAAGATCCCCGTATTACCGTGCCTAGTCTTCTGGCCATGACTGCTAGCGGTACGCTTTACGCGGCAGTGCTGATCGTTCCCTTATGGCTCCACATCGTATGGCAGTTTAGTCCACTGAGTGTTGGTTTGGCCATTTTACCGGTACCTGTTGGATGGGCTGCGGGCAGCCTTGTCACGGCGTCGATAATGGCGCGGATGAATCTTTCTTCGACTGTGCACATGGGCATGGTAGGAATAATTGCAGGAATGTCTCTCAATGAGGTGGTGGGCGGCCATGGCCAGTGGCCATGGATAGTGCTGGGCGGCATATTGTTGGGCATTGGTGTCGGCGTTGTGATCATGGCTACGTTAAATAGTGTGCAGTCCCAGATACCACGAGACGAACTGGGTGCTGCCACCGGACTATATAATTTGGGGAGAAATTTGGGTAACACGCTGGGCCCGGGCGTGATTGGGGGATTGGTACTGCTACTGTGGAAGCATTCATCAGGAACTCACGGCATCCAGATAGCTTTCTCTCTCACCAAAGCCGTGCACCAGGTATTTTGGGGCGTGCTGATTCTCTGGACAATTCTTCTCATCGTGGCGGTGATCAACCAGAACCCCCATCCTATTGACCTAAAGCACAGATAGCGAGGCTAGGGGAAGGACACAAGAATTCCTTCCGCCAGCCTCGCTGCCCTATCAAAAAATGGCGCCGTATGTTACCTGTGTTACCGCCTTGATATGGAGACCATTCTCCCGACCAGGTTCACGATCTCAAACAAGACTTCGCTTTCTACGCATCTTTCCGTACCGTGGTTAAGACTCACGAAACCCAATGATGCCCCCAAAAGGAGCTTCATTGCAGCCGTACTGACCAATAGTGGGTTGCCCATAAGACATAACGCTGACGTTGAAGTGGTAAGCCCCGCTCAGTTTAATATGGAGCACGGCCCTTTTGGTGGGAGAGAGCCGTGCAGTAATTACTTGGATATCCACCAGTAGTTGGGGTGAATAATATGACCGATAGGGTTAAACGTCGACGTCACTCCAGGGATGTTGTCGGCATGTACATTAAATTGATATACCGGATGAAAATATTTGCAGCATCGGACAAATCCATTGCCCATTTCGTTACCACATGCAAATTGCGCATGATCGGGCCCCCTTCAAGGGTGAGCACGCGGACCGGGCTGCCTTCAATCGCAACAATTTGTTGGGAAGCAAACCCCACACCAACACCGGTTGCCACAGTTTGAATGATCGCCTCGTTGGAGTCGACCTCGCATACCACGCGAAAATTTGGGGCTATACCATGACTCAGCAAGTACTCGCGCACGGTGTTCCAGGTTCCCGACCCCGATTCTCTTTGGACGAAAGGCAGGTGTTGCAACGCAGAAAATGCCACCGGCGAGTGTAAATGCGCATAGCGCGGTGTGTCTGGCACGACCAAAACAATTTCGTCTCCTGCAATCGATTCCACATGCCACTGCTCCCCCGATGGTTCAAAGCCCACAAACCCCACGTCAACATTTCCCGTATTTAAGGCGCCGAGCACTCGAGCTGAATCCATGACCGACACCCGGACTTGGACTTCAGGATATTCTCGCAAAAAGTGGGCCATGGCAGGCAACACCAAGCGTTTGGCTGGCACCGTGCTGGCCGCCACCGTAACGGTGCCCTTCACCGCCGGGATATCGCTCAAGACTGTTTTCAAATCACGCCAAGAGTCCAAAACAGACTGGGCAAATTCCAAGACCATGATACCGTGCGGAGTCACATGCACGGGATTGGTAGAACGGTCCAACAGCGTGACGCCCAATTGATGCTCCAAACCTTGAATTCGCCGTGATACGGTGGGCTGGCTTAAATTTAGGCACAGCGCCGCTTTGGACAGCGTGCCCTCAAAAGCAATCGTGCGAAACACTTCCAAATCCTCAAGGTTCATGGTTTCCCTCTCCTGGATCATGCAATAATCGCATCGTCTGTTGTAACCATTATACCAATTTCGTATAGTCTGACGAGGAAAACTCCACTTTCTCGTAAGGAGCGTGGGTTTGCAAACCTGGTGAACTCAAGGAGGCAATACGATGGTGTTTGGGCCCGAGCTCAATCCGCAACAAGAACGGCCATGGCCCAAGTGGGCATTGGCTCTTTTTATCGTCCTCACGGTGGCGCTGCTCTATTATGCCAAATGGGGTCCCTATTCGCACAAGGTGTGGGCGGTCGCCGCCCGGCACACACTGGGCGCATCAATTGTCACCGGCTCGAACGACCGTGCGCCAGCGCCGTCGTGGCAAGCTGCCTGGACCTTCACTTGGACTTATTTCAAGGACATTTGGTCGGCGCTGCTGGCGGGATTGGTCGTCGGAGCCGGCGTTGAGGCGCTGCTCACGCCCGGCTGGCTGGCCAACACCTTGGGACGTATAGGATGGAAGAGTCGGTTATGGGCAACGCTGGCAGCCGTCCCTTCGATGATGTGCACCTGTTGTTCGTCCCCGATTGTGGTCAATCTCAAGCGTCAAAACGTCTCGACGGGGGCCGTCTTGTCCTACTGGGTCGCCAACCCCGTCTTAAACCCGGCCACGATCGTATTCATGGGCTTCGTGCTAGGGTGGAACTGGGCCTTGCTGCGCATCGTCGTCGGTCTCTCATTAGTTTTGGTTCTCGGCATATTGGGGGATCGCTGGCTGCCGGGAGGAGTTCAGCCCAATCAGGCCAACGCCTTGATCACCCCTTCAGATCCGGTGCCTAGCAAGATCATAGCGCGCTTTTTGCGATCGTTGACCCGTCTGGCAACTCGTTTGTTGCCGGAATATATTGGGTTAGTGATGGTATTGGGCGCTGCCCGCGCCTGGCTCTTCCCTGCCATGAACCCAGCCATTGGCCATACTCTTTGGCTGTGGTTGTTATTGGCGGTGTTTGGCACCATATTCGTCATTCCCACGGCCGGAGAAATCCCCATTGTGGCGGTTTTGCTGCAGTATGGTTTAGGACTCGGTGCAGCCGGCACCCTAATGCTCACCCTGCCCGCTATCAGCCTGCCCTCGATGGCCATGGTCAGCCAAGTCATGCCGCCCCGGGTGTTGACAAAGATAGCGCTGACGGTAGCCCTGTTTGGGCTGGCCACGGGTGTGTTGGCCCACTATGTGCTGTAATCATCTTCCTCGGTCTGTCCATTGCGAGAACATAGCCAAAAGCGGGACAAAATGTTTGTCCCGCCCGGTTCTCAATTTGCAATCTGCAATCTTAATGGCCATCACACCTGGGTCAGCAACAGTTCCAAATCCGCGGAGGACTTTTGGGTGAAAGAGAGTTGCAAGACGTCGGCCAAGGACGACTGCACGGGACTTTTCACTTGTTCTATGGTGAGCGCCTCGTTCAACAGTGCCGCCATAGAGGTGACGCCTTTGTCACGAATGCCACACGGAATGATACCCGTAAAATGGGATAGGTTAGGATTCACATTGAGGGCAAATCCGTGTTGGGTGATGGATTGACTAGCCTTAACCCCGATGGCCGCGATCTTTTCGTCCCCTACCCAAACCCCTGTATGCGGCGGAACCCTCATCGCTGCAATATGAAAACCGCCCAGTGCGTTGATGAGAGCTTGCTCAAGATTTCTCAAATAACGGTGCAAATCGTTGTCATAGGCCGACAGATGCAATATCGGATATCCTACCAGTTGGCCCGGCCCATGGTAGGTAATATCTCCGCCTCGATCGACTTCCACCACATCAATGCCTTCTTGCGCCAGATGGTCTCGGTCCCATACCAAATTGGTAAATTGCCCATGAGCAGCACGTCCTAGGGTGTATACCGGCGTATGTTCGACCAGCAATACGGTGTCTGGAATGCGGCCGTCCAGTACGGCCGCCCCCACTTTGCGCTGCAAATCCCATGCGGGCCGGTAAGGCATCCGGCCCAAGTCCACAGCCCAGGCATCACGCATCGGATTTATCCCCCTATCGGCGCTGGCACCTGTGATGCCGCGTGATAGGAACTACGTACCAAGGGTCCTGACTCCACATGCAAAAATCCCAGAGCTAACGCTTCTTCCTTAATTTCGGCAAACTCCTCAGGCGGATAATACCGCTCTACCGGAAGATGTTTTTGGTCTGGTCTTAAATATTGCCCAACCGTCAACACTTCGATGTTGTGCGCTCGCATGTCCATAAAGACCTGGTGGATTTCTTCCCGCGTCTCGCCCAAGCCCACCATGATGCCCGTTTTGGTGACGATGGTGGAATCCTGATCTTTGACCCGTTTTAAGAGTTCTAACGTCCGTTCATAGCGAGCCTTGGGACGCACCCGTCGATATAGGCGCGGAACCGTCTCGGTGTTGTGGTTGTAAATGTCCGGACGGGCAGTTGCCACCGTTGCGACGGCATCCCAATTCCCCATAAAGTCTGGTGTCAACACTTCGATGCCGCACCCTGGCACCGCACGGCGGATTTCTTCAATGGTCCGCGCAAAAATCTCGGCACCGCCATCGCTCACGTCGTCACGTGTCACCGAGGTGATGACCACATGGTTCAAGCCCATAGTTTTCACCGACTGAGCCACCCGCAGCGGTTCCTGCTGGTCCAATTGCGTGGGACGTCCCGTGGTGATCGCACAAAACCCGCAATTGCGGGTACAGACATCCCCTAGAATGAGAAAGGTAGCGGTACGAGATTCCCAGCACTCATAAATATTAGGACAGAGCGCTTCCTCACATACCGTGTGCAATGTCTGCGAGCGCATTAATTGTTTGAGTTCGGTATAGTTGGCTCCCTGGCTCAATCGAATTTTCAACCAGGGCGGCAAGCTCTTGCTCGCTGGTTCACTGCGCTCCGCGTGAAGAATTGGCAAAGACTCCATCATAAGACTCCTTTCTCCCACAACACGCGCCGAACCTCCCGACCATCTGACCTAGTATATCGAGGTTTGGGGCGTAATAGATTCCAGATGTTGCTTGATCGTACGCACAAACAGTCCGGCCTCCGCTCCATCCACCACCCGGTGGTCAAACGATAGACACACATTGACCATAGACCGCACGGCAATCATGTCGTTCACCACGACCGGCCGTTTGACAATGGACTCCATCGTGACAATCCCTACCTCTGGGGCATTGATGATAGGATACGTCAACACCGTGCCCACCGCCCCCGTGTTGTCCAATGTGAAGGTGCCCCCGCTCAGGTCGTCCATGGTAAGACGCCCGGTGCGCGATCGCTGGACCAAATCCTGACTCGCTTTGGCAAGCCCTACAATATTCTTTTGGTCTGCGTCCCGAACCACCGGGACGATTAACCCTCGATCAGTGGCCGCTGCCATCCCAATGTTAATGTGCTTTTTCATGACGATAGTGTCGCCATTCCACTGAGCATTCATCATCGGCACTGCGCGCAACGCTTCTACTATTGCCCTCAGCATGAAGGGCACATAGGTCAAGTTCACGCCTTCACGTGTCTTGAACTCAGTTTTCAATTTTTCCCGCAAGGCTACCAACCCAGTGACGTCGGCCTCAACCATCAGCCAAGCGTGGGGCACGGTTTGTTTGGAGCGAACCATGCGCTCCGCAATCACACGCCGCACATTGGTGACCGGAATGAATGTATCATCAGCATCGACTGCAGCGGGTGCACCCGCTGCCGCCACCGCTGGTGGGGCTGACGGAGCAAGAGTCGGCGCAGCAGGCTTGGGAGATGTCGCCGGCGCAGTGGACGCCTTATGCTGTGAAGCTTCCAAAATATCGTTGCGGGTCACACGGCCACCGGCCCCAGTGCCTTGCACCGTTAGCGGATCCACCCCGGTTTCTTTGGCCAAGCGTCGAACCGCCGGGGAATAACGGCCACGGTGCGCTTCGTCTTGAGGCGCTGATGCCGCCTCTTGAGTTGGTTGCGGTTGGGCGGGCGACGACTCTTCCGTACCCGTTGCAGCCTCATCCTCTACTGTGGCGCTCTCCCCACCTTCGACAGCAATTTCGCAAATGGGTGTGCCAACCGGTACCGTTTGTCCTTCTTCCACTAGAATTTTGCTAATAGTTCCAGCGACTGGAGACGGCACTTCGGCATTGACTTTATCGGTCGTCACTTCGAGCAGAGATTCATACTTGTCCACTGAGTCGCCAACTTTTTTCAACCATTGGCCAAGGGTCCCTTCGGTCACCGACTCCCCCAGTTGGGGCATTAAAACAGTTTCAGCCATACTAATTCCTCCTTCGTCACGTCGCCTAAAACTTCGCTAACTTACGGGCTGCCTCGGCAATTTTGTCCGGGGTCACCATAAACGCGTGCTCTAAGGGCGGACTGTATGGCATCGCCGGAACATCCGGTCCCGCTAGGCGCATTATCGGTGCATCAAGATAAAACAAAGCATGTTCGGCAATCAAGGCACTCACTTCGCCACCAATGCCGCCCGTCAGGTTGTCTTCGTGCACCACCAGCACCCGGCCTGTCTTTTTGGCAGTATCCAAGATCGCTTCTACATCTAGTGGACGGATGGTTCGCAAATCAAGGATCTCTACCGAGATTCCCTCCTTGTCGAGGGTTTCAGCCGCTCTTTGTGCATAGCTGACCATCAAACCATAGGTGATAATGGACAGATCTTTACCCTCACGCTTCAAGTCTGCTTTTCCGATGGGAATCAGATACCGCTCATCAGGCACCTCGCCCTTTAGCGAACGGTACGCTGCCTTATGTTCAAAATAGAGAACCGGATCTTCATCCTGGATAGCCGATGCCAAAAGGCCCTTGGCATCGTAGGGGGTTGCGGGAATGACCACTTTCAACCCGGGCACATGAGCAAAAAAAGCCTCAACGCTTTGGGAGTGATACAGGGCGCCATGCACGCCGCCACCAAACGGGGCCCGGATCACCAGCGGCACTCCAAAATCGCCATTGGATCGATACCGGATGCGCGCCGCTTCCTGCACAATTTGGTTAATAGCGGGGAAAATAAAGTCAGCAAACTGGATCTCGGGAACTGGCCTCAGTCCGTTGACGGCGGCACCGATGGCCGTACCAATAATGGCCGCTTCGGCCAAGGGCGAGTCAATCACGCGTTCTTCCCCAAATTCCGCCTGCAAACCCTCCGTTACTCGAAACACGCCACCGCGCACCCCGACATCTTCACCATAAATAATAATACGATTATCGCGTCGCAATTCCTGGCGCAGCGTCTCGCGAATCGCTTCAAGATAGGTCATTACAGCCATTGGTATCCCCGGCGGTGCTCCTCGTCCGTCCATTCCCGCTTGCCGGGACTGCCCTCCTTCAATAGATTGCTCCCTATGGGAGCCTTCCGCAGAGAATGGAGAATGGATTTCTTAATGATAGACGTGGAGTTCAAGTGTGCTTGGATCCGGCAACGCGGCCTTTTCGGCAAAGTCGGTGGCATCGTTGACCGTCTCTTTAATCTTCTTTTGCATCGCAGCATGTTCGTCTGCGCTCAGAATCTGGTTTTCCAGCACATACTTTTCAAACGTGGTCAACGGGTCGCGTTTCTTCCATTCCGCTACTTCTTCGCGACTGCGGTAGGCTCTATCGTCATCATCACTGGAATGCGGCACAAATCGGTAGGTCTTTGCTTCGATGAGGGTGGGGCCTTCGCCCGCCAAGGCCCTCTCCCGTGCCTGCCGGGTCACCTCATAGACTTTAAGCGGATCGTTGCCATCAACAATCACACCCGGCATTCCATAACCGGATGCACGGGCGGCCACATCCATGACCGCCATTTGCTTGCGCGCTGGCACTGAAATGGCGTAGCCATTGTTCTCATTGAAGAAAATCACCGGCAACTTGTGCACGGCCGCAAAGTTCAACGCTTCGTGAAACTCGCCCTGACTCGTCGAACCCTCGCCGAAATAAGCCACCGAAACACGTCCATCCTTAAGAATCTTAGAAGCCAGGGCCAGACCTGCGGCGTGAATATCTTGCGTCGCCACCACCGATCCGGTAGTAAGAATATGGCGCCGTTTGAGACCCCAATGGGCTGGCATTTGCCGTCCACCGGAGTTGGGATCGTCAGCTTTTCCTAATAGATGAAGCATAATTTCGCGCGGCGTCATGCCATACGCCAAAACGAGCGCTAAATCTCGATAATACGGCACGATCCAATCTTCCCCACGATTTAAGGCAAATGCCGATCCGACTTGAGCCGCCTCGTGGCCGTTCGATGAATACACCACCGGCGCCCGGCCTTGGCGGTTCAAAATCCACATCCGATCGTCCAAAGCACGGGCCAGTGCCATATGATAATAAATATCTTTTTGTAGTTCAGGTGTTACGCTGTTGTCTGCCACCTGTAATTCCCCTTTCTCTGTGCTCCCAACCTCAAGACTTTTCAGGTATGATACACATGACCCAAAAAGCTCGCAGGGTCTGGATACGGGGCGGCTTCCGCGTAATCGGTCGCGTCATCTACTTCTCCCCTGATTCTTTGACGCAAGGCTTTTTCGCGTTCGTCGTCCCACAATTGTTGTTCGACCATCCAATGCCGAAAAAGATGGACCGCGTCGTCTTTTTTTTCGGCTGTCAACTGCTCACGCGTTCGATACGATCGGTCATCATCGTCACTGGAATGGGGCGTAAAGCGGTGGGTCTTAATCTCGATCAACGTGGGGCCATCCCCGGCCAAGGCGCGACGGCGCGCTTCATGCGCCGCTTGATAAACGGCCAAGGGATCCGAGCCCCGCACCACAATGCCAGGAATGCCGTAACCGGCAGCTCGGGCCGCCACATCCTGTATGGCCATCTCTTTGGATTGCGGCACCGATATTGCAAATCCATTGTTCTCTACCACCACAAGCAATGGCAATTTGTGTACGGCAGCAAAATTAAGTCCTTCGTGAAACTCGCCTTGATTGGTGGAACCTTCTCCCAAAGAAGTCATCGCTACGGCTTCTTGATGGCGAAGTTTAAAAGCCCACGCAATTCCCGCCGCATGGGGCACTTGAGTCGCCACCGGAGACGATCCCGTCAAAATATGGTGAGCGCGGGAGCCATAGTGAGCTGGCATCTGGCGACCGCCTGAACTGGGATCTTCCGCTTTGGCCAGCTGTCCTAGCATAATGTCCCGCGGCGTCATGCCAAAGTATAATACGACCCCTAAATCCCGATAGTAGGGCGCCACCCAATCGACAGCGGGGTCAAGGGCAGCCGCCACACCAATTTGGGCGCCCTCTTGCCCCTGACATGAAATTACAAAAGCTGACTTTCCTTGGCGGTTCAGAATCCACATTCGTTCGTCCAACGCCCTGCTTAGAACCATGTAATAGTACATCGTCTCAATTTTTTTGGCGTCGAGTCCTAGGCCGTAGAGCGCATCGCTCCCTGCCATAAATGGGAGTCCCCCTTTGGTATTTAAATGTGAATCGCCAAACCATCTACAGCGAGAGCCGCCTCGTGCAACACTTCAGAAACCGTTGGGTGGGCGTGTACACTCTCTGCCACTTCCCATGCCGTGGCCTCCAGGAACTTTGCCAAGGCCATCTCGTTAATCAAGTCCGAAGCGTGCGGGCCTACAATATGCGCCCCCAACAAGGCATCCGTCTTTTGGTCTGCTACCAATTTTACCATGCCTTCGGCCTCGCCTAAAATCAGGGATTTCCCATTGGCTCGGAAGGGGAAAATTCCCACTTTGGTGGCATACCCCTGTGCCTCGGCTTCTTTTTGAGTCAGTCCCACCGAAGCCACTTCTGGGCGCGAATAGGTTACACGCGGCACGCGATGAGGATCGAGCAGTTCGGGATCTTTGCCAGCAATAGTCTCCATCGCAATCATGCCCTCATGGGCCGCCACGTGCGCCAACAGGTAGCCGCCATTGACGTCTCCAATGGCAAAAACATGCGGCACGTTGGTTCGGTAATGCTGATCTACGGTGATAAATCCTCGCTCAACAAGCACTCCAACAGCCTCTAGGCCGATATTTTCCGTCACCGCTTTGCGTCCCACGGCGACTAAAAGCACCTCGCCGGATACCGTTTCTTTGGTTCCGTCAGCCTTTTCCACCGTTGCGGTGACCCCGCCATCCGACACACTGACACTTCCAATGTCAAATTTGGTTCCGGCCAGCACTTTGACTCCGCGTCGGATCAATAATTTAGCCAATTCAGCGGCTACCTCTTCATCGTCTTGAGGCAATAAATGAGGCAACATCTCAACCAGCGTAACGTCGGCACCAAAGTCGTTGTACATGGAGGCAAACTCCACCCCAATGGCGCCACCACCCAATATTAAGATGGATTTAGGAACATCTGGACGTTGCAGCACATGGTCCGAACTAATGATTCGCATGCCATCAAATGGCAAGCCCGGCAGTTCGCGCGGCACTGAGCCCGTCGCCACAACAATATCGTGAGCGCTCAGTACCACAGCATCCTGTCCCGGCAGTTCCACTTGAATCTGCTGCGGACTCACCAGTCGACCCCAACCCTGATAAACGGTCACATTGTTCTTCTTGAGAAGAAATTGGACGCCTTTCCACAGTTGGGTAACCACCTTGTCTTTTTTTGCCAGGGTCTTGGGGTAGTCTAGCGTAACCTCGCCTCCC
>JAJYHT010000089.1 GCA_021784595.1 Bacillota bacterium | reverse complement strand
CTTGCAAAGCTCCATGAATGCCCAAGGGCTACCGATGCCTACCGTCCAATATTTCTATGAAAATGGCGCTACACCCTCGATGACCAACACCACCGACGCCATTGAAAGCAATTTGGACATCCAAGCGGTAGCCTCCGTTGATCCAGGCGCTACTATCTTAGAATATTGCTACCCCAATCCCAGTTACGAGGATCCCTTGGCCTCCATGCTTAACGTGCTCTCACAACAGTCGGTGGCCAAGATAGCATCCATAAGTTATCAGATTTATAGCAACGATCCCCAAACGCTCGCACCGTTAGTCGAGGCCTGCACTGCTGAGGGAATTACTTTGCTCATGGCCAGCGGAGATTTCGGGGCATACGACGGTTCCTCAAACACCAATGTTATAGGTGTCTCGACCGGTGATGCCGAGTCGGGGATAACCACCGTGGGAGGATTGAATATGGCCGCCCCGGCTACCTACAACAGCTCGAACATCGTGAGCTCGGTAACCGGCATGGCCATTGACAAAGCGTGGGGTGGCGATTTTCTTAATGGGCTTCCCGTGTCGGTTACCGAAGCTTATCTCGCAGCCAATAGGGCCTCTAGTGGAGGATTTGCCACCACGTCCGTTCCCAGTTGGCAGACAGGGTTTTTGCCCGCCAATGCGCCCGGCCTCGGGGTGCCCGACATCGCGTCACTGGCTGGGAGTCCTGGACTCATGGGGGTGTTCCAAGGACAACCCATTGGGTGGGGTGGAACCAGCCTGGCTGCTCCACTAACGGCCGGCTGGTTAGCCGATTTGGAAGGAACACCCCAAATGGCTTCGCCGTCACCAGGCCTAGGAAACATCAACCCCATCCTATTTGGAACAGCCCTCAGCCACCCTCACGCGTTTGTCCAGGGCGAGTGGGGCGCCGACGGGATCTACTCCGTAAATTCTTCCCAGCCAGGCACCTGGAATCCGGTCACCGGGCTTGGACAGGCCCAGTGGGACCTGTTGTCCAACTTATGGAGCACACAAACGGTATCGACTTTTGAAATATCTGGCATCAGCGGCACTGTCCAAGCCGGGAACCCGATTACTCTACAAGTCACAGCCATGACCGCCAATCAAAGCCCCGTAACGGATTTCTCCGGAGTCGCATCCGTCTACACCAGCGACTCGGCCGCGCAGTTCCCTTCCCAAATATCGTTTGTCAACGGCACGGCGCAATTCAACATCACCTTTTCCAGTCCTGGAAGCCAAACCGTAACGGTCAGTGACCCTGCCCTGTCGCCTCCGGTGACCGCGACCACACCCAGTTTCATGGTGCAGTCCCCACTTACCCTCAGCGTCAGCAATCTTCAACCCACTGTGGGCAACACCGTCACCGTCACTGCCAGTGCGCCCTTAAACAATCCCCAGTACCAATTTTGGGTTTACGACCCGGCCACTAACGTCTGGGCCAATTCCGGGCCTTTCTCAACCAACAACGGCTACAGCATCCGAGAAGAGGTACCTGGAAATTACCAGTGGATCGTATACGCTAAACCCAGTTTAGCCAGCACGTGGTCTTACTACACGAAAGCCACAACGACCTATGTCCCTTCTGCAGGCCACCCCATGGTATCCAACTTATCCGTCAGTACGCCGGCCATACAAGAAAATTCCGGTGCGTCGGCCACATTTACGGCACAAGCAGTAGACCCCAACGGGCAACCACTGTATCAGTTTTGGGTGCATGGTCCCGATAACCGGTGGGTTCTTGCGCAAAACTACAGTGCCACGCCATCCTTTACCCTATCGGAATTACCCCCTGGAAGCTACACAGTAGCCGTTTATGCGCTCGATGCAGCCGACGTGTCCAAGGGGCTGTGGCACGATGCGTACTATTATGACACCGTAGTCAATGTGGCTAGTTCAGTTGTACTGAATAGTCCGAGCCAATGGTCCACAGGGCAGCCTTTGACGGTCAGCGCATCCGCAGCAGGCATCACAGACCCTGTTTATCAGTTCTGGGTCGAAGATCCAGGGGGAGTCTGGATTCAGCGGGGGTTTGGATCCAGCACCTACACTTTTAGTCCCACATCCCCCGGAACCTACACCGTTGCGGTATACGCCAAAGACCCCAACGCTCTTGCTCTTCCGGCCTATACCGTGATGTCGGATCAAACCGTGGTGGTTCAATAGTTACCCTTGTCCAATAATCGGGCATTCGCGCGACTTATCGAATGCCCCATAATGGCGCTTTGACACGATATCCGGTGCTAAGACTGCGGATACGGAGGTGGTGTCCCCGGACAACCACCCTGAATAACTACACTCGAACCGGCCGGGGCGTTGTATCCCGTTGGAGGCGATGTCGGCAAAGGTTGCAGCGCACTAGGATCCTGTGGCGTTTGCACCATCATGCTATACGTTTGGTGTAAGATAATCGTTGACGGAAGCAGTCCGGGAATCGGGATAATCGGATGGTAGGGATAAAACACTTCCACCGTTGCATAGAGTTGTTGTGTATTGTTTGAGTCTGGGTACTCCCACGCTGTATTGTACGTTCCTTGAGCATCCCAAGTAAGGAAGGGCACAGCGGTTCCAGACGAACTATTCGGGCTCATCATGAATCCATCATTAATTTGGTCATCGACTACTCCATAAACGGTGACCGGCGATGTACCATTGGGATTTTGCTGCAATGTCTGTTCCTGCAAGGCTGCAGAATCTCCAGGACACCCCAATTGATTGCCCAATGCCAGCGTTCGTGCCCCAATGCGCGCAGCTTCTTGAACTGTTACATTCGCGTTGATGTATAAGCCAAAACTGATAATGCCAAAGATCAACAGCATTAAAAGAGGCAACACTAAAGCAAACTCCACTAGTGCCTGACCAGAACTTCGATGTCTTCTCATTGAAGCAAGACCACTTGGTGCACTGGAGCGGCAGAAGTTTCGGTAGGATTCCAGCTTATCTTCATGTGTCCGGTGTCCGTTTCGATGTCTTCCGCCACAACAGCCCCATTAACTTCACCATGACCGCCTCCATGCATGGTAATCGTGCCATTGGGAGCATATAGAAATCCGTCGATCGTGTCAGTACCATTGTAAGTAATACCTGACGGGCTACCGAACGAAGCCAATGCCAATCCACCCGAACTGGAGTTGGTGATGCTGGATGTCCCGCTAATGGTAATTGTTCCGTTGTATACAGTAATTGACCCACTTAGCGACACATTGCCGGAAATCGTTATGTTTTCGTTCTCCGCATAATAGTTTCCCGGAGGCAAGCTCGCAGTGATCGATGTGCTAGTCAATAGGATAGGGTTTGGTATTTGGCTAGGGATCCATTGCGGCATTGGCACATACCCACTTGTTCCATTGCCTCCGCCACAGGTTCCACCCTGAATAGTTTGTCCTGCACCGGCTGTGCATCCATCAGTTACACTAGCATTCCCTCCTAGGCTCAGACCGTCGTTAGAATGCACTGAACCATACACACGAGAGTCGCCAGTAAGTGTCAGCCCATTGGAGGGGTTAGTGTCTCCTTGGAACAGAGCATAATCAAAAGCTGCTCCGCCACTATAGCTTGCTATCGCTTTAGTATTCACGGTAAATGCCCCGAAGCCCAAGGCACCCGCGAAACTTGGTGATACTTTTGTAGTCGCCGTGGCGGTTACGGTTTGATTAGCTTGATTAAGAATTAATGATCCTTGCCCACCCGGGGAATTTTGAGGAATAAGCTGCGACTCCCCTGCTACCGCAGAATAATTCTGATTGACCGCATCCTGGGCACCAGCCAACGCGGCCGCATCGGCAGCATTTTGAAGACGTGTTTTAGCATAGTATAAATTACCGACGGTAATTCCCGCAGCAGCCATGCTCATCAACACGGTCATTGCCAGCACAACCAGGATCAGGCTTTGTCCGTTTCTATCGGCCCACGGCAGATGATGCCGGGACTTTTTCGTGGTCCGTCTCATAAACACCCCTCCTATCGTTTGAATTATTGCACGAGGTTAAAATGCCTTCATGATGCTAAGAATACCCGGACCCAATATCGCCACAAAGAGCGATGGAAAGATAAACAACACCATCGGAAACATCATTTTGACCGGCAAACTGGCCGCTTTTTCGCGCGCTTTGGCCACTCGAATCTCTTTAATTCGTTCGCCCTGAATATGGAGCGCCGTCCCCACACCGCCACCGGTTCGGTCCGATTGGGCGACCAAAGACGCAAACCGATTTAATTCGGGCAGTTTCGTACGTTCGGCCAATCCCCTGAGGGCCTGTTCTCGTGTCATCCCGACCTGAAGGTCGGTGAGTACCCGACCGAATTCTTGCTGCACCACGCCCTTGGTCTTTTGCACCAAACGGCGCAAGGCACCGTCAAAGGCTAAACCTGCTTCTATACTAACACTTAAAATGTCAAATACTTCCGGAAGCGAGTCATCTAATTCATCCATGCGCTTTTGATAGCGGGATTTTAGACGCGTTCCAAATAACAGGTACACGACACCCGCCACCACAAAGGGTATGAGTACTTTCTGCATTGTCGTAAATTGTGTGGTGAAGGTTAATGCCACGACTGTCACCGCCGCTGCGAACACCGTGGACACCAGTCTAACCAGAACATAAGTGCTGGGTGAATATTCGACGCCAGCCATCTTGAGTTTTCGGCTCAATTCCTCATTAAGTCGATTCGGCAAGATCCGGTCCCCAATACCTTGACTGATTCGGTGAAAGAACGGTTGAACTATTCGATGATAAAAATCGATTTCCAATTCATCCTGTATCCAAGCACCGCTTCGATTGATAAGAGGAGCCACCCGCTCATTCAAGGCCGACTGCCGCCGATAAGTCTTAACGTCTTGTACCCAGGCGGCCACACTCAGTACAGCCATCACAACAATGACAATTAAAGACAATTGAAATATGTGGATATTCATGGGACCTCACCTCCTAATATTACAAGTCTGGCCCTTTTACCATTCTTTGGATAACAAAAAACCCAATCGTAATCGACACAACAGCGTAACCAATCATGAATAACCCATTTTTAGTGAAGAACAAAGGATGCATATAGGTTGGATTCAAAAACCATATGATTACGCCGATCCCTATCGGAAGCAATGTGATGATCCATGCGCTCATGCGACCTTGGGCCGTCAAGGTACGCACCTCGCGCTTTAGGCGTTGCCGTTCCGTGATGGTTTTGACAATGTTGTCTAAAATCGAGGCCAATGCGCCGCCCACTTCGCGCTGGATGGTAATCGCCATTACCGCCAACTCCAAATCCTTCCACGGCATCCGCTGAGTCAATTCATGCAATGCTTCATCCATGGATACTCCTAATGACTCCCGCCGCAGCATGCGCTGAATTTCGGGTCCAAGCGGTGCCGGAGTCTCTTTTGCCACCAGTGCCAGGGATTGTTGAAATGACGATCCCGCACGCATAGCGCCGGCTACTCCGGAAAGAAAGTCTGGCAGCAGATTTTCTGCGTCAGCCATCCATTTGCGTTGTCGCCAGCGAAGGCCAGCGGCCACCACAAAAAATCCTAACACCCCAAGGATAACGGCGCCGACTAGCCCGCGTACCGCATATCCGATAAGTGCCGGAACCACCACGCTCCCCAAGCGAATAGCCGCATATTCTGAGGCTCGCAGACGAAACGTGGCCGCTCGGTTGCTCTTCATCCAATTTTCTGGCAAAAAGGAACGAATTCCACGCAAGATGGTGCGTTTTTCTTCATGCAACGGAGAATAAATTTTCAATCTCCGCTGAGTCTTCGATTGCGCGCGCGATTGTCTGACTGCGAACAGTACAAATGCGATCGCCACTGCCCATACTATCGTTAATATCCAGCGCATTATCATCTCGTCACCACCCAAACAGCGACAATGGGAGGTCAATTCCGTGGCGCACAATCTTGTCATAAAAGTGCGGCCGGATGCCCTGGGGTTGAAAGCTTCCAATCACGCGGCCATCCGCATCGAGGCCAGTTTGCTGATAGATAAAGAGATCTTGTGTCGTAATGGTGCCTCCCTCGATACCGACCACCTCAGTGATTTGAATGATTCGGCGAGACCCGTCCTGCATTCTAGACTGTTGCACCACCACATCGATTGCCGACGCAATTTGCTGTCGAATGGCCGGCAGCGGCAGGTCCGCTCCAGCCATCAGCACCATGGTTTCCAAACGCGCTAAGCAATCGCGGGGCGAGTTGGCGTGCGCCGTAGTCAGACTGCCTTCATGACCCGTGTTCATCGCCTGCAACATATCGAGCGCCTCACCACCACGCACCTCACCGACGATGATGCGATCGGGGCGCATACGCAAGGCATTTCGGACCAGCGAGCGGATGGAAACTTCACCCTTTCCCTCCACGTTGGGGGGCCGGGCCTCCAAGGTCACCTTGTGCTCTTGCTGCAATTGCAGTTCAGCTGCGTCCTCAATCGTTACGATGCGCTCATTGCCGGGAATAAAGGCTGACAGCGCGTTTAGAGTGGTAGTTTTTCCGCTGCCGGTTCCTCCTGAGACAATAATGTTGATGCGGCCTAGCACGGCCGCGGACAGAAACTGCGCCATTGCCTCAGAAATAGTGCCCATTTCGGCCAACTGGGACATCTTAAGCGGATCTTTGGAAAACTTTCGAATTGTAATGGAGTCCCCATGGACAGAAATCGGATGAATCACCGCATTGACACGTGACCCGTCGGGCAGACGCGAGTCCACCATAGGACTCGCATCGTCGACCCGACGACCCGTAAAAGACAGCATTTTCTCCAAGGTCGCTTTGAGGTGGTCAGGACTGCGAAATGTAACCGGAACCTTTTCCAGACGCCCTGCTTTTTCCACATAGATGAGTTCCGGTCCGTTAATCATCACTTCTGAAACGCCCGGATCATCCAACAAAGGCTGGATCGGGCCATACCCCAAGATTTCATTGACCAAGGTTTTGACAACTAGGTCTTGCTCGCTTAAGGTCAGTTCACGCTCTTGGGCCACCGTGTTGCGCACCAGAGCCGCCACCTCATTGCGGGTCATCTTATCTAAGGCGTCCTGAGCCTTTTCCATTAATATTTCTTGCACTTTAGCCTTAATCGCATTGAGCTTTGGGTTGGACCAGGCCAGACCAGTTTGTGTGGTCTGAACAGGATCGGCTGGCCGCTCCTCCCGTGGGAGGCGCACGGCCGGATTGATTGATGTCTTTGCCGCACTGTTTCCGCTGATGCGAGACCGCAAATCCATTAGTTGCGCCTCCTCTCACCACGGTTTTTCCATGAGGAAAACAACGATGACTTGGGTTTGGACTGAATGGTGCGTACATTGCGTGACGGTCCATAAATATTTTCTACCATATCTTGACCCATTTCCGTCAAGGCCCTGCTTAAAAGTGAGTCCGGATTAAGCAACTGCAAGGGCCTGCCTTGGTTGGCCGCTTTAACCGGCCAGGAGCCATCAGAAGGCAGCTGATAGGAAATCTTGGCCCCCAGGGTCTTTTCAATATCTTGCGACTCGACCCCAGTTTTAGATCCCGCGCGGTTCAAGATGATTTTGACTTTCCCGTCCGGATACCTCAGACCCTCACGAAACACGCGCAAGGCTTGGCCTATGGTGCGAATCGTGACCACGTCTGGAGTGCACACGGTCAGCACATCGTCGCAAAAATCCAACGCCGACACGTTCACATCGCTGTAGCCAGGTCCCGTGTCGACTACCACAAAGGCATGCGTTTCGCGGAGCAACTGCAAAACCCGCACCACGCGCTCGGGATGGATTTCATCCGCTTCTTCTGGCCTGATGGGAGCCGCTAAAACATTGACGCGAGTGCCTGGCACATTAATCAACGCACGCTCTAGCCGCACCCGATCGACTTGTCCAAAATCTCCGGCCACCACATCATAAATGGTCGCTTGCGGCAATGCGCCCACCAAGGTGGCCACGTCGCCAAATTGCAGATCCAGATCCACCAAAGCGACGGGATCTTTCCTGACTTTGGCCAAAGCCAAAGCAAGATTGACGGCAATGGTCGTTTTCCCGACTCCCCCTTTGGAGGAGAACACCACCTGCACTCGACCCGGCTCATCCATTCCTCCTTCGGTTTTTAGTGCATGAACCGGAAGGCTGGTGGCCAGATCTTGCTGCCAAGTAGAGATGCCCACTAAATCCCGAGCCCTTATCGCCAAGGCTCGCTTGGCGGTGGCAGTAGTCTCGGGACCAATGAGAATAATCGGGTAGGGCACCTGGGACAACTGATCCATGAGCCCGACATTTTCAAGCAGCAAGTCATCGTGAACCACAAGACACCCAGGATTAGTAATGGCGCATTCATCCAAGGTTTGCCGCAAATCCGAACTAATCCCAATAAAAACAGCTTCCGAATCGCTTTTGACCGCAGCAGTCAGGGTGGTGTGCAGCGACTCCGGGGCCGCAACATAGACGGTATACACAATGCTTCCTCCCTTTCTGACTACGGTATCGGTGTCAAGTAGGTCTTTTGGCTATAGGGCACCGGTACTTGCGCTGTAGAATGCGGCGCATCTAATGCCGCTACTAATGTTCCATGCTGTTCAGCAAAGATTAGCGACGCGATTTTTTCAGGCGGCAGCGCCAAAATGAGCGTTAGTCCCTGCCCGACGGTGGGTGTGGCCGACGGCGTCATCGAACCGTTGACCGCTAACACGGGGATGTTGTTCATGAAATCTTCCACCACCGGATTAGGCGTCGTTGATCCACTTGGTGTAATCTGCGTAAAGAGACTAATGTGGTCCCCTGGGTCAATCAATCCATCCACCGCGTCAGCACTTCCCAATGGCAGGTCAACTGCCATATCATGCGGATTAATCCGAGCCGCAATTACATTGCTTGTTTTAGGAATAAATACATCAGATCCCACTAAGGGGACCCCTGGCACTAGAGCCTCCGTGGTCCATGCTCCGGTTAGACTGGCCATAGACGAGAGCGCACCAGGCGGTATCAACGTTACCGGATACCGCCTGATTGTCACATCTCCCGCTACCAGCGGCTCAAAGGCCGCAGTTGCAGTAGTCAGTACAAGAACGGGGGCAGTGGCAACTGTCCTCTGTTGTTGCGCTTGTTGTTGCATATATTGGGTTACATAACGAAAACTAATATATACCGCTGCCGCGCACAGTATTACAGCTACCAGTAACCAACGGTTGACCGCCAGAAATTGCTTCACTCTGGACGTCCCGTTCAAATTATTCCACTCCTATGCCCCAGCGATATTTTGGCCGATATTGTTCAAAGTGTTTTTGGCAGTTCCGCCGAGGAACGACAACGCCACAATCACCACGACCGCTATTAACGCCAAAATCAAGGCGTATTCCACCAGGGCCTGCCCTTTTTCTTCTTTTGCCTTTGTGGAAAGAGACGTCATCCGGCTCTTGCTCCATGCATAAGCGTCGCGGCTCCAGTTGTTTATTTTCGCTATTGCTTGTGTCACTTTATGACCACTCCTTAGAGAGGATATTTTTCATCTTGTAGTGCCTGGGTTGGTCAGTCCAAACATTGGACACCTTTCCAACTAATACCTTACATGGTTTGACAAAACTATGCAAATGTATAGTGCAATTTCTACAAATTATTTTGCAACCAAAAGAGGAGTATTGATGATCATCGCGTATGGAACGCAGCCTAGGATTCCGCAAGGGACAATTTCTTCCTTTTTTAGAAAAGTCGTTCTAAGAGCTGTCGGATAATGGAGTCGAAAATTGAAGACCAATGTAAAGTGGACCCATGCCTTTTGCATTGGGATAATCTTGTAACAAGATCGGAAGGGAACGATACAGCGAAATCGCTTATAGAATGTCTGCTTCACGGTGCCTGATCTTTGACACCCAATGGGGATATCCTGTAGTTACCCCCCTAGTCATGCTGGGGTAAATCAATCCTCTGGCAACACTTATTGATTAATCATCCACGCATGGCACAGCGCACTCGTACTAAGCGTTTCTGGGTGAGTGGTAAACGCGTCCACAATAAAATTGCTATCGAGGGGCGGCATAGAGGCTTCATTGGGCGCTAAGAGAATAACTTTCACCGTATGATGCGGTGGGAGGGATGTGCGAGATGCGGTCCAAAAACTGGTGGTCCGCCCATTGGTCGTGAGAGTAAAATGCGGCTGAACTAGTCGGTTTGTCTTGTTGGTTACCAAAACCACGATTTGGTTTACGGCTTTTCGTTCGCCCACAACATGAATGTGTGTGACCGCCAGATTTAAGGGGGACGGTTGAAGAATAATTAGCGATAGTACCAGCCCGAATATGACAGCCAGTCCAGCCAAGACAGATTTTTGCCATTTAGGGGAGAGGGAATTTGTGTTCATCGCCTGTTTAGTGGTTAACGCGGATAAAATCGCAAACGGGAGCAAGTCCAGTAGATAAGAAGCGAAAGAGCGAGACGCCCAAAACAGGACAACTGACGGCATAAAGAAAATCAAAGGCTTCAAGGCTTTATAGTAAAAAAATAGGCTGCACAAGCCGGCGAGAAGAACTATGACCCCCAGATCATTAAAGAGCGCCAACGATCCGCCACCGATCTGTTCAAACAAAGATAACCCTATAAAACCCTGGCCGGCCGGAATCGTCAATTGGGTTAAAGGCAATAAAAGCCCATGCATCCATGCCATAAAATTTTCGACCATAAAGGGTCCATTTACCAGTGCAAATGTTGCCACCGCAATCGCAGTGTACCGCAATGCCGTCTTCCAGCCCCGATGATTGTTGCGGTTCTCAAGAATAAGCGCTAGAAAGAGGAACGGTGCAATAAACCATACGGTTTGTTTCACGGAGGCGGCTAATCCAAAGGCAATGGGCGGTCCCCAACGCCAATAACCCGACCCCTGGTCAAAGTGATCCCAACGATAGGCAGCAACAAAAAGAAAGGGGAAAAACAGAACATCGGTAACGCCACCGAGCACGTACACATTGTAAAAATTCAAGGTGCCAAACAATAGAGCGATCCACCGATAGCTTTGGGGTAACAAAAAATAGAACAACAAGATGCTGATAATCCAAAAAATCATATCGGTGGCAATTGCTGACTGATTAACTACGCCAAAAAACATCAGCGGCAAATAAGGGTAAATTGCCATTGCGGGATAAGACAGCTGATGTATAAACTGTCCGGATATCGTATATGTGTAAAATGTTTGAGGCACATGAAAATGCGATAATGCCCACGCTAAGTTTTGGGTGTAAGGGTTGTGTCCATGAAGCAATAATTGGGCGGCCCATTGATCATAAGATATCTCGTCAGTTCCGTAGGATGGGGATAATAAGACGCGCGCGGCGGCCCACGCCATAAACGCAATGCCATACAATACCAAGATTGGAATGCGATAAGAGCGCCGCCTTGTCCCAATTAAACCCATTCCAAAGAAGAGCAGTCCGGCGGCGCTCAGAAGCAAGGAAATCAGCCCATAAAAGCTTACGATCATTGCGTCAGGCCAGATTCGAATTCCCCAGAGCAACAAAAACAAGCCGCTCAATAACAAGTTCAAATCCATGGGATCGGGCGGCAACTGATTGACTTTCATTGGTCCCAAAACTCCTCACCATCCGTTAATCCGACTTGTTCGCGGATCCCATATGTCAACGTACAGATTGTGCATGTGGATGGTGGAGTATGGGGAAACTCGCTTCCATGCCATTTTAAGCTGACCTCTTAAAACATGGTGATGGTGTTGAGCCAGTCTCAGACAGTCAGCCAGACTCCTGCACATTCAAACACCCCAATGATGGTAGGCAAACTCATCAGAAGTCATTTTTGGTTCAGCGGGCCGATGAGTTGTTTTTGTTAAACTAAGCGTCAGATCGG
>JAJYHT010000014.1 GCA_021784595.1 Bacillota bacterium | reverse complement strand
CCGATCTCAGGGGGTAGAGATTAAAAGAAAGGTCTGATAACCATGGCGACGATGCTGGAAATCGATACGCAGCATAGGGTAAAGACATATAACGATAGAGATTTATGGGCAAATGATTTAATGCATTTGCACAAAGACCATGACTTGTTTTTGCTCAACGCTTATGGTGGACGGCTCAGCGCCTTTTTGTTGTCCCAAACGACTGGGGCAATCAAAGAATTGCGTTGGTCGGGCGACCTCTTAAACGTGCCGCGACCCTCGGATTTGGGGATGGGCGAGACCCTTGCCGCAGAACAGATGCTGGCCGAGGGGTTCTTGGAATCGCAATGGAGTGCCACATCTTATAGCACCAAACGTGTCAAAGGGAAAGGAGTATTTACTTATCCCCTAGGACCCGTGCACGCGGACATCGCAGAAGCATTATTATATCGACTCCACGTGATGGGCGATGAAATAATTCGCTTAGACTTGGAAAATGGACTAAAACAGCGTCATATTCGACAATTGGCTAGTTATCGACCGATATCCCAAGCACTCCTAATTGTTGAACGGATGACGGGAACCTCTACGGTGGCGCATGCGCTGGCATATAGCATGGCGGTGGAAAATGCCCTGGGTATTCGGGTTCCAGCGGAAGTCGCCATGATCCGCATGATATTGGCGGAATTGGAACGCGCGTATAGTCACTTGGGGGATTTGGCTGCTTTGGCCGTATCCACGGGGCTTTCAGTACCACAGATGGAATATCTGCACCATAAAGAAACCATATTACGGCTGAATTACGCGTTGTTTGGCCACCGTTATCTGCGCGGGGTAATCGTGCCAGGCGGTGTTCAAATGCACGGTTCAACCACTTCCCCCGATCTTGCGGGGGCTGGGCACCAGGTCGTGGAAATTTTGGATGAAGTGGTTCGCATACAAGAGGGATTAAACGGTACGACATCGTTTTTAGACCGGCTGCATGGGGCGGGGCAGATTCCCCAACCGACCATTGATTTTGTTCGTCCAGTGGGTCCCGTGGGACGCGGAGCAGGGCGAGCCTGGGATGTGCGCTTGTCTCGTCCTTATTTGCGCTATCTACAAACCGATTTGGTAATTCCTTCATCGACGTCGGCCGATTCTTATTCCAGATTCCATGTCAAAGCGGAGGAACTCAAACAAAGCCTAGGCATACTGCGCCGGTTTCTTGGGGGATGGCCTTCCTCTGCGCACCACTGGATGCCAGAACCGTTGGTTCAACAATCTCCTCATGATGGCAGGGAGATCGTTGAAGGGGTGGGCTTGGTGGAAGCGCCCCGCGGCCTTTTGGCATACGCGGTGGTGGTCAATGCCGCCAGTTTGACTGTTGACGATGTGGCAATTGCGACGCCGTCAAGCCGAAACTGGTATGTGGTGCCGCCTGCTATGGCCAATAAAAACATCTTACAAGACTTTCCCATTATTGATGCGAGTTTCAATTTGTCGGTTGCAGGTTGGGATGGCTAGAAAGCTCGAGCACCGGTTTTGATAAAAAATTTTTGGAGGAATGCGCCATGTACTATTGGCACTGGTTTCGCAACATCGTGCGGCGTCCCCATACCACCGGGTTTCCCACCGAACGGGATTCCGTAGTCCAGCAGATGCTCAGTCAAGGAGGATTGGGCATCCATCCGGAAGGGGATTCCAACCAGTTGATTCGGCGAGCGATGGCCATTCGCCAAGTGGATTCAGGTTCCTGCAATGGCTGCGAATCAGAATTGAGTTTACTGTCGGCACCGGACTACGATTTGACGCGCTATGGCTTTAGTTTTACGCCTTCGCCTAAACACGCCGATATTTTGGTGGTGACGGGTGTGGTTACCCGTGCGATGGCACCGGTCATACAGAGAGTTTATGAGCAAATGACGGAACCGAAGAGAGTGGTGGCGATGGGGGTTTGTGCCATTTCCGGCGGCGTCTTTCACACTGCGCCCGGGGTTCTAGGGTCTCTCAACGGATTGGTGCCGGTCACGCTATCTATCGATGGATGTCCTCCTAGTCCGGGTGATATTTTGCGCGGATTATTGTGGGCGGTGGATGGCAAGGATCCACAAGATGCACAACAGGAGGCGATGCCGTGATACCGGAACTGTGGGTCTTGGGATGGATTGGCTTTACGGTGGTGGGGTTACTGGTGGCCTTTGCTCTGGATTATTCGCAAAAGGGTCGAGCGGACAAGTGGCTGCCCTGGTGGTTTGGGCTGGGTGCAGTCGCGCTGTTGGTCATGACCCAAAGCTTAGCCTCGCCGTCTACCGGCCATATTACGCTAGTGGCTCCTTGGCCTACCTTGCGCTTGAGTCCGTTGCCGCTGGCAGTGTTGTGGTCCCCGGTGGCCGGTTTATTGTTTTTTTCGGCCAACTTGGCCGTCCGTTCGCATGTAGCGCGCCGCGCAATTCTTTATACTTTGTTGCCGTTAGAAGCAGCGGTCGGCATTTATTTGTGGAGCGGCAGTGGATTGATGCTGTTGGTCACTTGGGAGCTCATTTCCACTATTAGCTATCTGGGCTTGGTCGCGGCCAGGCGGGCTCGTCCGGTGTGGAATGCGGGCTGGGCGTTGTTAGCGCTTTCTGAACTTGGCGGAATGTTTCTCTTGTTGGCCCTGGCCTGGCTTATGCCCCACGCAGGACTTCAACTGCAAGATGGGTTTGGATCACTTCACTCATCGGCTAGACATTTAAGTGCATGGGTTGTCAGTGGAATTATGGTGCTGACCCTTATTGCGTTTGGTGTCAAGGCCGGCCTCTTTCCAGTCATGATCTGGATTCCGATGGCCGAGCCGGAGGCTCCTGGCGCAGTGGCGGGCCTATATTCGGGTCTCTTGACAGCCCTGGCCATCAGCGGAATTCTAGCCATGGACGAGATGACCCATCCAGGCCTCAGTTGGGGTATCGTGCTGCTGGTGCTGGGTGTGCTAGGCGCATTGACGGGAGCCCTATATGGTGTCATTTCACGTCATGTTAAACGCATACTGGCCTATTCCACATTGGAAATCATGGGTTTGGTGTTCGCTGGCTTGGGTGTCTGGCATATACAAAGTGTTCTCAGTCCCCACAACGTGGCAGCGACCATGGCCTTGGATGGAGCCGTCCTGCTGTTGGTGATGCATGCGGGCGCAAAATTTGTTCTGTTTACGTCTACCGACTATACGGGGAAATGGGGCCACACATTGGATCGGTTGGGTGGGTTGATGCGCAGGGCGCCTTGGACAGGGTCGTGGGCGTTGGGAGGCATCGTCACCTTGGCAGCCATTCCTCCGTTTGGTGGGTTTGTGGGCGAGTGGTTGATACTCGAAGCGATTTTAAAGCCTCTCCCTAACTCGATGCAAAGTCATATGGGACACCTGGGGCTGGTGATTGCCGGAACGTTTTTAGCGGTCGCCATTGCGTTGGGGTTGACTACCTACCTGCGGTGGTTCGCCTTCATTTTTTTGGGTCCTTTGCACCAAACGGAATCATTGGCAGTCACCGAATCTCCCGCTGCGTTTCGATGGGGACTGGCTTTACCTTTGGTGTTGGCTGTCCTCAGTGGCCCCGGGGTGCCATGGGTTCTGCCATGGCTTAACCGCAATCTCGAGGGTCTGTTAGCCACTCCTCGGGGAGTATTGGCCAACACCTTTGTCAACCCGGCCTCTGCGCCTCCCTTAGTGCCGATTGGCGTCAATTTGGTGCCAGCCCCCGGAGCTCAGGGGACAGTCTTTTTCCCCCAAGGATTCTCGGTCGGGGATCCTTATGTTCTGTTGGGCATGGGAATTTTGCTGGTGGGCCTGCTGTGGCTGATTCGGCAGTGGATGCGAAGAGGGCAAAAGATCCGCCGGACTGCACCTTGGACGGGAGGATTAGTGCCCTATCGAGATGCAACGAGTTTTTCATCAGAAGGGTTTGTACACCCCATAAGATTGGCATTTGGATCTTTTTACGGGCTCAAGCGGTCGCGAATAGACACGAAAGGGGCACGCTTTTACCGCCATACGGTAGTCTATCGCGTGGAGCAACAGCTATATCAGCCGATATTGGCCATTTTTCGCTGGATTGCCGGTTACCTGCGCCGTATTCAATCGGGGCGTGTGACCCAGTACGTGACCTATGTATGGGTCATGTTAATCATCGCGATTATTATCGGCGTGTCTCGCCCGTAAAATGTGTGTGCTGGGGCCGGAGGGAATCGCGTCAGAGGCCATCTGTTGATTCCATCGGGCCAGTATAACTGGGCAAATCCGCATCATGTGTCTTCTTAGGCATGGGCCGGGATGGTCATTAAATGCAGGACGCTCGGACGGTCGAGATCGTGAAAGATGGTCTCCTGAGCACTGGCCATATGCGCACTGTCTAGACCGCTTTCCCCTGTATTTAAGTTGCGGTCCCAGCGTGGAAAGCTGCTACTGGTCACATCCAACCGTATGCGGTGCCCCGCCCTGAACGTGTTGGCGGTGGCCCACAAATCAATGGTGAGGGCATAGACCTGGTTAGGATCGAGGAGACTGGGGCGGATTGCCGAAGGATTGGTCCAATCGGCGCCACGGTAGCTGGCTCGGGTGATACCGTCCGTTAGATTGTAGGCGCGGCCATCTGGAAAAACGTCGACTAAACGAGCGACGAAATCGGTGTCTGGCGCCGTGCTGGCGATATATAAGGTGAGGGTGACGGGCCCAATCACAATCACATCGTTGGCTAGGGGCATTGTGGAGTAGCAAAGGACATCCGGGCGCTCTTCGATTGCCGATTGGTCTTTGGGACCTTGCGGATAGAGACCGGGCATCAATAACGCTCCGCCTTCAGTGGGAACCGGGTTTTGCGGGTCGTATATATACCGGTCAGGGATGCACTGGCACGGCAATGCAGGCGTCAGCATTCCGTCGCCGTGCCGAGTGTTGGCGTGGCCCGCACTGTCTAAATACAGGTCAAACGGCAGAGCTGAAGGAACAGGCCAGTCAGTAAAGTAGCGCCATCGGTTTTCTCCCATCACAAACACCTGAACCGGCGGTTCCTGCCACAGTCCATTGGCAATGCTCTTTAAGGTGGCATCGAACCATCTTAGCTGCAGACCGGTCAAGTCTTCACGATAGTTGATGAACTGGGCGGAGGTGGCTAAACCAAAGTCTCGCTCACCAATGACGTTGGAAAACAACCCATGGGCCCACGGGCCAATGATGAGCCGGGGAGAGCCAGGTATGCGGTTTTTCTTCAGCAATTGGTAATTGTTGAGGGTTTCACCCAGAAATATGTCATACCAACCGCCCAAGAGATACGAGGGGATGGTAATCCGATCAAATCTGCCAGTAATGTTTAATCGGTTCCACACGGGAGAATCCAGGGGTTCGGCCATCATCCGATGAAAATATGGCGCGATTGTCTCAATGCCGGGTAATTGATTTAACGGCAGGGTGTTGTACCCTGATTCGGCCAAGGCATCGATTTGCTGTACGGTCTCCAGCAAGATGCGCTGCAAGTGTGCTGGATCGGAGCGCCATTGTCGTGCGACGGTATCAAGCGCTAGGGTGTTCAGTATCCAATAGGCCCACAGTCCCCATTCGAAGGCGCCGCCCCGACGATGTGTGCCATTGAGGTGGTTGCCCCAGGTAATGGCAGGGAATAAGGATGCCAAATGCGGTGGCCCGCCCACGGCGGCCTGCCACTGTGTCATCCCAAAGTAGGATCCTCCGTACATGCCGACTTTTCCATTGCTGCGAGGCAGATTAGCACACCATTCGACGGTATCGTAACCATCGTCAAATTCAAAGACAAACGGATCCCATGGTCCGTCAGACCGGTAGCGTCCTCGTACGTCTTGAATTACCACGATGTAACCAGCTTGGGCGGCGCGCACGGGATCCAAAAAGGCTGTACCTAGTGGGAAATCTTTGCCATAGGGCAGGCGAGTCAGCAGCACCGGAAAATCTTGGCCTTCTGCCGGTTGGTAAACATTGGCGCGCAATAGGGTCCCATCCCGCATGGCAACCGGCACATCGATCTCAATATGAACGTGGTTGGGCATAGTGACATCCTCTCAGTGTTTTTAGATCTATCCACTTGGTGGTTAATAGATAGTCATTCGCTACTGCGATGAGAGGATCCTCCGAGTTGGGCTGATTCTTCAAAAAAATCATTGTCGGTTTCTTTATGGCCCAGTATGAGAATCATGCCCCGACAGCATGATGACTGGGGTACCCCTTTTGGGCCGCGAACTATGGCCATGGGCGTGATGCCGCCGAGCCTTGACACTAAACATTTGAGCTTTCCCGATGCGTCGGAACCATCTTGAATGGCGGCCAGGAAACCTGACGACGCGTTGTCGAATTGGATGATTAAGGGCTCGGATACTAGCCTTTCGTCCCAGTCCAAAAGCCACTATAGCCATCAGAGGCGCACCAGCTACGATACCTACTATGCCCCAAACGGGGACAATTTGACTAAGCACCGAAAAAACCTCCCCAAAAAACACCCCAAAGCTTAGTTTGTCCGACAACGGCAAGGCAGAAATTTCATCTTTCAGACCTCAGCTGGTCTATGTCTTTATATTGTGGATCCGAGTGCAGACTGTGTCACGGCTCGTTAGTCCCGCCAATTCGGTTCCAAAGGATCCTATAATCATGGTCCCTTTGGGCCAGCAAGTGCTGGGCAACTCGCTGGCCTGTATACTGAGAACGAAAGGTGCGTCCCAGCGTGTTGCCCGCTAGATGGTCGTAATTTTGATAAGACGGGCCGTCGTGATTTTTTGGAGGAAAGGGGTGGACGTATGCCATATGCATTGGAACTGTTGTTGGATCCCGCAGCCACGGCCCGGGTGAAGGCACTGTGCGACCGCCTGGATGACAAAGGGCTGCGTCCTAGTCGCGCGGGCGACCCTGAGCTGCCGCATTTATCTCTTCTGGTAGCGCAAACCCTCGCACCCGAACAAATCATCGAATTGCTTGCAGGATATCAATTTGGGAATTTGCCGCCTGTATGGTTTTATACGGTGGACACATTTAAAGAGGATGCCGGGGTGTTGTTCTTAGCGCCGCATCCGACATCTCGACTACGGGCATTTCACCGCGCATTGTTTGATGTCTTAGAGGGAGTGCTGGATCGGACCTGGATCCATTACCAGCCGTTGTTTTTTGTACCGCATGTGACTCTGGCTGATGGTTTGACGCAATCCCAGATCAAGGTGGCAAAGGATACCATTGGTACGTTTGATCCTATTTTAGCGAAATTTACCGATGTGATCATTGTCGAGGTCGATGGGAACCACCGGTTTGTGCGTGAACATATACAGATTCCTGGCCGCGACCCGGCTACACCGGCGTGGGCGGATTTCGAACGTGCTTTAGCGCACCAGCAATACTTTTTAGCTCATGAAGTGTTGGAAACTCTGTGGCGGCACGAGCACCAAAGCCGACAACAAGCGGCAATTTGGCTGGCTGCATTTTTTATCCACGAGGCTCGTGCAAACCTTGGCGGAGCGCATAAAATGCTCGATAAGTTACAGAGATATCAGGAACAATATTCCCCGGAGCTGCAAGATGTCATGAGTAAGTGGCGAGTGGCGCTGAACGAAAACCGGCCTATTGTCTCGCCTACACCTTATGAAAGATTTTTGTTTTTGCAGTGGGCTCATCCCCGTCGGGAATAGACAGAACATGGTGGGAACGAGGAAATGAGAAAAAATATATTGCTGTGTCGCCAGATCGCTCTTGACCGATGATGACCAGTATTGGTAAAATGATTGCTTCCTTGACAGTTATGGTCCTTCATGTTAAAATTTGCGTGTTGCCCTTCATTAGTGAGGAAGGAAGTGAGCACGCGTGGCGGCTAAAAGTGTCTTAGAAGACATTAAAAAAGAACTTGATTCCCACGTTGGTGAAAAAATTCGTGTAAAGGCGAATAAGGGACGAAAAAAGATTGACGAAAAAGAGGGAATTCTTGAAAAGACCTATCCCCACATTTTTGTAGTCAAGATTGAAGAAGGGCACGTGGATGAACGTACCGAACGTCGAATCTCTTACTCTTACACGGATGTGTTGACGGAAACCGTCGAGCTCATCCTTCCCGAATTATCCAGTTAACTAAGATTTACGCCTCGAAGTTCGAGGCTTTTTTCATTTAAAGGAGCCGAGCCATCGGCTCCTTTATTGTATAAATCCCCTCAGTTGAGCCAGACTAGGTTCGGTCGGGAAGCATAAACCCGGGGAACTTTGGTTGAGGGGGAGACCATCATCGGCCCTTTGGTCATTATCGGCGGACACGAAGATAAATTTGGGCATCCAGAAATTCTCCAACGGATTACCGACTTAGCCCGCGAATACTTGCCTAATGCACCTCTGGCGGTGGTGACCACTGCCTCCCGCCAAGGGACGCTTAGTTTTGAAACTTACCATCACGCATTTTCGCAATTTGGTTTGGAAGTTGTGCCCGTCTGCATCGAAACCCGCGGCGAGGCCAGTTTGCCGCACGCCCGACAAGCTCTCAAGAAGGTCGCTGGCGTCTTTTTTACCGGAGGCGATCAATTGCGGATCACCAGCGTGCTAGGTGGGACTCTGTTTCATCAAGCATTGCTGGACGCGTGGAAGGGTGGGATCGTCGTGGCTGGCACTTCAGCGGGTGCTTCCATGATGTCTCGAACCATGATCATGGCAGGATCGGCCGAAGAGACTCCGGCCCGCAACACGGTCAACATGTCTCCCGGCATGGGACTGTGGTCGGATGCGGTGATCGATCAGCACTTTAGTCAGCGGGGGCGGATTGGCCGTCTGTTGGCGGCGGTCGCCCAGAATCCCGAAGCACTAGGAGTGGGCATAGATGAAAATACCGCCGTAGTTGTGCGTCCAGCCAGTCACCAGCTCACGGTTTCGGGTGACGGCACCGTGCTCATCATCGATGGCAGACTTTGCGGTCTGAATAACGTGTCCGAAGCTCGGCCCGAGGAGCCATTAACGTTGAGTCACATGATTTTGCATGTGCTGTCACGTGGTTACGGACTTGATTTGGTAACCCGGGAACCTTTTGCAAACCCCTCTTAGAGGGCATACCTTCTATTAAGGAGGATTTGGCGTGTGGAGATTTTATCACATCGTTTTTTCTCTGGGCCTAATCGTCATACATTAGCGAGTGCACTGGAAGTCATTTTGGATCTCAAAGCGTGGGGCAATCATTCAACAGCAGAACAGCCTTGGTTTGGACAACGGTTAACTGAAGCTTTGCCTGGCATCGAACGCCACTATTGTTCGTTGGGAAAACCCGGTGGGTTTTGCGAACGTCTGTACCAAGGTACCTATTTGGGACACGTGACAGAACATGTTTGCTTAGAACTGCTTTATCTGGCTGGTGAACGCGGTAGCTATGGCAAGACGCGTGAACAAGGATCTCCCTACCGGGTGATGGTGGTCGTCGAAACTGGGACGGAGGCGGGTGGTTTAGCCGC
Source organism: Bacillota bacterium (assembly GCA_021784595.1). GTDB lineage: Bacteria > Bacillota > Sulfobacillia > Sulfobacillales > Sulfobacillaceae > Sulfobacillus_C. The sequence goes on along the minus strand of JAJYHT010000014.1, from coordinate 41,249 downwards.
ACTGACTCATGCCATCAGCATCGTGACCACTTTGTGGGATCAGGGTGACGTTTGTGTGGCGGAGCATGTAGGAGAGACTCGAAGGCAGGTAGCGGCTGCACAGCTCGGGCCGAGCACGGCAGCTATTGTGCGGGCTGCCCGCGAGCGGGGAATTCCCGCAGAGAGGCTTGACGGAAAAAGTTATGTAAGGCTTGGCCAGGGTGTGGCCCAACATCGCATTTTAGGCACGATGAGCGACCGCACCTCCGTCCTGGCGGCAGACATTTGCCAAGATAAAACCTGGACCAAGACCGTGTTGCGCTCGGCAGGCATCCCGGTTCCGGATGGAGTAACGGCAACTTCGGAACTGGCCGCCATATCTTATGCAGAGCGCATAGGCTATCCCGTGGTGGTCAAGCCCTTAGGTGGACATCATGGGGATGGAGTCAGCATGCATTTGATGACTGAGGCCGAAGTGGCTCATGCATTTCATGCGGCGGCCCTGCATGGACACGGAGAGGTGTTGGTCGAGCAAGAAGTGCTGGGCATTGCATATCGCATATTGGTGATCGACGGCGACGTGGTGGCGGCTGCTCTTCGGCAGCCGCCATTTGTGGTCGGGGATGGCATCCGCACCGTTGAGGAACTGGTAAAGGACCTTAACCAAGACCCACGCCGAGGACCAGACCACGATTTTCCCATGTCCTATGTTCTTATAGATGCGGTGGCTCTTTTGACATTAGCGCAACAAGGCTATCATCCGCAACGGGTGGTGCCGAAGGGAACACGTGTATGGATTCGGCAAACCGCCAACATGTCAACGGGAGCCAGCGCATCGGACGTGACCAGTCAGGTGGGCCAAGCGCTTCGTTTGGACGCCGCGCGGGCTGCGCAAGCGGTAGGCCTAGACATCGCAGGCATCGACGTGGTCACATCAAACTTAGAGCAATCATTGGCTCAATCTGGGGGAGCGGTAATCGAAATCAATGCGGCGCCGGGGCTGCGCATGCATCTTTATCCTAGTCAAGGAGCGTCGCAGCCTGTAGCCGAAAAGATCATATCTTCTCTTTTTAGAGAGAGTTCAGGGCGTATTCCTTTGGCGGCTATTACAGGCACTAATGGCAAAACCACGGTTACCCGCATGCTGGCGCATATTTGGAGTGACAGCGGCAAGCGGGTTGGCATGGCGACCACCGGTGGGATACTTATTGATTCGCAATTGATTCAGCAGGGCGATTTAACGGGGCCATGGTCAGCGCGCATGGTGCTGAGCGACCCCACCGTGGAAGTGGCGATACTGGAGACGGCGCGAGGCGGCATGGCGCGAGGCGGTTTGGGATTTGATGCGTGCGATGTAGCCGTAGTCACCAACATTGGAAGAGACCATTTGGGTCAAGACGGTATTGACACGCTGCAAGACCTGGTTCATCTAAAGGCTCTGATCGTCGACGTGGTTGGTCACACTGGTGCTGTTGTATTGAATGCGGACGATCCTTTGGTTTTGTCTATGGCGGAACGGTCAAAAGGGCGCGTAGTGTTGTTTTCGGGACAGGAAGCAGGGACGGCTATCTCTCAGCATGTGGCCCAGGGGGGAGACGCCGTATACGTCAAAAGAGGGAACCTCGTCTGTGTTTCGGCTGGAAAACAAACCCGGTTATTGGGAATACGGGTGTTGCCCGCCACACTGGGAGGCGTGGCCAGTATGAATATCGCCAATGCTGCAGCGGCCGCGGCGGCCGCTCTGGCCATGGGACTTTCGCCCAGACAGGTCAGCCATGGTCTCATGACCTTTCCCGCGGGAGGCGAAGGGGTTAACCGCGGACGTCTTGAGTTGTCGAGTGCCGCTGATATTCGCATTCTGCTCGACTATGGTCACAATGCACCAGCGATTGCTGCGCTCGGAGACTTCATTCACAAACTCAAGGCTAAAGACGTGGTCTGTGTCTTAGGACTGCCTGGCGATAGACGGGATCAGGACCTGAAAAGTGCAGTGAGGGCAGCCGCGCAATTCTGCCGCCAGTTCATCATTCGAGAAGACCGAGACTTGAGGGGGCGTCAGCCCAACGAAGTAGCCGCACTAATCTACGATGAATTGTTGGCCCTAGGATTGAGTGCGAGCCAAATCCAAGTGGTGCTGGACGAAGGGCAAGCGGTGCGTCAGGCTATATTGGAGGCGCCTGCTAAGTCTTTGGTGGTTGTGTTGTATGAACGATACAATGTGGTAAAAGAAGCGGTAGCGGCTGGCATAGCCTTGCGGCAAGAATTGATCAGCGGATTGCGGGATCGCGCCTGACAGCGTCTTTGCTATACTAAGAAGCATGATTAAAGACAACAGAATGGTTCATTCGGTGGAACTTTTCGCTCAGGCAAAAGTAAACCTGGGATTATGGGTGGGGTCGCCAGCCGCCAATGGCTACCATCCCATTGATACCATCATGCACACCGTGGAGTGGGCAGATTCGCTCGTGATACGTGATCACCATCGCTACCAACTGACAGTCCCCCACTATCCCCAGTTGGCCACCGATGACAACTTGGTGACGCGGGCCTACCACTGGCTTCTGGATCAGGGCGCCGAGCTGCCCCCAGTAAGTGTGACGCTCAACAAAAGAATCCCGACCGGGGCTGGACTAGGTGGAGGAAGTTCAGACGCCGCTGCGGTATTGCGTTGGGCTCAATCTTTGGGATTTGCAGGCAACGCCAGTGTGGCTGAGTTGGGTATGGACGTACCGTTCTTCTTGTGTCAAGGAGCGGCCAGAGCCAGAGGCTTTGGTGAGCAACTGACACCGCTTGCACAATGGCCAGGGCTAGGGTTGTTGTTGATGAACCCGGGGTTCGAGGTCTCGACTAAAATGGTTTACCAAGCTTACGATATAATGGATAATCAGGGGGATTGTGCGATTGATGAGTTGGAGCGGCTATGGCAACGCCGTCAAATGCCGGACCATTTTTGCAATGTGCTGGAACCAGCGGCATGGCGGGTAGCTCCCGCTTTGAAGGATTTCAAAGATGCCTTGACTCGTTGGATGTCGCCGTTTGGGTGCTATCTTTCAGGAAGCGGTGGGACCTATTATAGTATAGGGCTCGATCCCGATCAGTTAGAGTGGTACCAGGATAAGTTGTTGAATTGCCATGTCCCGTGGGTAGTGGCTACCCGATTGACGGGTGAATAGATAACCATTTTACTGGAGCCGGTGGAATTATTAAGGAAGTTCCAGGTCGTAACAACTTTGTTTAGAGGGAGAAACGAGCGCTGTGCACGCCATCGTATTGGCAGGGCAGATGAACCAGGGACCCTTAAAAGAGGTGTCCCCATCCATCTATGAGGCAGAAATTTCTGTGGCAGGCCGACCCATGGTGGATTACGTAGTCGACGCTGTCAAAGGGCTTAATGGTATTGAGAAAATTGTGCTGGTAGGACCAGAACCGATTCAGCGCGAGGGCACCATTTTGGCTCCGGTAGGGGAAGACCTCATCAGCAATCTCTTGTCGGGGATACGTACGCTCAATGCCAGCAATGCACCCGTTCTGGTGGTGACCGCGGATATCCCACTCATTACCACATCCGTGCTGGAGGAATTTTTGGCCCAAGCTCCTCAAAATGTCGATGTCGTATACCCCATTATTGAAAAGGAACTCACCCAAAGCGCATATCCCACCACCAAGCGGACTTATGTGCGGCTTCGCGACGGGTCATTTACCGGGGGCAACATATTTTTGATTAACCCCTCCAAACTTTTAGAAATTCAAGACCAAGTCAAAGTCCTGCTCGGACATCGAAAGTCTCCAGTACGACTGGCCCGGGATATTGGCATTAGGACTTTGGTGCGATTTGCGCTAGGGCTGCTCACGATTCGCGATGCTGAGCAACGGGTGGCCAAGTTGTTGAATGTCACTGGCCGCGCGTTAGTTTTTGCCCATCCTGAGGTTGGGGTGGATGTGGATAAGCCACAAGATCTGGTTTTAGTGGAACAGCTCTTGCAAACGTGAGATTCATTGAACTTTGCCATACCAGACGTGCCATTGCCACCAGGAGGTGACCGAGATTGTGAGTGGACGCTACCGGCGCCTCATTGTGCTAACCCAATATCTAGCCAATCATCCTTTAGACCAGGTCAGCCTCACCGAGTTGAGCCAACAGTTGGGCGTGGCGAAGTCGACCCTCAGTGAGGACTTGGTGTTGGTCAAAGATACCCTCGAGCATCATAACCTTGGACGTGTGGAATCCCAAGTGGGGGTGCAGGGAGGTATCCGCTATGTTCCCGATCGCAATCGTACCCAACACTCGTTGCGGCAGTGGAGCCAAGCCTTGTCGGATCCGGTGCGGATGATGTCCGATGGATTTCTTTACATGACGGATCTGCTTTTTAATCCACGGTGGATTGACCCCATGGGTCAGCTGCTAGCCGAACGCTTTATCCATGCCGACATTCAATTTGTGGCGACAGTGGAAACCAAGGGGATTCCGTTGGCGCTCGCCTGCGCGCGCTTTTTGGGCGTTGAAGTGGTCTTGTTGCGCCGAGACAACCGCCTCTCAGAAGGATCTGCGCTCTCGATTAACTATTTGTCCGGCTCCTCACGGCGCATTCAATCGATGTCATTGTCGCGCCGAGCGCCAGTCCGTGGCGGGAGGGTGCTTTTTGTCGATGACTTCATGAAAGCAGGAGGCACCGCCCGCGCGGCCCAAGATCTTTTGGCAGATTTTGACGCGACTATTCAAGGGGTTGGGGTTCTGGTCGCGACGGTGGCGCCAGAACAGAAGTTGGTCGAGCAATATTCTAGTTGTTTGAATTGGGATGAAGCGGACCCGCAATCGGTCAAACCTAGCACATGGGCGTGGGAGTTATGCCAAAGAACATCTGTACCAAAGGAAGGAATAGAACACGATGGGGGAATCCGTTAGTTTAGAGGACGTGCGCCGGGCTCAACAAGCATTGCAGGGAGTCACTTTCACCACTCCACTGCAGGAATCCGGATATATTAATGACCTGCTCGGAGGCCGCGTGTTTTTCAAGTTGGAAAATCTTCAACGCGCGGGTTCATTCAAGTTGCGTGGCGCCTATAATCGATTGCGCCGTCTGACCGCTGATGAATTGCGTCGGGGGGTGGTGGCCGCATCCGCAGGCAACCACGCCCAAGGAGTGGCTTTAGCGGCGGGGCTGGTTGGTACGACGGCACTGATCTTTATGCCCTTGGGAGCATCAATGACAAAAATTGAAGCGACGCGGGGATATGGGGCCGAGGTTCGGCTGTTTGGAGACACCTTTGACGATGCCTATCGCAAGGCTTTGGAAACCGCCCAGGAAACGGGACGTGTCATGATTCCGGCGTTCGACGATCCAGATATTGTGGCCGGTCAAGGCACCGTGGGACTGGAAATCCTCGACGAGAGGCCCAACGTAGATGCCATTTTAGTTCCCGTCGGGGGAGGCGGCCTGATTGCTGGGATCGCGCTGGCGGTTAAAGAACGCCATCCCGGGGTAAAAATTATTGGGGTGCAGGCACAAGGCGCGGCCGCCATGGTGATGTCGCGGCAAGCAGGAGAAATTCAGCCCGCGCTGTCTGTGCGAACTATCGCTGACGGCATTGCTGTTAAGCGTCCGGGGGACCTCACTTTTTCTCTGATACAGCAGTACGTGGACGAGCTGGTGACTGTGACCGAGCATGATATCTCGCGCGCCATTTTGATATTTTTAGAACGCTCAAAACTGGTGGTTGAAGGGGCGGGGGCGGTAGGATTGGCCGCCTTGCTGTCCGGTGCGGTACCCGTATCTTTAGGAACTATTGGCACCGTAGTAAGCGGCGGCAACATTGACGTAACTTTACTGAACCGGATCATTGAAAAAGGATTGGTCGAAGAAGGCCGGCAACTCCATATTAAAACAGTGGTGGGCGATCGTCCTGGTCAATTGTCTCGGCTTTTAGCACACATCGCACTGTTGCAAGCAAATGTCATTCGGGTTGAGCATGAACGATGGAACCCGCGCATCTCGCCAGCCGAAGTGTCCATTGAGGTGGTCGTGGAAACACGCAATCAACAACACATCGAAGAAATTTTGGATACTTTGCGCAACGATGGATATGTTGTGGTGGTACAGCAATGAAATAAAGTCGAAACCTGTCATTCGTACCAAAAATTTCGACAATTAAGAGGAGTCTGCCGTTGTTGCAGCGAATGTTATGGCACCCAGTATTGGGTCGACTGTAACTAGGCTGCAAGGAGGATTCACCGTGGAAATTACAGACGTACGACTGCGTCGGATGACCACCGACGGCAAAATGAAGGCTGTGGCTTCGGTCACACTCGATGGCGAGTTTGTGATTCATGACGTCAAGGTTGTCGAGGGACTTAAAGGATTATTCGTGGCCATGCCTAGCCGAAAAACTCCGGATGGTGAATTTCGAGATGTGGCACATCCGATTACGCAAAAGGCGAGGGAACGCATTCAAAAAGCCGTACTGGAGGTCTTTCAAGGGGAGGCTTGACACCGGTGGGGTGAGCATTATAAGGGGGCTGCCCTTTGCTAGGGCGGCTCCTTTTTGCGTTTGTAGGGCGAGCATAAAGTTTGGTATGCTAACCATTGAGTTCGAGTACATCGGATGGGGCAATCGGGGGGAATTTGAATGGAAGACACGATGCCGGTTATTTTGGCAGCTGGGCGCGGTACCCGTATGCATTCCGGGCTGGCCAAAGCCCTGCATGAGTTAGGCGGAGTGCCCCTGGTGGAACATGTGGCACGGGCAGTAGTGCAGGCCGGATTGGGCCGTCCTTTAGTGGTCGTAGGATATCAAGCTGAACGTGTCGAAGAAGCGTTGGAAGGCAAGGCCGATTTTGTGATACAGTCGGAAATGCACGGAACTGGCGATGCCGTGCTGAAGACATTGGATGCGTTGCCGAGTTCCGTGCATGATCTGGTAGTCCTGGTAGGAGATTGTCCTTTGATCCCGGCCGACTTGATCCGACAATTGGTGGCCTATCATCGAGAGCATGAGGCAGCCGCCACCATTGTCACCACATATATGGAGGACCCTACCGGTTACGGACGCGTGGTGCGCAGCAGCAATGGCCAAGTGGAAGCGATTGTGGAAGAAAGCCAGGCGGATGCGCGGACGAAGGCTGTGCAAGAAATAAACACCGGGATAGGCATTTGGCGGACAGATCATTTGCGAGAAATCCTCCAACAATTGCCATGGCACGATGAAGAGCGGTATCTCCCGGAGGCCGTCCCATTGCTAATAGCGGAAAACAGAAGCGTACAAGCGTTGTTGTTTCCTCAGGCGTCTCTGGTCATGGGCATTAACACGCGTAGAGAATTGGCTAAAGCGGAGGCGGTCTTGCGCCAAATGACCTTGGACCGTTTATTTGATCAAGGAGTGACGATTGTGGATCCCGGTTCCACCTATGTTGACGCCGATGTGGAAATTGGGCAGGATACCATTTTGTATCCTATGACTTTTCTGCGAGGCAAGACTAAAATTGGCCGTGAATGCCATATTGGTCCGATGACCACGATTGTATCGAGTCGACTGGGGGACGGCGTTGCTGTAGAGCGTTCCGTGGTCGAACAAAGTGCACTGGCGAGTCGCTGCCGTGTGGGTCCTTTCAGTCATCTTCGTGCGGGAACCTATTTGGATCACAATGTAAAGATTGGCAATTTCGTCGAACTAAAGAATACGCGAGTAGGTATTGGAACCAAGGCAGGCCACCATTCATATCTAGGCGATGCGACCATCGGCGGCCGGGTCAATATTGGGGCGGGTACGGTGATCGTCAATTATGACGGACAAGCAAAACATCCGACCTTTATTGGGGACGAAGCGTTTGTGGGATGCAACGCCAATTTAGTGGCTCCGGTGGAAATTGGGGCAGGGGCATATGTGGCTGCCGGGTCCACAGTAACGCAGAATGTACCTCCGGGTGGACTGGCAATTGCACGTTCGCGCCAGGAAGTTAAGGTAGGGTGGGCCAAAGAACGCAAACAGCGCCACGTCGACACGACGCGTTCGTAGGCGAGGCAACGACAGGAAGGGGTACATACGGGCTCATGGGGTTCGAACGGGAAGGCGAACTAAAAATCTTTACAGGCAACGCGAATCGGCCCTTGGCCGAAAAAATTGCCGCGTATTTGGGCATTATGCTGGGACAGGCCGATGTCGGCAGGTTTTCCAATGGCGAGATTCGGGTGCGTCTTTTAGAAAATGTCCGTGGCGCCGATGTCTATATTATTCAGCCTACCTCGGGGCCGGTAAACGACAATTTAATGGAGTTGCTCTTGCTCATTGACGCGGCGCGGCGCGCCTCGGCCCGGCGGGTGACTGCCGTGGTGCCGTTTTATGGATATGCGAGACAAGACCGCAAGGAACAGGGACGCGAGCCCATATCCGCCAAGTTGGTGGCCAACTTGATTACGGTGGCGGGTGCACGCCGGGTCTTGACCATGGACTTGCACGCGCCGCAAATACAGGGATTTTTTGATATTCCGGTTGACAATCTGCAAGGGAGCCGCATTTTGTCCGAAGCCATATCCGGCAAAAAACTGGACAATCTGATGATATTTTCTCCAGATGCGGGTGGCGTCTATAGGGCTAGAAAAATGGCCAAGGATTTGGGAGCCCCCTTGGGATTCATTGATAAACGGCGACCCGCGCCCAATGTTTCGGAAGTGGTCAACGTAATCGGCAAAGTGCGCGATAAGACCGTGGTGATTGTGGACGATATGATTGATACCGGGGGTACCATTGTCAAGGCCGCTGCGGCCATTATGGATCTGGGTGCGCAAGCGGTATACGCTGCTTGTACTCATCCAGTGTTTTCGGGCAATTCGACGCAGATGTTAAATGATTCGGTTATTAAGGAGGTGTTGGTTACCGATACCATTCTCTTGCAGCAGCCTTTGGCCCGCATCCAAGTGAATTCAGTAGCTGGTTTAATGGCCGAAGCGATTATGCGTGTGCATGAGGACTTGTCGGTTTCCAAGCTCTTTGAGTGACGGTCAGGAGATTCAATTGGTAGTGGGTCTTGGCAATCCAGGGTTGGACTATGCCAAGACCCGTCACAACGTGGGCTTCATGGTGTTAGATCTCCTGGCCAAACGGAGGGGATTTCACTTTGCCAAAAGCCGATATGGTTTAGTGGCGTCGCACAACGGTTGCTGGTTTCTTAAACCCTTGACCTATATGAATCTGAGTGGGCATGTGGTGCGCCCCATGATGCGATGGCATCGGTGGAGCTCGAGCCAGATTTTGGTGGTGGCTGATGACATGGACCTGCCGTTGGGTCGCATCCGCCTGAGGACGAGTGGTTCTAGCGGCGGCCACAACGGCCTAAAGTCGATCATTCAAGAAATCGGCACGGAAAATTTTTCTCGACTCAAAATCGGCATTGACCGACCGCCTGGGGACGTGGGTGTCATTGACTGGGTTCTGAGACGGTTCACGGGCGACGAATGGCCAATCTTAACCGAAACCTTGGAACGTGGCGCAGATGCCGTGACAGCTGCGCTCGACATGGGGATGGAACGGGCGATGAGCCAGTTTAATCGCTAGGGGACGGGATTGGGGCCAAAGAGGCTTGGGCACACTAGACCACAAAGACTCTGGGAAATGAGGGAGCATTTGTGGTGCGTTATGTGTGCCGACATTGTCGGAGACGAATTGGAGAGTTTGGCGGAGATTGGACCGATAAAAGGCTCGGATTGCACAGTTTGTCAGCAGATGAGCAAGAAGAAATTTTAGAAATCGGGTCCGATGGCACGGCTTTGGTAAAAGTCTTGTGCGATCATTGTCTGCCGGTACCGTGGATGGACGATCTGTGGTATAACTAGGGACTAAAGAGAGCTTTACGGGCCGATCTTCGGACGGGCCCTCATTTTCGTCTGTCATTTTTCGAGGGGTGGGGGCCGGGTGGGTCATCTCAGCGAGCTCATTGGACTTTTACGCAGTCATGAACCGTATGGCAAATTGATCGACGCCCTTCGTAAGGGGCAGTCGGCAGAAGTGTACGGCTTATCGGGCGCTATGCCCGCCTATCTAACGGCAGCCATGACAGCCGAGATCGCTCGGCCTGTGATGGTGGTTACGGCAGGTTTTCAAGAAGCGCGTCGGGTTGAAGCGGAAATTAGCCAATATCTGCCCAATCATGCGGTCTATCTGTTGCCTCCGCGACCTTTAATACTTGGTGAGGTGACGGCTGAGAGCCCGGAGTGGAGCCATCGGAGGACTGTCGCACTATCGGCTGCGCAACAAAAAGCCAACGTTGTTTTGGTGGTGCCGGTTGCATCGGCCCGCCAATTGTTGTTGCGCCACCGGGCCTGGAATTTAGAGGTGGCGGTCGGTCAAACTCTTTCTATACAGGATGTCTTAACCGGGTTGGAGCAATCCGGCTACACCCGCGTTAGCGAAGTGGACGGCGAAGGACAATATGCGGTGCGAGGTGGCATTGTCGACGTTTGGCCCCCGGGAGATGAACCGGTGCGCATAGAATGGTATGGTGACGAAGTTGACACCTTGCGCACTTTCGATCCGATCACGCAAAGAACCTTGGAAATGCGCCAACAAGCAGTGATTCCCAAAGCACGCGAGATGATTTGGACCAAAGATCAGCGGCAACGGGCTATGACACGAATTGCCGACGAGTCAGCCCAAATGATTCACAATTTAGAGTCGGTCGGGCAATTGGACCAGGCGGTCAAAGCCAGAGAACGTTTCGGCCACTATCTGCATGATTTATCAGAAGACCGGGCATTTCCCGGCATAGACCGATTTGCTGCCGCGTTTGGGACCTTGGTGCCCTTAACGGAAACGTTTGTCAAGTCCCCGCTGATTGTGTACGATGATTGGCCGCGCATTGCCCAAGCGCTGTTAGGAAGCGACAAAGAGGATTTGGTCGAGAAGGAGCACCGATTGGAACGGGGTGATTTGATCCCGGTTGAATTGGAAACGACCTTGTCGCAGGATGCTTTTTTTGCCCGGTTGAAAGGATATGCGGATGTTAGTTTGTCCCTCTTGCCGCACAAACGCAAAACCGCGCTAGTGAGCCTGCAGTTGACAGGGCGGCCCGCGCCTCGCATCCATGGCCAAATGGAATTGTTGAAAACCGAATTGACCCGCTTGGCTAAAAGCCGATTGCGGGTAGGGGTGGTGCTGCGCGATTCCGATGCGGCCCATGTTATGCAGCAACAGTTGTTGGAACAGGGATTGCCAGTACGGTGGGGAATTGGCGCACCAGGAGAAATTAGCGTCTTGGTCGGCCAAATTGGCCACGGGTTTGTAGTGCCAGAGTTAAGCCTGGCCTTGTTAGGCGAGACCGAGCTCACCGGGAGGGAAATTCGTCCGCAATCGACTCGCAGGACGATAACCCGAGCTGGCGTTCGAGTACAAGATTTGCGGCCGGGGGATTTTGTGGTGCACATCACCCACGGAGTTGGCCGTTACGTCGGGATCCGGACCCTGGAAATTCAATCGCAGCATAAAGATTACCTGCAGGTGCAATATGCTGGTGACGATACCCTGTACGTCCCCGTGGACCAGTTAGGACTGGTGCAAAAGTATGTAGGCATTGAGGGACAGGCGCCTCGGCTCTCCAAGATGGGAGGGGCCGAGTGGTCCCGGGTTAAAGAGAAAGTGAAAGCCTCAGTCAGGGAAATGGCGGAGGAATTAATCAAACTGTATGCTCTCCGCGAAGCTCGGCCGGGCTACGTATTTGGTCCGGACACCCCTTGGCAGGCGGAATTTGAAGCATCCTTCGGTTACGTGGAAACTTTAGACCAATTGCGGTCAGTACGCGAGATCAAGTGGGATATGGAACGCGGACGGCCCATGGATCGATTGTTGTGCGGCGATGTAGGATACGGCAAGACCGAAGTAGCCTTGCGGGCTGCTTTTAAGGCAATTATGGCGGGAAAGCAAGTGGCTTTTCTAGTGCCTACCACCCTGTTGGCGGAACAGCACTATCAAACCGCCAAGGGCCGTCTGGCTGGCTATCCAGTTGCGGTGGAAGCCTTGTCCCGCTTTCGTACCGCCAAACAGCAAAAGGCTATCTTAGAAGATACGAAACACGGGAAAGTAGATTTGTTGATTGGTACTCACCGTCTGTTGGGCAAGGATGTCAAGTTTTCTGACTTGGGCCTCTTGATCATTGACGAGGAACATCGATTTGGCGTGGCTCATAAAGAGCGCATAAAAAGCTTGAAAGAAAGCGTAGATGTTTTAACCCTATCGGCCACGCCAATTCCTAGAACATTGCATATGGCCATGGTGGGCATCCGCGACATGAGTCTGATTGAAACGCCTCCTGAAGATCGACTCCCGGTTGAGACCGTAGTAGCCGAATTCGACGAAGATCTGGTGCGTGAAGCCATTCGGCGGGAAATTGATCGAGGAGGGCAGGTCTTTTACGTGCAAAATCGCATTATGGCCATGGACGCCGCCGTGATGCGGCTCTTGAAGGTTTTTCCGGACTTGCGGGTGGCTGTGGTGCATGGCCAGATGGAGGAGCAGCGGATTGAAGATGTGATGGCACGCTTTATCGACCAGGAATATGATGTGCTGGTGGCCACCAGCATTATCGAATCGGGACTGGACATTCCCAATGCCAATACCATTATTGTGGAGGACGCGGATCACTTGGGGTTGGCGCAGTTATATCAATTGCGGGGGCGGGTCGGCCGTTCCTCGCGTCTAGCCTACGCGTACTTCACATTTCGACGCGACAAGACGCTAACCATGGCTGCCGAAAAGCGGCTTGACGCCATACGCGAATTTACGGAATTAGGAGCTGGCTATCAACTGGCTCTGCGGGATCTGGAAATTCGCGGCGCCGGCAATCTATTGGGTTCTGAACAACACGGATTTATCGCTTCGGTAGGATTTGATCTGTACACAGAGATGTTAGGCCAGGCGATTCGGGAACTAAAGGGAGAGATGACGGAGGTCTCGATTGAACCCAGCATTGAGCTGGAGATTGACGCTTATCTGCCGGATGGCTATATTGCCGATCCGCGGCACAAAATTTCATTGTATAAACGCATGGTATCTGCCAAAAGCTTAACCGAGGTGGAGGAGCTCATTGATGAAATGGGTGATCGCTTTGGACCTATGCCGCCCGCAGTATCCGCGTTGGCCAACTTGACCAAAGTTCGCGTAATGGCCAAAGAACTACGCTTAACTGCGGTGATCCATAAGAGAGATCGCGTGTTGTTTAGGAGTGCGGGCGATTCGCCCGTGGGATCCAAGGCCATAAGCAGCTTAGCCCAAAGATTCCCCGGACGTCTGGTGCCCGGAGTTGGCAAGGCCCCTGAACTCAGCATCAAACTTCCTCCCCGAGCCAGTATCGATCAAGCCTTGAGCCTGATGCTGGAAGGATTGACCATCATGGGGGAGGCTACACAGAGTGCCAAGGAACAAAGCGGATAAGAGAAGTGGGACGCTGTTCTTGTTCATGGGCCTAGTACTCGCTGGGTGTGGGACAACCGCGAGCGCTCCGTCGCCTACCTTAGCCACGGTGGACCAGACGGCAATAACGGAACATGACTGGCACGTGGCGGTAGGCGCTACCAATATCCTGGAAGGGGTTCGATTGCCCACCACCAAGACTGCCGAGAGAGCGCAGCTGTCGGAATTGGTGCAACAAACGGTTGTTGAGCGATGGACACTGGGCCATCATGTCATCTCTTTTCAGACGGCATCGCAACAAGCCGCTGAGTTTTTACAACATAAAGTAGCCCCCATGTTGGGGGGCCCAACAGCACTGAGTCGAGCTTTGAATGCTCAACAGTTGACGGCAGAAGATTTTCGCCGCTTCGTGGCGGACCAAATGGTGTTGCAAGCTGCATTCAATCAGGTAACCGCCCACAATGGGACATTGGCGCCGAGTGCAGCCCAGACTTTTTATGCTGCCAACCAAGGACTTTTTGTCAGTCCAGCCTCCAAACTAGCCCGTCAAATTGTGGTATCCACCAAACCGCAAGCTATTTCCCTCGAGGCCCAACTCAAAAAAGGGGCTGACTTTTCTTCATTAGCCCGTCGAGACTCTAAAGATTCTGCCACCGCCAAACTCGGAGGATCCATGGGATGGATCAAACTAGGCGTGTCAACCAATTTGCCGTTGCCGATAATCTCGATGATTAACCGCTTGGGTACAGGGCAATATGGTATAGTCGCGACACATTTAGGCTACTCTATCATCGAAGTTCAGGCCGCAAAGCCAGGCACGGCAATTCCGTACAGCCAGGTGCGACCAGAAATTGAAGCCCAGTTGATTCAAAATGCCAAATCCGTTGCTTTTCAGCGTTGGGCATCGGGCTTGGAACGACAAGCGCACGTTAAACTGTACCAAAACGGTTAATCTAGTACCATTCGGCAGAAACGGGAAAAAATGCATAAGGAGGTAGCAAGGTCGATATACTACCTCTGAAGAGCTCAGCGAAAGGAGGGTCTTCAGTGAAGGCAACCGGGATTGTGCGCCGGATTGATGACCTGGGGCGCGTGGTAATTCCCAAAGAAATACGGAGAACCTTACGCATTCGGGAGGGCGATCCGTTGGAGATTTTCGTCGACCGCGACGGCGAGGTGATTCTCAAGAAATATTCACCTATCGGCGAGCTGGGTGATTTTGCTAAAGAGTATGCGGACTCGCTCAATGAGGCCGTGGGCCATATCGCGCTTATCGCCGACCGCGACGCGGTCATCGCAGTGGCCGGGGCCCCCAAAAAGGAGTTCCTCAACAAGTCGCTGGGGACACTGGTGGAAAAGTCGATGGAAGAGCGTAAGACGCTATTTTACAACCGGGGCGATCATAGGCCGAAGGGAAGCGTCATAGGCGACGACGACGAAGATAAGTTTGTGGCAGAAGTGATAGCCCCCATTATCTCCGAAGGGGACCCCATTGGTGCGATTATCATCTGCAGTCGCGAACCCGATGTCAAGATGGGAGAAATGGAAGTGAAGTTGGCCGAAACGGCGGCGGGCTTCCTAGCGAAACAAATGGAGCAATAGATCTGGCATCACCATCGGCATGACCCGTGAGGAAGTCCGCAATGTCTGCCCTAAACCTGTGGCCATTGCGGTTTTCTTTTTAGGTTCCTTGCGGCAATCGGGCGGTTGGGTTCAAATGCCACAAGTCCCATTGATAGGCACTGGAAGGAGAAGTTATGCTGGCGCGGGGACTATAATTATAAGTTAGTCCGTAAACCTGCCAACTTTGGCCTGATCGTGATAAGTATACCGTAGCGGCCCCCGTCACTTGGCTCTGTCCTTTGGGTGCGAGGGAGCGGGTGACCGTAAAGGCTAATGACACCGTAGCCGATGTGGGTGAATTGACCGATGCGGTAATTCCTGAGGCTAAAAAGCGAACTGACTTGATTGCATAGCGCAGTGGCGTTTTAGGATGCGATTGAGACCAAACCCAATCCGTCCATAAGGCAGCCTGACTTCCCGGTACCAATTGGTGTGTTAATTGGGAGGGGATTTGTGAATCACTAGACCGACTGCCAATGAAGGCCTCTTGTCGTAGGACTGTGACCGCAACGGCGGACACCCGTTGATTCATCGCTTGATGTTGTTGCCAAATATGGGCGCCGACGACAAGTAAGGCGATGCCCAGCAACGCCGTGCCCCCCCATATCCCAAATGACCATCGTCTGTTCACTGTATAGTCGCTCCATCAGGACGTCGTAGCAATTCTGTCCTAAGTATAGGAGTTGCCCAGGATTTGACAAGCATTATAGGACAGTTAAATGACATGTGCCACAGTAACAGCGGTAGCTCCCAAAATAGCCACAAATAGGCCTGCTTTCAGCCACCGGGTTGGGGTTTCCGCCGCCAGCCGCGGGCCTATCCACGACAGCGGGATGGCTCCGGCGAGCAACACTATGGTGGGAATCCAGGCCACTTCATGTGTAGCGACTTTGATGCTGGAGGAGACCAGTGCCATCACAAACACGGCGCCTAGAACGGTTCCGAGGCATTGACGAAGTGACATCCCAGTCATCATCAGCACCACCGGAGTTAAAATGAAGGCGCCTGGCATACCGGTAATGCCCCCGAAAATTCCTACCAAAAACGTCACCGCAAAAAGTTCCTTGCGAAACGGCTGGGGAGTGGATGATTTTCTGGGAACGAACAAGCTGACGGCGGCTAAAATGCTCACAACGGCAAATGCAAAGTCAATGGCGGAAGGATACCAATAAGTGGATAGGACCGCTCCTACGGCCGCGCCGGCCGCGCCAGCGGCGCCTAGCGACCACCAGAGTTTGGGGACCACTAATCCTTGGCGACGGTAGGAAAGATAACCGATAAACGCGACCACCGTGGATTGAAGGGCCGCTGCCGTGGAGATTTGATGTGAAGACAGCATCCCGCCAGGAAGAGCTAAGAGCGCAGGAACCAACATGATGGATCCTCCAAGGCCCAACCATGATGCCACCAGGCCTACCAAAGAGCCGATGACAAAGAATTCGGCCCAGGGAGTCCACGATGCCGCATTAGGAACAAAGTCCGCTAATGCTAGTCCTACAACAATGCCCGTGACGCTGAGGCCAAGCACCGAGATGACCGTCATAGGCTTCAGATATCGGGAAGTGGTAGTAGTCAACACGTGTTGCACTCCTCAGACAGAGGTTTTTAACAGTCTTACCCATATAATGCCCACGCGTCAAGTAAAACCTTTGCAACGGCCAGGACAATCACAGCCTGACTATGACCGAAAATTGCAAAACCCAGTCTGTGCAGTATTTAATCCGGGATCAGCGTGAAATATCGCAGCGGCTTTTGTGGAGTCTGGGCTCAAACGGGAAAAGAATTCTTGGTCCACCCGTTCGACAAGCCGCATGGCTCGTTCTAGAATGTCCGGCCCAGTCGTAGTGATGGTTAGGACCTTCGCGCGGGAGTCACTAGGATGTGGCTTTCGTTCCATAAACTCCTTCGCAACCAGAGTTCTCAATACTTTCGAATGTCAACATGACCTCCGCTTTTGCAAAGGCTGCTAAAGTGACTTGGGTCACACCTTGGCAATCTAGGAGACAAAGCACCGGATGGTCCAAGATGCGAAGTCAGACGGCGACGAAATGCCTGTCGGAGATCGGGATCGTAAAGAAGTGTTTTGGACTGTGGTGCAGTCTAGCTATTAAGCGAGCTATTTGTTAAGGTGAGGGTGGACAAATTCTCCTATGTTGGTGATAGGAAATCTATTTTTGGAAAATATCATGCTGAGCGAAAAAAATTTTTATAAGGAGACAAAAACAATGGCATTTGGTTTTGGTGGCAACAACCCGTTAACTTCCATGGACGACGTGGTAAAGGAACTGAATGGATTACAGCAGCATACTGCTGGCGCCGCAACCAGCAATTTGTCAGCGATGGATTTTTGGCTCATTACTGACAGTGGCTATCAACCTCTAGGGTTTGTATTGGGAAACAGCGTGATGAGCATGGGAATTAGCGGCGGCATTGCGACTGCGTTTAAGGGGTTGCAGCGCGGTGAACTCAGCCAACTGACACAA
Organism: Bacillota bacterium; assembly: GCA_021784595.1. GTDB lineage: Bacteria > Bacillota > Sulfobacillia > Sulfobacillales > Sulfobacillaceae > Sulfobacillus_C. The sequence goes on along the minus strand of JAJYHT010000014.1, from coordinate 23,772 downwards.
TTAATGTATACGGCCCGCGAGCTATCCTTACAGCGCATGAAGGCCGAAGCCGACGCGCTCCATGCCGATGCCGTGGTCAATGTTGGCGTGGAAATTATTCATCGTTCGGAAGACGTGATGGAAGTGGTGGCTACTGGTACGGCGGTGAAGAAAGTTAGCGAACCCTCAGGTCGGGCTGTAACGTTGCAGGTGAAATCGTAACTGATTGCGGGGCGCTGCAGGACCTGGCAGACCGCCCAGCTCCGCTATTGGGGATCGTATCCATAGTTCGCACCGGGTGCCTCCAGCAGGGGCCCTGGGTGTTATCGCATGAGTCCAGGGGGCATCCGCCCTCCAGTTTGGAGCTTGGAGATGCCCGCCGGGTTTCACACTAACCCCCATAAGTGCCAGTCAAAGGTTTCTCCTTCTATCTTTAGGCACCCTTGTGCCGACAATGTAAGTTGTAAATGAATTTCTCCCGCCAGCCAATCCTATCGGTTGAGGTGATGCGGCTGTTTGCCCGATTAGGGAAAAACCCCGCAAGGCAATCCAGATACGAATACTCTTTACTTTTTGGGTGTTGTTGGTCGACGGTATACCGATTGAAAATTTTCTATTAATTATGCAGGAAATTAAAAAAAGAGAGCGAATATTAATAAGGGATTGGAGGGACTTCATTGGAAGAAAGTGCGCTGCACCATTCTTTAGAGCCAATCATTATTGCGTCGACTGCTCAAGAGGTGTACCGACGGCTAAAGCAGGCGATTTTGGATGGAGATCTTCCTCCCGGATCGCGGTTGGTCGAACGAATTTTGGCAGAAAAACTGGAGGTGTCGCGTACTCCAGTACGAGAGGCGTTAAAAAGTTTAAGTGCCGAAGGATTGGTAATGGTTGATGGCCATAGAGGACTGATTGTTGCCCGGCTTTCTATGGTCAATGTTGAACAGGCATATATTTTGCGTGAAACGTTGGAAGGATTGGCCGCACGACTGGCTTCCATGGAGCCAAACAGGACATTGCTGGAACAACTGTCACAAAGTCTTGGGGTCATGGAAATGGAAGTTGTCGATCCAGATGTTTTTGATAGGGCGCATTCTTCTTTTCATGACACGATGACGGAGATGGCTCAAAACAGCTATTTGACACAGTGTTTAAAAGGATTGGAGGGATTTCGCACGCGAATGGTGTCGCTTAATTGGGTAACTAAAACCCGTGTCGCAACATCCGTTCCAGAGCACCGCAAAATTTACCAAGCGATATTAGAGCGCAACCCAGAGCTGGCCGAACAGTATGCGCGCGAACATGTCCGACGCACGAGAGAAGGACTCATTAAACGAATCCAGGGTATGGATCATGAATCCAGCCCGCCTTGATACGACGAGGAGGATAATATGTTAAGGAAAACTGGGATGGCTGTGGTTGCCTCTTTAGCTTTGGCCGCTGGGGTGGCGGGGTGCGGTTCGAGTCCATCGACGACATCATCACCTCCGACCAAAAGTAGTGCGGGGCCTCAAGCCGGGGGCACGCTCAACGTAGGTATTGATTCAGATTTTGTTACACTGAGTCCGGCCATGTCGTCTGCCCTAATTGATCGCCAAGCATTTATCAACATTTTTGATCCGCTGTTGAAATTGTCTCCGTCTCTTACGGTAGAACCCAATTTGGCAACCCACTGGACGATTACGAACGGCGGAAAGACATATACCCTGTACCTGCGGCACGGCGTACAGTTCCAAGATGGGACGCCATTTAATGCTCAAGCGGTGCTGTACAACTGGCAATGGGAGATGAATCCCGCCAACGCCTCGCCGCGGCGAAGCAACTTGGCTTTGGTGCAAAACCTGTCGGCGCCGAACAACTACGAAGTCGTCGTGACGTTAAAAGCCCCGTTTGCAGCGTTTCTGTCCATGTTGACCGGGCGGACTGGGATGATTTCTTCACCGACTGCGATGCAAAAATGGGGAAGTGCCTATGGCTTGCACCCAGTAGGCACAGGTCCCTTTCAATTTGTTCAATGGATCAAAAATGATCACATGATCTTAGAGCGCAATCCCCACTATTGGCAAAAAGGGTTGCCGTATCTCAGCAAAATTGTCTACACCCCAATTGTGAATCCGCTTCAGGAGTATAACGCGCTTGTCACTGGGCAGGAGAATATTATAGATAGTGTGCCGTATCAAGAGATGAGCCAACTAAAATCGAACTCATCGTTGGTGTATGCCCAGAAATCGGGATTGGGCTACGATGACATGGAACTCAACACCACTGCGGCGCCTTTTAACAATATTCATAATCGGGAAGCCGTAAATTATGCCATCAATCGGCAGGCATTGAACCAGCTCCTGTTTTTCGGCTATGCCACACCGGCATATAGTCAGTTCTCGCCCGCATCATGGGCTTATGACGCAAGCCTAAAGGTCCCCTATTCGCACCAATTGGCCAAGGCTCAACTTGCCCAAGCCGGCAATCCAAATGGCTTTACCTTTACTCTGCTGGGAGATAACAACCCTGTCACCACTCAGGAAATGGAGGCCATCCAGAGTGAACTGGCTAAGGTAGGAATCACCATGCATATCGAACCAGTCGACTTTACTACGTTGTTGACGGACGCGATTGGTGGAAATTATCAGGCTGATCTTTTAGGTTGGAGCGGTCGTCCCGATCCAGACCAGAACAGCTACGCATTTGACACCACGGGCGGGAGCTTCAATGATCCCAAGTACTCCAACCAGCAGGTTGACAGTTTGCTCCTGCAAGCCCGTGAAGCCACTGCGCAATCGCAGCGAAAGGCGTTGTACGATCAGGCCGCTTCCATCGTGTTGCATCAAGCACCCTATGTCTTTTTAGTGTATCCTCCAGTGATTCAAGCCTGGTCGCCGACAGTCCATGGATTTTCGGTTTATCCTGATGGACTGATGCGATTTGCTACGGTATGGGAAGGTCAATAGGTAGCTAAGGAGATCATGATGGGCCCCTTTGTGATTCGACGTATCTTAAATCTGATTCCGGTCGCCATGATTGTGCTCGTCGTGACTTTTGCCCTGATCCACATCGCGCCGGGCAATCCGGCCTACACCATTTTAGGCGAACAAGCGACGCCTTTGGCCGTTAGACTGCTGGATCAAAAAATGGGACTTGATCATCCTCTGGTTGTTCAATTCGGCAGTTACGTGGTTAATGTGCTGAAAGGCAATTTAGGCAGTTCCTTGCTAGACGGACAGTCGGTAACATCGCTCATTCTGACTAGGATTCCGGTGACCTTGGAATTAGCGGTCTTGGCCGTTGTGGTATCCTTGCTGATTGCCTTGCCAACCGGAATCTTGGCAGCCTATCGGCCCAACACTTGGATTGACGGGGTGTCTCGATTGCTTGCCTTGGTAGGGGCAGCGATACCCAACTTTTGGTTGGCGCTGGTTTTGGTCTATATTTTCGCGGTGTCCTTCCGGTGGCTGCCTTCTTTGGGATGGACCCCATTAAATCAAGGAGTAGGGAGCAACCTGATGCATTTGGTGCTCCCTACCATTGTCTTGGCCATGCCTTTGGCAGCGGTCACTTCTCGGGTTTTGCGGGGCGAGCTTCTCGAAGTAATGCACCTTTTATATATTCAAGTTGCTCGAGCTAAAGGCGCCCGAGAATGGATTGTGGTAATGCACCATAGTCTACGCAATGCATTGATTCCTGTTGTGACCGTAATAGGGTTGCAGGTAGGCGGTTTGCTGGGCGGCGTCGTGATTACAGAATCCATCTTTTCGCTTCCTGGCATGGGACAATTGGTTGTCAACGCAATTTTTGATCGCGATTATCCTGTACTGCAAGGCTCAGTGCTGTTTATGGCTTTAGTGGTGTTGCTGGCCAACTTGGCGGTGGACTTGATCTATGCGTGGGTCGACCCGCGAATTCGCTACTCGTGACGGGGAGGGCTTGAATGCAACTGCCACTAGAAAGCCTACAGCTAGATACTCAAACAACTTCACGGGGCAATCAACGGCGGGGATGGCGTCGATTTTGGCGCAATCGATTGGCGGTGGTAGGTCTGGGGATAATCCTAATGTTTTTGATATGCGCGGTGTTTGCGCCGTGGATTGCTCCCTACGGACCTGATGCAGCCAACTTTTCTTCGGCTTTTCACGCGCCCTCAGCAGCCCACTGGCTAGGGACCGACGACTTAGGACGCGACATCTTGTCTCGGATTATCTATGGCTCTCGTGGAGCGCTGTTGTCCGGGGTTCTGATTGTTTCGCTGGGAATGGGCGTAGGGGTCCCGTTAGGGCTTGTTTCTGGGTATTTTGGCGGCGTTGTGGATGAGGTAATCATGCGAGTGGTGGATGCGGGTCTAGCATTTCCTGGCTTGGTTTTGGCACTGGCGATGGCGTGGGTTTTGGGGCCTTCGCTGAGCCATGCCATTATTGCCATAGGTGTGGTGACGATACCGCAATTCGCGAGGCTGACCCGAGGGCAAGTGTTAGAGGCAAAAGGCCGGGAGTATGTGGAGGCCGCGCGTTGCTTGGGGGCCTCTCCCCTTCGAATCATGTTCCGCCATATTCTCGTGAACATTGCAACGCCGATTATCGTGATTGGCACGCTCAATATCGGGGGTGCAATTCTTAGTGTGGCTAGCTTGTCGTTCTTGGGGTTAGGACCCCCGCCACCAGCACCCAATTGGGGTTCGATGCTACAGAGCGGATCCGAGTATCTGACGATGGCGCCATGGATTTCCCTATTTCCCGGAGCGGCAATTTTTTTGGTGGTGATGGGATTTAATATTTTAGGAGATGGAATACGCGACGTGTTTGACCCTAATCAATAGATGGCAGGAGATGGAGAAGTGAATACAGTCAGCACGCAAGATCTTATGGACTGGGCCGTAGCGCTAGCGGGTCAAAGCACTATGCCTGCGGACAGTGCAATTTATATCCCGGGACAGAACATTAAAAAGGTCCTGTTCGGCATTGATGTCCACGCATCCGATCTATTATTGGGACAAAAGCTGGGCGTGGATGCGGTAATTGCCCACCATCCCGCAGATGCTCTGGTGAATTTCCCCAAAATTTTTGAGCGGCATGTTGATCTGATGACGTCCCAGGGAATACCTGAAGACCGAGCGCGAAGAGCCATTGAACCTATGACTGAAAGATGGCGGGACCGCTTTCAGTCTGCTAATTATGACCACGTGGTGTCAGTGGCCCGCCTATTAGAGATGCCCTTTTTAAATATCCATAATCCCTTGGATGAATACGGCAGGCAACGCATGGCGCAGGCGGTCTCCCTCATTCGTCCAGAGCAACCGGTGGCTGATGTCATCGGTGCTCTGATGACCTTAGATGAAATTCGCTCGGCACCCATTCACCCGGTCGTCGCGGTCGGAACCGCAAGTGCACCCGCCGGTCGGGTGATGGTGGTTCACGGCGCCGGAACCAACGGGGGTTATGAGATTGCCAAAGAATACTTCCGACAAGGCATTGGGACCGTGGTTTATATCCATTTGGCGACTGACGCGAAACTCAGACTGCGGAAGGAGGCAGAAGGCAACGTTGTGGTAGTCGGCCACCTTCCCGGCGATTTGGTGGGGATACAGCCCTTTGTGGATCTGCTGCGGGAAAAGGGCCTAGAGGTGATTGGCTTCTCAGGAGTATCATAATCGCAGGTATCGTGCGATAGGGTATGGGTAACGTTGGAGACGGCCCCTGGGAATCGAACCCAGCCACACGGCCATGCCGTGTGTCACACGGTTTGCAGCCGAGGGGGTACTCCAGTACCCGTTGACCGTCATCTTTTCTACCGTAGGGTGGATTTAATGGGATGTCAAATGGGTATGCAGAGATCGAAAACCGGACAGCGAATGGCTAGAGAGGAGAACCGGATGAATTCTCGTGGTTGAGCGGGTCGTACGCATGATGCGTGAAGAATTTGGGTCGCATCTGATGGGCATTCTTTGGACGGGTTCACGAGTGTATGGCCGGGTCTATGCGCATAGTGACTGGGATTTTTTTGTGATTCATGACGAGGGATGGCGACAAAGACGGTTGCTGACACTCGACGGTTCTGAGGTTGAGGTTTTTATCAATCCACCGGAACAGATAAGGTTGGAGTTGTCATGGACCGATCATCCGGCAACCATTGCCATGTTTGCCAGAGGCGTTGTGGTTGACGACCGGGATGGCCTCGTTCAGTCATTGGCGGACCAGGCGCGTCTAACCTGGAATCAAGGCCCTCCTCTCGTGGAGCCGGGTTCCATGGAGTTTTGGCGTTACGCCGTATGTGATTTGTTAAAAGATGTGGCCGATCGTATGGCCGATGATCCCAACACGGTATCGTGGCTTGCCAGTCAAGTGGTGCAAACCGCCATGACCGGTCACTATAAGTGGCATCGCCATTGGTTGCCCAAACCCAAGTACTTGCTGGACGATTTAAGCGCCTGGGACCCTAGTCTAGCCACGATGGTGCGCCAGGTTTTTCAACCCGGTGTGACTAGAGACTTACAGTACGAAGCACTGCAGTCTCTGGTACGCGCGGTGTTAAAGCCATTCGATGGCTGTCCCTCCCACTGGGAAAGCATGCCGCAAGCCATTCAAACATAGCTGGCACGCCGGCTCTGGGGCATTCTATTTGGTTTCCATCAAACCAGTCGGAAAAGAGAGTATACTGAATTTACACCCAGATCTATCAGATGGATGCCGAGGCCGCCGTGTTGCGGCCAATGTCCCATTATTGAATCCGCGGGATAAGAGGGGGCGTCATCGATTATGAATCTCGCATTGTTAATTGTGGTAGTGGTGATTGTGATTTACCTGGCCTCATCAGTAAAAGTGGTTAAGCAATGGGAAGAGATGCTGGTTTTCACTTTTGGAAAGTTGGTGCGGCAAACAGGACCCGGTCTGAACATTGTGTGGGCTGGCATTCAACGCGGGGTTATTATCGATAAACGGATTGCCATTACGGAATTCAGCACTGACGGCACGCTGTCCAAAGACAAAGTTCCAGTGACCCTGATGGCGGTGTTGTTTTGGAAGGTTTCCGACGTGCGGAGTGCGGCAATTGCCGTCAAAGACTATAGAGCGACTATCGATTTGGCCTGTCAAGCCGCATTGCGCGACGTAGTCAGCCGCAGCGACCTGGAGCTTTTGTTGTCAGGACAGCGTCGGCTTGATGAGGAAATAGCGGCGCAAATTGGTGCCCGAGCCAAATCGTGGGGTATTGAAGTGCAAAATGTTGAGGTTCGAGATTTGAAAATACCTGATTCTCTTCAAGAGACCTTGAGTCGCAAGGCGCAAGCGCAAGCAGAAAAAGAAGCCCGTAGAATCTATGGAGAGGCAGAAGTGGTGGCCGCCGAGGAATATGTGAAAGCGGCGCGCGTTTATGAAGGCTCCACGGTGGCGTTTCGGTTGCGTGGCTTAAACGTTTTGTTGGAGGCGGTAAAGTCTAACCAGAATACGCTGTTGTTTTTGCCGACAGAGCTGACCGATATGCTGAGGGGGATAGCACCGAGCGTGTCCGATGCCCTGGCCCCCATATCGCAACAAAGCCAATCTGAACCAGAATGACGTGTTTTCGAATCGAAGGCGGTCTACGATTTTAAAAGTCATACGCGCGCAACCACGGGGGCGGTCCACGGCCCCCAATATTGCTTGCTTAACGAGATGCCCTGATGGCTCCATGATGACATGGGCCGCGGAGGATGCAAGAGTTTTTGTACCGTACACTTACCTTCAGGAAGTCTAGGAAAGAAATTTCAACCAAAAACGCCCATGGCCAGTTCTCGCTCTCGATGGTCCAACTCGTTGCTGAAAAAAGAGTTGGGGCAAGAAACTTCTCTTCCCATACGCGCATCATTGGGCCATGGGCGGGTTGCTGGATGTTGCGCAACTGCAGGGCCAATCTCCTCACGATTAAATTCATTGCGAGGTTACGATTTATGCATCGTAGGGACTAAGCCCGTATTCTAACAGAGCACCCGTATTGAAAGACTGTAATCAAGGTCGGCTGGCCCCAACTTTCATAACCGACTAAACCCCATGTGATGACACGCCCTCTATGGTCCCGCGGCGAGAGGTTAGGGATCATCGGTCGGTCTATATGGATGGTATTCATGGGGTTTGGTCGGATGGATCCCGCTCGGGGCGATTTGCGGTGCGCGGGATATGGCATCAGTTATTCAACAGGAGGGATCGTAGCAGGGTAAACTCTGAGATAAAATTTTCGAAATAACCCTTCAACGGATTGCATAAGTATGCTTGGTGGATTAGTATTTATACGATTTATAAGGAGGCATTATAGTGCTTTTCCGTCTAGCGACACAAACTGACGTACCCATCATTCACGCATTAATACAAGACTATGTCAAAGATGGCACACTGTTGCCGCGTACCATGGAGTCTCTTTATCGTTCACTGCCGTCGCTGGTGGTAGCGGTGACGGATAATCAGCTTGCTGGCGTGGTGGCTCTTCATCGACTAGAGGAGCGCGTAGCAGAAGTACGGACGCTCACGGTAGCTAAAGGATATCAGGGACAGGGAATTGGGCAGTCTCTGGTGCAATACGCGATAAATATCGCGGAGACCGCAGGTTACCACAAAGTGATTAGCTTTACGACTCAGACTGAGTTCTTTGCTCGTTGCGGTTTTTCTATCATCGCACGTGATAAGGTTCCCACTAAATATTTTTTGGATTGCATCCACTGCAGCAAATTATTTCGTTGTGATGAGACAGCCATGGAACGTGTGTTGGTGGCAAGTGCCATAGACTACATGGCTCCAGTGCAAATGGCCAAAAACCATAGTAAACTCGGGGAAACCCACATTTTTCGGTTCTCTGATTCAATGGCCGAATGTGAGGCTGAGGCCGCACAAGATTAGTTTTGCGGGGTATGGGCGGGCAAGTTTACCAGGCTTTGGCCAACGCCCAATTTTTAAATGTTGGCTACTAATGCAGAGGACGTGTGGGGGATGAGCACATCAATGGCCTAGTCTGGGAGCAGAGTCTATATGAATTGCTGGCCTCTTGCCACAGACATGTTAGGAGTAATGATTTTTCCCTTAATGATCACCTTACCACCTTCAGCCACATTCCCACCTCCCCCTAAGCCAGTCGCCGCTAAAGTATAGTGGTTATGTCCGGTGCAAGCGCAGTCACCTTGTGATGATCAATAAGCAAAAACCTTAGTTGCCTGCGGTCCAATTCGCAATTCTGATCCTTGCAGACTAAATTTGTCACCCCCTTCCTGGTTCCTCGCGCCACCCGAGCAGCAGAGGTTGGTCTATTGCCGGGTCATATCGAACGCGGGATGATAATGTGCGATCTTTACGTACCTTATCGTGTCGATGTCCTTTCGGCACAAAGTCTTACAGCGCGTGCTGCTCCCACGCAGGCCGAGTACTAAGGTCTCGTGGGCCACACAAATCGAAGGATGTGTGGCGAGCGGCGACGTTTTTATGACGCAGTTTGATCGGAGTCGGGTTGAAAACGTTCGAGTTCGCTGGTGTTGGTGGTCTGAAGTACCAAGTAAGCTTGGCTCATCAGCTCATCGTCGCCGCTGACCACAACCAGAAAATCTCCCTTTTCAATCGATTTTTCAAATTGTAGCGCCTTGTCATGCTTGAGCCCAAAGCCCACCAGCACACCTGCCAAACCGCCAAAGACTGCGCCTTCTACTGCCGTAGTCAGAGCATAGGCTATCGGACCAAATAGGAGCAAGGGACCGGTTACTGGCATGAAGAATACGGTAAATCCCACCAGAAGGCCAATTATGCCGCCCCAAATGGCACCAAACTTGCTCCCTTGTTTGGCCACCCCGGCAATGGTGGTGTAACCAAGAGGTTTTTCATGAATAGAAAAATTTTTCCCGACCAGGGAAATGTTTTCAATCGGTATTTTCCGGTCAAGCAGCTTGCGGATTGCGTCCTCTGCATCCGAATATTCGCGGTAGGTGGCAGCTACGTGCGCCTTGTGGTCGCTATGAAGACTACTGTTTTCCATGTTATCGCTCCCTTGCAAGAATTGGTCTATCTCAGAAATGCCCCACTCTAGGAAATGTATCAATACGACGAGGGTGGCGCCAGTCCCCTTGTATTGCTTATGGGGCAATAATACCATAGGTATTGCGTAACCTTGTTCAATGACGGACTCGCGCAATCAGACAGTGCACGCCATCCACGACCACAATGGTATTCTCATTGCCGACGCCACCGCTTCGGTGTACCTGGCTCGTGGTCGTCGCCAATCTACACCCGAGCTCCTAACCGGAATTCTTACGGGACTCTTGCTCCCGAGAGTAGATAATTTGAGACGTTAAGCACTAGTGTGCGCTCGTTTTACTGAGGCACGACACCTATGCTAATACTTTCGTGAGCAGGATCTCCAACGGCTGGTTGGGCAGCAATAGGCATCCCGCATCCCGATACCCTAACTTTCGATAGAAATGCTGCGCCTCTTCATTCGACAATGTTGATGTCATGACCAAGTCAAAGCCTTTCTGTTGCATTTCGGTTTCCCAGAAGAGAACCGCTTGCTTTCCAATGCCCCGACCGCGATACGGTTCGTCAAGCCAAATTAGATTCATAAAGGGTGTGTTGTCCCAAAAATATCCATACCTCAGCCATCCAATGTTGACCCCTTCGGGGTTTCGCAGTACGTAAATCTCGCGTTGGCTTATTTTTGTAGAGAGTAAGCTCCCTAAAAGATGGTGGTCTTGGGTGCGCAGGTATTCCTCATCTGCCTCTGTGGCACAAGAAATCTTCACACTGCACCTCCTGGTCATAATGCATTCTAACATGTGTACTATAGATCCTGGATTGGAAAGTCAATCACTGAGCAATGAAGCCCAAGATGAACGCTCATACTGCTACGACAGTCGATCGGCCAATCACGGTGACCGACTCACTGGTAAAACAGAGTGAGCGGTCTCAAAATGGCGGGGCATCTCCAATTGCGCTCTCGGATTTTGTGATTGATCACTCATTCTAAAGTACCTTCGTCATGCGAAGGCGAAATCGGATTGTGTGATTGATTTGGGCTGACGTCACGAATTCGATGAGAGCAATCCTTAGGGGGAGTAACGTGCCGTTTAGCGACCTAGCCGAATCTTCTGTTATATTAATGTTAGAACCGAATGGGTAGGTGCCAGGAACACCGAAGTATTCTAGGATGGCATCACATGCGACATTTTCCAAAGAAAAGGATGAATGTTAATGATGGCGCAAGCAGCGATACGGCAGCACCGGGAAGCAATGAACCGCGGCGACGTAGAGACAGTCAATGCCGGTATCTCAGAACGCTACTTGGGAGTGTTTTGTCTAGGCAATGCGGGAACCCACGAGATTTACAACGCGCAAGAGATTCGTGATGGTAACGCATCCGCGGACCACTACTATCGACAAGAAATGAAAAAAGTCCCGCAGTGGGCGTACACGGACTGGGAATGGGGATTACGGGGCGAGAGTGAGTGTGTGGTGTCATCGCGCATCGACTTTTCTTTGGGTGGCGATGTGATCATGCACGCCCTAGTGACCGAAGTATACGCCTTGGAAGGGGACCGGTGGATGCTGCTCCGCGAATATATGGAGAAGTATCGGCCTGTCCAAGAAATCTAGCATTCGAAGCAATCATGCCCTGACCCACGGGGCATTCGGGGGCGAGTGTGCCTTAAGACAATCCATGCCAGACCGGCTCGGGAAGCCGTGAGATGACCTCTACTCGTGCAATTTGTATACTAAGCATGAAACGGCTTGGGAAGGGGGACACGTGGTGGACTATTTGGACCGGATTCAAGTCGACCCGTTGGTGTGTCACGGGGCGGATTGCATCAAAGGCACCCGGATTCTGGTATCGATTGTGTTGGATGCCCTAAGCGAAGGACACCCGGTAGATTGGATTCTATCCCAATATCCGGCGCTCACCGCTGACGATGTGCATGCGGCCATCGCGTACGGCGTATGGTTGGCGCGAGACCTCACACGACCATTGCCGCCTCTCGAGGGGCACTAGATGCGGTTCAAACTGGACGAAAACATGCCGGTCGTCGTGGCTGAGATTTTGCGGGACAGCGGCTACGATGCCGAAACGGTCTATAGTGAGGCCATTTCAGGCATCAACGATCCGGAGCTGTTGGACGCTGTCCTGGTCGCTGTACGCCGCTGGCTATTGGCTGCCGCCGAATCTCCCCCGAGACCGGGCGCTCTTCGGATTGTCAGCAACAATCGAATCCGGGTTCGCACCACTCCCAATCCCGATTGACCGCGGCCAGACCTTCAGGCTCGCACCCGCGAGATTTGGGTCCTCCCGCTCTCGGGTTTGCTGCCTATTACTCACTGCGCCGCCATGGCGTATGGGGACGTCGTCTAACTCCCGCGTAAGATTAGCCTCGTTCCAAATGCTCGACGAGTGCAATCATGCGCTCTTGGGGGCAAATGTCCCGGTAGAACCTAGTGCGAGGAGCACATCGGTCGTCACGGGAGACCCGCCGGTCCGGGTGACGGGGCGAGTAAAGGGCTCACTTGTCGAACAGGAAGCGGCGAGACACGGCATCAAGCCTATCAACGCTACTTCGTGCAGTAACCCATCGACCGGGAAGGCTCGTTGGCTCTTTCGGGGCGGTCGTTCCTTTTGATGCGCTCCCCCCGGGAGACGGTTACGCCATCGTCGGGGAGAGTGATCGCTCCCGGTCATAGTCATGGCTGGGCAGGGTTCCTGTGATCTATAATAGTGGTTAGAGTCATCAGGAAAGGTGTGAGATGATGTCCGCCAGCCTCGAACGCATCATCGAAGAAATCGTCGCGTTGTCCGAGAGCGACAAGGCACGTCTGCTCACGCGGCTGCGTGAGGTTCTTCGGATGGAGCCCGACGATTGGGCCCGACTGAAACTGGCCGAGGCGGCTTTTAGCTTCTGGGATAACGAAAGCGATGCCGATTATGACCGTCTATGATTCGGGTTCGGTGGTGCTTATATTATTTCCCTTTACCTCCCTCGACTCCTCTAAGAAACGGCCGCCCGTGGTCGTGAGCCGCCGGTCCTACCAGGAGGCCACGCACGACATCGTGCTAGCAGCGGTCACGAGTCAAGTGCATGACGGACCGGGGGACATGGCGTTGCATCATTGGTCGGAGGCCGGGTTGCTCAAGCCGTCATGGCTTCGAACCGGCAAGCTGGTCACCGTGCACGAATCGCTGATTTTGCGAGAGCTTGGACGGCTCACCCGGGATGACTGGAACAGCGTCAAGGAGCAGTTGGCTGTCGTGTGCCAATTAGGGCCCATGCATTGATACCTCACACTTTCCGCCTTGTACCAAGAACTGTCCTTCCCGGATCAGTTCTATGGACCTATTTACTTCATGGTACGAATCAAGAAGATTCGGGGGCGTTAGTACACTAAGACGTGGACTTGGGCCCACCTCTTTTGCCAAAAATCTTAACCACGACCATTGCCCCGATCAACCTAAAATGTGCCACTCTGACAGCGAGGTGAAAGTTCTGTGATCAATTATAAATTCCGGATACCCATTTATTTTAATATTCTCCTTTAATTACAAAAAATGATCCCCGAATGATTCCCGCTAGTATAGACTTCTGCCTAGCAAACTTAAACTTTCCTTCTAATTCCTTAGGTACCTGCATCCCTTCAGAGAGCTTAAAACCAACGGCCCGCTTCTTAGGGTCGTCAACGGTATACATGACGTTGACCTCAAGACCATTGTCATAAAAAACGTAGGCAAATTTGATATTTTCCACTTGAAACCGCGACGTTTCTAAAGATTTGGCTGCAAACTCAAGATCACGTTCTTCTTTCAAAATTCGGTTTACATAATCAATGGTCTCCTGGCTTTCGCGAGCTGGCACAACCGTAAATTCATGATTATATTTGTTCATAAAGTAACGGGCTTCACTAGCACGCAACCCAGCAAGCGCTTGTACTACAGGTGAAGCCTCTAGACCAACCGTAGACACTTTTTTAAAGTCAACCACATAGGGCATTTCCACGGCTCCTTTTATCTCGGTATTTTCTACTAACAACAGGAATCCGCATTTCTTGCTGCCACGGCTTTCTGACGGCCTCTATTTGTTTTTAGAGCGGTCTGTCGGAACCAGATGCACTGGTTCAGATTGTGGTCCGTCTTCCGCTTTGGAATGCGCAACGATACAATCTTGAGAGGGTTTTCCCTCGCTCCCGAGATCATAATATACTCCTGATCAGATTCGCTCAATGTTCCAAAAGCTTTTCAAGCTGTCTGCAATACTAGTCCAGCCATACTTAGCGCCTTGGCGTGCTTGATCCATGTGAAATTCCGGGTTGTTCGAGATGAAGGTCAATCATCGTTTAACTCCTGCAGCGTCCAAATAACCCTGTTGTTCCAAGTGTGGGACAACCGCTTTGGTGCGTACATGATAAGGACTTCGCAGTCAATAATTCTATTCCATTCTTTGGTCGGATCGCCAACTTACACACCTCTCATGGGATTGGTAGCGGCCAAAATCACTCCCCTTACGTTTACATTGCTACTCCTAATGGATACCCTAGCGCAGCAAAATAATCAAACGGCCATACCCATCCAACACAATTCCAAATCTCCTCTGATGACAGCAACCATAAAACCGAGCTGATCACTCACAAAAGCCGATACACAATTAAATCAACCTGTAGGTGACCCCCGCGCTGTTCACTTGGACCTTATACATCCCCATGACGTATGAGGTGGCGTCTGTCGATCGCTCTACCTCGATCTATAGGACTTTTCGTTTCGTTAACTGCTCAAATTCCGGAGAGCTGATAATATGTTGAGGGGCAAAGGCAACAGAAGTGGTTATGATGAAATAGTACATATCATTGTAGGGGGTTTTGCAATTGACATCGACTTGGTTTGATCGGGCAAAGGCAGTGATTGCGGGCGGGGTTAACTCACCGGCTCGTTCCTTTCGCAGTGTGGGTGGTGATCCCCCCATTGTTATGGCTCGAGGTGAAGGCGCCTATATGATTGATGTAGAGGGACGCCGCTATATTGATTATTTAGCGGCCTTTGGCCCGGTCATTTTAGGCCATGCTCATCCCGAGGTGACTAAAGCGATTCAGGAAGCGAGTGCTGAGGCGACAATTCTTGGAACTCCGGTGCCGAATGAAATTCGTCTAGCAGAAGTTTTGGTAGAGGCTATTGAAGGACTGGACATGGTCCGTCTCACTACCACCGGCACGGAAGCGGTGATGTCTGCCATTCGGCTTGCTCGTGCGTTTACTGGCCGATCATTGGTGATAAAGTTTGAAGGAACCTATCATGGCCATAGTGATGGGGTATTGGTGAAAGCGGGTTCGGGGGCTTCCACCGTGGGAACTGCCGATAGTTTGGGAGTGCCCTCTGGCGTAACCCAGGATGTCATCAGCTTGCCATTCAACAACGTGGCTCGACTGAAAGAAGCCCTTCACCGATGGGGCGACAACGTGGCCTGTGTATTGACCGAGCCCGTAGTCGGCAATATGGGCATCGTGCCGCCAGCTCCGGGCTATTTAAAAGAGATGCGTGAATTGACTCATCAGGCGGGCGCCGTACTGATTTTCGACGAGGTGATTACTGCATTTCGGTTTCACTATGGGGCGGCGGCCAGTCTTTTAGGCGTGGTTCCTGACCTCTATGCCTTGGGAAAGATCATCGGAGGCGGGATACCTGCTGGCGCATATGGCGGACGCCGTGACATTATGCAATATGTGGCGCCATTAGGCGGAATGTTTCAGGCAGGCACTTGGGCGGGAAACCCCCTGTCCTCAGCCGCCGGGTTGAAGACTCTGGAAGTTTTGCGCAAGGAAAATCCCTATGCGCGAATGGAGCAGTTAGCACAAAATTTGGAAATCGGCATTACGGAGTCTGCAAACCGACACGAAATTCCGATTACGATCAACCGGGTGGGGTCCGGTTTTACGGTGTTCTTCGGCTCTGAACAGGTTACAGATTACGATAGCGCTAACCGTGCTTCCAAAGACCTATTTGGACGTTTTCACCAATTGATGCTGGAACAAGGCATCTATTTGGCGCCTAGCCGTTTTGAAGCATGGTTTGTGTCAGCGGCTCATCAAGAAATGGAAATCGATCAGACCTTAGATGCGGTGCAAAAGAGCTTCAGTCGTCTAAGGCCGTAGCCCGAGGTCTTTTTTATGGCCAGGCTCCATATGTTGCAAGAGCAGAGTGCGCCAACATAAGGAGAGGCCGAATGGAAAAGAATCGTCGTGGCACCGTCTGGCAGGGCGCCTTTTGGTTGTCGATTGGGTCATTCATTTCCAAACTGATTGGCGCTGTGTATCGCATTTTCCTGCCCCGTGTGCTTGGGGATTATGGGGTAGGCTTGTTTCAGATGGCCTATCCCCTTTATGCGGTATTGTTAGCTATCTCAATCAATGGAATCCCGACGGCACTATCCAAGCAAACCGCGGAAAAGATTAGCCAGGGTGATGCGGCCGGAGCTGAGGCACTAGGTGCCTGGGCTCAAGTTGTTTTGGGCACGGTGGGGATCTGTTTAGCGATTTTGATGGAAATATCGGCCCCGCTCATAGCGCGCGGCTTGTTTTCTGAGCCGGCGGCCACACTGTCTATCCGAGCCCTGGCTCCAGCCTTGGGATTTGTGGCTTTAGAGGCGAGTTTTCGAGGATATTTTCAAGGTCACCAAGAAATGATCCCTACTGCGATGAGCCAAATTTTGGAACAAGTGGTACGGGTTGCGGTAATGTTTCCTATGGCCTTGGTGCTATTGCCCCAAGGTGTGGTCTCTGCGGCAGCCGGGGCTACATTGGGCGCTCCAGTGGGTGCCGGGATAGGGGTAACCTATCTGATATGGCGGCGAGTCCATCATCAGCCGCGATTTCGGCTGCCTCGCCCTATCCCGGTCAAGGACTTGGGAAGATTGTTTCTCGTGGCCCTACCGATGTCCTTGTCAGGTCTCTTGTTTCCCCTGATGTTGTTGGCAGACTCGATGTTTGTGCCCTTGCGGCTCACGGCCACCGGACTCACCATGGAGCAAGCTACGGCGCAATTTGGCCGTTTAAGCGGAGAGGCCATGCCTTTGGTCAATCTCACCATGGTTGTGGGAGCGGCTCTGGCGGTATCGTTGGTACCGGCTGTAGCCCGTTCGATTGCTCGTGGCCAGCGTGAGGAAGCAGGCCGTCGAGTGGCAGTAGCCATGCACCTAGTGTGGTTGATTGGACTACCGATGAGCGGTGGTCTTATTGTGCTGGCCCGGCCTTTGACGCATCTGCTGTACGGTGGGTCGGGCGCTAGCGGCGCGCTAGAAGTGTTGGCAGTGGGCGCCACCGTGTTGGCCATTCAACAAATTTTGGGATCATCCTTACAGGCGGCGGGGCATGGCTGGATACCTGTCAAGAACCTCATACTGGGAGCAGTCGTCAAATTTGGCCTGACTTGGTGGTTAACGGTCATCCCGGGATTGGGAATCCGTGGAGCGGCGATCGGGACCGTTGCGGCTGGAATATTGACAGCCTATATGAATTGGCACGATTGGACCAAGATTGTGCCTAATCACGGAGGCTTAGTTTCCGGGGCATGGTGGCCATTGGCAGGAACCGTGCTTATGGTGATGGGCATTCAAACATGGATCCGCATTGGGGGCGGCATGCCCGAAATCTGGGTCACTTCCGCGGCCATTTTGCTTGGGGTATTGGTGTATGGAGTCTTGATGCTGGGGGCAGGCGAGCTTTCCTCTCTTCAGGCCTTGTGGAATGATCGTTGAAACTTTTGCCAGGCACTAGGCTTTTGGTATACTGCAATCAGTCGGAGGTGAAACCCTTATGGGGCAATGGGTATGGGATGCAAATCACGAATCTCGAGGATTTGTGGTTAAAGGGCCCGCATCGGGGTCAGATATTTGGGCCGCTTTTGGCGCATTGTTTCCATTGGATTCTCCGATCCGATGGTGGCCCAGTATAGAAGGGCCAGCGCTAGACATTCAATGGAGCGATTTGGCCACCATGACCCTGGGACTGGATGCGCAGGTGGAATTGCCTGGCTCCCCGGATAACGTGGGTCCTCTAATTCATGTGATGGAACGACTCCTAGGGGATGAAGGCTGTCCTTGGGATCGGCAACAAACCTCGCAATCGTTATTGCGCTACTTGTTGGATGAAAGCTACGAAGCGGCAGAAGCATTGGTGGCGCATGACATGGATGCTTTTCAAGCGGAGTTGGGCGATGTATTGCTTCAAGTGGTGTTTCATAGTGCGTTGCTTTCAGACACACAGTTGCAGCATGTGGCAACGCTTGAAGTGGACAAGCTGGTGCGACGCCATCCTCATGTGTTTGGCCAGGTTCGTGTGGCCAATGCCGAAGCGGTTAAGGATCAATGGGAAAATCTGAAGGCCGAGGAAGTGCACCCTGATTCCCAAGCGTCATGGGTGTATCCCAGCCTGGTAATGGCTAAGCGTCTGGGGAAGACAGGGATGATCCCTAAAACTCCCGTATTTCAAGCGGTATTGGATTTTATGCAGGTATATATTGCCAATGACGCGGGAACACTGGAAGATATCCTTGCCGATGCAGCCTGGGCAATCGCCGAAGTCGGTCGACAGCACCATCTGGATGCTGAATGGGCATTATGGAGACGGCTCCTATCCCTTAACCTGCCGTCTGGCGAAGTCTAATTGGGGAAATTCTAGATAAAAAAAGGATTTCGCGAGTTATTGGCGAATAGTGGGAACGAAGCTAGGTTTTGGTAAACGATACTTAAGCAGGAGGGATATTGTTGAACAAGGCGGAATTAGTAACGGAAGTCGCGGAGCGTGCGGGCATGACCAAGAAAGATGCGGAGAAAGCAGTAAATGCGGTGGTGGAGTCGATTGAAGCTGCATTGACTCAAGGTGACCGGGTCTCCCTCGTTGGCTTCGGCACTTTTGAGGTGCGTCAGCGTGCGGCGCGCGTTGGTCGGAATCCCCGCACCGGCGCAACCCTCGAGATTTCTGGTAGCAAAGTGCCTGCATTCAAGGCGGGTAAGGCGTTAAAGGAATCCGTCGGGAAATAACGGGCTTTAAGCAACACGGCGAGACCAGGTCGGTGACGGCCTGGTTTTCTTGTTGCCGTCTATCTGTTGGGTGTCGCTAAGCGGTGGTGTTGGCGCATTACTGCGACTAGCTGGTCATGGTTGATGGCCGCTATGGTCATTCCATAGGGTTTGACGGTGTTCATCGATTGGGCGGCCACCATGGCATTTATTACAGCTTCTTCGACGGCTTGGCAAACCGCGTCGTAAATTGGGTCAAAGACGTCATCATTAGCAAAGGTCATACTTAAAAAATTTTCTGAGATGCGCGGCATGTCCATTTCGTTGGCCACCGAGAATGCCAGGAAAATGTCGCCAGAACTATTTCCCCCGGGCGTGCCGTTGCGTCCAATGCCTATGGCGGCCCGTTTGGCCACACGCCTTAGCTGATGGGGAAGCATGGGGATATCAGTGCCGATAACAACAATGATTGACCCCTGGTCTTGAGAATGAATGAGGTGATCACGCAGAAATTTTCCTACCGGGACGCCGAGTACAGTCAACCAGTCTCGGGTTCCGTGATTGGCTTGCACCAGCACACCCAGATGATAAGGTGTGTCAGCCAATGTTACGACTCGGGATGACGTTCCCGTGCCCCCTTTATATTCGTAACAGATCATCCCGGTACCGCCGCCCACATTGCCTTCGGCAAGAGGGCCCGTGCTGGCAGAGTTTAGTGCATGCCGAACATGGCTTTCTTTCACGTGCAGACCATTAATGTCGTTGAGCACGCCATCGTACGTCTCTGCCACGACGGGCAGCGCCCAGTAGTGGTGATCAGTAAATTGATCGCGGTATTGTTCTATCATCCATCGCACTGTAGCGTGGTGAACCATGCCTACAGCATGCGTGTTGGTAATCAGAATGGGACTGGTAAAATAGCCGCCATCGTGGATCCAGTGAGTGCCCGTCATCTCACCGTTGCCATTAAGGCTGTAGGTCCCGGCCCAAATCGGTTTCATGCTGCTTTGCCGACCTTTGGGCAAGATGGCGGTCACACCGGTACGAATGGGTCCTCGGCCCACCTCAAGGGGCCCATCCCCTTCAATGATGGTGGTATAGCCCACTTCAACACCCGGTACATCGGTAATGGCATTGTGAAGGCCGGGTATGCCATCAAATGGCAGGCCTAAATCGCGCGCGCGTGGTGCCGTAAGAACCCCTCCTATGAAAAGAGAATTTTTATTCGTCTGAGTGCGCATCGCCACACCCCCAGGGCGGGTCTCCGTGCGTATTGCCCAACCGGAATATTTTCAAAAATGTTGGGTAACCGCTTTTTCTTAAACTATAGTCTAACTATCGCGTTTGGCATAGCTGACCTGGGGACCTCAGCTATGCCCCGCTCATTGGCATGATTTGCTAAAATGGTGTGGAATCTATAGTAGGAGGAATTCGTCATGCGACTGGCCAGTGGAGTGTTTGATGACAAGGAAGAGCTCTTTTGGGTATCGGGCCATAAGTCAACGCGCGTGTCGCAGGTGGCTAATGTGCTTCTACCCGGAAGCGGTCCCTGGACCATGAACCGAGTGCTTGAAGGGAAAGACCCCAATATGCACCAACTTCGCCAGTGGGAACAATGGGCGGAGTCAACGGGATTCGAAGATCCAAAACAGCCGGACCGCCTTCTGGCACCTGTATCCCAGCCGGGAAAGATTATCTGTGTGGGATTAAACTATCGCTCCCACGCAGCCGAATCGCAAATGGACATTCCTCAGTTCCCTATCCTGTTTAATAAATTTCAAAATGCCGTGGTGGGTTCGGGCGCCACGATAAATCCACCGTTGGGGGCCATGCATATGGACTATGAGGCGGAGCTCGTCATCGTGATGGGCCGCCAGGGATTCAATATCCCTGAAGATGGGGCACTAGACTATGTCTTAGGATATTGCAACGGCAATGATTTATCAGCCCGTGATCTGCAGTTTCGCACTAGCCAATGGATGTTGGGGAAAACCTCCGATGGCTTTGGACCGATGGGTCCCTATCTGGTGACACGAGATGAGGTGTCCAACCCGGACCAGTTGGAGATTGTGTGCCAAAGAAATGGTGTGGAGGTCCAACATTCCAATACAAGCGACATGATTTTTTCCTGTAGCTATTTGGTCAGCTATATTTCCCGGTTTATGACCCTTATGCCGGGCGATGTCATCTTTACCGGAACACCCGAGGGAGTTGTTTTAGGCTATCCAGAAGGTCAACGAGATTGGTTGCATTCCGGCGATCAAATTGTCGTCAGCATCGAAGGATTAGGGGCCCTCACTACGGTTATTGGGGATGCCAAGCTCGAAAGATCCTAATATGCAGGTGTCTACCGCAAAATAAATCGTAAATACCCCAATCCACCAGGGTTGGCGGTTTAGATCTGATGGTGCTGTAACGCTTTTTTTCCGGGGGAGCTATGGCGTGGCGCCCAGATGCGGCGGGGATCAACCATTCGAATCATCACGGGAAGGCGGAACGATAATGCGCATTGATAAATTTCTAAAGGTAAGCCGCCTAATAAAGCGCCGCACTGTGGCAAAAGAAGTGTGCGACGCGGGACGAGTGCGTGTTAATGGTCAAGTGGCTAAAGCCAGCCATGAAGTGGCCATTGGAGACCGAATTATGGTGCAATGGGGTCCGCGCGTAATTGAGGTTGTTGTAGAAGATGTGCGCGAAAATGTTTCTGTTAAAGATGCACCGACGCTATATCGGGAGGTCTAAACCAGGCATTGCCAGCATAGCTTCCCTTGAAAAGAAAAATTTCTCTATAACGGTGAGGAGACTTTTCAAGAGGAGCGGGATGGGATGTCGCTGGAATATCGCGAAAAACCGGTAAAACGGGAACATACCATGGTGTTGACAGATCGCCGGCAGATGGTGCTTGAAGGAGTTCAGCATGTGGATAGTTTTGACGACGATACCATAGCCTTGGCCACTGATATGGGTGCCTTAATAATCCGTGGACACAACCTGCGTATCAATCAATTGGATTTAGAAGCCGGACATTTTAGCGCCGAAGGAGATTTCGACTCGATGGCCTACAGCCATAAGAAAACCTCCAAAAATGCTCAAACCACGTGGAAACGCATATGGCGGTAGGAGGGGAATTAGATGGCTGCCGATGCGTTGTGGATAATTGCGGTTTGGGTTCTTTCAGGAATCGGTTTTGGGTTGCTGTCTACCACGTACGGGGCGTTTCGCAGTCAATGGCGAGTCCTGCCGGGAATTCGAGATGCACTCGACTGGATGTTCTTTGTTGTTTTGGGGATGCTATATGTGGTGGTTTTGTTTTGGACTGATTGGGGAATGTTTAGGGTATGGAGCATTTTAGCTATCTTGCTGGGTTATGGCTTGTGGACATGGCTTGCCGCCCCGCCGGTCCTGAAAGTGCTTTCGTTTGTTATCCATTGGGAGGCGCGAGGCGTATATTTCCTGACTTTGCCTTTTAGTAAAGCACAAAAGACTTTGCGTAAAAAGATACGCATATGGATTTCTGCGAAAAATCCTCCCCCTAATGAGTAGCCAAGTAAGGGGGGATCTCTTATAATGTAAAAACTATGTAATAAGTTTGTAGTTGATTTGTACACATCTTGTACACAGCCTGTGGATAACTGGTGATGCGATGAATATCGAAATTAGAGGTCTGGAAAAGCTTTCATTTCGCGAACGTCAGGTTGTGGCACTGAAAGAAACCGGGGTTAACAGTGAGACCATCGCCAAGCGACTAGGATTGGCGTCGGCAACCGTGGCGACGTTGTACAACCGGGCTAAAACCAAGGGCTATCAAGTAGTATTGGTGATTTCTGGTGATCCCTTAGGCGTGTTTGGTGATGCGGATGAAGGGGACAGTGACCTATGATTCAAGCCAAACGATTGCGATTTCGGTGGCGGCGAACGCTAGCAGTGGTTCTGGCTGGTTATTTTGCTGTTTGGATAGGCATTTCGTGCTGGCATATGGTTCTTCTGTGGCATGATCAACAGCAATGGAATCAAAAAATTGCACTTGCCAAACAGGAACAAGGACAATTACGGGCTGATGTTCGTCAGTTGGAGACTCCTAATGCCTTAAAAGGCATGATCCAAGGACAACGACCGATTCCAGATCCGGCGGTCAGCAGCCCCTAAGTCTATTGAAAATTTTGCCATAGCATTCAGCTTCCATTGACAGCTCTTTAATGACGGTCATATAATGGCACTACCGTTAAATCACCCATGGGAGGATTCAGCCTTTTATATGTCGTCTGACTTAGAAGTAGGGCAAATTTTAGAGGGAACAGTAAGTGGCATTGCGCATTTTGGCGCCTTCATCGTGTTGCCAAACGGAAAAACCGGTTTGGTGCACATATCTGAAGTAGCGGACGCCTATGTCAAGGACATTAAGGAGTTCCTGAAAGAGAACGATCACGTCAAAGTGAAAGTCTTATCGATGGATGATAAGGGTAAGATTGCGCTTTCTATCCGGCAGGCGCAACCACGTACCACGCCCTCGTCGCGCGACCATCATCGAGACAAAGATCGAGACCGAGAACGGCGTGGTGCACCGCAGGCTTCGTTCGAGGATAAGATGCAACGGTTTATGCGCGACAGCGAGGATCGTTTGCAGGATTTGAAGCGGAATACTGAATCCAAACGTGGAGGACGCGGAGCATCTCGTTAGATGCTTGATATGCCGGGATGGCGGAATAGGCAGACGCAGAGGACTTAAAATCCTCCGGCCAGGAATGGTCGTACCGGTTCAAGTCCGGTTCCCGGCACCAAACCTTTGAAACCCGCATCCAGCAAGGGCTTGCGGGTTT